>NZ_CP033367.1:1315000-1972500 GCF_013170845.1 Mesorhizobium loti R88b
CCCGAAGGTGTTGATCGTTTCGCAGCCGACGCGCGGCCTCGACATTGGTGCTGCCCGCTTCATCCATGAAAAGTTCCTCGACATGCGCGCCAAGGGCTGCGGCATCATTGTCATCGGTGAGGATCTGGAAGAGCTGCTGGTGCTCTGCGATCGCATCGCGGTGATGTATGAGGGCCGCATCGTCGGCACGCTCGACAGCACGGACGCGACGATCGGGCGGCTCGGCCTGCTGATGACCGGGGCGGAGGGCCATAGCTGATGTTTCGCCTGGAAGTCCGCACGTCGACGCCCGCCTGGTTCAACCTGGCGCTGCCGCTGCTGGCGATCGCGGCGACGCTTGTGCTGTGCAGCGGGCTGATCGCGCTGGCCGGGGCGGGTGTGCTCGAATCCTACGGCGTGATGTTCACGGCCTCGCTTGGCGACAGCTATGCGATCACCGAGACGCTGGTGCGCGCCGCACCAATGATCTTCACCGGACTGGCGGTAGCCGTCGCCTTCCGCGCCAAATTCTGGAATATCGGCGCCGAGGGGCAATTGCTGGCCGGCGCGGTGGCGAGTTGCTTTGTCGGCGCGATCCCGATGCCCGGGCCGCTCGCCATGCTGCTGATGGCAATCGCCGGTGCTGCGGCGGGCGCTGCGGTCGCGCTGGTGCCGGCGACGCTACGGGTAAGATTCAAGGTCGATGATGTCGTCAGCTCGCTGCTGCTCAACTCGGTCATCTACTACGCGCTGATGGCGCTGATCGAAGGGCCATGGAAGGATAGCTTCAGCGGTTATCCGATCTCGCCACCGATCGAGGATTCGGCGAATTTTCCGGTGCTGATCGAAGGCACGCGGCTGCATCTCGGTGTTATCGTGGCGCTGATCGCGGCGCCGTTGATCTGGTTCCTCATCGTGCGCACGACGCTCGGTTTCAGGATCAGGGTTACCGGCGAGAATCCCGAAGCCGCGCGCTATGGCGGCATCAACGTTGAGCGGGTGCTGATCTCGACCGCGTTGCTGTCCGGCGCGCTGGCGGGGCTGGCCGGCGTCGGCGAGGTCGGCGGCGTGCATTTCCAGGTGATGAGCGACATTTCGCCGGGCTATGGCTACTCCGGCATCGTCGTTGCCATGCTGGCGCGGCTCAATCCGCTCGGCGTCGTGCCGGCGGCGATCTTCCTGGCCGCCGTGATGACCGGCGCCGAGGCGATGTCGCGCGCGACCGGCGTGCCGGCCTTCCTCAGCGATGTCATCCAGGGCACGGCGCTGCTTGCCATGCTGGTGGCGCTGCTGTTCACCGCCTACCGCATCCGCCGGGTTGGGGCCTCCCAATGAGCGCGGTGTTCGAACAGATTTTTCAGGTCGGCTTCCTCGCCGCCATCATCCGCATCGCCACGCCGCTGGCCTTCGCGACGCTCGGCGAAATGTTTTCCGAGCGGGCCGGCGTGCTCAATCTCGGTATCGAAGGCATCATGCTGTTGTCGGCCATGACCGGCTTCACCGCCACCAGCCTCAGCGGCAGCCTGTGGCTCGGCGTGTTGGCGGCGGTGCTGACCGGCATGCTGATGGGCGCGCTGCACGCGCTGTTCACGGTGGCGCTCGGCCTCAGCCAGCATGTCTGCGGCATTGGCGTCACCCTGTTCTCGTCGGGCCTCGCCTATTTCCTCTACCGGCTGATCTTCGGCCAGCAATCGGTGCCGCCCAGCATCAAGGGTTTTCAGACGGTTCCGATCCCGATCCTTTCCGACATTCCGGTGCTGGGGCCGGCGGTGTTCAACCAGTTCGCCCTGGTCTACATGGCGATCATCGCCATACCGCTGGCCGCCTTCGTGCTTTACCGCACGCCCTGGGGCCTGTCGGTGCGGATGGTCGGCGAGAACCCGCGCGCCGCCGATTCCGCCGGCGTCAGCGTCATTGCCACCCGCTTCCAGGCCGTCATTCTCGGCGGTGCGCTGATGGGGCTGGCCGGTGCGTTCCTGTCGATGGCGCAGTTCAACGCCTTCACCTTCGGTGTGGTGTCGGGGCGTGGCTGGGTGGCGATCGCGCTGGTGGTGTTTGGCCGCTGGGATCCCTGGCGCTCGGCTGGGGCGGCGCTGCTGTTCGCGTTTGTCGATGCCTTGCAGCTGCGTATGCAGGCTAGTGGGCTCGGGCATATCCCCTACGAAACGTTCCTGATGCTGCCGTTCATCTTCACCATCGTTGCGATGGCGGTGATGTCGCGCAACGCGGTGGCGCCATCGGCGTTGTTGAAGCCTTTCCGCAGGGAAGAACGGTAGGACTTGCGTCCTTTCCTCATTGGTCCATTCAGCGCTTAGGGTGATGCGGGCGGCTCTGCCAATCGACCTCTCAGATAAGGCCTCTCAGCAATCTGCAACCAATTGGAAGGCGCATAAGGAAAAATTATTCTGCTTATGGCTCGAAAATAGCAATCGACAAAGTCTACAAGTTTTATAGATTAACGGGCGAGACGGAGGTCGATATGTCCTATATCCAGAACGCTCAGACTGACAGTAGCGGCCAGAGGCTGGTCAATGCCCAGACCTTTCGCCCGGCCTATGCCGGAGCGTTCGCCTATCTCGTCTTTGCCCTTGCGTTTGTGTTCACCGGGGCCGTTGTTCTGGGCCTTATTCCCTAGAAAACCAGATCGACAGGGGCCAGTTTCCCCGCTGTATCAGGCAATCGGAGTTGAATGAACCGGATCCCGGCGCGTTTGTGCGCGGCCGTGGTTCGAATTTCACCGCATCCATGATTCCAGAGATGGAGGAGATGACAATGCCGATCGAATTCACGCATGTCCCCGGCAAGACCGCCGCTGCCGCCATTCCCTTCTTCTACGATTTTGCCGAGACGGCGACCAAGCTTGGGCTGATCGAGGACGGTGGCTTCCAGAAGATCGTCGTCGACGATCCGGCTGGATTGCTGACCAACATGGATCTTGCCGCCCAGGTGCTGAATCGCACCTCATCGCTGGAGGTCGTGCTGACCCACTGGGCAGGCGTGGTCGAGCCGACAGTGGCGGCCCGCCAGCTGGCATCGATCGACACGAAAAGCGGCGGACGGCTGGCGCTCAGGATGATCAGCGAGCCGCTGAACGACGACGACGCCGAAACACGTCCGGTCGGGCACACGGTCATCTGGCAGCGTATCGATGAATATCTGGTGCTGCTCAAGCGGCTGTGGTCGAACGACCGGCCGTTCGACCATGAAGGCGCTTTCTACAGCATCAAGGGCGGCTATATCGAGCGCAAAGGTCCGCACGGCGCCGACCTCGTCATCCGCATGGGCGGGCAGTCTGGAACGGCGCTGAAAGTGGCCGGCCGGCATGCCGACGTTTTCGAACTGGCGCCCGGCTCGATCGATGAGGTCCGGCAGCTGATGGAGCGGGCGCGTGGTGCTGCCGCCGAACATGGCCGGGCGGGCAAGCTGCGTTTCGCACTTCCGGTCCGGATCCACCGGGGCGCTTCCGCCACGGGCCACAAGGCGGTCGACCTGTCCGGGCCGCCGGCCCAGGTCGCGCTGTCGTTGCTTGCCTATGCCGGGCTCGGCATCGATGAATTCATGATCGTCGGCGTCGACGCACCGCGCGAGATCGCGACAGTCGGCCGGGAAACGCTCGCCCTGCTGCGCAACTCGCTGGCGCGCCGCGAACATGATGCCTTCCAGCCAGGCGCCTATGCGCCTCGTGGCGGGTTGGAGACGCGCGCCGCGGGCTGAAGCCTGTCGTCTAACGCCTGTCGCCAAGCCGCGACAGGCCTTCGATGACGGCGGCTGAATCGGTCAATGCGCCGAACACGCCGTCCTCCACCGTCACCATGTGAAGCGCTGCCTCATGGGCTTGTCTGTCGCCGCTGGCACAGGCATCAGAGATCGTCAGGCACTGAAAATTGCGGTCGCAGGCCTCGCGCAGCGTGGTGTGGACGCAGACATCGGTCGTGCATCCGGAAAACATCAGATGCGTGATGCCTTGCGCGCGCAACACAAGCTCGAAATCCGTATAGGTAAAGGCGCTGTTGCAGGTCTTGTCGACAATGATGTCGTCAGGTGCGACGTCGATCTCCGGAACGATCTGGAACCCAGCGCCCGAGCGAAGCAGGATGTCGGTGCCGTCGAGACCGGAGCGCTTGCGGCGCCATTTCTCGTAGGGCGTCATGTCGGCCATGTCAGCGCGGTAGCCCTGCCTAGTGTGGATGATGGTGACGCCGGCTTTGCGTGCGGCTGATATCAGCCTGTTCACGGTTGGCAGGATCGCCCGCAGCGGCGAGGGGTCATATCCCTGTTTGGCGAAGTAGCCCGTGGTCGACAGGAAGTCCTGCTGCAGGTCGATGACGATGAGTGCCGTGTTTTCAGCTACCAGCCTGCCGTCATAGGGGTAGTCGAAGGGTGTTGCCTTGATCATCCGCGTTTCTCTCCTCGCCGATTGCGAGGCCCCATCCTGACCGGCGAGAGTGCGGCCGTCTACCGGGTGACGGCCTAAACGCGAGATACGGTGCGCCGTGGCGCCCGTCGGGCAAATGCCGCGCCCGTTCGCTGATGTGCCCGTTTCAACGATTTGTTGACTGTTAAAGTCATCTTCAATGTTGACTAGTAAGGTCATGTTTCATAGTCAACCGGGCATCGGACTGCCGCGGCCAGAAATTGGAAATGCGGGAGCCGCACCGGAGAGGACCATGACCGTGGCTGGAGCCGAGACTGCCTTTCATATCGACGCGGTGCGGTTTGCCGTCGGCGAGCGGACGCTGCTCGGTCCGGTCTCGCTCGAATTGCAGCGCTCGCGCGTCTATGGGCTGATCGGTCACAATGGTTCGGGCAAGTCGACACTGATCAAGCTGCTGGCCCGCCAGCAACCGGCAAGCTCCGGCGCCATCACCTTCGCCAAACGGCCGTTGCCGCAATGGGGCGCCCGCGAACTCGCCCGCGCGCTCGCCTATCTGCCGCAGACGACGCCAGCGGCAACCGGCCTCACGGTGCGCGAACTGGCGACGCTCGGCCGCTACCCCTGGCATGGCGCGCTTGGCCGCTTCAGTGCGGAAGACAGGCGGCATGTCGAGGAGGCGCTGGTGCTGACCGACATGGACGGTTTCGCCGACCGGCTGGTCGACGAATTGTCCGGCGGCGAGCGCCAGCGCGCCTGGCTTGCCATGCTGGTGGCGCAGAATGCCGGCGTCATGCTGCTCGACGAACCGATCTCGGCGCTCGACATCGCCCATCAGGTCGAGGTGCTGGGTCTGGTCCGGGAGCTCAGCCGCAAACGCGACCTGTGCGTCGTCGTCGTGCTGCACGATCCCAACATGGCGGCACGCTATTGCGATGAGCTGATCGCGCTCAAGGAAGGCAAGCTGCTGACACGCGGCACTCCGGGCGAAATCATGCGGGGCGACGTGCTCAAGGGCATTTTCGGCGTGGAGATGGGCGTGTTCGCGCACCCGGTGACCGGCCAACCCGTCGGCTATGTGCAGTGACGATTTCGGCGGTGGAAGTGGCTGGCCGCTGTGAGAACAAGGAAGAAGCTCTTGTCTAGACATGGTTTGTTGGCGGCGTTGGTCGCATCGGTGATCCTGGCGGGCGGCAGCGCGACCGCGCAGGAGCAACCGGCCGGCGCTGCCCCTGCGATCGCGACCCCGGCCGCGCCCACTGCAGCCACACCCGCTGCTCCAGCCGCATCAGCGCCCGCCGCACCAGCGCCTGCCACACCGGCGGCAGCCGCACCGGCCATGATGGCGCCGGCGCCGCCGGCAGGCCAGCCGGGCGCAGCGGTGCCGACCGAGGCCGCGGGAAGAGTGGAGCTGAACCTGCCGCACGATTTGTCGCCATGGGGCATGTTCATGGCCGCCGACATCATCGTGAAGGCGGTCATGATCGGACTGGCTTTCGCATCGCTCGTCACCTGGACGATATGGCTGGCAAAATCGCTGGAGATTTTCGGCGGCAAGCTGCGCATCCGCCGCGCCGTCCGGGCGATCGGCGACGCCGCCACGCTGAAGCAGGCCAGCCGCGCGCTCGACCGCAGCGGCGGCCCCGGCGCGCTTCTGGTCAAGGCAGCGCAAGACGAGACCGCGCTTTCGGCCGGCGCGCTTGACCATGTATCTGGCGACGGGTTGAAGGAACGGGTGAGCTCGCGCCTGTCGCGCATCGAGGCGGCGGCGTCGCGGCGCATGTCGCGCGGCACCGGCGTGCTGGCGACGATCGGTTCCACGGCGCCTTTCGTCGGCCTGTTCGGCACTGTCTGGGGCATCATGAATGCCTTCATCGGCATTTCGCAGGCGCAGACCACCAATCTCGCCGTGGTCGCGCCGGGCATCGCCGAAGCGCTGCTGGCCACCGCGATGGGCCTCGTCGCGGCAATTCCGGCGGTGGTGATCTACAATGTCTTTGCCCGCTCGATAGCCGGCTACCGGCAGATCCTCGCCGATGCCTCGGCCGGCGTCGAACGGCTGGTCAGCCGCGACCTCGATTTCCGCACGATAGCGCCGGCGACAGCCCTGGCGGCGGAGTAGCAGGAGCAGCGCCATGGGAAGCAGAATCCGACAGACCATGGACGACGATCTCGAGGAGAGCCACGAGATCAACGTCACGCCCTTCATCGACGTCATCTTGGTGCTCCTGATCATCTTCATGGTCGCGGCACCCCTGGCGACGGTGGACGTCAATGTCGACCTGCCGGGATCGACGGCGACACCCGCGCCGCGGCCGGAGACGCCGCTTTTCCTGACCTTGAAGGACGATCTCACCCTGGCGATCGGTAACGACACGGTGCCGCGCCCGGCCTTCGCCGCCACGCTGGACAGCAGGACCAAGGGCGACAAGCAGACGCGTATCTTCCTGCGTGCCGACAAGGCGGTCGCCTATGGCGACCTGATGGAGGCGATGAACCTTTTGCGCGGCGCCGGTTACCTGAAGATCGCGCTGG
Source organism: Mesorhizobium loti R88b (assembly GCF_013170845.1). NCBI lineage: Bacteria > Pseudomonadati > Pseudomonadota > Alphaproteobacteria > Hyphomicrobiales > Phyllobacteriaceae > Mesorhizobium > Mesorhizobium loti. The sequence goes on from NZ_CP033367.1 coordinate 1,321,887, forward strand.
TCGGCCTGGAGGCGGCGCCCGCGGCCGATGCACCGGCGCCCGCGACGACGGGAACCGTGATGCCATGACGCAATCGGCCGGTTCTCCGACGGTAGAGCTGTCGCGCTTTCGCTGGCGCGACCTCGGTCTGTGGGTTGGGGCGGCCGCTTTGGTCCTCGGAGCGCATGTCGCGGTTGCTTATGCCGTGCAGAACTTCAGCATGGTCAATGAAGCGGATGGCGGCTCGCCGCCAGCCCAGGTGATTGAGATGGCGCCGATGACGGTGATGCCGGCTGTGGAGGAACAGGTCGCGGCGCTGGATGCGGTGACGCCGGACCAGAGCGAGCCAACGCCAACACCGACGACGACGGAACCGACACCTGAGCAGGTCGAGAAGGCTGAACCGATTGTCGAACAGCCGGAAGCGGTTGCGCCCGACGAGACCGAGCCCACCCAGACCGAAATGGCTGAGCAGATCGATCGGCCACCGCTGGATGAGGTGATCCCGGACATTGTCGAGGCCGTCGCCCCCGATGTGGTCGTTCCGTTGCCTCAGCCGAAGCCGGTCGAGGCGCCGAAGGACAAGAAACCGGTTGAGGCCAAGGCTAGAAAGCCTGTCGACAAGCCTAAACCCAAGAAGGAAAAAGCGGCGCCGCCCAAAACGGTAGCCGCTGCCAGCGCCGATGCCAAGGCTGCGGCCAAGACAGCAGCGCCGAAATCGGCGGAAGCGACTGGGCGATCCGGCGACTCCAGCAAATGGGATTCAAGACTGCGCTCATGGATCAATCGACATACGCGCTATCCGAGTGCGGCAAGAGCCCAACGCGCCGAAGGCAGTGCATACGTAACGTTTACAGTCGACTCGTCCGGCCGGGTGCTGTCTGCCAGATTGACCCGTTCCTCCGGCAATGTGGACCTGGATCGCGCGGCACTTTCCGTGCTTCAGGGGGCTTCCGTTCCCGCACCCCCGCCTGAGCTTGGTGGGCGCCAAAGCCGCACGGCGCCGTTCGTCTTCAACTTGCGCGATTAGCGTGTCCTGAGGGCACCGAAACGGTGGTGCCATTGGCCCTCGCGCGGACAGCGATCGATCAGCGGCCCATCGACTGGCAGAGCGCTTCGACCTGCTCCAGGTAGAAGCGGCATTTCGTCCGCAGCGTCCTGAGGCTCGGGTCGTCGGCGCCATTGATCTCGATGGTCTGCATCATGAAGTCGAAATGGGCGTGAAAGGCATCCGTCGCCCCCCACAGGCTGTCGGCCTGCCAGGTGTCGGCCATTGCCATCGAGACGAGCTGGCGGGCTTCGATGCGCGCGCTATCCGGTGATGCCGGACGGCGGGCGATCAAGGCGTGGAGCTCGCCGAAAATGCTGTCGCTGGCGTCGGCGCTGCTGATGGTTGCGATCATGTTCATCGGCGGGTCCCCCTCAAATCTGCGTGCATTAATGTCGATGTTGCGGGCTAGCGGCGATCAAGGTCGGAATCGCTGTCATATCGGATGGCTGGCCCCGGATGATGTTGGCGACCTCAGCGTCGGCCTGTTCGAACCAGTAGACCATTTCGGCATGACCGAGGTCGGCGGCGGCCTTCTTCAGGAGGGGGAGCAGGCTTTGCAGCGCACAGACTGTCTCCCACCGGCTCGGCCGCGAGCCGGCCGGCGCGCACAGGGCTGAAGGTTGCATCCGCTACGCGCTCCTTGGCTGGGCGTGGCTTTCCTTTGCATTGGCCTTGGAATGCATCGGGTTGCCGCTGAGCTGCGCATGCCTTGCCGGCCGTGCGCCGCGCAGGACATCGAAGGCTTCGGCATAGGCCATGCCCAAGAGATAGGAGATCATGGGAAAACGGCTTGCTTCGGCCATCTGCACCAGCTCATTGCTCATCGATGCGATGTATTGAAGACTATCGATCTCTGACTGACGTAGGGTCTGATTTGGCACGGTCTGCTCCTGTCATCTGGTGGAACTCAGAGAAAGCGTACTGGATACAACAGACATAATAAGACGGCTAATTGATCGACTGACCCGCCGAATGCGGGCTTGGTTCCGGGGTCGAGAGGGTCAACGCATAGATCGGTGCGTCGGTAAGGCGGTCGAGGCCGAGAAGGCGGTTGATCGCCGAATGGCTGAGCGCTGCCGTGGGACAGGCCGACAGACCATGCCTGGTCGCCGCCAGCATCATGTTCTGGCCGATATGGCCGGCCTCGATCAGCACGACGCGGTAGGCGTTGGCATCCTCATATTTCCACATGGTGCGGTCGAGCCTGGCACAAAGCATGATCAGGCAAGGCATGGCATCAGCCCATTCCTGCCCGCCGACCAGTTCGGAGATCTTCGGCAGATGGTTGACGGAGACCCTGCCGAGATCGTGATCGGCAGCGGAATAGTGATAGACGCCGGGCTCCAGCCCCTCGACGCCAAGTGCTACCACATAGGCCTCGTAGGGGTTCCGGGCGCCGCCCGAAGGGGTCATGCCCAGCGGCAGGGCGCCGACGCAGTTGCTGGTCTCGCCGGTGATGCCCATGCCCGCGAACAGACAGTCGGAGAGCTGCTGGGCGGTGATGGTGGGCGCGGCCGCGGTGCGGTTGGTGCGGCGCCGCGCCATCAGGCTCAGAAGTTCGTTGTCGTCGAGCGCATTCGGCAGCCGAATGGCGCCCATGGCATTCTTGAGCACGAGGTCGGGCTGCGCGACGTGCCCGGCGCGGTCGATCTGGTGTGTCTCGGCCTGTTCAATAGTCATGAACTCTGCGTCCTGGACGCAGAAATGCATCAGCGCGGTCGGGATGCCCCACCTCCACTGTCCGGAAAATTTTGTTTCCTGTTCGGCCAGCGGCGAGCCGGCGGTGACCAGGGCGGAAAAATCAAGCAATTGCGGGACGACGGCGTTGAGGTCGGATTTCGACCATCCATGGGCGCGCGCGATTTCCGCCGTGGACGCCCATTCGTCCCAGGATGCAAGAAGGCCGACTACCTCGGGGCTGCATTCAAATACGTTTCTGGTCAGGAAGTTGCAGGCCGTGACCTTGTTGGTCCCGGGATAGAAGACAAGCGTTTTTGAAGAGCGCATTTTCATGATGCTGGATGCCGTTTTGTGAATGCGAGACGCCGACTGGCTGACAGCCCGTCGGCGCCGAACGACTTCAGCGCTTGTTGTAGTGCATGCCCTGCGAGAAGAAGACGGTCTGCGTGCCTGCGGCGACCGTCAGCTTCGGGGCATTGTTTACTTTCTTGGCCATTTTTGTCCCTTTCCCGACCCCCAAATGGGATCTGTTGAAAGACCCCCACAGCGGGATCTGCGAGAGGAAAGGTAAGGTCGAAAGAGTTAATGGTTTGTTAAAATTGTAGTAAAGCCAACGTGATCTAAAATATCTTTATTGGTGATAAAGTCTAAAATATCGATTTTGCTCAGATATGGAGTAGGCAATCGAAAGCATACGCTTTTTCGGGATATTCTTATTCTTATTTAGCGTAAGCGATCAGCTGGCGCACGTCGCCCAAAGGCGCCCCCGGCTTTGGGGAGACGATGCGCATAGAGACAAAGACCTGAAGGGCGTCTGTCACATCCTTGGCGACGCGAAGCGGTTCAGCCCACCCCGTCCCGGGCGAGGCTGACGACGAGTTGATCGATGCCCGGATCATCAAGCCTGACGACATGCGCCATGCGGATCGCATGCCGTGGCCGGATACCGGACATATCCTGCCGCATGATGACCGATACGAATGCCGGCCCGGCCTCCGTCAGAAGCATGGCCTTGCCCGTCAGCACCGGTTCGGAGATAGGAGCCCATTGCACCGAGATCAGCGATGGTTCACCGGTCTGGCGGCGGTTGACGCCACTGAAATAGATCCAGTTCAGGCGCGAGATCGCCACGCCATAGTGATTGCCGCGCGCCCGCGCCCATGTCGAGCCACGGCGCTCCGACCATCCGGTGACCCGGCGGAATGTGACCAGTTCAGCCTCGCGACGCACGAAGGTCACCGAGCGCATCAAGAGGTCGGGACGAGCGGGAATCGAAAAGTAGGTGAAATAGGTGCCGCCCGCGATCGATGGGGCGGGCGGGCGGATCATCTGGTTGAACAGGCTTTCCGAAATCGGCGGCAGGCCGGGAGCCCTCGGCTCGGGAGCGCCTGGGTCCCGGTAGAGTTCCGCTTCGTCGATGCGGAAGTAGTCGCAAATCAGCTTGGCAGTCGCCTTGTTCGGAACGGTCTGGCCCTGCAGGTAGCGTTCGAACTGCGTACGGTTGATACGCAACTCACGGCATACGGCGCTAACCGAAGCATGGTCCTTGCAGAGCCGTCGGAGATTTGCAGCGAGGTTCTCGCGAATGGACACGGCGTTGCTTTCGCAGGCGAATTCTTCATTTCGACTCAAGAATCCCATATAACGTCTTCGGTCGCCCCCGCCGAAACGCCTTGTCACAACACACAGAAAAAACTGATTTGAGAGCCCCAGTCTAATGGGACAGCTTTCAAAAAAAATAGCGCCAATCCGATAGCGGCCATCGCCATAAGTCCAATTGACAATTGCCATGCATCGGAATCGCGCGAAATCGCATATGGCCTTTTTGGGGGGTATCGGCGCCGCGTCGCATCGGGCTGTATCGGACGGTGCCCGAGCCTTGGCGGTCAGTCAAAAAGTGGAAAACCGATTATCCCGCTGGTGGAGCTGAGGAGGATCGAACTCCTGACCTCGTCATTGCGAACGACGCGCTCTCCCAGCTGAGCTACAGCCCCGTCCAACGGATGGCGCATTTATCGGGCGCGGCGGATTTCTGTCAAGGCGGCGTTTTGCCGAAATCCTTGTTGCCTGGCGCGGTGGCTGCCGGCCCTTGCCGGTTTGGCGCGCAATGGCTACATGTCGGCAACAATCGGAGACCGGCATGCTCGCCCTCATTCAAACCATCGTCATGGCGCTTGACCTCTACTGGTGGATCATCATCGCCTCGGCGATCTTTTCCTGGCTCTACGCCTTCAACGTCGTGAATTCGCGCAACCAGTTCGTCGGCAGCATCGGCAACATGCTCTATCGGCTGACCGAACCGGCGCTGCGGCCGATCCGCCGCTTCATGCCGGACCTTGGCGGCGTCGACATCTCGCCGATCATCCTGCTCTTGATCCTGTTCTTCGTCAGGCAGTTCATTCTCACCACGGTAGCGCCGCTGGTGCTGGGCGCTTGACGCCTGAATGAGCGCGCCGTTCCGCATCCGCGAGAACGGCATCGACCTGTTCGTGCGGCTGACACCAAAATCTTCCGTGGACAGGTTCGAAGGCGCCGAAACCTCGGCGGACGGGCGAAGCCATTTGAAGGCGCGGGTCCGCGCCGTGCCCGAAAACGGCGCCGCCAATCAAGCGTTGCAGAAACTGGTCGCCAAGGCACTGGGAGTGCCGGCATCGTCCGTCTCGGTCGTCGCCGGCGGCACCGCACGGCTCAAGACGTTGCGTATACTGGGTGATCCCGAGATGCTGGCGCGGGACGTCGAAACGCTCAGCGGCCAGTCGTCCGGCTGAAGTTCAATCGCCTAACGGCAGGCGGGGATCGTCGACCTTCAGCGTGTTCACGCTCTGCTTGATGCGGCGCAAATTCTCCAGCACCTTGGGCCCACGCGCCTCGGCAACCGATGTCACGATCATGTCGACGATCGCCAGCAGCGCGTAGCGTGACGATGTCGGCTTGTAGATGTTGCCGTCCTCGAGCGGCTGCAGATGGATGACCGTGTCGGCGGCCTTTGCCAGCGCCGAATCGGGTGCAGTGACGGCGATCGTGGTGGCGCCATATTGCTGGGCGACCTGCACCGCCTCTATGACCGAGCGCGCATAGCCTGACACCGAAAAGGCGACCAGCGTGGTGTCTGGTGTGGCAACGGCGGCGTACATGCGCTGCAACTGGCCATCTATCTGCGCCAGCACCGGCAGGCCGAGCCGAAACAGCCGGTTCTGCATTTCGGTCGCCATCATCGACGAGATGCCGCCGGAGCCGATGCACAGCACATTGCCCGACGTCGCCAGCCGCTCGGCGACAGCGACCAGCGTCGTCATATCGAGGTTCTCGCTGGCGCGCTGGATGGCTGAGATCGCCGCTTCGGTGATGGCCGAGGCGATGCGCTGCTCGCGGGCGTCGCGGCTCAGCGGTTCGGGCGAGAGATACTGGCCGCCAATGGCGATGGCCTGCGCCAGGTAGAACTTGAAATCGCGCAGGCCCTCGCAGCCGAGATTGCGGCAGAAGCGGGTCACCGTCGGTTCGCTGACCCCGACGCGCGCGGCAATCTCGGATATTGCCGCCTTGGAGGCGAAGTCGAGGTCGGACAGAACCAGGCTGGCCAGCCGGCGGTCCGATTTGGTGCCGTCCTGCGACATCAGCTGCAGCCGCGTGATGATGTCGGCCGGCGTTTTCATGCCCGTGTTTTCGTCTTCATGCCCGTATTTTCATCTTCATGTTTGTCGCTTCGTCTTCATGCCGTTGCCTTCGCAGGGGTAGGGTTTATAGCGGCAGGCCCGTCGCCTTGTCGAACAGATGGATGTTGCGGGGATCGACCGAGACCGGCAGCAGGTCGCCCGGCCTGACCGGCACCCGGTCGCGGAACACGGCGCGCACAGTGTCGGCGCCAATGGCGCCATAGACATGGGTCTCGGAACCGGTCGGCTCGACGACATCCACCTTGAGCGCCATGGCATCGGCCGCTTCACCGATGATGAAGTGCTCGGGCCGGATGCCGGCCTCCACCGCGCTGCCCGCCGGCGCCGCCTTGCCGGCAAGCGCAAGCCGGCCGCCGCCAGCCGACTCGAACCAGGTCTTGTCGGGCGTTATCTTGAGAGCCCCGGACACAAAGCTCATCGATGGCGAGCCGAGGAAGCCGGCGACGAATTTGTTGGCCGGACGGTCATAAAGTTCCAGCGGCGCTCCCACCTGCTGGATCCTGCCGCGATCCATGACGACGATGCGGTCGGCCATGGTCATGGCCTCGATCTGGTCATGGGTGACATAGACGATTGTCGACTTCAGCCGCTGGTGCAGCGCCTTGATCTCGGTGCGCATCTGGACGCGCAACTGTGCGTCGAGATTGGACAGCGGTTCATCGAACAGGAACACCGACGGCTCGCGCACAATGGCGCGGCCCATGGCAACGCGCTGGCGCTGGCCGCCCGACAACTGCCGGGGATAACGGTCTAGATAGGAGAACAGGTTGAGAACGCCGGATGCCTTCTTGACCTTCCGGTCGATGGCCGCGCGGTTCTCGCCACGGATCTTCGGGCCAAAACCGATATTGTCGGATGCCTTCAAATGTGGAAACAGCGCATAGGACTGGAACACCATGGCGATGTTGCGCTGCTGTGGCGGCAATTCGTTGGCGCGCGTGCCGTCGATCAGGAGATCGCCTGATGTGATGGTCTCCAGGCCCGCCAGCATCCGCAGCAGGGTCGACTTGCCGCAGCCGGACGGGCCGACCAGCACCACGAACTCGCCGCTCTTTATGTCGAGGCTGATGTTTTCCAGGATCTTGTGCTGCCCGAACGATTTCGACAGGTCGCGGAACTCGACGTCGGTCATGGTTACGCTCCCAAAATGTCGTCGATGAACGGCAGGCACCCGGCGGTCAGTCCGGCGTCCACGGGCATCACCACGCCTGTTATGCCCGATGCGCGATCCGATGCAAGGAAAGCCACCGCTTCCGCCACTTCCGCGGCATTGACGATGCGGCCGAGCGGATAGAGCCGCTGCAGCTTGCCAAGGATTTCAGGGTCCTTGGCAAGGCGATGGTCCCAAGCGGCGGTGCGGATCGATCCCGGACAGACGACATTGGCGCGCACGCCGCTGCGGCCAAGCTCGACGGCGATCGATTTGGCATAGGCGTTGATGCCGGCCTTGGCCGCGGCGTAGGCGGGATTGCCGAAATGCGCGATGGCATTGACGGAAGAGATGAAGACGACACTGCCTGAACCGCGTGCGGCCATCGCCTTCACCAGTGGGTCGGCGAAAGTCATCACCCCGGTCAGATTGAGGTCGAGCTCGTGCTCTATTCTGTCGGCGTCGAGCGCGGCAAGCGTCTCGGCACGTGTCCAGCCGGCATTGTTGATCAGGATGTCGGGCACGCCGTCCTTGTCCAGCACAGCGGCGATCCCCGCCTCGATGGAAGCCCGGTCGAGAAGGTTGAAGACATGGTGCGAGGCAAGGTGCGGGCTTGCCAGCGCCTCCTCGGACTGGTCGCAGCCCACCACGCGGGCGCCCCTATCGGCCAGCAGCGCGACAATCGCCGAGCCAAGGCCGCCGCCGGCCCCTGTGACAACGGCAGTCCTGCCTTCGAATTCGGCTCTCGAAACCACAGGGACGCTCCTCCAGCATGTCAGGCGGATGGCGGCAGGCTACCGAATAGAATGTAATTAAGCAACACGATAATCTGCTTGCGTGCGGGCAATTCATCGATAATGTAGGAAAGTCACATAAATCTGGCGCCAGCCATCGGCGTCAGGGGCGCATATGCGCGGACCAAAAATGGGAGAGATCAGATGAGCCTTGCCAAATGGACTGTCGGCCTGATGGCCGGAATGAGCATGCTGGCCTTCGCGGCGCAGGCGGAAGCGGGTGAAGTGCGCGTCACTGTCGCGGAATACAGCGCCAAGACCGGCCCGTATTTCGAAGCGGTGAAGAAGGAATTCGAGGCCGCCAATCCGGGCATCACCGTCAAGTTCGAAGTCGTGCCGTGGGATGTGCTGCTGCAGAAGCTGACAACCGACATCACCGCCGGCACCAATGCGGATCTGTCGATCATCGGTACACGCTGGCTGATCGACTTCGTGCAGCAGGATGTCGCCGAGCCGCTCGACGGCTATATCACGCCCGAATTCAAGGGCCGCTTCATCGAGACCTTCCTGTCGCCATCGATCATGGGCGGCAAGACCTACGGCCTGCCGATCGCGGCTTCGGCGCGCGCCATGTATTACAACAAAGACCTGTTCGAGAAGGCCGGCATTGCCAAGCCACCGGCGACCTGGACCGAGTTGCAGGATGATGCGCGCAAGATCAAGGCGCTGGGTTCCGGCACCTTCGGGTTCGGCCTGCAGGGCAAGGAGATCGAGACCGACGTCTATTACTACTACGCTATGTGGTCGCAGGGCACCGAGATCCTCAACAAGGATGGTACGTCGGGCCTCGGCACGCCGGGCGCGCTCGAAGCCGCCAAGCTCTACAAGTCGATGATCGACGAAGGGCTGACCGAACCGGGCGTCACATCCAACAACCGCGAGGATGTGCAGAACCTGTTCAAGCAGGGCAAGGTCGGCATGATGATCACCGCGCCTTTCCTGTCCAACCAGATCAAGGATGAGGCACCGACCCTGAAATATGGCGTCGCTGCCATCCCGGCCGGTCCGACAGGCGCGCGCGGCACCTATGGCGTCACCGATTCCATGATCATGTTCAAGAACTCCAAGAACAAGGACGAGGCCTGGAAGCTGATGGACTTCCTGTTCACCAAGGAGCAGCGCGCCAAGTTCACGCAAGGCGAAGGCTTCCTGCCGGTGAACAAGGAAGAGGCCAAGATGGACTATTACGTCAACAATGCGGATCTGGCCGCCTTCACAGCGCTGCTGCCCGACGCCCGCTTCGCGCCGGTCATTCCGGGCTGGGAAGAAGTTGCCCAGATCACGTCGGATGCGATGCAGAAGATCTATCTCGGCGGCGACCCCGAGGCAGGCCTGAAGGACGCTGCGGCCAAGGCCAATGCAGTGCTGAAGAAGTAGCTCAACAAATAGGGCGTATCTCCCTGCGCCCGTGGCGCGCCCCAGACTCAGGCGGGGCGCGCCACATCTTGCAGCAGAAAGATAGTTCGTCGATGTCAGCCCTGCTCCAGCCAGGCTCCTTTCCTCTCCCTCCGGAGGGGGGAGAGGTGGCTCGGCGAAGCCGAGACGGAGTGGGGGAACCACCTGGCAACCGCCACGAACGGACATAGCAAGGGCACTGGGCGCAAGCATAGCCTCGTATTTCGCCCCAAAGGGTCGACCCCCACTCCGTCGAGCTTCGCTCGACACCTCTCCCCCGATCGACGGGGGAGAGGAAAGGCCCCTTCCGCGACTGTTGCGGGAGATGGGTAGGCAGGTGAGGGACAGCGCCGATGCTTGCAAGGAATGCTGAAGCCGTGTCCTGAGAAGAACGGAGCGGGATTAAGTTAATCTGTTAAGCCAACGCAATCCAATCTCCACCCGCAACGCGGTACAAACCAGCCGATGCAAAATCGTTTCTTGCCCTATCTCCTGACCTTGCCCAGCCTGTTCCTGGCGGCGGTGGTCATCTTCTGGCCGGTCTGGGATCTGATCCAGATCGCGACGCATGACGTCAACCGATTCGGCCAGCTGCGCGAGTTCAGCGGCCTTGCCAATTTCGCGGCACTTGCCGCCGATCCGGACTTCGGGGCGGCACTCTGGCGCACCGGCCTATGGACCGTGCTGGTGGTTGGCGGCGCGCTGCTGCTGTCGGTTCCGGTGGCGATGATCCTCAACACCGATTTCTATGGCCGCGGCATTGCCCGTGTCATCATCATGCTGCCCTGGGCGGTGTCGCTGACCATGACGGCGGTGGTCTGGCGTTGGGCGCTGAGCGGCGAAAGCGGCATGCTGAATTCGGCGCTGCTTGGCCTCGGCATCATCGACCACAACATCCAGTGGCTGGCGCAGGCCAGCACCGCCTTCCCGATGCAGGTGCTGATCGGCATATTGGTGACGGTGCCGTTCACCACGACGATCTTCCTCGGCGGCCTGTCGTCGATCCCGGACGATCTCTACGAGGCGGCGGCGCTCGAAGGGGCGACGCCGTTGCAGCAGTTCCGCGAGATCACCTTTCCGCTCTTAAAACCGTTCATCAACATCGCCATCGTGCTCAACACCATCTACGTCTTCAACTCGTTCCCGATCATCTGGGTGATGACACAGGGCGGTCCGGCCAATTCCACCGACATCCTGGTCACCCACCTCTACAAGCTCGCCTTCCGCATCGGCAAACTGGGCGAGGCGTCGGCGGTGTCGCTGGTGATGTTCGCCATATTGCTGGTCTTCACCATGATCTATGTGCGGTTGGCGATGCGGGAGCAGCGCGCATGACGCCTAAGCTGAAACGCACCATCATCGCCTGGCTGCTGCTGGCGCCGCTGATCGTGGTGACGATCTTTCCCTTCGCGGTAATGTTCCTGACCGCGGTCAAGCCAAGGCAGGAAGTGTTGTCGCCGACATGGTGGCCGAGCGAGTTCCGCTGGTCCAACTTTTCCGACATGTGGGTGGCGACCGGTTTCGGCCGGGCGCTGGCCAATTCGCTCTATGTCTCGGTCATCGCCACTGTCGGTGCGATCCTCATCTCCGTTCCCGCCGCCTACGCCATGTCGCGCTTTCGCTTTGCCGGCTACGGCGCCTTCCGCCAGTTCCTGCTGATCTCGCAGATGATCTCGCCGATCGTGCTGGTGCTCGGCCTGTTCCGGCTGATGGCCGCCTGGGGGCTGGTCGAATCGACCACGGCGCTTGGTTTCATCTACATGGCCTTCAACGTCGCCTTCACCGTGTGGATGCTGCAGAGCTATTTCGACACCATTCCGCGCGATCTCGAAGAGGCGGCCTGGATGGAAGGCGCCGGCCGCTGGCTGACATTGCGCAAAGTGTTCCTGCCGCTCTGCTTGCCGGCGATCGCAGTGACGGCGATCTTCACCTTCATCAACGCCTGGAACGAGTTCGTCGTCGCGCTGACCATGCTGCGGAGCCAGGAAAGCTATACGATGCCGATCCAGGTGTTCTCGCTGGTCGCTGGCCGCTATACGATCGAATGGCATCACGTCATGGCCGCCACGCTGCTGGCCACGCTGCCGGTAGCGATCCTGTTCATTTGGCTGCAGCGCTACCTCGTGCGCGGGCTGGCGCTTGGGGCGGTCAAATAGCAATTCCAGGAAAACTGTGCATGCGCATCTTCACCGCCTCGCTGGCGACCGAAACCAACACCTTCTCGCCGGTGCCGACAGACCGGGCCTCGTTCGAGATGGCGTTCTATGCCGGACCGAACAAGCATCCGGAGACACCGACGCTGTGTTCCTCGCCGATCGTCGCCTTACGTCGGCGCGCGGTGGCTGAGGGCTTGACCGTCATCGAAGGCACCGCGACATGGGCGGAGCCCGGCGGCCTGGTACAGCGGCAGACCTATGAGGCACTGCGCGACGAGATCCTCGACCAGTTGAGGGCAGCGTTACCGGTCGATGCGGTCATCCTCGGCCTGCACGGCGCCATGGTGGCGCAGGGCTATGACGATTGCGAAGGCGATCTGCTGGAAAATGTGCGGACGATCGTCGGGCCTGGAGTGGTGATCGCTTCCGAGTTCGATCCGCACAGCCATCTGACGCCGAAGCGCGTGGCGGCGTGCGATATCATGGCCTATTTCCTCGAATTCCCGCACACCGATTTCTATGAGCGCGGCGAGCATGTCGTCGAACTTGGGCTGGCGGCCGCTCGCGGCGAGATCAAGCCTGTCATCTCGACCTTCGACTGCCGGATGATCCAGGTGCTGCCCACCAGCCGCGAGCCGATGCGCTCCTTCGTCGACCGCATCAAGGCGCTGCACGGCAAGGACGGCGTGTTGTCGGTCTCGGTCATCCACGGCTTCATGGCGGCCGATGTGCCGGAAATGGGCACGCGCATCCTCGTCGTCACCGACAACGACAAGGCCAAGGGCGATGCACTGGCGGAGCGGCTGGGACGCGAGCTTTACGCGCTACGCGAAAAGACGGCGATGACGATGCTGAACACCGATGACGGCATCGACCGGGCGCTGACCGTCCACGCTGAAAATCCGGGCAAGCCGGTGGTCATCGCCGACATCTGGGACAATCCCGGCGGCGGCGTCCCCGGTGACGGCACTTTCGTGCTGCGCCGGATGCTGGCACGGGGCCTGGACAGATTCGGTGTGGCGACGATCTGGGATCCGATCGCCGTGACCTTCTGCCTGGCGGCGGGCGAAGGCGCCGTCATCGACCTGCGCTTCGGCGGCAAGGCCGGCCCGCAGGCCGGCGAGCCGATCGACGCGCGCGTGCGTGTGCTGAAGGCCGTCAACGAGGGATGGCAGAGCTTCGGGCCGAGCCGGGTGACGCTTGGGCCGACCGCGCTGGTCCGCATCGAAGGCACCGAGGTCGACATCATCCTCAACACCAACCGCACCCAGACCTTCGAGCCGGACATCTTTTCCAACATCGGCGTCGATCCGCTCAGCAAGGACATCCTGCTGATCAAGTCGACCAATCATTTCTACGCCGGCTTCGAGCCGATCGCGGCCGAGATCATCTACGTGACGGCGCCCAGTTCCTATCCGAGCAATCCGGCGGTGACGGATTACAGGAAGCTGACGCGGCCGGTGTGGCCACGGGTGGCGGATCCTTGGAAAGTATAGGGTTCTTCCTTCTCCCCTTGCGGGAGAAGGTGGCCTCGCGAAGCGAGGTCGGATGAGGGGTGTTCCAGCTTGGCGCCATCGCTCGCAAAGCACGACAGAGCCTCTCGCCAACGCCTCACTCCGCTGGAGCACCCCTCAACCGTCTCGGCGCTCCGCGCCGATCCACCTTCTCCCGCAAGGGGAGAAGGAAGAGGGCGCTACACCAGCCCCCGCTTCACCATCATCGCTTCCGGCGACGGCATCTTGCCGCGGAATGCCGTGTAGAGCTCTTCGGGGTCCTTCGAGCCGCCGGCGGCGTAAATGTTCTGCCTCAGGCGTTCGGCCAGCGCCGGATTGAAGGGATCGCCGGTCTCCTCGAAGGCGGCGAAGGCGTCGGCGTCTAGGACTTCCGACCACATGTAGGAATAGTAGCCGGCCGAGTAGCCGTCACCCGAAAAGACATGGCCGAAATGCGGTGTGCGGTGACGCATCGCGATGGTGTCGGGCATGTCGAGTTTTGCCAACGTTTCGGCTTCGAAACGAAGCGGCTCTGCCGGGGCGTCGGGCCGAGCGTGATAGGCCATGTCCATCAAGGCGGAGGACGTGAATTCGACCGTGGCGAAGCCGGCGCCAAAGGTCCGCGTGGCCAGCATCTTGTCGAGCAGCGCCTTTGGCATCGGCTTGCCGGTCTTGACGTGCAGCGCATGCTTTTCCAGCACCTCCGGCACCGTCAGCCAGTGCTCGTAGAGCTGCGAGGGCAGCTCGACGAAATCGCGGCTCACCGCGGTGCCGGCGACCGACGGCCAGGTGACATCGGTCAGCATGCCGTGCAGTGCATGGCCAAATTCATGGAACAACGTTTTCGCCTCATCGACCGACAGCAGTGCCGGCTCACCTGCCGGCGGCTTGGCGAAATTCATGACGTTGTAGATCACCGGCTTCGAGCCATCGCCGAGCTTGTAGCCGGACTTCAGCGCGCTCATCCAGGCGCCGGAACGCTTCGAGGGCCGCGCGAAGTAATCGGCGAGGAACAGGCCGCGCTCGCTGCCGTCGGCGTTTTTCACCACGAAGACACGCGCGTCGGGGTGCCAGGCGGCAATGCCTTTCTTCTCCTCGAAGGTGATGCCGAACAGTTTGGTCGCCACGTCGAAGCAGGCGTCGATGATGCGGTCGAGCTGCAGGTAGGGTTTCAGCTCGGCCTCATCGAAAGCGAATTTTTCGGCGCGCAACTTCTCCTGGTAGAAGCGCCAGTCCCAGGCGGCGAATTTCTCGTTGCTGCCGGCTTCCGCCGCCAGACGCTCCAATTGCTTCTGGTCGGCGGCGGCCTTCTCCAGCGCCTTTTCCCAGACGGGATCGAGCAGCGCATGCACCGCCTTTGGCGTCTTGGCCATGGTGTCGTCGAGCTTCAGGGCAGCAAAGGAGGCGTAGCCGAGCAGATTTGCCTTTTCGGCGCGCAGCTTCAGCATGTCGCGCACCACGGACGTGTTGTCGGTGGCGCCGCCATTCTGGCCGCGCATGGTGAAAGCGCGGAAGGCGATCTCGCGCAGGTCGCGGCGCTCCGAGAAGGTCGTGAACGGCTCGTAGATCGAGCGCGACAGGGTGACGGCGTAGCGGCCCTTCTGGCCGCGCATCTCGGCGGCCTCGGCCATCGAACTCCTGACGAAATCCGGCAGGCCGGCAAGGTCGGCCTCATCAAGGAATAGCGCCCAGTCGCGTTCGTCGGCCAGCACGTTCTGGCCGAAGCTGGTGCCGAGCGAGGACAGCTCCTCGCTGATCTTGGCCAGCCGCTTCTTGCCCTCGGCATCGAGCTTGGCACCGGAGCGGACAAAACCTTTCCAGGTCTTTTCCAGCACCCGCAAGGTCTCGGCATCGAGGCCGAGGCTCTCGCGGCGTTGATAGAGGTCGTCGATCCGGGCAAACAGCTTCTCGTTCATCGAGATCGCCGAGAAATGCCTCGACATTTTTGGCGAGATGTCGCGCTCCAGCGTCTGGATGGTGTCGTTGGTGTAAGCACCGGCACGGCACCAGAAGATCGACGACACATGATCGAGCGCCTCGCCGCCAAGCTCCAGCGCTTCAAGCGTGTTCTCAATGGTCGGCGCGTGCGCGTTGGCAGCGATCGCGTCGATCTCGGCCTCATGCGCTTTCAGCGCAGCGTCGAAGACCGGGGAAAAATCGCCGTCGCCGATATGGGCAAAATCGGGCAGGCCGAGCGGCCCTTGCCAAGCGGTCAGCGGATGGGCGGCGAGGTCGACGGCTTTCGTGGAGGGCATGGAGGGTCTTTCGCTGGCATCAAGGAGGAGGAGGTGTCACCGATGTAGGGCGCGGTCCGCAGGCTCGCAATATGGCAGTTGGCCGATCCGCTTCAGAAGCCCTCGCAGTTTTCGGCGATAGCCGCTTGCGAGCTGGCGGTGATTCGGTTGTCGGCCACCGCGAAGGTTTCCTGCATCAGCACGTCATTGTCGGGGAAGTCGTAGCAGGCAATCACCGTGGTGATGCCGCCTTCGCTCTTCTCGATGCGGTGGCGGATCGCGGCACCGGCAACCGCACCTTTCCATTCGTCGAGCGAAGCGATGAATTCCTGCTTGCTCTGGACGACGCCGAGGTCATCGAGTTTGATGCGGACGTCATCGGCAAGCAGATCGGCAAGTTCGGTGCGGTCGGCGACCAGCAGCGCCGAATACCAGCGGCTGATGATGGCGCCGTCATCGGCTCGGGCGGCGATGATCGCCACCAGCAGTGCGGCCGTCGTGAAAACGACCGAGCGGACGTTCATCACCTGGCGCACTGCTGTGTTCATTCCAGCACCGGGCGCTCGAAATCGCCGGTCTCCTTGTTCATCACCCAGAGTTCGCCGGTCGAAATGTCGAACCAGGCGCCGTGCAGCGACAGCCGGCCCTTGCCCTCTAGGATCGAGACACAGGGAAAGGTCCTGAGATTGGCGAGGGAATAGCGGATCGAGATGCGCTCGAGTGCCGTCTGGCGCTCGGCCGCCGTCATGAAGGTGCTGGACGAGACGGTTTCGGCGGCCGGTGCGATCAGGCTCATCCATTTGCCGATGAAGTCGCCGGGGGACAGCGGTGCTGAATTGGGGTCGAGGGCGGCGCGGATGCCGCCGCAGCGGCCGTGACCCATGACGACGATGTTCTTGACCTTGAGGCTCTGCACCGCGAATTCAAGCGCGGCCGAGGTCGAATGAAACTCGCCATCCGGCTCGTAGGGCGGCACCAGATTGCCGACATTGCGCAGCACGAAGAGTTCGCCCGGTCCGGCGTCGAAGATCGCTTCAGGGGCCGCGCGCGAATCGCAGCAGGCGACGATCATGGTTTCCGGTGCCTGCCCCTCTCGGGCGAGCTCGCGATAGCGGCCGCTCTCGGTGAGGTAGCGGCCATTCATGAAATTGCGGTAGCCGGCGAGAAGGTGGTCGGGAAGATGAGGCATGGGCGGCTAAGGCCTTTCCAGGTTGGAGGCGGCAGCTCGTTGCGGTCGAGAAAAGGCTCTAACGGTAAAAGCCCGTCACGAGCAATGCAGAATTGTGGGGGCTGGCCATAAATGCCATGCGCCAAAGCGGGGCGTCCGCTGACACTGTCATGCCCAGATGGCGACCGGTATGCCAAAACCGTCAGCGCGTGGCGGGTCCGGAAACGGCTTGGCCTTGCCGCTGGCGATGCGGCCGGCGATCAGCATCATGACCGCCGCATCGAGGAAATCGTCGGCGGCCGCACCGCGCGGCGGCGGCTGGTCGAGGAAGTCCATGGCATAGCCGTGCCGGCACAGCAGCGCCTTGCGCTCCGCCATGCCGGCCGGATTGACGCCGCCCTTGATCTTCTTCGGCAGTTGCATGGCGCGGTCGCCATTCAGGCGGCAGAAGGCGACTTCCGGATGCGATTCGAAGACCCGGCTGCGCAGATCAGGCCGCGCGATCAGCATGGTGTCGATCTCGCGGATTTTCGAAAAGATGCCAAAGGCCTGTATGGAAACGCCGCGCGGCGGGTCGGATGTGGCCCTGGCCACCTCGCTTGCCCTGCGATGCGCGGCATACCAGGCTTCGATTGTGGTGAAGTCCTGGGTATCGGCGTAGAGCGCGGCGCGGGACGGGATCGAAAACACGCTTGACTGGCGTGCGCCGAGCAGCGGACGCACCCGTGCCTCCGGTCCGCGTCCGCCCTTGCTCGAAAACTCCGGCAGGCCGATCGGCATGTCAACGGCGACAATGGCATCGTCGGGAATTGCTGCGAGCAGCGCCACGAAACTGGCGAAGACTTCAACCGAGGGCACTGAACCGGGATTACGCCGCACGGCGATCCAGCCGGCCTTGCAGCCATCGGCGCCGACCAGCACGATTTCGGCCGAGGTCACGCCCGGCGGTCCCGCCCCGGATGCGTGAGGTGGCGCAGCTGCACCATGGCCATCGGGTGCGACAGGCTCTGCGCATCGGTTTCGAGCTGCAACTCGTCGCCGCCGCGTTTTGCAGTGCGCGCCAGGATCTCGTAGACCGCCGCCGTGGTCGACTGCAGCGCCTTGATCGGCGGCTGGCCGGAAAGGATGCGGGCGAGGTAGACGGCGGCCGTGAGATCACCCAGGCCGTTTGGCGGCTTGTCGATCAGGCGGTGCTCGGCGAGCAGCGCCTGGGTACCGTCGAGCAGCAGATTGCCGGTGCCGCCTGAAATCATCGACTGTGCCGAGGTGACCAGCATGGTCGATGGTCCGGCATGGAGTGCCGCCGAGATCACCGATTTCAGGTCCGGCAAGGGAACGCCGGCCATCCATTCCAGTTCGAAACGGTTGGGGGTGGCGATGTCGGCAATCGGCATCAGCCGGTCGCGCATGGCGGCGGCGGTGGGCTCGGGCACATAGAGACCGCCGGAGTCACCCATCACCGGATCGCAGATATAGACGGCGTCCGGCGTCCTCGCCTTGACGGCGGCAACCAGCGAGGCGACGGCCTCGGCCTGGCCGGCCTCGCCGAGATAGCCCGACAGCACGGCGCCGACCTCGCCCAGCCATGGCGCACGCTCCAGATCGGCCATCAGCGCCTTGAACTGGTCGAGCGGCGGCACGATGCGTGTCGCCCGCCCGTGGCCGGGATGCCATGGCAGCGTGACCGTAGGCACGGCCCAGACCGGAAAGCCCAGCGTTTCCAGCGCAAACACGGCGGCACGGTTGCCGACCGAACCGCGCACGACATGGCTGGAAATGACGATGACCGCACGCGGTGCGTCGGTTTGCTCGGCGCTCATTGTTCTTTGATTCCTAACTGCCCCGGATGACGTAAAGCACGAGCCAGACCATCAGGCCCAGCGTCAGAAGCAGGCCGAGCGTTCGGCCAATGCGGGTGCCCCAGATTTCGATCGGATCATCGCGATCGGCATCGACCGCGGCGACGTGGTCGCGCACGCCTTTCGTGGTCCGCGCCACAAACGAGGTGCCGGACGGATCCGTCTCGCGCGCTACGCGCTCGAGGATACGGCGCGATTCCTTCTCACTGTCCTGGCGTTCCGCCATGATGATGTCCCGTTTTGATCAAACCTTATCGCTTTCGCGCGGCCAATCACAGGGCCTTGCGAGGCGCGGGGCGTTCCGGGCCGGCGGTTGCCGCCCGAGGCGTTTTCTTGCCCGCCGATTGTGGTAATGCTTCGCATGCAACTTCTGCCGAGGGACCCCATCATGCTTGCCCAGCGCCTTGCTCGACCATCGACATTCCGCACGCTGCCCGCCTTCCTGATGATGGCAATCGTGCTGCCGCTGCTTGCCGGCTGCGGCTACAACACGATCCCGACGGCGGAGGAAAACGCCAAGGCGGCATGGAGCGAGGTGCTGAACCAGTACCAGCGCCGCGCCGACCTCATTCCCAATCTGGTCGAGACGGTCAAAGGCTATGCCGCGCATGAAAAGGACACGCTCGACGCGGTGGTCGAGGCGCGCGCCAAGGCGACGCAGATCACGGTGACGCCGGAAACGCTGAAGGATCCCGAAGCGCTCAAGAAGTTCCAGGATGCCCAGGCCGGGCTGACCAGCGCCCTGTCACGGCTGATCGCGGTGTCGGAGGCCTACCCCGACCTCAAGGCCAACCAGAATTTCCTGGCGTTGCAGGCGCAGCTCGAGGGCACCGAGAACCGCATCGCGGTGGCGCGGCGCGACTACATCCAGGCGGTCAGGGACTACAATCTGACGCTGAAGACCTTCCCGTCGGTACTGTGGGCGACCTTCTGGTTCCGCAGCAACGAGCCCTACGCCAATTTCACCGTCGACGAAGACAAGATGCAGCCGCCGAAGGTCGATTTCGGTACGAAGCAGGGCGGTTGATAGCCGGAGCCAGCCGTGGTGATCCTGCAGGCCGATGAGGGACGGCACCGCATTCGCGTCCTCGCGTTTGTGCTCCTCATCCTTTTCCTGCCCCTGACCGCCTTCGCCGCCGATCTCCCGGCGCTCACAGGCAGCGTCGTCGACAATGCCGGCATTATCGACGCCGCGACCGAGGCGGCGCTGACGCAGAAGCTTGCCGATTTCGAGACAAAGGGTTCCGACCAGATCGTCGTCGCCACCATTCGCAGCCTCGACGGCGAGGAGATCGAACCCTACGCCACCCGGCTGTTCAATCTATGGAAACTCGGCCAGGCCAAGGAGAACAATGGCGTGCTGTTGCTGGTGGTGCTGAACGATCGCAAGATGCGCATCGAGGTCGGCTATGGGCTGGAAGGCACGCTCACCAATCTGCAGAGCAAGCGGATCATCGAAAACGACATGGTACCGGCCTTCCGTGCCGGCGATTTCTCCGGCGGCATTTCCAAAGCCGTTGATGACATTATCCTGGTGCTGGAAGGCAGCGGGTGAAGACATGACAGCTTACATCTCCTCCCGGCACAGCCGTTTCGTGACCCTGACAGCCGCTGCCTTGCTGGCCATGGCGGTTTTGCTCGTCGGCTTCAAAGCCTTCGCCGCCGAGCTGCCGGCGCTCACGGGCCGTGTTGTCGACAATGCCGGCATCATCGATGCCGGGACCAAGGCGGCGCTGACGCAAAAACTCGCCGACTTCGAGACCAAGGGCTCGGACCAGATCGTCGTCGCCACCATCCCCAGCCTCGACGGCGAGGAGATCGAACCCTATGCCAACCGGCTGTTCCGCTTCTGGAAACTCGGCCAGGCCAAGGAAAACAACGGCGTGCTGCTGCTGGTCGTGCCAAACGACCACAAGATGCGCATCGAGGTCGGCTACGGGCTGGAAGGCACGCTGACCGATCTGCACACCAAGCTCATCATCGAAAACGACATGGTGCCGGCCTTCCGCGCCGGCGACTTCTCCGGCGGCATCTCGAAAGCCGTCGATGACATGGTCATGGTGCTGGAAGGCAACCCGGAAGAATTGGTGGCGCGCGGCGAACGCAATCAGCAGCCGCCGGTCAACACCGACAATCTGTTCTTTGGCGTGTTCATCGGCATATGGGTCATTATCCTCTTTGGCAGCGTCGCGGTCGGTGTGCTCTGGCCGATGTTCGGCCGCAAGATCGGTCCCGGGCGCTATATCTGGCTTGGCACGACGTTACAGATGGGCGGCGGCTCTTCCGGGTACTCGGGCAGTTCCGGCGGTGGCTGGTCTTCGGGCGGCGGCGGTGGCGGCTTTTCCGGCGGCGGCGGTTCGTCCGGCGGTGGCGGCTCCTCGGGAAGCTGGTGACGGGATGACGACGCGCTCCATCAGCCTGTTACGGCCTGTCCGGTTCAACCTGGCGATCCATGCCGTGCTGACGGGTCTGGCGTTGCTCTTCTCCTGCCTTGCGGTTTTCGCCGCCGAACTGCCCGCGCTGACCGGCCGCGTCGTCGACAATGCCGGCATCATCGACGACGCCACCAAGACGGCACTGACGCAGAAGCTTGCCGATTTCGAGAAAAAGGGCTCCGACCAGATCGTCGTTGCGACGATTCCCAGTCTCGATGGCGAGGAGATCGAGCCTTACGCCAACCGGCTGTTCCGCTTCTGGAAGCTCGGCCAGGCAGGCGAGAATAATGGCGTGCTCCTGGTGGTGGCCAAGAACGACCATAAGATGCGCATCGAGGTTGGCTATGGGCTGGAAGGCACGCTGACCGACCTGCACACCAAGCTGATCATCGAAAACGACATGGTGCCGGCCTTCCGCGCCGGCGATTTCTCCGGTGGCATCTCGAAAGCCGTCGACGACATGGTCATGGTGCTGGAAGGCAATCCGGAGGAGCTGGAAGCGCGCGGCAAGCGCAATCCGTCCCATGCCGCTCCGATGGATCCCATCGTCGCGGCGTTCCTGATCCTGTGGGCGACGATGTTCTTCGGCGGACTTGGGATGGCGTTCCTGCCGCCGATGTTCGGCACAAAGCTGTCGCCAGGCGTGTACAAATGGCTGGGCATGACGTTCCGTTACGGCCGGGGGCCGAGCGGTTCATCCTCGGGCTCCAGTGGCTGGACATCCAGTTCGTCGAGTAGCGGCTGGTCGTCGGGAAGCTCCAGCAGTGGCTGGTCGTCGGGGTCAAGCAGCGGCGGCGGGTTTTCGGGCGGCGGCGGCTCGTCCGGCGGTGGCGGTTCTTCAGGAAGCTGGTGAGACAAGATCATGGCAACACGACCGATCAGCCCGCAAGATCATGAGCGCATCGCCGCTGCGATCCGCACCGCCGAGGCCAAAACCGACGGCGAGATCTACTGCGTCGTGGCGCATGCCAGCGACGGCTATTTCGCTCCCGCCGCCTTGATGGCAACACTTGGCATGCTGATCGTCAGCCTCGCCGTAGCCTATGGGCTGGAGGCATGGTGGCTCACCATCCGCCTGCCGCATTTCGTCATCGCCGAGCTTCTGGCGCTGGCCTGCGTGCTGGCCCTGTTGTGGGCATTGCCCGGCCTGCGTATCCACATGGTGCCGAGACGGATGCGCTATCAGGCGGCGCATGCCAATGCGGTCAAGCAGTTCCTAGCCCGCAACGTCCACCGCACCACCGCGCGCACCGGCGTGCTGGTCTTCGTCTCGATCGCCGAGCGCTATGCCGAGGTGGTCGCCGATTCGGGCATCGACGCCAAGGTCGGCCAGCATGTCTGGGACGGTGTGGTGCGCGATTTGACGGCGCATGCCGGTGACGACCGGCTTGCCGACGGCTTCGTCAAGGCGATCGAGCAGGTAGGTGCGGTTCTGGCCGAGCATTTCCCGGTCACGTCGGGCGACACCAACGAGCTCGACGACCACCTCGTCGAAATCTGAGAGCTTGCCGGCAGAGGCCACTTAGCCGATCCGGCCTGTTCCGGACGGGCTCCGCCCGATGTCAGCAGTGTCATGATCGCCTGTGAGAAAGCAGCCGGCGAGCCGCCCGGACTCTTGCAATCGGCCGATGCGGGTTTATGGTTAACAAATCATGAATACGCTGACGATCGACATCCGCAAAGCCGACCCGCGCGACGCTGAGGCCATCGCCGAAGTGCACCTGGAAGCGTGGCGCGGCGCTTATTCCGGCATCATTCCGCACCGTACGCTGACATCGATGATCAACCGCCGCGGCGCCGACTGGTGGGCGAATGCGATTCGCCGCGCCGCCACCGTTCTGGTGGTGGAGATCGGCGGCACGATCGCCGGCTATGCGACGATCGGCAAGAACCGGGCCCGGGAGCTCAAGCAGCAAGGCGAGATCTACGAATTGTACCTGCGCCCGGAATATCAGGGCATCGGTCTCGGCCGGCGGCTGTTTTCGGCAGCCAAAGCGCGTCTTGCCGACCACGGCCTGAAAGGCATGGTGGTGTGGGCGCTGGAAGACAACCAGAACGCGCTGGCCTTCTACGCCGGTGCCGGCGGCCGTGATGTGGCGGAAGGCGTCGAGATCTTCGAGCAGAAGGCGCTGAAGAAGGTTGCTTTCGTCTGGGAATGACCGTCGAGCGGTGGTTGCGGAGGCCAAGGCCGATACGCCGTGCGTATCCCGGTGAAATCACGACGCTGAAACATCTTGTGCTGATGATTGAACGCGTCTGATGCCATCGCGTCTCACCTGACGGGCGTGAACACCATTCGCCGCATTGCGCCATTGTGCGCCGCCCGCTATCTCGTCTCAATCGAGAGAGGGACAAAGCCATGCGCATTGAAGCCATAGCCATCGGAAAGAATCCGCCTGAGGACATCAACGTCATCATCGAAGTGCCGATCGGCGGCGAGCCGATCAAGTACGAGATGGACAAGGAAGCCGGCACGCTGTTTGTCGACCGCTTCCTGCACACCTCGATGCGCTACCCCGGCAATTACGGCTTCGTGCCGCACACGCTGTCGGGCGATGGCGATCCGATCGACGTGCTGGTCTGCAACACGCGCGCGCTGGTGCCGGGCTGCGTCATCAATGTCCGGCCGATCGGCGTACTGGTGATGGAAGACAATGCTGGCCAGGACGAAAAGGTCATCGCCGTGCCGTCGCCGAAGCTGACACTGCGCTACGAGAACGTCACCGAATACACGCAGCTGCCCGACATCACGCGCCAGCAGGTGCAGCACTTCTTCGAGCACTACAAGGATCTCGAGCCCGGCAAGTGGGTCAAGATCGAAGGCTGGCACGATTCAAAATACGCCAAGAAGATGATCGTCGACGCGATCGCGCGGGCGAAGGCGGCTAAGTAGCGCTCAGTTATCGACCCGCCCAAAGGGCGGCACATTGCCGATGACGGTGTGCCGGTCCTTGCCGCAGGCGAAGGTGCGCGCCTTCTCGTCGGCGAGTTTGCGCGCTTGGTCGTTGGCTTGCGGATTGCCGGTGGCCAGCACGAGGCCAACCGTGCAGCCTTCGCGGGCATCCATCTGGCTGACCTTGGCGACGAGCAGCACGTCCGTCGATTTTTTCTCGTCCTCGGGATTGCTGACCGTGCGGCGGTGGATGACCGCGAAGGGCACGGCCTTGTCGCCGGTCGTTTCGATGCGCCATTCGATCTTGCCACCGGATGAGTTGAAGGCGGAAAAACTCTCCCACGCTGACATCATGTCGTCGCCGGGCGGAAACCCGTAGAACAGCGACTCACGGTCGTCGTCATAGGCGATCAGCACGGGATAGCCGCGATAGCCGGAGCAGGCGAGATCGGCCCAGTCGCCGTCGCTTTCTCCGGCCTGCGCGAAGGTCACGCAGTCCTTCTTCGAGTCGAGATCGGTATAGGCGCTTGATATGTCGCCGGCATGGGCTGCCTGGCAGAGAACGGCGAGGGTGAGCGGGATCAGCAGGCTGCGCATGGCGGACACCTCCGGTTCGGGCCGGAGCAGCGTACCGCCAATCGCTATTTCTTCAAGCTTGCTTCGATCAGCAGATCGGCGTTCGTCGCCACAGACTGGGCCGGGCCGCCAAGGCCGAACAGCTGGCCGCTGATATAGGCGCCCTCGATCAGGAGCAGGAGCCCGTCGCCAAGCGTGTCGGCGTCGTCAGCGCCCATAGCAGCCGCCATGGCGCTTAGCCGACGGCGCAATTCCTGCTTGTTGGCCTCGCTGACCACGCGCGCCGGATGGCTGTGTTCGGGATATTCGACCGCCGCATTGGTCATACCGCAGCCGCGGTACTCGGCCACTTGCGTGCGCTTGCCGATGCGGGTGAGGAAGGCCTTGATCTGTGCGCGCGGGTCGCCGGGATGCGCCGCCACCGCCTCGTCGAAACGCTCCCAGTATTCAAGATCGTATTGCCGGAGGTAGGAAGCGGCCAATTCGTCCTTGGAGGGAAAGCTGCGGTAGAGGCTGGGCTTGGTGACGCCGGCGCGCTTGACGATCTCGTCGACGCCTATCGCCCTGATGCCGCGCCGGTAGAACAGGTCATAGGCGACATCGAGGATTTTCTTGGCGGCCTTGGGCGGCGCCGATGCATGATCATCGCTGATGGTCAGTTCAATATTTTTGTCCGTTGGCATGGTGTAACTCGATTGACGTGTACCGATCGGTACGTGTAGATGTTCTCACCCTGCAACGTACCGGTCAGTAACATGATAGCTCAATCCCGCCCCTTTGGCCAGCGCTACGCTTTCGTGGTGGTCGGTGTCATCTTTCTTTGCCTGCTGGTCGCGGCCGGGCTTCGCTCCGCCCCCTCGGTCATGATGCTGCCGCTTGAAAACAGCTTCGGCTGGCGGCGCGACGTCATCTCGCTGGCCGCCGGCGTCGGCATCCTGCTCTATGGCCTGACCGGTCCATTCGCCGCCGCGCTGATGGAAAGGATCGGGCTGCGCCGCACGCTGCTTGCCTCGCTGGTGATCATGTCGGGCTCGACGGCGCTCAGCCTGCTGATGACCAAGCCCTGGCATCTGTTCATCACCTGGGGCGTCTTCTCGGGCATTGGTTCGGGTGCCGTTGCCAGCGTGCTCGGCGCCACCATCGTCAACCGCTGGTTCAAGACCAATCGCGGTCTTGTCATGGGATTGATGTCGGCCTCCAGTGCCTCGGGCATGCTGGTGTTCCTGCCGCTCATCGCCGCCTTGGCGCAATCGGGCGGCTGGCAGCCGGTTGCCATTGCGGTCGCAGTCGCCACGGCGGCCATGATACCGTTCGTCTGGCTGCTGGTGCCGGAGCGGCCGGGCTCGATCGGCATGGTGCGCTATGGGGCCGATGCCGATGACGTGCCGCCGACATCGCCGGCATCGCAAGGCAATTTCCTGGCACATACGCTCAACACGTTGCGCCGCGCCGCCGGCACAAGGGTGTTTTGGTATCTGTTCGCCACCTTTTTCGTCTGCGGCTTCACCACCAACGGCCTGGTCGGCACGCATCTGATCGCCTTCTGTGGCGACATGGGCATCGGCGAGGTGCAGGCCGCCGGTCTGTTGTCGATGATGGGTATTTTCGACCTGATAGGCACGACGCTGTCGGGCTGGCTCACCGACCGTTTCGACCCACGCAAGCTGCTCGGCGTCTACTATGCCATCCGCGGCCTGTCGCTGATCTACCTGCCCTATTCCGGCTTCTCGGCGACCAGCCTGATCATCTTCGCGGTGCTCTACGGCCTCGACTGGATCGCCACCGTGCCGCCGACGCTGCGGCTCGCCAACGAGGCATTCGGCGACCGCAGCGGACCGATCGTGTTCGGCTGGATCGTTGCAGGTCATCAGGTGGGTGCGGCCACCGCGGCTGCCTTCGGCGGCACCATGCGCGAGCTGCAGGGCAATTACGAGCTGGCCTTCCTGATCGCAGGCATGACGGCGATCGCCGCTGCCTGTATCTCGCTGCTAATCAATACCAGCCGGCCGGCGTTCGATCCGGAGCCGCAGGCCGCATAGCGGGTTGGCTGAAATTACGATCGAAGGCGATCTGACGGCAGTCAGGTCGCCTTTCCGTTTCAGGGAGCATCTACGATTGCTGCCGTCAAACGGCAAACGGGGCTGACGCCAGTCAATCCGGGTAGCAGACCATCGGAATGTTCGGCCACACCGCGCTGTCGCAGTTGGCACTGACTTGCCTCTGCTTGAAGGCGGTGCTGACCGGTCCCGTCACCATCGGGTCAACGCCATCAGGCGCATCGGCAAAGGCCTGCTCGGCGGTCTGGGTGTCGGACTGGGCAACAGCACGCGCGCCCTTCTGTGTCGCGGCAGCCGACTGGGCGGCGTTGACCGCCAGCAGGACGGCAAATGCGGCGGACGCAATGAGGGGCCAAAATCGGTTGAGTCTATCGGTCATGATGGTCGAACTGCCCGGGACCTGAATGGTTCCCGCCTTGGTTAACAAAATCATCTCACACGCAGATGCTTAAGATTTGATGAGTATTTGGTGTCGCGCGTCCCCTTTCGCAACTGCGAAAAACCCTGTATGAGCCGCGCAACCGAAAGAGGCAGCGCCTTTGGCCTGCTGCCTGCAACGCTTCCGAGACCAGAACATGAAAATCCGTAATATCGCGATCATCGCGCACGTCGACCATGGAAAAACCACCCTCGTCGACCAATTGCTCCGGCAATCCGGCTCCTTCCGCGACAATCAGCGCGTCGCCGAACGCGCCATGGATTCCAACGACCTCGAAAAGGAACGCGGCATCACCATCCTGGCCAAGGCGACCTCGGTCGACTGGAAGGATACGCGCATCAACATCGTCGACACGCCCGGCCACGCCGATTTCGGGGGCGAGGTCGAGCGCATCCTGTCGATGGTGGATTCGGCCATCGTGCTGGTCGACGCGGCCGAGGGCCCGATGCCGCAGACCAAATTCGTCGTCGGCAAGGCGCTCAAGGTCGGCCTGAAGCCGATCGTCGTCATCAACAAGATCGACCGTCCGGACGCCCGCCATGTCGAGGTCGTCAACGAGGTGTTCGATCTGTTTGCAGCGCTCGACGCCACCGACGAGCAGCTCGACTTCCCAATCCTTTACGGCTCAGGCCGCGATGGCTGGGTTTCGGAAAATCCTGAAGGCCCGAAGGACCAGCAACTGGCGCCTCTGTTCGACCTTGTCATCAAGCACGTGCCGGAGCCGACGGTTCATCCCGGCCCGTTCCGCATGATCGGCACCATCCTGGAAGCCAACCCCTTCCTCGGCCGCATCATCACCGGCCGCATCGAGAGCGGCACGCTGAAGTCCAACCAGGCGGTCAAGGTGCTGCACCATGACGGCACCCAGATCGAAACCGGCCGCATTTCCAAGATCCTTGCCTTCCGTGGCCTCGAGCGCCAGCCGATCGAGGAAGCCCAGGCGGGTGATATTGTCGCTATAGCCGGCCTGTCCAAGGGCACCGTCGCCGACACGTTCTGCGACATGGCGGTGACCGAGGCGCTGCATGCGCAGCCGATCGATCCGCCGACCGTGACCATGTCCTTCCTCGTCAACGACAGCCCGCTTGCCGGCACCGAAGGCGACAAGGTGACCAGCCGCGTTATCCGTGACCGCCTGCTGCGCGAGGCCGAAGGCAATGTCGCGCTGAAGATCGAGGAATCGCCCGACAAGGATTCCTTCTTCGTCTCCGGTCGCGGCGAATTGCAGCTGGCGGTGCTGATCGAGACGATGCGCCGCGAAGGGTTTGAAATCGCCGTCTCGCGTCCGCGCGTCGTCATGCAGAAGGGCGAGAACGGCGAATTGCTGGAGCCGGTCGAGGAAGTCGTCATCGACGTCGACGAGGAGCATGCCGGCGTCGTCGTGCAGAAGATGTCGGAGCGCAAGGCCGAAATGGTCGAACTGCGCCCATCCGGCGGCAACCGCCAGCGCATCGTCTTCCATGCGCCGACGCGCGGCCTGATCGGCTACCAGTCGGAACTTCTGACCGACACGCGCGGCACCGCCGTGATGAACCGGCTGTTCCACGCCTACGAGCCCTACAAGGGCGAACTGCCCGGCCGTACCAATGGCGTGCTGATCTCCAACGAGCAGGGCGAAGCGGTGGCCTACGCCATGTGGAACCTGGAAGACCGTGGCCCGATGGTCATCGATCCGGGCGTCAAGGTCTATCAGGGCATGATCATCGGCATCCATTCCCGCGACAACGACCTCGAAGTGAACGTGCTGAAGGGCAAGAAGCTGACCAACATCCGCGCTGCCGGCAAGGATGAGGCGGTCAAGCTGACGCCGCCGATCCGCATGACGCTGGAGCGCGCGCTGGCCTGGATCCAGGACGACGAGCTGGTCGAGGTGACGCCGAAGACCATCCGCCTGCGCAAGCTCTATCTCGACCCGAACGAGCGCAAGCGTTTCGAGAAGTCGGCCAAGGTGGTCGGCGCGGCGTAATTTTTCTCACCTCTGATTGTGTCTGAGAGGGGCGGAGCAGCTGATGCTTCGCCCCTCTCTCGTTTACCCGCCGGCCGAGCGGATGATGGCTTCGTGGTCCGGCTCGCCGGCCAGATCGACGCGGACCGTCATTCCCGCGCGGGCCGGCTTGCGCAATGCCTTGGCGCCGTCCGGATCGACCACCAGCAGGCGCCGTTCCTCCAGCACCTGAAGCCGCGAGCGCGAAATGCCGAGTTCACTGGCTAGCAAGCGGTCGAGCCGGAGCGATGTCGGCATTTCCAGCCCAAGCTGGAGTTCCAGAGCCGCAGCACTTTCCCTGGTGCCGCCGAGCACCCGCTTGTGCACGACGACATCGGGAAACTCCTCGAGACGCCCCACCCGATTACGCAGGGCGATGACATCGAAGGCATGGCGCCGCGCCAGCCCCGGGTCATTGCTTTCGAGCGCCTGCAGCAGCGCCGGTTCGATGTCGCGGCGGTTGCAGCGTTCGAAAATGCCGAAATTCCAGGAATTGTCGCAATCGACGCAGCGATAGATCAGCCAGACGTCGATGCGCTTGCCGTTGGCGTTGACGCGAAATTTTCCGCTGCAGCGATAAGCCTTCACAGTGCCGCAGCGATTGCAGTTGATCAGCGGTTGAGGTGCGATTTCAGGCGCGATCGCCCAGTGGATGCGCAGGGTAGAAGACATGCTGGTAAGCCCTTCCCGTCGGGAAGTTCATCAGGCCGGCAATGTCGAGATGCCCATGCGGGCGCGGCGTGGCGGTAGGCTGCGGAGATGGCGAAGTCAGGTGTCGCTGGCGGAAAACGCGCGACAACGGTTCAGTAGTGCCAAACCGGTCTCGAACCGCCGCCCAGAAGAACACATGAACATGAAACAGGCACCACGAATGCAGCGCCATCAGGTGTCGGGGGAGTTGACGAGACCGGTGGTTACTGGGGCAAAGTGAAGCTCGAAATTGTTTCGCGGCGGGTCTTCTAGCCGCGAGATGTCGAACCGACAAGCGTCTTTTTTTGTCGGCGCTACCGCAGCTCAACCGCTTGCGCTAGTGTCAGGCCTCAAAAATTGTCAGACAGAGATCCTCGCCATGCATCTCGCCTCGCTGCTGATTTTCGCCGCTGCCCTGTTCGTCGCGGCTGGCTCGCCCGGCCCGTCGATCGCCGCACTCGTCGCGCGTGTCATCGCGAAAGGCTTTCGCGACGTGTTTCCGTTCCTGCTGGCCATGTGGATCGGCGAGGGCATCTGGCTGTCGCTGGCGGTGTTCGGGCTGGCCGTGGTGGCGCAGACCTTTCATTTCGCTTTTGTTGTCGTGAAATGGGTCGGCGTTATCTATCTCGCTTACCTCGCCTGGAAGATGTGGACGGCGCCTGTCGACGCGAAAGAAGGCGAGATGCCGCGCGAGGATTCGCCGGCGAAGCTGTTCTTCGCCGGCATGGCCGTGACGCTCGGCAATCCCAAGATCATGATGTTCTACCTGGCGCTGCTGCCGACCATCATCGACCTTGCTTCGGTCAGCATTGTTGGCTGGGTCGAGCTGACGGCGACCATGGCGGTGGTTTTAATCGCCATCGATCTCGCCTGGGTGCTCGCCGCCTCGCAGGCGCGCAAGCTGCTGAAGAGCAAACGCGCCATGAAGATCGCCAACCGGATCAGCGCCACGACGATGGCCGGCGCTGCCGCGGCGATTGCGGCGCGATCCTAAAACCTCACCGCGCCATGACGTGGTATTCATCGTTTGGCCGCATGTCGATTGCCGCCGCCACCCGGTTCGACATGTTGAAGAAGGCGGCGGTCGAGGCGATGTCCCAGATGTCACGGTCGCTGAAGCCGGCCTGACGCAGGCCGTCCCGGTCAGCCTCGACGATCTTAGCCGGCTCCTCAGTCAGCTTGACGGCGAATTCGAGCATCGCTGTTTGCCTCTGTGACAGCGCGGCGGCGCGGAAATTCATCACCATCATTTCGCCGAGCGCCGGGTCGCCGGACAGTTGGCGCACCGCCGCGCCATGCGCGGTCAGGCAATAGTAGCAATGGTTGATGGAGGAGACGACGACCGCGATCATCTCGCGCTCCAGCTTCGACAGGCCTGATACCCCCAGCATCAGATCATTGTACATATCGGTGAAGGCGCGCAGCTTCTTGTCGTCGAAGGCGTAGGCCTTGAGCACGTTGGGAACGAGCCCGAGCTTCTCCTCGCATTTGGCGAAATAGGTTTTCGTCGCGTCGCTTAGCTC
The DNA here is from genome assembly GCF_013170845.1 of Mesorhizobium loti R88b. Classification (NCBI taxonomy): domain Bacteria; kingdom Pseudomonadati; phylum Pseudomonadota; class Alphaproteobacteria; order Hyphomicrobiales; family Phyllobacteriaceae; genus Mesorhizobium; species Mesorhizobium loti. The sequence goes on from NZ_CP033367.1 coordinate 1,353,117, forward strand.
TCCCGAGGCCAGGTCAAGCGCTGAAATTTTGCCGGTCATGGGTCATTTCTCCTCTTTGGGCACTGCCTTGCCGCCGAATTCCGATAATTCTTGGCAAGCCGTCAAACCTTTGTCGCCAAACAGCGGTCATCTGCTACGATAGTCGTAAAAGCATTCGACGGGAGGGAATAGCGTCATGGCCAGCGTGAAATCCGCAGCTAAGCCGAAGAAAAAAGCCACATCCGCGACAAAGACGGAGGAAAGGCCAGCCAGGCTTGCCGACTATCTGCTCGCCCGCGCGCCCGCGGAAGACATCGCCACCTATGACGCGGCCGCCCTCGAACGCGCCGCCGATCTCGCCGGCCAAGCGGTCACCGGCCACAAGAAGGGCGAGTGCGTCGTTGCCGTCGATGCCGATTCGGGCGTCACCCGCGAGGGCCGGCCGGTGACGGTCATCACCGTCGTCAACGACAACATGCCGTTCCTGTTCGATTCCATCCTCGGCGAGATCACCGAGACATCAGGTGAGCCGACGCTGGTCACCCACCCGGTCATCACCGTGCGCCACGGCAAAGGCGGCGTCGAGGAAATCCTAGGCGACGGCAATTTCGCCAAGGACGACGGCAATCACGACCGGCTGAGCGTCATCCACGTGCATATCCCGCGGCTGACGGCGGAGGCGGCGAACGGTTTGACCGAGCGGCTGCGCAAGATGCTCGGCCAGGTTCACGCCGCCGTCAACGACTGGCGGCCGATGCTGGCCAGGCTTGATCAGGCGATCTCGGAATTCCGCTATTCGGCGGTGCCGCTCGACAAGAAGAGCGTGGCCGAGGCGATCGCCTTCCTGGAATGGCTGCGCGACGACAATTTTACCTTCCTCGGCATGCGCGAGTTTAAATACACCGGCGGCGAGGAAAGCGGCAATCTGGAGCGCGCCGACAAGCCGGGCCTTGGCATCCTCGGCGATCCCGACGTGCTGGTGCTGCGGCGCGGCACCGAAGCGGTGACGACGACGCCCGAGATCCGCGCCTTCCTGCATGGGCCGGAACCGCTGATCGTCACCAAGGCCAATGCCAAGTCTTCCGTGCATCGCCGCATCTATCTCGATTACATCGGCGTCAAGACCTACACTCCCAAGGGCACGCTTGCCGGCGAACTGCGCATCGTCGGCCTGTTCACCTCGACCGCCTACACGCGCTCGGTGATGAAAATCCCGTATCTCCGGTCCAAGGCCGAAACCATCATCGCCAAGTCCGGCTTCGACCGGCACGATCATTCCGGCAAGGCGCTGATCAACGTGCTGGAGAGCTATCCGCGCGACGAATTGTTCCAGGTGCCGGTGCCGATCCTGAGGAAACATGCCGCGGCCATTCTCGGCCTGGTCGAACGCCCACGCGTGCGGGCGCTGGTGCGCGCCGACCAGTTCGACCGTTTCGTCTCGATCCTCGTCTTCGTGCCGCGCGACCGCTACGACAGCGTCGTGCGCGAGAAGATCGGCGCCTATCTGAAAACCGTGTTCGAGGGCCGGCTGTCGGCCTACTACCCGGCCTTCCCCGAGGGCGGGCTGGCGCGTGTGCATTTCATCATCGGCCGCTCCGGCGGCAAGACGCCGAAGATCGAGCAGGCGACGATCGAGGCGGCGATCCGCGACATCGTGCGCACCTGGGAGGATGCCCTTTCCGACGCGGCGGACGCCGATGGCGGCGACCAGGCGTTGACGGCCATCGCCGCGCGGCTGCCTGAAAGCTACCGGGATTCGTTCAGCGCGGCGGTGGCGCTGAACGACGCCGGGCGCATTGCAAAAATCAGCGCCAGCAATCCGATCGCCATCGACTATTATCGCCATGCCGAGCAGAAGCCGCATCAGGCGGCGCTGAAAATCTATCACCATGGCAGCCCGGTGGCGCTGTCGCGGCGGGTGCCGGTGCTGGAAAACATCGGCTTCCGCGTCATCAGCGAGCGCACCTTCGAGGTCGGCGACGAGCAGTCCGGCCTGGTCTTCATCCACGACATGGAACTGGAGAACAGCTACGGCAAGCCGATCGACCTCGCCGATGGCGGCGCGCTGTTCGAAGACGCGTTCCTGTCGGTCTGGCGCGGCGACGTCGACAATGACGGTTATAACGGCCTGGCCCAGACCGCCGGCCTTTGGTCCGGCGAGATCACCATCCTGCGCGCCTATGGCCGATATCTGCAGCAGGTCGGCATCCCGCAAAGCCAGGATTTCATCGCAGCCGCGCTCAACCGCTATCCCGACATCGCGCGCGGCCTGCACGCGCTGTTCATCGCAAGGCTTGGCCCGACGGCCGAGGGCGAAGGCGTGGTGGCGGCAAAGCACCTCAAGGCCAAGATCAAGGATGCGCTCGAAGATGTGCCCAACATCGATGACGACACCATCATCCGCCGCTATCTCAATCTGATCGAAGCCTCGCTGCGCACCAATCATTTCGTTGCCGATACGAAAGCCAAGGGCCAGTCGCTGGCGATCAAGCTGGACTCGCATGCGGTCGAAGGACTGCCGGCGCCACGGCCATGGCGCGAGATCTATGTCTACGGTTCCGAGGTCGAGGGGCTGCATCTGCGTTTCGGCCCGGTGGCGCGGGGCGGCTTGCGCTGGTCGGACCGCGCCCAGGACTACCGCACCGAGGTGCTCGGCCTGGTCAAGGCGCAGCAGGTCAAGAACGCCGTCATCGTGCCAGTCGGCGCCAAGGGCGGCTTCTTCCCCAAGCGCCTGCCGGCAGGTGGTAGCCGTGACGCGATATTCGAGGCCGGCACCTCGGCCTACAAGAATTTCGTCTCCAGCCTGTTGTCGATCACCGACAATATCGGGCTGGACGGTGTCATTCCGCCAGCCGGCGTCATCAGGCGCGACCCTGATGATCCCTATTTCGTCGTTGCCGCCGACAAGGGCACGGCGACCTTCTCCGACACCGCCAACGCCATCTCGGAGAAGCATGGCTTCTGGCTCGACGATGCCTTCGCCAGCGGTGGCTCGGCCGGCTACGACCACAAGAAGATGGGCATCACCGCCAAGGGCGCCTGGGAAGCGGTCAAGCGGCATTTCCGCGAGATCAACCGCGACATCCAGACCTCGCCCTTCACCGTCGTCGGTGTCGGCGACATGTCCGGCGACGTGTTCGGCAATGGCATGCTGTTGTCGCCGAAGACCAGGCTGATCGCCGCCTTCGACCATCGCGACATCTTCATCGATCCCGATCCGGATATGGCGGCCTCGATGGCCGAGCGCGAGCGCATGTTCGCTCTGCCGCGTTCGAGCTGGCAGGATTACGACAAGACCAAGCTGTCGGAAGGCGGCGTCATCGTCTCGCGCAGCCAGAAGTCGATCACCTTGCCGGCTGCCGCAGCGGCTGCGATTGGCCTGGCGAAGACGACCGCCACGCCGGTCGAGATCATGACCGCCATCCTCAAGGCGCCGGTCGACCTCCTGTGGTTCGGCGGCATCGGCACGTATCTCAGGGCATCGACCGAAACCAACGCCGAGGTCGGCGACCGTGCCAACGACGCCATCCGCATCACCGCGCTCGACGTGCGCGCCAAGGTGATCGGCGAGGGCGCCAATCTCGGCGTCACGCAGCGCGCGCGCATCGAGTTCGGCCTGAATGGTGGGCGTTGCAATTCCGACGCCATCGACAATTCGGGCGGCGTCAATTGTTCCGACGTCGAGGTCAACATCAAGATCGCGCTGGCGTCGGCCATGCGCAAGGGCTCGTTGACCAGGCCGGCACGCAACAAGCTGCTGGCCGAGATGACCGACGAGGTTGGCGGCCTGGTGCTGTCCAACAACTACCAGCAGACGCTGGCGCTTTCGATCGCCCGCAAGCGCGGCCTCGCCGACATCGCGCATCAGAGCCGTTTCATGACGGCGCTGGAAGCGCGCGGCCTGCTCGATCGCGTGGTCGAGACGCTGCCGTCGCCGGCGGCCCTTGCCGAACGCGAGGCGCGCGGCGAACCGCTGACCCGGGCCGAGCTCGGCGTGTTGCTCGCCTATGCCAAGATCGTGCTGTTCTCCGACATCGTCGCCAGCGACGTGCCTGACGATGCGCATTTCGACCGCGACCTGATGGGCTATTTCCCCGACCGGATGGCGAAGAAATACGCTACCGAGATCCACGGCCACCGGCTGCGCCGCGAGATCATCGCCCGCGTCGTCGCCAACGATTTGGTCAATCGCGGCGGACCGTCCTTCGTCAACCGGCTGCAGGAAGCCACGGGGCGCACCGCCGCCGACGTGGTGCGCACCTTCGCCGTGGTGCGTGACGGCTTTGCCTTGCCGGCGCTCTATCGCGAGATCGACGCGCTCGACAACCAGATCGACGGCCAGGTGCAGCTCGATCTCTACCAGATGGTCAGCCGGCTGATCTTCGTGACCAGCGGCTGGTACCTGAAGAACGATGCCGGTACGGCACCCCTAAGCGAGCGCATCGCCGAACTGCAGGACGCGCGCAAGGCGCTGGAGCCCAAGCTGGTTTCGCTGCTGCCGGCGTTTTCGCGGGAGCGCATCGAGGAGAAGCGGCACGGGCTCTTCAAGGCCGGCGCTCCGGAAAAGCTCGCCGAGCAGCTGGCGCTGAGCGAGGTAGCGGAACTGATCCCCGACATCGCGCTGACCGCGCGGTTGGCAAATGCCGACATCGTCGCCGCTGCCAAGGCGTTCTTTGCGGTCAGCGATGCCTTCCGTATTCCGCGCGTCGAGGATGCGGCACGCTCGATCACGCCGTCGGACTATTATGATCAGCTCGCTTTGTCGCGGGCCACCGACACGATCGGTGCGGCGCGGCGTGGCATTGCGGTGGCGGCACTCACCGGCCATGCCAAGACGGCGGACCCGGTGGCGGCCTGGCTCGAGGCCGGTGGCGAGCGGGTGGCGCGCATCCGCGAGCGGCTGCAGGCGCTGACTGAAGGCGGCGACATCACCGTGTCGCGGCTGTCGGTGGCGTCCGGTTTGATGAGCGATCTGACAGGGATGTAGCGGTTTGACCAGAGGTCATCGGGCGAGCGTCGGGCGACAGGTCAGCTGGGTGTTCCTTGTGGCCGCTTGGCTTGAGATGATGAACCAACGATGAGCGAAGACATCTACGACCCGGTGTTCGTCAAAGGTGTCTTCGATCGTTGTTCCGACCAGTACATCACCTTCAGCTGGATATGTTCATTCGGCTTTACCGAGCGCTGGCGCCGGCAATGCGTCGAGCTGATGCCCGAGCCGCCTGCTTCGGAGCCGAAGGGCTACGATCTGATGGCCGGCACCGGCGAGGTCTGGCCGCATTTGCTCAAACGCTTTCCCGGTATTGGTTCGATAACGGCCGTCGACATCTCGTCGGGAATGCATCAGCGCGCCATGGAACGCCTGCACGCGCACCGTGCCCACGAGATCGCCTTCATCGAGGACGACGTTCTGGCCAGCGACCTGCCGAAAGAAAGCGCCGATTTCATCATTTCCACGTTCGGACTGAAGACCTTCAATGGCGCGCAGCATGCCAAACTCGCCAAGCTGGTCGCGCACTGCCTCAAGCCTGGCGGCGTTTTTTGCATGATCGAAGCGTCCGACCCGAAAGGGTGGTGGTTGAGACCGCTTTATCTCTTCCACTTGAAGGTCATGCTGCCACTGATCGAAAGAACGCTGCTCAGGGGCGCGCAGGATTTCGCGAGGATCGGCACCTACTCGACCAATTTCGGCGACGCCTCCGCCTTTGCCGAAATGCTGCGGGCGGAAGGGCTGCACGTCGAATTCAAACGCTTCTTCTTCGGCTGCTCGACAGCGGTTGCGGGCAGCAAGCCGGCCGCATTTGCGCGGTCATGAAAAAAATGCAGACATGGCGCCCGATGCGGGCGCGGCCGGGGGAATCATCATGGCGGTAGAGACAGTGCAGCGTGCATCCGGGCGCGGCATCTGGGGATGGATGTTCTTCGACTGGGCGGCGCAGCCGTTCTTCACCGTCGTCACCACCTTCATCTTCGGCCCCTATTTCGTCTCGCGCATGGCGAGTGATCCAGTCACCGGCCAGGCTGTCTGGGGTTACGGCATCGCCGCCGCCGGGCTGGTCATCGCGATATTGTCGCCGATCCTTGGTTCGATCGCCGACCAGACCGGGCCGCGCAAGCCGTGGATCGGTTTTTTCGCCGCGATCAAGATCTGCAGCCTCACCTTGCTCTGGTTTGCAGCGCCAGGCTCGAACCTGTTCCTGATCGTGGCGCTGTTCTCGCTGGCCTCGGTGGCCGCCGAATTCTCCACCGTGTTCAACGATTCCATGATGCCGCGGCTGGTGCCGAAGAGCGAGATCGGCCGCATCTCCAACATGGCCTGGGGCCTCGGCTATCTCGGCGGCATGATTGCGCTGATCTTCGTCGTTACGTGCCTGGCTGGCTCGCCCGAGACCGGCAAGACGATCATCGGCATCAACCCGCTGTTCGGGCTCGACCCGAAGCTCGGCGAGGATGCGCGCGCCACTGGGCCGCTGTCGGCCGGCTGGTACTTCCTGTTCATCCTGCCGATGTTCTTCTTCACGCCGGATGCCATCAAGGGCATCCCGATCGGGCCGGCGGTGCGCGAAGGCCTGTCGGAACTGAAATCGACGCTGGCCGAGGTGCGCAGGCGCGGCGGCATCTTCCGCTTCCTCGTTGCCCGCATGATCTATCAGGACGGCGTCAACGCCCTGCTGGCGCTGGGCGGCACGTTCGCGGCGGGCATGTTCCACTGGTCGATCACCGAGATCGGCATGTTCGGCATCATCCTCAACGTCGTCGCCATCTTCGGCTGCTGGATCGCGGCCCGGCTCGACACCGCGCTTGGCTCGAAGGCGGTGGTGATGATTGCGCTGGTCTTGCTGTCGGTCGCCACCGTCGGCGTCGTCTCGACCGGCCCAGGCTTCACGCTGCTCGGCCTGATCCAGCTTTCGACCACCGATTCAGGCGGGCTGTTCGGCACGGCGGCCGAGAAGGCCTACATTATGTACGGCTTGCTGATCGGCCTGGCTTTCGGGCCGGTGCAGGCATCGTCGCGCTCCTACATGGCGCGCAGTGTCACGGCCGCGGAATCCGGCCGCTATTTCGGCATCTACGCGCTGGCCGGGCGTGCGACCAGCTTCCTGGCGCCATTCCTGGTGGCGACGATTACCGCGCTCAGCGGCTCGGCGCGGCTCGGCATGGCTGTCATCATCCTGTTCCTGGCCATCGGCATGGCGATCCTGGTCAGGACGCCGTATCCGGCGGATCGGCCGGCGGACTAGGAGCGTCTCTTCCTCCTCACGCAAGGGGAGAAGGAAGAGGGCGCTTAGTGCCTGAAGTGCCTCACGCCCGTAAACACCATGGCGATGCCATGTTCATCGGCGGCGGCGATGACATCCTTGTCATTCATCGAACCACCCGGCTGGATGACGGCGGTGGCTCCGGCTGCGACTGCGGTCAGCAGACCATCGGCAAAGGGAAAGAAGGCGTCGGAGGCGACCACCGAGCCCTTGGTCAGCGGCTCGGTCATGCCTGCAGCCTCCGCCGCGTCGAGCGCCTTGCGGGCGGCGATGCGGGACGAATCGACCCGGCTCATCTGGCCGGCGCCGATGCCGACAGTGGCGCCATCCTTGGCATAGACAATGGCATTCGACTTGACGTGCTTGGCGATGCGGAAGGCAAATTTGAGATCGGCCATCTCGGCCGGCGTCGGTGCGCGTTTGGTCACCACCTTCAGTTCGAGGTCATCGATCACGGCATTGTCGCGGCCCTGGACGAGCAGGCCGCCGGCGACGGATTTGACCGTCGTGCCGGCCGAACGCGGGTCCGGCAGGCCGCCGGTGACCAGCAGGCGTAGGTTCTTCTTTGCCGCGACGATTGCGGCAGCCTCATCTGTCGCATCGGGCGCGATGATCACCTCGGTGAAGGTTTTCACGATTTCCTCCGCCGCCTCGGCGTCGAGGGTGCGATTCACAGCAACGATGCCACCAAAGGCGGAGACCGGGTCGCAGGCGAGCGCCTTGGCATAGGCTTCCTTCAGCGAGGTGCCTTCAGCGACGCCGCAAGGGTTGGCGTGCTTGATGATCGCCACCGTCGCAGAGTGGTCGGGATCGAACTCGCCGGCCAGTTCGAAGGCGGCGTCGGTGTCGTTGATGTTGTTGTAGGAGAGCTGCTTGCCCTGCAACTGCCGTGCCGTGGCGACGCCCGGCCGCTTGTCGCCATTGACGTAGAAACCCGCGCTCTGGTGCGGGTTCTCGCCGTAGCGCATCACCTCGGCCAGCCTGCCGCCAAAGGCGCGCCAGGTCGGATGCTCGATCTCCAGCGCTTCGGCGAACCAGCCGGAAATCGCCGCGTCATAGCTGGCGGTGCGGGCAAAGGCCTTGGCCGCCAGCTTCTTGCGGAAATCCAGCGACAGCGAGCCGATGTTCATCTCCAGTGCGTTCAGCACCGAGGCATAATCGCCTGGGTCGGTGACGATGGCGACATAGGCGTGGTTCTTGGCCGAGGCGCGGATCATTGCCGGGCCGCCAATGTCGATGTTCTCGACGATCGCGGCATAGTCGGCGCCGGAGCGACGGACTTCCTCGAACGGATAGAGATTGGAGACGAGAAGATCGATCGGTTCGATGTGGTGTTTGCGCATCGCCGCCGCGTGCTCGGGGTCGTCGCGCACGCCAAGCAGCGCGCCATGCACCGAGGGGTGCAGCGTCTTGACGCGGCCGTCCATGATCTCGGGAAAACCGGTGAGCTCGGAGACGTCGCGCACCGCCAGGCCGGCCTCGGCGATCGCCTTGGCGGTGCCTCCGGTCGAGACCAGTTCGACACCGGCCGCGGCCAAGGCCGTGGCGAAGTCGATGAGGCCGGTCTTGTCGAAAACGGAGAGCAAGGCACGGCGGACAGGAACGAGGTCCGGTGCGGGAATGTTCTTGGCGGCGACGGCCATGGGCTGGCGGCCTTTCACGGCTGGTGTGATGGATGCCCCGCGCCGTAGCACAAGACATCGGGAAATCAAACCGGAAGCCTGCCTGGCTGGCGCGCTCAGTTGTTTTCGGGATAACCGGCGATGCTGGTGCGGGTCAGCTGCCAGTGGACTTCGGTCACTTCCGAGGCCTTGAAGGCAAGCACGATCTGCCGGCTACGGCGCGGGCCGCCAAGGCCGGCGAAATAGATCGATTCCTCGACCTCAGGCACGACTTCCGCGCAGGTGAATACCCAGGTATCGGCCTGATCGGCGGCCAGGACCAGACGATCGTGCTCGTCCTGCAGCAGGTTGATGTCGGGATGGACATGGAAGCGCACGGTGACGAAGTCACGGCCATTGTTGCGGATCGCGGCATTGCCGGGCCGCTGGAACCGGTCCCTGCCCGCCAGCACGTTGCCATTGGAGGAAAGCTTCAGCTCGCGCTCGTGCAGGAAGCCGAAGCGCGGGACATAGCCGTCATGGCGGGCGACGAAACCGTGAACGCCCTTCTGGTCGATGCGTTTGCACTGCACGTGCTGCGGGCCGCCGATCAACGGCGAGCCGAGCAGGTCGTTGACCCGTATCGAATGGCTGAAGCGAGCCGAGGAGGTGTCGTTGATGGTGGCGGTCGAGTGCGCGGCGGTGGCGCGCGCCAGCGGCCGGAACTCGGCGGCGCCATAGGTGTCGATGCCGGCATTGACGATGTAGTGCTGGCGACCGGACGACAGTTCGAAGGCGAGGCAGCCGGCATGCGCTGCGTTTGACACGTCGACCGGCGGCGGCAGGCCGGTGTCGGCGATGACGGTCGTGCCACCCATCGACAGCCGCTCATAGCCCGAATGCGGCGCGTGCAGCAGCGGCGCCCCGGCGGTGTCGTCATGGCGCAAGATGGTGGCGATGCGGTCATGGATGGTGGCGCCCATGCCGTTGAAGCGGGCGAGGCTGCCGTCCTGGTGGCGGAAGAAGCGCAGCGCCGGCAGCATGCGGTCGATGGCGCCGATCAGCGCCTGCGGCGGGGTTTCTGCCTGGTTGGCATAGGTCTGCCGCAGCGGCAACAGGTCGGCGAGGATTTCCAGAACCGCCATCGGATTGCGCGAGATATGGCCGCCATCGGCGAGGATCTGGCGGTTGAGTTCATCGGCGAGGTTGCGGGTGGCGCCGCGCAGAGCCGAGGCTGGTGCCGGCAGGGATAGGGCGGCGAAGGCCAGCGCGATGCGGGCGCGCAGCCGGTCCTTGCCGTCGGGCATTTCGCGCGCCATCGACCTGAGGTAGCGGATCTGGACAGCCAGCGATTTCAGGAAGGCGCGGTAGAAGGGGAACTCGGCCCCCTGCAGCACGACGGAGGAGTGCTGGAGCCAGGTGATGATGCGCTTTGCCGTCGTGCCTGGCTCCCAGGCGACGCCGGCAATGTTGTTGCCGTGCATGGCGATCCAGTCGGATACCAGCGCGCGGGCGTTGGCGGCGGCAAGCTCGGTGCCGGCGGCGCGCATGTGGCGCAGCCAGCGAAAGCCATGCAGCGTCTTTTGCCAGCCATGATTGGGCACATTGATCTGGAATGGAGATTTGCCGCCGGTTTCGACCAGATGCCCGGACAGGGGATAGCGGCCGTAATAAATCTCAAGCGCGATCTGCGGGTCGGCGAGGCGCAGGTCCGGCGGCGCGATCAGGACGCGTTCGGGCGTGCGGCCGGAATAGCGCCAGCGATAGACAGGCCCGGCACGGAGGCGCCGGCGCGTCTTGCGCCAGAACTCCTTCGCGACGAGCGTCCACAGACGCGTCGTGTTGCCGGCAGCAAGTGCCAAAACCCCTCCTGAACGTCCTCTACCCCGGCGCCGAGTTTACATGATTGAACGAGTCGTGCGAAGGCGAATTCCTGGGGAGGGGCTAGGCGCCCCACACCCTCCCTAAAAAAGTCAGCAAATCCTGTGAGTTGAGCCCTTATCCGGCTCGACGCATACGTGCGGCGAAGAAGCCGTCCAGGCCCGAACGCGCCGGCTCACCGAGGTCGAGATCGGCGGGCGTGGTGCGCAGTGTGCCTTGTTTCGTAAGGAACGAATCGATGCCGGCGATCTCGCCTTGCCGCAGCGGATCGTCAACCATATCAGGCGTCCCTTTGAGGAAAGCGCTGTAGAGATCCTCGCCTTCGAGCGGGTCGAGCGAACAATTGGAAAAGACGATCCGTCCGCCGGGTTTGACCAGCGTGACCGCACGGGCAAGCAGCCGCCTTTGCAGGTCGGCGAGCTTTTCGACATCGGCCGCCGTCTTGGTCCATGGCACGTCGGGATGCCGGCGTACCGTGCCGGTGGACGAGCACGGCGCATCAAGCAGCACGGCGTCGAACAGTTCTTCCGGCTCGTATTTTAGGAGGTCGGCCTGGGCGATGTCGGCGGAGAGGCCAAGGCGGTCGAGATTCTGTGTCAGCCGTGCCAGCCGGTTCTTCGAGGTGTCGACGGCGGTGACCCTGGCGCCGGCAAGGATCAACTGGGCGGTCTTGCCGCCGGGTGCGGCGCAGAGGTCGGCAACACGCAATCCCCTGACATCGCCGAGCAGCCGTGTCGGCAGGCTGGCCGCCGCATCCTGGACCCACCAGGCACCCTCCGCGAAGCCGGGCAGTTCGGTGACGGCGCCGGCAAGATTTTCCACGCGCACCGTGCCGGTCGGCAGCACGATGCCGCCGAGTTTTTCGGCCCAGAGTTCGGGATCGGCCTTGACCGAGAAGTCGACTGGCGCCTCAACGCGATGGGCTTCGAGAATTAGCTTCGCCTTATCGGCGCCGTAGGTGTTCTTCAGCCGATCGGAAAACCATTTTGGCGCTTCGTCGGTGGCGGCAAGGGCCGCAGGCAGCTCGGTTTCCTTGGCGCGCGCGAGCGTGCGCAGCACGCCGTTGACGAGGCCGGAGAAGCGCTGCGTGCGCGGATCGGACTTTGCGTGGGTGACCGCCAGGTCGACAGCGGCGCTGTCGGGAATGTCGAGGAACAGGATTTGCGCTGCCGCCACATGCAGTATGTGGGACAAAGCGGTGGCATTGGGCGGTAGCGGCTTTTCCAGCCTGCGCGCCAGCAGCCCCGTGATGGTCATGCGGAAGCGTAGTGCGGTGACCAGGATGGCGCGCACCAGGCCACGGTCGCGCAGATCGAGCGCCTTGTATTGGGGGTGGCCGTTCTCGTGGTCGGTCAGTCCGTCCAAAGGCGTCCTGGCGTCGATGACGGCGGCAAGCAGGCGTGCCGCTGCCTTACGGGCTGCGAGACCGGCAACGAATTCGCCGCCGTCCTTGTGGTCCTGATCGCCTGAGCCTGTGCGTCGAGGATCTCCCACGCTCACGACCACCGGCCCTTGGGCCCGGTCGGGTTGCGACCCCACGGATTGGGCTTGGGCTTGGCCGGTTCCGCCGACTGTTCAGGCTGCGGAGCCTGGCCCCACGGGCCGGACTGCTGTTGTTCCTCGGCCTGCCGCTGCGCGGGTGCTTGGCGCGGAGCGGTCTTGATGGTCCCGTCCTCCATGTCACGTGCCATCGCCTGAAGCGCGGCGATGCGGTTGTCGGTGCTCGGGTGGGTGGAGAACAGGCTGTCCATACGCTCGCCGTGCAGGGGATTGATGATGAAGAGATGCGCCATCGCCGGATTGCGCTCGGCATCAGGGTTGGGGATGCGTTCTGCTCCACGGGCGATCTTGTCAAGGGCGGACGCCAGCCACAGCGGGTGTCCACAGATTTCGGCGCCGCGCCGGTCGGCCTCGTATTCGCGGGTGCGGCTGACCGCCATCTGCACGATCATGGCGGCAAAGGGCGCCACGATCATCGCCGCCAGCACGCCGACAAAGCCGAACGGGCTGTTGTTGTTGCGGTTGCCGCCGAGGAAAAAGGCGAAATTGCCCAGCATCGAGATGGCGCCGGCAAAGGTGGCGACGATGGTCATGGTCAGCGTGTCGCGATGCTGGACATGGGCGAGCTCGTGCGCCATCACCGCCGCGACCTCTTCATGGGTCAGTCGCTGCAACAGGCCGGTGGAGGCGGCGACCGCCGCATTCTGCGGGTTGCGGCCGGTGGCAAAGGCGTTCGGCTGCGGATTGTCGATCAGATAGGTCCTGGGCATCGGCAGGCCGGCCTGCTTGGCCAATGCCTGGACGATGGCGTAATATTCCGGCGCGTTCTTCTCGTCGACCTCGACGGCATGGTTCATCGACAGCACCATCTTGTCGGCATTCCAGTAGCTGAACAGATTGGTGCCGGCGGCGATCACCAGAGCGATCATCATGCCGCCCGAGCCGCCGATCAGGAAGCCGACGCCCATGAACAGTGCCGTCATGGCGGCCAGAAGCATGGCGGTGCGAATGGTGTTCATCGTCTGCTCCTGTCCAGATAGCTGTGAAAAGGGGTCGATCGTCCTGGGTTCATGGCTATATGATGGGAAACGCCTGCCCCTGTTTCAATCTGCGGGGAATATCGCATGACCGATGAAACCAGTAAAACGCCCGCCGGCTCGGATGACGACGCGTTGCCAAAAGAGCTGACACCTGCCGCCCGTCGCGCGCTGGCCGAGGCCGAGGCACGGCGCACCGCATACCGCGAGAAAGAAGCCACGCTGCCGAAGGAGATCGGCGGCCGTGGCGGCAAGGAGCCCGGCCGCTATGGCGACTGGGAAGTCAAAGGCCTTACCAGCGATTTTTAGGGATTGATCTAGGCGGCATTGCGCCGAGGCTCCAGTGCAAGCCAGCCGCGCTCATCCACGGTGATGCCAACATTGTCGTAACCCGCAATCGCGGGATGCGGCGTCGCGATTGGATGCTGGTGCGTGGCGTTGATCACCATGACCGAAGCTTGCGCCGCCTCGGCCGCCGCGATGCCGGCCAGAGCATCCTCGAACACCAGGCAGTCGCGCGCGTCGACGCCCAGCTGTTTTGCACCAAGCTGGAAGCAGTCCGGCGCCGGCTTGCCGCGCGAAACATCTTCCGCGGCAACGAGCACTGCGGGGACGGGAATGCCGGCAACCTTCATGCGTGCAAGCGCCAGCGAGCGCGGCGCCGAGGTGACGATCGCCCAGCGTTCCGGCGGCAGCGCCTTGAGAAACGCCACGGCACCAGTAATCGGGAGAATGCCATCCAGATCGGCGGCCTCTGCCTTCAGCAGCACGTCGGCTTCGTGCGCCGGGTCGACGCCTGGGAGGCCAAGGCGGCCGACCGTCTCGATCGCGCGCACGCCATGGATGGTCGGCAGGAAGGCGGCGACGTCGAGGCCATGGCGGCGCGCCCAATCGCTCCAGACCCGCTCGGCCGAGGCGATGGAATTGATGACGGTGCCGTCCATGTCGAAGAGGAAGGCGGCAAACTTTCTGCCAGCAAACATGATTTTCCTTGAAATAGGGAAGGTGTCGAGGGAGCGCCCAACCGTAACGTCCAGGCGCTTTAATGGGAAGGCGCGGCCGCGTCTTTTCGACGGTCCAGGGAACCACTGCAAACCTGCGACGTTTGACCAAAACTGTTTTCCTGACGATCGAAGGGGACCTGCAATGCTGATCCGGCTCGGCTACGAAATCGCCATTGAATGCACCGAAGCCACTCCTGTGATTTCGCTGCTCGAGATCCACAAGGACAGGCAGGCCGATATCAAGCGGCAAACGCGCGTTCTGACATCGCCCTCGGTGCCGACGAAGCTCTACCAGGATGTGCACGGCAACGCCTGCCGCCGTTTTACCGCTCCCGCCGGCGGCTTTCGTATCCTTTATGATGCCGTCGTCGAAGACGGTGGCGAGACGGATGAGGTCAATACGCTCGCCAGGGAAGTACCGGTGGCGGAGTTGCCCGACGAAGCCCTGATCTATCTCCTGGGCAGCCGCTATTGCGAGACCGATCATCTCAGCGGGATGGCTTGGCAATTGTTCGGTCAAGTTCCCGCGGGATGGGCGCGGGTGCAGGCGGTCGTCGACTATGTCCATAACCGGCTGTCTTTCGGCTATGGCTACGCGCGCTCGACCCGTACGGCCGCGCAAGCGCATGAGGAACGGGTTGGTGTGTGCCGTGACTTCGCCCATCTGGCGATCACGCTCTGCCGCTGCATGAACATTCCGGCGCGTTATGTGAACGGCTATCTCGGCGACATCGGCGTGCCGGCCGATCCGGCGCCGATGGATTTCTCGGCCTGGATGGAGGTCTTCCTCGACGGCAAGTGGTACACGTTCGATCCACGCCATAACCAGCCCAGGACCGGCCGCGTCGTCATCGCGCGCGGTCGCGACGCCACCGACGTGCCACTGCTGCACAGCTTTGGCCCGCATCGGCTCAGCCTGTTCAAGGTCTGGACCTATGAACAGGAAGGCAATCTGTTCAATCCGCCCCATCACGGCATCGACAGGACGGCCAGCGCGCAGATGCTGGCGTAGTCCTTCGCACCGTTTAGCGTCCCCGCAATCGCGGGACAGTTGGTCCGCTTCGGCACAGCAGGCCTGTGCCGCAACAGGACGTCGCCGAGCGTTCCGCGATTGCCAGGATTCGAGCATGGTAAGCGGTTCGTAAACACGGCCGAAGCCGCGTTTCCCCGTTTACCGGTCATTCACCTTTGTAAAGAGCGAAATCCAGTAAAAACAACGGGTTGAGAACTATGAGCCGGTTCTGGCGCGTTGCGCGCGTCGTCCGGCTGGAATCCTGCATTGCCTTCATTGCGGCGACGAGGCCGAGGCATGCGGAGGCTGTTGGATGCGGAATTACGGGGGTCTTGTTCACGCGGTCGGCGGGTTCGCCAGACACAGCGGTGGAAATTTCGCAATCCTGTTCAGCCTTGCTGCCTCGGTCTTGGCGCTAACCGCCGGGTTCTCGGTCAACATCGCGCAGCTCTACAACGCCAGATCGAGCCTGCAGGGCGTGGTCGACGCCGCTGTCACGTCAACTGCGCGGGACTTGACGACTGGTGTCATCAAGGAAGCCGATGCCAACAAGTCGGTGAAGGCTTTCCTTGACGCCAATGACACCGCCGGAATTCTGCAGCCCGGCCAGATCGTTCTTGACCAGCTGGTCGTCGACAAGATCGCCAAGACGGTGCAGGTGGACGCCCATGTCGATGTCCCCCTGTTCTTCCCGATTTTCGGTAGCGGCGATACGAGGCGCGTCACCGCTTCGACGACTTCGCTTTATTCGGACAAGACCATCGAGGTCGCGATGATGCTCGATGTCACCGGCTCGATGGCCGGTCAGAAAATCAAGGACCTGAAGACCGCCGCGGCCAATGCGGTGGACAGTTTCCTGGGCAGCCAGGATCCAAACAAGCCACGGGTTCGTGTTTCCATCGTGCCCTATGCCAATTCGGTCAATGCGGGTCAGCTTGCGGTCAGCAGCGTTTACGTCGAAGCCAACGCCAGCCAGCGCAAGCAGGCGCCCGGCAATGCAAGCGCGCAGCTCGCTTCGGCTTCGCCGCGCCCTGACAATTGCGCCACCGAACGCAAGGGGGCCGATCAGTATTCTGACGCGGGTCCTGACTCCAGCATGGTCAATCGTGACTTTCTGTTGTCGGGCTTTGCCACGAACACACGCACCGCCGCTTGCCCGGTCGCGGCACTCGTCCCTTTGACGGCCGATGCCGCCACGCTCAAGAATGTCATCAGGGATCTTGTCGCTTCAGGCGGAACCGGCGGCCATATCGGCGTCCAGTGGACATGGTACATGCTCTCGGAAAGCTGGGGCAGCGTGCTCAATGCTTCGCAGCGGCCAGCCAAGTTCGATCCAAAGAAGGTTGGCAAGTACGCGATCCTTATGACGGACGGCGAATTCAACCTGTCCTATTTCGACGCCACCAGCGTTGGCGAGGTTTACAATGATGCCGGCAAGGAAACGACCCGCGCGGCGGCGACAAAACTCTGTGCTGCCATGCGTGACAAAGGCATAGAGATTTTCACGATCGGCTTCAAACTCGATGAGCCGAATGCCGCTTCGACACTCCAGAGTTGCGCCAGCCCCGATACCGGTTCGGTCAAGCACTTCTACCAAGCCGCCGACGGCGGCGAACTGGATGCCGCCTTTCAGACGATCGCCCGCAACATCGAAACCCTTGCGTTGACGAAGTAGGACTTAGCACAAAAGGAAAAGGCCGCCGCTTCTTTCGAAGCTGGCGGCCTTCCGTGTTTCCGTCCGTGGCGCGGCCTGTGGCTGCAACCCCTTGGGGTTACCCGCCGCGCATCTCGCGCCTTAACGGGAAGACTGCTTCCCGAAAGTGCAATCCTGCGAGGCCACGTTCTGGAAAACGAAATCACTCGACATCGGATCACCTCCTTTCGATTTGTTGAACACACAGACATGATGGGGTGCGTCGCAGCAAATGACAAGTGCCATGCAAAAAAAGGCACCCCGCCCGGAAAAGGAGCCCTCCCAGATCCGCGTGCTTCGGCTTGCGGTCCACGGCTCAAACGGACAAGATTGCACCCTTGGGCCGTGGGGGAAGGGGCATGGACGCCACCGAAAGAGCAGCGCGCATCGTCCGAACGGTGATCGAGGCCCTGAAGCCGGGCTTTGCCGTCAGGCTGTGGACCGGGGAGCGGATCGGTCCCGCTGGCGGTCCGGTGCTTGCCATCAACGATCAGGACATCGTCTGGCAGCTGGCCCGCCGGCCGAATTTCTCGACGCTGCTCGAGATGTGGATTTCCAAGACGATCGACGTCGAGGACGGATCGCTGTTCGATCTCTACGCCTTGCCTTCGAAGGGAAAGCTGCGGTTGAAGGCATTGCCGAAGCTGGCGATCCTGCGCGACCTGCCCGCCGTGCTGTTCTCGCGACGACAGATGACGAAACGGGCCGATCTTGCCGGCCGCAATCCCTTCGTTAGCGGTTCCAACAAGCAGGCGATCGAACATCACTACGACATTTCGAACGCCTTCTACCGGCTCTTCCTCGATGAGCGCATGGTCTACACCTGCGCCTATTTCACCGATTTCGCCAACGGCATCGACCAGGCGCAGAAAGACAAGCTCGACCATATCTGCCGCAAGCTCAGGCTGAAGCCGGGCGACCGGCTGCTCGACATAGGCTGCGGCTGGGGCGCGATGCTGATCCATGCCGCCAAGCACTATGGCGCCATCGGCCATGGCGTCTCGCTGTCGGAGGAGCAGACCCTTCTGGCGCGCGAGCGCATCCGCGCCGAAGGGCTGGAGGACAAGATCACCATCGACATCAAATCCTACACCGAGCTCGACGGCAGCTATGACAAGATCTCGTCCATCGGCATGTTCGAGGCCGTTGGCCTCGCCAACCACGCCACCTATTTCTCGACCGTCCACCGGCTGCTGAAGCCGGGCGGCATCTATCTGCATCACGCCATCACCCGCCGTGGCAAGGGCGGCACGCGGAAGACGCTGCGCAAGGGCGCGGAATACAAGGCGCTGATCAAATACATCTTCCCCGGCGGCGAGGTCGACACGATCGGCATGACAACAGGCAATCTCGAGGCGCATGGCTTTCTCATCGCCGACGTCGAGAATCTGCGCGAACACTATGCCCGCACCTGCAGGCTGTGGGCGGAGCGCCTGCATGCGCGTTTCGACGAGGCCATCGCCGAGGTCGGCGAACCCAAGGCGCGGCTGTGGCTGCTTTACCTGACCGGCTGCTCGATCACCTTCGACCGCGGCTCGGCGCAGATTTTCCAGACCGTTGCCACCAAGCGCGCGCGGGGCCTAAGCGGCCTGCCGCCGACGCGCGCGGATTTGTATCGATAGCGAGGCAGGCTAGTGCCTCACTCTGCAATGCCGAGCGAAGCGAGATAGGCCGCCGAAGCGGGGATCTTCGACTTGTCCTTGATCTCGATGATGAGGCGCGGATTGCTTTCGAGCTTGGCAAGCGCGGCAAAGACCGAGCGCCATGGCAGCGTGCCTTCACCCAGGCTCCAATGGCGATCGGCATAGCCGTCGGCATCCTGCAAATGGACGTGACGCAGGCGGTTGCCGGCGGCATGCACATAGTAGTCCACCGGCGGAGCACCGGTCGAGCCATGGGCGTAATAGGCATGGCCGGTATCAATCGACACGGCGACCGCAGGCGACTTGAAACTATCCGCCAACGCCACGCGGATGTGCGGGTCCTTGTCCTCGATGTTTTCCAGGACCATTGTGCAGCCGATGTTCTCGGCCTGCCTGACGGCATCGCGCAGCGTCAGATGGCAATACTCGATGATCTTCTCCCGCTCGCCGGGATTGTTGTCGAGATTGTTATAGGACCAGGTCGTGTAAGGGCTGTGAACGACCATATGCGTTGCGCCGATGGCGGCGCAAACCTCGATACCCTGGACCAGGCGTTTGCTCACGACATCGCGAATATCGGGGTCCTGCGAGGCAATGGTGAAGCCCCAGAAAGGCCCGTGAATGCCGAGCCGCCCTTCATGTCCGTCGAGAAGCTTGTTGGCGCGGGTGGCGAGCGGTGCCCAGTCGCCATTGAGGACATCAGCGTCGGCGAAGCTCTGCAGTTCCAGGTCGCGCTGCTTTTCGAGAAGCCAGCCACGGTGGGTTTCGACGTCGGCCAGCGTCATGGCGGCGCCAAGAATGGGTAGGGAGGTCATCGGGACTCCGGTTGGTGAGATTTCAAGGTGTCGGGCAGCAAGACAGATCGCACCAGGTCTGTATGACGCCGTTTTCTGTCATGCGTATTACACGCTGCGCCAAGCTTGCAACGAGGTGCGCGGGGATCATGCCGCCACGCAGCCTGGTCTGAGAAGTAAGATCTAGACGAACCGCATCGGCGCGCCGATCTCAACGCTGGCCGGCCTGTCCACCGTGCAGTAAACGCCGAGATTATGCGCGTTGTGGCGGACCAGGTTGCGCAGGATGCCGGGATCGTGTTCGAAGCCGTCCTGGCTGATGATGGTGAAGCCGCAGCGGCGGCACGGTTCGGAGACGGTCACCAGCAGGTCGCCAATGGCGAGCTTGCGGCCGATCCATTCGGTCTCGGGAAACGAACCTTCGACCGCCGCCATGTCGACGACGATGTTGGGCCGGAAGCGGCGCGGATCGGGGACGCCTTCAGGGTGCAGCGCCTTCAAGCGTGCCAGCGATGCGGTGGTCAAGAGGTGGATCGGCGCCTTGGTATAGCGGGCCGCGGTGACCGGACCGGCATAGGTCGGCGGCGCATTATCCCGGCCGAACGGCCGGATCGAGGCGGCAAAACCGAGATAGGCCGAAACGGCGCTGTCGCATTCGGCGCCGGGTGCGCTCAGCCAGTCGCCATCGGGGACGGCGATCTCCAATTCCCGGTCGTTGGCCAGTCGGGTGCGGATGCGCGGCACCTTGTGCCATTTCACGTCGCGATCCGGCCGCGCGATCTCATTGTCCGAGACATCGACGAGGCCGAACAGGCGATCGCCTTCGATGCCCGCGTGTCCGACGAGGATGGCGTCCTGACGCTCTCCGGCAAGCGAACTTGCTGGATAGCGCCAGAGTTCGGTAACCGCCCCCACTGCAGCCATCAAACGGGTCAGCCCTTCTTGTTTTGCCGATTGGCGATGAGGTCATCGACGACGGCCGGATCGGCAAGCGTCGAGGTGTCGCCAAGGGCGGCAAAATCGTCCTCGGCGATCTTGCGCAGGATGCGGCGCATGATCTTGCCCGAGCGCGTCTTGGGCAGGCCGGGCGAGAACTGGATCTTGTCGGGCGAGGCGATGGCGCCGATC
Organism: Mesorhizobium loti R88b; assembly: GCF_013170845.1. NCBI lineage: Bacteria > Pseudomonadati > Pseudomonadota > Alphaproteobacteria > Hyphomicrobiales > Phyllobacteriaceae > Mesorhizobium > Mesorhizobium loti. The sequence goes on from NZ_CP033367.1 coordinate 1,373,648, forward strand.
TCCTTGCGGACATGGGCGACGAGTTCCTTGCGCAGCTCCTCGGTCGGCTCCACGCCCTTCATCAAGGTGACGTAGCTGTAGATGCCCTGGCCCTTGATGTCGTGGGGATAGCCGACGACGGCGGCCTCCGAGACCTTGTCATGGCTGACGAGTGCGGATTCGACTTCCGCCGTGCCCATGCGGTGGCCGGAGACGTTGATGACGTCGTCGACGCGGCCGGTGATCCAATAGTAGCCGTCGGCGTCGCGCCGGCAGCCGTCACCGGTGAAGTACTTGCCCTTGTAGGTCGAAAAATAGGTCTGCACGAAGCGATCGTGATCGCCATAGACGGTGCGCATCTGGCCCGGCCAGGAATCGGTGATGCAGAGATTGCCGTCGGCGGCCCCTTCCAGCACCTTGCCCTCGCCGTCGACCAGCTGCGGCTTGACGCCAAAGAAGGGCCGCGTCGCCGAGCCGGCCTTGAGGTCGGTGGCGCCCGGCAGCGGCGTGATCAGGATGCCGCCGGTCTCGGTCTGCCACCAGGTGTCGACGATCGGCACCTTGCCGTTGCCGACGACGTTGAAGTACCACTCCCAGGCTTCTGGGTTGATCGGTTCGCCGACCGAACCCAGCACGCGCAGCGACTTGCGTGACGTCTTCGTCACGGGATCGTTGCCGGCGCCCATCAGCGCGCGCAGTGCGGTCGGCGCGGTGTAGAAGATGTTGACCTTGTGCTTGTCGATGACTTCCCAGAAACGCGACTGCGACGGATAGTTGGGCACGCCCTCGAAAATCAGCGTGGTGGCGCCGTTGGCGAGCGGGCCATAGACGATGTAGCTGTGGCCGGTGACCCAGCCGACATCGGCGGTGCACCAGTAGATATCGCCATCATGGTAGTCGAAGACATATTGGTGGGTCATCGAGGCATAGACGAGATAGCCGGCGGTGGTGTGCAGCACGCCCTTCGGCTTGCCGGTCGAGCCCGAAGTGTAGAGGATGAAAAGCGGATCCTCGGCCTTCATCTTCTCGGGCTTGCACTCAGGCTTAACCGTCGCGACCTCGTCGTGGTACCAGAGGTCGCGGCCAGGAGCCCAGCCGATCTTGCCGCCGGTGCGGCGCACGACGATGACGTTCTTGACCATCACATGCTGCCTGGCGGCGATGTCGATCGCCTTGTCGGTGTTTTCCTTCAGCGGGATCGGTTTGCCGCCGCGCAGGCCTTCATCCGATGTGATGACGAAGGTCGATTCGCAGTCGACGATGCGGCCGGCCAGCGCATCTGGCGAAAAGCCGCCGAAGACGATCGAATGGATAGCGCCGATGCGCGTGCAGGCCAGCATCGCGTAAGCCGCTTCCGGGATCATCGGCATGTAGATGGTGACGCGGTCACCCTTCTTGACGCCGTGCTTCTTCATCACATTGGCGAGCCGGCAGACATGCTCGTAAAGCTCGTTGTAGGTGATTTTCTTGTCGTCGTAGGGATTGTCGCCTTCCCAGATGATGGCGGTCTGGTTGCCGCGCTTCTTCAGGTGGCGGTCGATGCAGTTGTAGGAAACGTTGGTCAGCCCGTCCTCGAACCATTTGATCGAGACCTTGCCGTCGAAGGAGGTGTTCTTGACCTTGCTGAAGGGCTTGAACCAGTCGATGCGCTTGCCGTGCTTGCCCCAGAACTTGTCCGGATTCTTGATGCTGTCGGCATACCATTTGAGATAGGTGTCGTTGTCGATCAGCGCATTCTTCTTCCACGCCGGCTGGACGCGATGGACATGAACTTCGGACATTCCTGACTTTCCTCCCGAACCTGTACGCCGGCTTGAAACGCCGGCGGGATCACGGCGACGCAGCCGCGAATTCGGCGGCATTATTACCAGTTCCGCCGTGACGGCAACATTAGACGTTGGGTTTGCGTGGCGGGATGCCGCAGGGGCATCGCCAAGTGCTGTCAGCACTCGGCCTAGCTCGCTGCTAACTGTATGTTTTCGCGTCGAAAAGCCTGTTTCGATCAGGAAAAATCAATAGACAGTTAAGCAACGGCGCGCACAATCTGACGTTGGGAGGAAAGGAGACTCAACCTGGGGACCGCCATGCGCGACCATTCCGAAATGGACCTGATGCTCAAAGGCTATGGCCTGACCACGGCCAAGATTCTCTATCATTTTCCCGATCATCCGCACCTGCTGCAGAGCTTCATCTGGCAGGATTACGACCTGGCGCCGAAGTTTCCGGTACTGATCCGTTTCATCGAATTCTGGAAGGCCAAGCTCGACGGGCCGCTGCACTCGGTCAGCTACACGCACCAGAAGCTGATCGCGCCGAATGAATGGCGCAAGGTGGATGGCGAGTTCGTGCTGCACTGAACGCGGCCGCAGACGGTCTGTTTCCATTCTCGCGCGGCGACAGCAAGGCGGCTGTCGGCTATCTTCAACCGGCGGCGCGGCAAGGCAGAGTGCCCAAAGCGGCGTCCGCGATCGGGAGAACGGACATGACCGCTTTCGACTATGCCGCGCTGCTGCTTCGGGTCAGCGTCGGCGGCCTGTTTCTTGCCCATGCCTATCTGAAATACTTCGTCTTCACGCCAAAGGGCACGACCGACTATTTCCAGTCGCTCGGCGTACCCGGCTATTTCGGCTTGATCGCCATTGCCGCCGAAACGGCTGGCGGGCTTGGCCTGATCTCCGGCGTCGCCACGCGGCTGGCGGCCATCCTGCTCATTCCCCTGATGGCGGGCACGATCGTGCTCGTCCACGGCAAGAACGGGTTCTGGTTCACCAATGCGGGCGGTGGCTGGGAATATCCGGCGTTATGGATCGTCTGCCTGATCGTTATCGCCCTGATCGGCAGCGGCCAGGCGGCACTTTGGCCGATCTGGGGATAGGCTGTTTCCGGGCGCCCGGGTCGCGCGTCACGCGGCCCGGGCGAGGAGATGTCACACCGCTGGCGGGCTCAGCCGGGCAAAGCCTTCCTGGCGGCGATAGGGGAAATACGGGTAGGGCGCGGTGACTTCGCTTGCCGCGTCGAGCTTTTTCACCTGCTCCGGTGTCAGCGACCAGCCGACCGCACCGAGGTTCTGCCGCAGCTGCTCCTCATTACGGGCGCCGATGATCACGGAAGAAACAGTCGGGCGCTGCAACAGCCAGTTGATGGCGATCTGCGGCACGGTCTTGCCGGTTTCCTCGGCGACTGCGTCAAGCGCGTCCATCACCCGGTAGAGATGCTCGTCCGCGACCGGCGGCCCGAAATCTGCCGTGTCATGCAGCCGGCTCTTGTCCGGCAGCGGCTGGCCACGGCGGATCTTGCCGGTCAGCCGGCCCCAGCCGAGCGGGCTCCACACCAGCGCGCCAACGCCCTGGTCGAGGCCGAGCGGCATCAGTTCCCACTCGTAGTCGCGGCCAACTAGCGAGTAGTAGACCTGATGGGCAGCGTAGCGCGGGTAGCCGTGCTTGTCGGCTTCGGCCAGCGACTTCATCACCTGCCAGCCGGAAAAATTGGAGACGCCGACATAGCGCAGCTTGCCTGCGCGCACGAGATCGTCCAGCGTCGACAACACCTCCTCGATCGGCGTGCCGGCGTCGAAGGCGTGCAGCTGCAACAGGTCGATGTAATCGGTGCCGAGGCGCTTCAGGGCGGCGTCCACGGATTTGATCAGCCGCGAGCGGGAAGAACCGTAGTCGGCCGGCCCGTCGCCCATCGGCAGCGAGGTCTTGGTCGAGATCAGCACGGCGTCGCGGCGGCCCTTGATGGCTTCGCCGAGCACCTCTTCGGACGCGCCGTTCGAATAAACATCGGCCGTGTCGAACAGATTGACGCCAGCCTCCAGGCAGATGTCGATCAGCCGCCGTGCTTCCTTGGCGTCGCTGTTGCCCCAGGCGCCGAACAGCGGACCCGAGCCGCCGAAGGTACCGGCGCCGAAGGAGAGTGCGGGCACTTTCAGGCCCGATGCACCGAGACGTCGATAGTCCATTTTCTTACTCCTGGTGGTGTGAAAGGGAGGGTGTCGAAAGCAAACCGGTTTGCGGAAGGCGTCAGGACCGGACGGAGACAGGCGCGCCGAGCGCGTTGGTACGGTCCAGGCGTAGCGCCAGTCCCGCCACGCCGAGTGCCGCGACCGGCAGCAAGGCGGCGACCCAGGTGAGCGAACTCAGGCCAAGGCCATGGGCGATGACCGCGCCGCCAAGCCAGGCGCCGGCGGCGTTGCCGAGATTGAAGGCGGCGATGTTGAACGAGGAGGCGAGGCTCTGGCCGGCCCCTTGTGCCTTCTCCAGCACCCACATCTGCAGCGGCGCCACGGTGGCGAAGGCGGCGGCACCGAGCAGGCCGACATAGATGACGGCCATGATTTGGCTGTGGATGGCGAAGCTCATGGTTGCCAGCACCAGCGCCAGCACCACGAGGCTGCCGAGCACCGCCGGCACCAGCCAGCGGTCGGCAATCTTGCCGCCGGCGAGATTGCCGGCGATGAGGCCGCCGCCGAAGACGAGCAGGATCGGCGACACGGCCGTTTCCTTGAAGCCGCTTATCTCGGTCAGCAAGGGAGCGATGTAGGTGAAGACGGCAAAGACGCCGGCATAGCCGAGCACGGTGGTGGCAAGGCCGAGCAGGACCGGCGTGCGGCGCAGTACGGCGAGATCGGCGCGCAGGTCGCTCTTCTCGGGCGCTGCCTGGCTGCGCGGCACCAGGAGAAGGATGACGGCGAAGGCGGCAAGGCCGACCGCTGTCACCGCCCAGAAGGTGGCGCGCCAGCCGAAAGCCTGGCCGAGCCAGGTGCCGAAGGGCACGCCGAGTATGTTGGCGATGGTCAGGCCGGTGAACATCAGCGCAATCGCCGAAGCCTTCTTGTTGGGCGCGACCAGGCCGGTGGCGACCACCGAGCCTACGCCGAAGAAGGTGCCATGGGCGAAGGCGGTGATGATGCGCGCGCCCATCAGCGTCCAGTAATCAGGCGCCAGCGCACAGGCGAGATTGCCAACGGTGAAAATCGCCATCAGCGCCAGAAGCACCGTCTTGCGCGGCCAGTTGCCGGTGGCGATGGTGAGCAGCGGCGCGCCGATGACGACGCCCAGCGCATAGCCCGAAATGAGCTGGCCGGCGGCCGAGATCGAGACACCGAGATCCTTGCTGACATCGAGCAGCAGACCCATGATGACGAATTCGGTGACACCGATGCCGAAGGCACCGGCGGCGAGGGCGTAGAGAGCAAGAGGCATGGCGGTTTCCACTTCGGCGACGAAGAGCGCCTTGTCCAAACCCGCGCCCCGACCCCAGAGATCGTGTCGTCGTGCGCTGTGAACCAGACTTGCGCTGGGCACATTTTCTGTGAAATAGATTCACAGATGGCCAGATCCGACGTCAATCGTTCCGGCGAGATCGAAGTGTTTGTCCGCGTCGTCGAAGCGGGCAGCTTCTCGGCTGCGGCGCGTGCGTTGCGCATGACGCCGTCGGCGGTCAGTAAGCTGATCGCGCGACTGGAGGCGCGGCTCGGCGCGCGGCTGGTCAACCGCTCGACGCGCAAGCTGCAGCTGACGCCGGAAGGGTCGGCTTTCTATGACAGCGGGCTGCGCATCCTGGCCGACATGGCGGCGGCCGAGCGCGAGGCGGCTGCGGGCGCAGCACCGCGCGGGCGGCTGCGCGTCAACACCTATGTGCCGTTCGGGGTGCACCGGCTGATCCCGCTTTTGCCGCGCTTCCTCGAACGCTACCCCGAGATTTCGATCGAACTGGTGCTGACCGACAGCATCATAGACCTGATGGCGGAACGCGCCGATGTCGCCATCCGGGCCGGGCCGCTCGGCGAATCACGGCTCGTGGCGCGCAAGCTCGGTCAGAGCCCTATCGTGGTCGTTGCGGCTCCGTCTTATCTCAAGACGCGTGGCACACCGCTGAGACCGGCCGCTCTCGACAGCCACAACCGCCTGGGCTTCGGCTTCGTGCGGCATGTCGACGGCTGGTCGTTTGTCGACGCGGCTGGCAACCCCCTCATGGTGCCGATCATCGGCAACACGCTGGTCAGTGACGGTGAGGCAATGCGGCTGATGACGCTGGCCGGAGCCGGTATTTCCCGGCTGGCGCGCTGGCACGTTGCGGCCGATATCGCCGCCGGGCGGCTGGTGCCGCTGCTGGAGGATTTCAACCCGGGCGACGAGGAGGCCACCCACGCCGTCTATGTCGGGCAGGGCCGGCATCTGCCGGCGCGGGTGCGCGCCTTTCTCGATTTCCTGGCCGAGACCGTGCGGCTCTGACGAAGCACGGACCGCGCCTCCGGCATGCGGAGCGACCAACGCGCCATCCAGCCCAAGGTCGGTTCGACAACCCGGCGGGGGCAGGATATGAAATCCCATCCGTCATAGCAGGCGCCTCGCACCCAGGCACCTCGAGCGTTGACGATTCAGGAGGCGTGAATTGGTCCGCTTGTCCTTTGTCGTGGCTTCGCTGGTTGCCATCGCGATAGGGTTACATGCCCCAACGATCTCCGAGGCGGCCGCGGTCTCGAAAGCAGCCGTGCCTGCTGCAAGCGCTCAACAGGATGACGTAAAACAGCTCCTTTCCGTGGTGCTGGCGGAAACCGAGGATTTCTGGGGCGCTACCTTCAAAGCGGATGGATCGACCTATGAGGAGCCCAAGCTGGTGCTGTTCACCGGCCTCATCGCTACCGCATGCGGTCCTGTTTCAGGGACATTGTACTGTGCGGCAGACCACAAGATTTATATCGATCCGGCGTTCCCCGAGCTTCAACAGATCGGCTTGACCGGCGATTTCGCCAAGGCGTTGATGGTGGCCCGAGAGGTTGGGCATCATGTGCAGACCATCTCGGCCGTTCCGCACGCTGATGTCACCGACGGTGACCTCGAAGCCGCCATCATCCGATCGGAACAGGTTGAGCTCCAGGCCGATTGTTTTGCCGGCCTGTGGAGCCGCTATGTCTGGGACAAGGGGTTGCTTGAAGACACCGATCTGACGGAGGCCAGGCAACTGCTTCGATCTCTCGGAGACGATCAGGCCGCCAATGCCTCCAAAGATTCGACGGCAACGCGGTACGGAACCTCAGAACAGAGGATCCGCTGGTATGATCGGGGCCTTGCCGGAAAAGCGATCGCGGACTGCAACACCTCAGACAATCCGCTTTGATGCCGGGCCTATCCATCGCCCTGTCGGGCACCATATTGGCCGATGGACTTCAATGCTGTTCTGATCTTTTCAACGACGGTGCCGATGTCCGACCGACCGGAGGTGTATTCGCCATCCGGGTCGTAATATGCGTCTCGCAGCCGCTCCAAGCGCGCAATGACGGCGGCTCCGTAGTCATGCGCCGTACCAGCGACGGCGACCTTTTCGAATTCGCCTTGCGCGGCACTAACCGCACCGACGCAGACTTTCCAATCGTAAGGGCTGGCGGAAGCCGCGGCTTGGCGATCAGCAATGATCGCGACGATCCTGTCTCGAAAATCCTCGGCGGATGGTGCCATCATCGCCCCTGACATCCCGGTATGCTGCTCGGATGATGACGATGCTAGCCACGAAACCGTGTCCGGTACAAGGCGACCTTGCGGCCCTGATGAAGCGCAAAAAGCCGCGCGCCCGGAGGGACGCGCGGCTGTCCGAAAATCGCGTCGCGTTGGGACGGATCAGGCCTTCGGCGTGAACGGCGCCGGGCGCCGGCCGGCACTTTGACGCTCAAGCATCCAGCCGGGATATTCGGCCGGCAGTGCGCTCACCTCGTCGAGACGGACGAGATCCTCGGTGTCGAGCTTCAGTTGGGTCGCGGCAAGGTTCTGTTCGAGTTGATCCATGCGGCTGGCGCCGATAATCACGCTCATCACGAAAGGCTTGGCCAGGACATAACCGAGCGCCACGGTGGCAACGCTAACATCATGCTTCTTGGCGATCTCGCGCATGACGGCGACAGCCGCCCAGGCGCGATCCTCGTTGACCGGCGGAAAGTTGAATGACGCGCGGCGGCCCTCGCCATTGCCGGGCGCGCCGGGACCGTATTTGCCGGAGAGCAAGCCGCCGGCCATTGGCGACCACACCATCAGGCCGAGTTTCTCCTCGTTGATGAGCGGCACGATCTCGCGCTCGAGATCGCGGCCGGCGATCGAATAATAGGACTGGATGGTCTCGAAGCGGGCAAAGCCCTTGCGGTCGGCGATACCGAGCGCCTTGGCGACGCGCCACGCCGCCCAGTTGGAGACGCCGACGTAACGGACCTTGCCGCTGGCGACAAGATCGTCGAGCGCCCGCAGCGTCTCGTCGATCGGTGTCACCGTGTCGGTGCCGTGCAGCTGATAGAGGTCGATATGGTCGAGCTGCAGCCGTTCGAGGCTGGCATCGACCGAATCCATGATGTGGCCGCGCGAGGAGCCGCGCTGGTTCGGGCCATCGCCCATGGCGCCATGGACCTTGGTGGCGATGACCACGCTGGACCTGGCAACGCCGAGATCCCGGAGCGACTGGCCGAGCAGTTTTTCAGATTCACCAAACGAGTAAACGTCCGCCGTATCGAAGAAATTGACGCCGGCGGCGATCGAGCGGCCGACGATCTCGTTGACGCCCTTCTGGTCGAGGCTGGCGATCAGGCCCCATTGGGCATTCTGCCCGGCGGCGCCGAAGGTCATGGTGCCGAGGCACAGTTCGGAGACGAACATCCCCGTATTTCCAAGCTGGTTGTAACGCATGGCGAAGGCTCCAGAAAAATTTGTGATGGCACAAAACATATAGGAACGGTACGTTTCGTTTCCAGTGGTGGTGCAATGAACCTTTCAGCCTGGACCATCCTCGGTCGACCGTCACTACCCCTGCATTTACGATGGCAGTGTCAGAATTCAGAGATCGATGCCTCGGATCATCGTGTTTGAGCGGCGATTGACCTCCTCGGCGAAGTCGTCATCCCACTCGGGACCGGAAAGAAGATAGTCCGCAAGCGAGGGTTTTGCACCGACCAGCGGTTCATAGTCCTCAACAGCCAGCACGACGGCAGCTGGCTTTCCGCGCACGATGGTTCCCGCCCCTTTTTCTCGCAACTGCGTCAACAGCTTCGAGAGATTGTTCTTTGCGCTCTGAATATCCCAGTTCATGAGGAGTGCTCGCTGAATAGCTTGGCAAGCATATACCAGACGCTACAGAGAGCCTACCGGCTGCCAAAGATCGCCGAGCCGACCCGGACGCTGGTGGCGCCGAAGGCGATTGCCGTCTCATAGTCGCCGGACATGCCCATCGAGAGCTTTTCGACTCCAGCCTCGCGCCCAAGCTTTTCCAGCAGAGCAAAATGCGGGCCGGGGTTTTCGTCCGCCGGGGGGATGCACATCAGGCCTTCGATGGCGAGGCCGTGGACATCGCGGCACCGGGCAACGAAAGCGACCGCCTCGCGCGGCTCGATCCCCGCCTTCTGCGGTTCTGAGCCGGTGTTGACCTGGACGTAGAGTTTTGGGGCGCGGCCTTGCCGGGCAATCTCCTTGGCGAGTTCGGCGGCGATCTTCTCGCGATCGACGGTCTCGATGACATCGAACAATGCCACCGCTTCCTTGGCTTTATTGGACTGCAAAGGGCCAATCAGATGCAACTCGATGTCGGGAAAAGCCTGCTTCAGATCAGGCCATTTGCCTTGCGCCTCCTGCACGCGGTTTTCGCCGAAGACGCGCTGGCCGGCCTCGATGACCGGCTGGATCTCGGTGGCGTCAAAGGTCTTGGAAACCGCCACCAGCGCCACCGCGCCGGCCTCGCGGCGGGCTTCCTGCTCGGCGGCGGCGATCTTCGCCATGACCGCGAAAAACTGCTGAACGGTGTCACCCATATGCAAATCCCGCTGTTTTGACCCGCGTTTTTAGTCGCCGCGATGCCCATATGGTTGACGGGTTTGCCAAACCATGGTGAACACCCGGACCACATTCCCTGAACTGCCGAGCTGTCGCCCGCGGTTCGCGCCTGCTTTTAAGTGAAAAACGTCCCATGGCAACCGAACGATACAATCCGCGCGCGTCAGAGCCCAAATGGCAGAAGGCCTGGGCCGAGAAGAAGCTGTTCGAAGCGCACAATGACGATCCGAAGCCGAAATACTACGTCTTGGAAATGTTCCCCTATCCGTCGGGGAAGATCCATATCGGCCACACCCGCAACTATACGATGGGCGACGTGGTGGCGCGCTACAAGCGGGCCAAGGGGTTCAACGTGCTGCATCCGATGGGCTGGGACGCCTTCGGCATGCCGGCCGAAAACGCGGCGATGCAGAACAAGGTCCACCCCAAGGAATGGACCTACCAGAACATCGCCACAATGCGCGAGCAGCTCAAGGTGATGGGCCTGTCGCTGGACTGGGCGCGCGAATTCGCCACCTGCGACGTCGACTACTACCACCGCCAGCAGATGCTGTTCCTCGATTTCGTCGAGAAGGGGCTGGTGACGCGCAAATCCTCCAAGGTCAATTGGGACCCGGAGGACATGACCGTGCTCGCCAACGAGCAGGTCATCGACGGGCGCGGCTGGCGCTCGGGCGCGCTGGTCGAACAGCGCGAACTGACGCAGTGGTTTTTCAAGATCACCGACTTTGCCCAGGACCTGCTGGATTCGCTCGACGGCCTCGACGAGTGGCCCGAAAAAGTGAAGCTGATGCAGCAGAACTGGATCGGCCGTTCCGAAGGTTTGCTGATCCGCTGGCCCCTGGCCTCGGACATTGCCGTCGAACATGAGCTGGAAGTCTACACGACGCGACCCGATACCATTTTCGGCGCCTCCTTCATGGCGATCGCCGCCGACCATCCGCTGGCCAAAAAGGCGGCGGAGACCAATCCGGCGCTGGCCAAGTTCATCGAGGAAGTCCGCCATATGGGCACTTCGGTGGCAGCACTGGAGACGGCCGAGAAGAAGGGTTTCGACACCGGCATCCGTGTCGTCCATCCGTTCGATGACTCGTGGACGCTGCCTGTCTATGTCGCCAATTTCGTTTTGATGGAATACGGCACCGGCGCTATCTTCGGTTGCCCGGCGCATGACCAGCGCGATCTCGACTTCGCCAACAAATACGGCCTGACGGTGGTGCCGGTGGTGATGCCGGAGGGCGAGAATCAGGCGACCTTCCAGATCATCGACGTGGCGTATGGCGACGATGGCGCGATGATCAACTCGCGTTTCCTCGATGGCATGAAGCCGAGCCAGGCGTTCGACGAAGTCGCAAAACTGCTGGAGCAAAAGACGATCGGCAACCGGCCGATGGCCGAGCGCAAGGTGAATTTCCGCCTGCGCGACTGGGGCATTTCGCGCCAGCGCTACTGGGGCTGCCCGATCCCGATGATCCATTGCGAGCATTGCGGCGTGGTGCCGGTGCCGAAGGCCGACCTGCCAGTCAAGCTGCCCGACGATGTCGATTTCGACCGGCCGGGCAACCCGCTCGACCGTCATCCGACCTGGCGACATGTGCAGTGCCCGCAATGCGGCAGGGATGCGCGCCGCGAGACCGATACGATGGATACGTTCGTCGATTCGTCCTGGTATTTCGCCCGCTTCACCGCGCCTCATGCGCATGAGCCGACCGATCCCAAGGCGGCCAATGAGTGGCTGCCGGTCGACCAGTATATTGGCGGCATCGAGCATGCGATCCTGCACCTGCTCTATTCGCGCTTCTTCACCCGTGCCATGCGCGAGACCGGCCATGTCGACCTGGCCGAGCCGTTCAAGGGCCTGTTCACGCAAGGCATGGTGGTGCACGAAACCTATCGTGTCGGATCGGCATCGAATGGTCGCTGGCTGGCACCCACCGAGGTGCGGCTGGAAGGCGTCGACGGTGAACGCCGCGCCTTCGACATCGCCACGGGCGAAGACGTGACGATCGGGCCGCTCGAAAAGATGTCGAAGTCCAAGAAGAACACGGTGAGCCCGGAAGACATTACCGACGGCTACGGCGCGGACACGGCGCGCTGGTTCATGCTGTCGGATTCGCCGCCCGAGCGCGATGTCGAATGGACCGACGATGGTGCTGCCGGCGCGCATCGCTTCATGCAGCGCATCTGGCGGCTGGCGTCGACAGCGGCCGAGGCACTGGCAGGCGTCAAGCCCGCCGCAGCCGACGCTGGTGAGGCGGGCGCGGTCTCCAAGGCCACTCACAAGATCCTGAAGGCGGTCGGCGAGGACATCGAGAAACTCGGCTTCAACCGCGCCATTGCACGTATATACGAACTGACCAATGTGCTGACCGCGCCGCTCAACGAAGTGGCGGAGGGCAAGGCCGATTCGGCACTGCAGGGCGCCTGCCGGCAGGCGGTGGAGATCCTGGTGCATCTGGTCGCACCTGTCATGCCGCATCTGGCCGAAGAGTGCTGGGAAGCGCTCGGCGGCACCGATCTGGTCGCCGAACGGCCATGGCCGGTCTTCGATCCGGCGCTGGTCGTCGACAATGAAGTGACCTATCCGGTGCAGGTCAACGGCAAGAAGCGAGGGGATTTGACAATTGCCCGCGACGCGGACCAAGGTGCGGTCGAAAAAGCGGTATTGGCTCTCGACTTCGTGCAGAAAGCACTTGAAGGTAAGGCTCCGCGCAAGGTGATCATCGTGCCGCAGAGGATCGTCAATGTCGTTGCCTGATCGGGAAAAGACAGAGCGGAGCCAGTTGCTGCGCCGCATCGCGGTTGCCGGGCTCGTCGGCTCGCTGGCGCTGGTTTCGGCCTGCACGGTGCGGCCGCTCTATTCCAACGCGCCGCTGTCGCCCGGCTCGAACGCTACAGCCAATTCCGAACTGGCGTCGATCGCCATCAAGCCGGTCAAGACGCGCTATGCCCAGCAGGTGCGCAACAATCTGATCTTCGGCTTAGGGCGCGGCGCCGGCGAACCGGCTTCGCCGCTCTATTCGCTTGATCTCACCGTGACCGAAGCCGTTGAATCCTCGGCCCTCGTGCAAATCCAGACCGATGAAGACGAGCCGACCGCAGGTTCAGTGACGTTGACCGCCAGCTATACGCTGACCGATGCGAAAACCGGCGCCGTCGTCACGGTCGGCAAGCGCGCGATCAGCTCTTCCTTCGACAGGCCGCGGCAGGAATTTGCCTCGTATCGGGCGCAGATCGATGCCGAGAACCGCGCCGCGCGCGAACTGGCCGAGGCCCTGCAGCTGTCCATCGCCCAGGATCTGGTCCGGCACGGCAAGACGGCTGGCTAAAGCAGCTCACGTTTCACGGTAACGCCATCTTGATCCTGGTGCTCGGCCCGCTTTGCGCTGGCCGAGATTTTTTCTTTTTGGCCCTGTGCTTGTCGATGAACGGATGATCGTGGGATGACGATCAACGGCTCGAATCCGGCTCGTGCGCCATCGCTGCGAAAGGCAGATTTCGTTCGCTCCAACGTGCTGACGGGAAGCAACTGTTAACCACTCGCTCCCTATTGCTCAGCAGACGTTTCAGAGTGAGTCTTGAGAATGGAATCCAAGCGTTTTCCTCGGGTCAATTTGTTGAAGCCAGCTTCGCCCGATGACCCCGATGGAAAGCGTTATGACGGCACTGGCGGCAAGGCGGATGGCCAGCGTGCCGGCGTAGCCAAGGCCGCCAATTCGCCACCACCCGTCGATCTCGGCGGCAATGAAAGCCCGGCCTGGCAGGACTATTTCTTCCTGGCGCCCAATGTGCGGTTCACGCGCACGCCAGATTACGAAGCCAGCACGCATCATCCTCGGCGCGACCAGATTGCGGTCGGGGAAAACGAGCCGCCGGCGCCGCAAACGATCGCAAAATCTGCAGTGGCGTCGCACGCCGCCTCGCCAGCGCCGGCGAGCAGCCGGAATCCTGCTTTGGATGCTGCCCGACCCGGCAACAAAGCCCCGAACCATGAAAGGCAGCCTGCCGTGCCATCCGGTCCAGCCGGGAATACCGGTGAAAAGGCGCGGCCGCTGGCGGGTCCGAGGACAGCTGTGACGGCGCGTGCATCGGTAGAGACTACCCAGACAATGGCAGCGCCGGTCAAGGCACCCGGCCGCGAAACCGTGCGCTGGCCCTATCTGTCGGACCACGTCTTTTTCGAAGTCATGGCGCCCTACATGATCGAAGCTCCGTCACCGGCGCCGCGCGCGGTTCCGATTGCCCGTGCAGCCGCGCCTGATGTCGCCCCGCGGGTCGACGTCCGCGCCGCGCCCACGGCCGATCCCACCGCGCTGTTCCGTGTCATCGAGTGCCGTCCGGGCCTGCAAGCTCCGCCCGCCCAGCCGGACGTTCGTCCGGCGAACTCAAACGAAGCCGTGGGTCAGCCGGCGGCGAGCAGCGTGCCGCGCCGAGCCCGGGCGGCGGTCGCAATTCCGGCCGTTGCCAGCAACGCTGTTGTGGCGCAGGCCGTGGAGGGGAACGCGCAGGCTCCGGCCCTGCGCACATCTTCGCCGCTGCCCAAGGTCGGCAAGATCGTGCCGGCCACGACTGGCGAGGCGTATGAACTTCCCTCGGAAGAGCTGCTGCAGCAGCCGCCGGAAGGACAAGGCTTCTATATGTCGCAGGAGCGGCTCGAGCAGAATGCCGATCTTCTGGAAAGCGTGCTCGAAGATTTCGGCGTGCGCGGCGAAATCATCCATGTTCGCCCCGGCCCGGTCGTCACGCTTTATGAGTTCGAGCCGGCGCCGGGCGTCAAATCGTCACGCGTCATCGGTCTCGCAGACGATATCGCCCGCTCCATGTCGGCGGTTTCTGCACGCGTCGCTGTCGTACCCGGCCGCAACGTCATCGGCATCGAGCTGCCCAACGAAACCCGCGAAACCGTTTATTTCCGCGAGCTGATCGAATCGCAGGGTTTCCGCAACACCAGCTGCAAGCTGGCGCTTTGCCTCGGCAAGACGATCGGCGGCGAACCGGTCATTGCCGAACTGGCGAAGATGCCGCATCTGCTCGTTGCCGGCACCACCGGCTCCGGCAAGTCGGTTGCCATCAACACGATGATCCTGTCGCTGCTCTACCGGTTGAAGCCGGAAGAATGCCGGCTGATCATGGTCGATCCCAAGATGCTCGAACTTTCCGTCTATGACGGTATCCCGCATCTTCTGACCCCCGTCGTCACGGATCCCAAGAAGGCGGTCACCGCGCTCAAATGGGCGGTGCGCGAGATGGAGGACCGTTACCGCAAGATGGCGCGGCTCGGTGTGCGCAACATCGACGGCTACAATGAGCGCGCCGCCGCCGCCCGCGACAAGGGCGAGACGGTCGTCATGACGGTGCAGGCCGGCTTCGAAAAAGGCACCGGCGAGCCATTGTTCGAGCAACAGGAAATCGATCTGGCGCCAATGCCCTACATCGTCGTCATCGTCGACGAGATGGCCGACCTGATGATGGTCGCCGGCAAGGAGATCGAAGGCGCCATCCAGCGCCTGGCGCAGATGGCGCGCGCCGCCGGTATCCATCTCATCATGGCAACGCAACGCCCCTCCGTCGATGTCATCACCGGCACGATCAAGGCCAACTTCCCGACCCGGATTTCCTTCCAGGTGACCTCCAAGATCGACAGCCGCACGATCCTGGGCGAGCAGGGTGCCGAACAGCTGCTCGGTCAGGGCGACATGCTGCACATGATGGGTGGCGGGCGCATTTCGCGGGTGCACGGCCCCTTTGTCTCCGACGCGGAGGTCGAGCATGTCGTGGCGCATCTGAAGGCGCAGGGCCGCCCGGAATATCTGGAGACCGTGACTGCCGACGAGGATGAAGAGGAGGTCGACGACGATCAGGGCGCGGTCTTCGACAAGGGATCGGTGGCGGCCGAAGACAATGATTCCACTTATGACGAGGCGGTCAAGGTGGTGGTTCGCGACAAGAAGTGCTCGACGTCCTACATCCAGCGCCGCCTCGGCATCGGCTACAACCGAGCGGCTTCCCTGGTGGAACGCATGGAAAAGGAAGGTCTGGTCGGCGCGCCCAACCATGTCGGCAAGCGCGAGATCATCATGGGCCGGCGCCCACAGGCAGCCCTGCCTGACGATGACGGCGCGGATTGACGGACAGGCTCTCTGTCATCCGCACTGCATAAAAAAGGCCGGTTAACCCGGCCTTTTTCGTTTGAAGCCGTGCGACCTCAGCCGATCTTCTGGCCGGTTTTTGCCCAATCGGCGGCGAACTGGTCCAGGCCCTTGTCCGTCAGCGGGTGCTTGACCAGCGCCTTCAGCGTCGCCGGCGGTGCGGTCACGACGTCGGCGCCGATGAGGGCCGCCTGCTTGACATGGTTCACCGTGCGCACCGAAGCGACGAGGATCTCGGTCTGGTAATCGTAATTGTCGTAGATCTGCCGGATCTCCTGGATCAGCTCCATGCCGTCCGAACCGGTGTCATCGACGCGGCCAACGAAGGGCGAGATGAACGAGGCGCCGGCCTTGGCGGCGAGCAGCGCCTGGTTGGCCGAGAAGCACAGCGTGACGTTGACCATGCGATTCATCTGGGTGCGGATCGTCTTGCAGGCCCTCAGGCCGTCCAGCGTCAGCGGCACCTTGATGCAGACATTGGGCGCGATCTTGGCCAGCACCTCGGCCTCCACCATCATGTCCTTGTACTCGCTCGCCACGACTTCGGCCGAAACCGGACCTTCGACGATATCGCAGATCTGCTTGGTGACTTCGGCGATCTTGCCACCGGATTTCAGGATGAGCGACGGATTGGTGGTGACGCCGTCGAGCAGGCCCAGATCGTGCAGCTCACGGATGTCCTTGATATCGGCGGTGTCGACAAAAAATTTCATGACGGGTCTCCTGACGATTTCGTCGTGCTTGGGGAAGGCACGTTCAGCGTTGCTCTTTGATCTAGACCAAAGTCGGGGCAAGGTCACGCCTCATGATCGAAGATTCGCCCTTTGTCGCGGCCGCACCGGTGCTGGTGCCGATGCCGGCCGAACGCCCCTACACCTATGCAGTGCCGGCCGGCATGCGTGTGGTGCCGGGGTCGATCGTGCGCGTGCCGCTTGGGCCGCGCCAGGTCGCCGGCATCGTCTGGGATGGCGCGGTCGAGACCGTCGACGCGAAAAAGCTGCGCCCGATCGCACAGGTCTTCGACTGCCCGCCGATAGACCGGGCCATGCGCCGCTTCGTCGACTGGGTGGCGCAATACACGCTTTCGGCGCCGGGCATGGTGGCGCGAATGCTGCTCAGGGCGCCTGAGGCTTTCGATCCGGAACCCTGGATAGAGGGCTTGCAGCGCACCCTCATCATTCCGGACCGGATGACGGATGCGCGGGCGCGTGTGCTGGAGACGGCTGAGGGTGGCCTTGCCTGGACGCGGTCGGGTCTCGCGCACGCCGCCGGCGTGTCGTCGACGGTGATCGAAGGGCTCAGGGCGCAAGGCGTGTTCGAGACGGTGATGATCCCGCCGCGCCCGGTGGTGGCAGCGCCTGACTCCAGCTACGCCATACCGGACCTGATGCCGGACCAGAGCGACGCCGCATTGATGCTGCGCGCCAATGTCGCGGCCGGCGTGTTCAATGTTGCATTGCTCGACGGGGTCACCGGGTCCGGCAAGACGGAAGTCTATTTCGAGGCGGTGGCGGCGGCACTCGATCAGGGCAAGCAGGTGTTGATTCTTTTGCCGGAAATCGCGCTGACCCACGCTTTTCTGGAGCGTTTCCAGCAGCGCTTCGGCGCCAAGCCCGGCGAATGGCATTCCGACCTGCCGCCCCGGATGCGCGAAAAAGTCTGGCGGCAAGTGGCGGAAGGCAGCGTGCGTGTCGTTGCCGGTGCGCGCTCGGCGCTGTTCCTGCCATTCAAGGAGCTTGGCCTGATCGTCGTCGATGAGGAGCACGACCCCGCCTACAAGCAAGAAGACCGCGTCTTCTACAATGCGCGCGACATGGCGGTGGTGCGCGGCCATATCGGAGGCTTCCCTGTCGTGCTGGCCTCGGCGACGCCGTCGGTCGAGAGCCGGGTCAATGCGAGCCAGGGCAAATACAACAGAGCCGTTCTCACTGCCCGTTTCGCGGAGGCAGCACTGCCGCAGCTGAGGTCGATCGACATGCGGCGCGCGCCGCCGGCGCGCGGCGGCTTCCTGTCGCCGGTGCTGATCGACCATATGCGGAAGACACTGGAACGGAAGGAACAGTCGCTGCTGTTCCTCAACCGGCGCGGCTATGCGCCGCTGACGCTGTGCCGCATCTGCGGCCATCGCTTCGGCTGTCCGGTCTGCTCGGCCTGGCTGGTCGAGCACCGCTTTCGCGGCCAACTGGTCTGCCATCATTGCGGGCACAATGAGCGCCGCCCCGAAGCCTGCCCTGAATGCGGCACGCTCGATCATCTGGTCGCGTGTGGCCCGGGCGTCGAGCGCATCGCCGAGGAGGTCGTCACGCATTTCCCAGATGCGCGCACCATCGTCTTGTCATCCGACCTGATGGGCGGCGTGCGGCGGCTGCGGCTGGAACTGGAGGCGATCGCCGATGGCGAGGCCGACATCGTCATTGGCACGCAGCTCGTCGCCAAGGGTCACAACTTCCCCAACATGACCCTGGTCGGCGTCGTCGACGCCGATCTTGGTCTCGCCAATGGCGATCCGCGCGCCGCCGAGCGCACCTTCCAGCTGCTCAGCCAGGTGACCGGCCGCGCCGGCCGCACTGGCAAGAAGAGCCTTGGCCTGCTGCAGACCTTCCAGCCCGACCATCCGGTGATGCGGGCGATCGTCTCCGGCGATGCCGAGGCTTTCTACGAGCGCGAGATCGCCGAGCGTGAACGGGCAGCCTTGCCGCCCTTTGGTCGGCTGGCCGGTGTCATTGTCAGCGCGGTGACGCGCGCCGAAGCGGAGGGTCATGCCCGCGGCCTGCGCCGCGCCGCGCCTGAGGCGTCAGATTTGTTCGTGCTCGGGCCGGCGGAAGCGCCGCTATCCTTGCTCGGCGGCCGCCACCGCTTCCGCCTGCTGATCCAGGGCGAACGGCGCGCCGACATGCAAGGGTTTATCCGCGCCATGCTGGCCAATGGGCCGAAGCAGCGCGGCTCGGTCCGAGTGCAGGTCGATATCGATCCGCAGAGCTTTTTGTGAGGTCGCGCTTTCCGCGTTACGCTGCCTGCAACGAAAAACGGAAGATCACATGAAAACCCTTGGCCTTCTCGGCGGCATGAGTTGGGAATCGACAGCCATCTACTATCGCCTGCTCAACGAGATCGTGCGCGAGCGCCTCGGCGGGCTGCATTCGGCGAAGTTGCTGCTCTGGTCGTTCGACTTCGCCGAGATCGCCGAGCGGCAGCATCATGGCGACTGGGATGGTGCAGGCGCGCTTCTGGTCGAGGCCGCGCGCAAGCTTGAGGCGGGTGGTGCTGAGGGGCTGCTTTTGTGCACCAACACCATGCACAAGCTGGCCGACCAGGTGCAGACGTCCGTCTCCATCCCGCTGATCCACATCGCCGACGCCACCGCGGTTGCGGTCAAGCGTGCCGGCATGCAGCGCCCGGCGCTGCTGGCGACGACGTTCACCATGGAGCAGGATTTCTACAAGGGCCGGCTGGCCGAGAAATACGGCCTGTCACCCGTGGTGCCCGATGCTGCTGGTCGCGACATGGTGCATCGCGTCATCTATGACGAGCTCTGCCAGGGCATCGTTACCGACGCTTCGAAGGCTGCCTACATCGCCGAGGCTGAGCGCCTGCGCCGCGAAGAGGCCGCCGACAGCATCATCATGGGCTGTACCGAAATCACCATGCTGATCGGCCAGCGCGATTTCGACATCCCAGTGTTCGACACGACACGCATCCATGCCGAAGCAGCGGTCGAATTCGCGCTCGGTTGATGCGCTGATCCTAAAGTGCCTAGAGCCATCTGGCGTGGCTTTTTTCCTTAGCTAGAATGCCTGGAATTCAAAAAAGGCATTTCGAGGGGACAAGATGGATTTTGCGCTTCCATGGCCGACGAGCCAGGGCGAATGGCTGGCATGGTCGAGCGCGGTGGCCACCGTGCTGCTCGGGCTTCTGTTTTTCCTGGCGCCGGGCCTTGCCTTCCGCATCCTGCGCCTGCAGGCCAGACCGGACAAGGCGGCGGCAATCGCCGAGGGGCGCGGCCGGATGTCGGGCTTCTATCTTGGTGTCGGCCTGTGCTGCATCCTGCTCGCGCAGCCGCTGGTTTACATGGCGCTCGGCTTCTCCTGGCTGTTCACCGCCTTCGGCCGGCTGCTGTCGATGATGTCGGATGGCGCCAACACACCTTTCAATTGGGTTTCCATTGTGGTGGAATTGGCTTTGGCGGCATTGCCGCTCGCCTTTGCCTTCGGCTTTGTCCCATGAATCCAAGGGTATTGCGGGGGCGAAGACGCGAGTCTTTTGCCGGATGCGACAATAGTGCCTGAAAACCATGCGGAACGACGCATTGCGGTCTTAAAATGCCTGTGCTAGACGGCAATCGACTTTCGGCCGGGGATAGCGGAAGCCGCGTCTCCGTGCTTGAAAAAATGCAGTAAGGTCAAAGATTTAGCCAGAGTTATTGCTCGCGCCAACAATCTGCGGCCTGTCAGACAAGAGAAAAGACGGTCCGTGGCCCAATCGTCATCGCCAATCTCAGGTGTCGCAGAACGCTATGCAGGTTCGTTGTTCGAACTGGCATCGCAGGCAAATTCGGTGGCCAAGGTCGAAGCCGACCTGACCAGTTTCGAGGCAATGCTCGCCGGCAGCGCTGACCTGGCCCGGCTGATCAACAGTCCGGTGTTCTCCAGCGAGGACCAGGCCAAGGCTATCGCCGCGATCGCCGACAAGGCCGGGATCACCGGTCTCGCCGGCAATTTCCTGCGCGTCGTCGCCCAGAACCGGCGCTTGTTCGCCATTCCCGGCATGATCAAGGCGTTTCGCCAGATCGCGGCCGAAGCCCGGGGCGAGACCGCTGCCGAGGTGACGTCGGCCCACGAGCTGACCGCCGCCCAGCAGACTGAACTCAAGGCGGCGCTGAAAAGCGTTGCCGGCAAGGACGTGTCCATCTCCGTCACCGTCGATCCGTCGCTGCTCGGCGGGCTGGTGGTCAAGATGGGCTCGCGCCAGATCGATACGTCGCTCAAAACCAAACTCAATTCGCTCAAGCTTGCACTGAAAGAGGTCGGCTGATGGACATCCGCGCCGCGGAAATTTCCGCAATTCTGAAAGACCAGATCAAGAATTTCGGCAAGGAGGCCGAGGTCTCCGAAGTCGGACAGGTGCTGTCCGTCGGTGACGGTATCGCCCGCGTCTATGGCCTCGACAATGTCCAGGCCGGCGAAATGGTCGAATTCCCCGGCGGCATCCGCGGCATGGCGCTCAACCTCGAGGCCGACAATGTCGGCGTCGTCATCTTCGGCGCCGACCGCGACATCAAGGAAGGCGACATCGTCAAGCGCACCGGCGCCATCGTCGACGTTCCGGTCGGTCCGGGCCTGCTCGGCCGCGTCGTCGACGCGCTCGGCAACCCGATCGACGGCAAAGGTCCGATCAAGGCAGTCGAGCGCAAGCGCGTCGACGTCAAGGCGCCCGGCATCATTCCGCGCAAATCGGTGAACGAGCCGATGTCGACCGGCCTCAAGGCCATCGATGCGCTGATCCCGGTCGGCCGCGGCCAGCGCGAGCTGGTCATCGGCGATCGTCAGACCGGCAAGACCGCCATCATCCTCGACACGATGCTCAACCAGAAGTCGGTGCACGACAACGGCCCCGAGAAGGAAAAGCTGTACTGCGTCTACGTCGCCGTCGGCCAGAAGCGCTCGACCGTCGCGCAGTTCGTCAAGGTGCTGGAAGAGCGCGGCGCGCTCGAATATTCGATCATCGTCGCCGCTACCGCTTCCGATCCTGCGCCGATGCAGTTCCTGGCGCCGTTCGCCGGCGCCACCATGGGCGAGTATTTCCGCGACAACGGCATGCACGCGCTGATCAGCTATGACGATCTGTCGAAGCAGGCCGTCGCCTATCGCCAGATGTCGCTGCTGCTGCGCCGCCCGCCGGGCCGCGAAGCCTATCCTGGCGACGTCTTCTATCTGCACTCGCGCCTGCTGGAGCGCGCCGCCAAGCTTAACGACGAACTGGGCGGCGGATCGCTGACCGCTCTGCCGATCATCGAAACGCAGGCCAACGACGTGTCGGCCTATATCCCGACCAACGTGATCTCGATCACCGACGGCCAGATCTTCCTCGAGACCAATTTGTTCTTCCAGGGCATTCGTCCCGCGGTGAACGTCGGCCTCTCGGTCAGCCGCGTCGGCTCGGCCGCGCAGATCAAGGCGATGAAGCAGGTTGCCGGCTCGATCAAGGGCGAGCTCGCGCAGTACCGCGAAATGGCAGCCTTCGCGCAGTTCGGCTCCGATCTCGACGCCGCCACGCAGCGCCTGCTCAACCG
Organism: Mesorhizobium loti R88b; assembly: GCF_013170845.1. Taxonomy (NCBI): domain Bacteria; kingdom Pseudomonadati; phylum Pseudomonadota; class Alphaproteobacteria; order Hyphomicrobiales; family Phyllobacteriaceae; genus Mesorhizobium; species Mesorhizobium loti. Next base: position 1,395,871 of record NZ_CP033367.1, read on the forward strand.
CGGATCGCGCCTGACCGAACTCCTGAAGCAGCCGCAGTTCTCGCCGCTGAAGACTGAAGAGCAGGTCGCGGTGATCTTCGCCGGCGTCAATGGCTATCTCGACAAGCTGCCGGTCAACCAGGTCGGCAAGTTCGAGCAGGGCCTGCTCAGCCACATGCGTGCGGCGGGCAAGGACGTTCTCGATGCCATCCGCAAGGAAAAGGCGCTGTCGGACGATCTGCGCGCCAAGCTGAAGGCCGAGATCGACGCTTTCGCCAAGACCTTCGCCTGAGCGAAGCGCAAGACGGGATCAGGTTTGAAGCATGCCTTCATTAAAAGACCTTCGTAACCGTATCGCCTCGGTCAAGGCGACGCAGAAGATCACCAAGGCGATGCAGATGGTCGCCGCGGCGAAGCTGCGCCGTGCGCAAGAGGCCGCGGAAGCGGCGCGCCCCTATTCGGAGCGCATGGGTTCCGTGCTGGCCAACATCACCCAGGCGATCGGTGGCGGCGGCGACGCCCCGGCGCTGATGACCGGCACCGGCAAGGACAACGTGCACCTGCTCGTGGTCTGCACCGCCGAGCGCGGCCTGTGCGGCGGTTTCAATTCGCAGATCGCCCGTCACGCCCGCGACCATATCCGCCGGCTTCTGGCCGACGGCAAGCAGGTCAAGATCATCTGCGTCGGCAAGAAGGGTTTTGATATCCTGCGCCGCGACTATGCGTCGATGATCATCGACCGTGTCGACCTGCGCGAGGTCAAGACGCTCGGCTTCGTCAATGCCGACGCGATCGCCAAGAAGGTCATCCATCTCTTCAGCGAGGGCGCCTTCGACGTCTGCACGCTGTTTTATTCGCAGTTCAAGTCGGTGATCAGCCAGATCCCAACCGCGCAGCAGATCATTCCGGCCGGTGTGGCTTCGGCTCCCGCAGCAGTGGTGGATGGCGGCAACGCCGTCTATGAATACGAACCGGAGCCGGGCGAAATCCTCTCCGACCTCATCCCGCGCAACATCTCCGTGCAGGTTTTCCGGGCGCTGCTCGAAAACGCCGCCGGCGAAATGGGCGCCAAGATGAGCGCCATGGACAATGCGACGCGCAACGCCGGCGAGATGATCAACAAGCTGTCGATCACCTACAACCGTCAGCGGCAGGCGCAGATCACCAAGGAACTGATCGAAATCATTTCGGGCGCCGAGGCGCTCTAGGCGCGGTCCGCGGGTCAATCTGCCTGCGACCGGACCGCGTGAGAAACAAAGGACGAAAAGGGTAAAGACGATGGCGAAAGCAGCGACCCCCCAGAAGGCGGCCCCCAAGGCAGCAGCGCCCGCGAAGGCGGCAAAGGCACCGGCAGCAGCAGCCAAGGCGGCTCCGGCCAAAGCGGCAGCAGCCCCCGCAAAGGCAGCAGCGGCCAAGACATCGGCAGTGGCCACCAAGGCAACCGGCGTTGTCGGCAAGGTCCGCCAGGTCATCGGCGCCGTCGTCGACGTGCAGTTCGGCGATCACCTGCCGGCGATCCTGAACGCGATCGAGACCACCAATGTCGGCAACCGCCTGGTGCTCGAAGTTGCCCAGCACCTGGGCGAAAACACCGTGCGCTGCATCGCCATGGACTCCACCGAAGGTCTGGTGCGCGGCCAGGAAGTGCGCGACACCGGCGCGCCGATCACCGTGCCGGTCGGCCCGGGCATGCTCGGCCGCATCATCAACGTCATCGGCGAGCCGGTCGACGAAGAAGGCCCGGTCGATGCAACCGAAATGCGCTCCATCCATCAGCCGGCTCCGACCTATGTCGAGCAGTCGACGGAAGCACAGATCCTGATCACAGGCATCAAGGTGCTCGACTTGCTGGCACCTTACGCCAAGGGCGGCAAGATCGGCCTGTTCGGCGGCGCCGGCGTCGGCAAAACCGTGCTGATCCAGGAACTGATCAACAACATCGCCAAGGCGCATGGTGGCTATTCGGTGTTCGCCGGCGTCGGCGAGCGCACCCGCGAAGGCAACGATCTCTATCACGAGTTCATCGAATCCGGCGTCAACAAGAAGGGCGGCGGCGAAGGTTCCAAGGCCGCACTCGTGTACGGCCAGATGAACGAGCCGCCGGGCGCGCGCGCCCGCGTCGGCCTGACCGGGCTGACCGTTGCGGAGTATTTCCGCGACCAGGGCCAGGACGTGCTGTTCTTCGTCGACAACATCTTCCGCTTCACGCAGGCGGGTTCGGAAGTGTCGGCTCTGCTCGGCCGCATCCCGTCGGCCGTCGGCTATCAGCCGACGCTCGCCACCGACATGGGCGCGCTGCAGGAACGCATCACCACCACCACCAAGGGTTCGATCACCTCGGTGCAGGCCATCTACGTGCCGGCCGACGACTTGACCGATCCGGCGCCGGCGACGTCGTTCGCTCACCTTGACGCGACGACGACGCTGAACCGCGCCATCGCCGAAAAGGGCATCTACCCGGCTGTCGATCCGCTGGATTCGACCTCGCGCATGCTCGACCCGCTGGTCGTCGGCGACGAGCATTACGGCGTCGCTCGCCAGGTGCAGTCGATCCTCCAGCGCTACAAGTCGCTGCAGGACATCATCGCCATCCTGGGCATGGACGAGTTGTCGGAAGAGGACAAGCAGACCGTGGCCCGCGCCCGCAAGATCGAGCGCTTCCTGTCGCAGCCGTTCTTCGTCGCCGAAGTGTTCACCGGCGCGCCGGGCAAACTGGTCGACCTGGCCGACACCATCAAGGGCTTCAAGGGCCTCTGCAACGGCGACTACGATCACCTGCCGGAAGCCGCCTTCTACATGGTCGGCGGCATCGAGGAAGCAGTCGAGAAGGCACAGCGCCTGGCGGCTGAAGCGGCTTAATTTCCTTATCAGCAGCGCGGTACCGCCGCGCTGCTTTCGATCCAAGTTTGTGAGACACCATGGCTGAAGCTTTCAAGTTCGAACTGGTCTCGCCGGAGCGCCTGCTGGTTTCGGCCGAGGTCGAATCCGTCGTCATTCCGGGCGCAGAGGGCGAGATGACGGTGATGGCGCATCATGCGCCGGTCATGACCACCATCAAGCCGGGCGTCGTCACGGTGAAAAATGCCTCCGGCGGCGAGGATCGCTATGTCGTGTTCGGCGGCTTCGCCGATATAGTCCCGGCCGGCTGCACGCTGCTGGCGGAATCGGCTGTTGCGGTAAAGGATGTCGACCGCGCCGATCTCGCGCGCCGCATCCAGGAAGCTAGGGAAGATGCGGCCGATGCCAAGGACGATCAGTCCCGCAGCAAGGCGGAGCAGTTCCTTAGCCAGCTCACCACGCTGGAAGGCGCGCTTCTGTCGGCGTAAGGCTTGCTTTCGATGAATGCGTGAAAAGCGGGCTTTGCCTCGCTTTTTTGTTTAGATGCCGAGCGCGGCGAAAGCCAGTGTCGGACCATCGCGCCGCAGGTGCACCAGATGCACGGCCACCAGTTCAATCAGCGTCTGGCGCTCTGCATGATCCCTGGAGAAGCCGGCCAGGTCGAAGACCGCCGTCACGGTTTCGTTCGCCGGCAACTCCTGGCTCAAAAGCGCCGTCAGCGGTACGTCGAGCGGATCGGTGAAATGGTTCTCGGGCAAGGTTTTTCCGCGCGCGGCGCAAGCGGCGATCCAGGCCGCCACCACCAATGTGAGATGCACGAACTCGGTGCCCGCTTCGAGGCATTCTAGGGCGGACGCGATGATGCGTTGCGGTAGTTTCTGGCTGCCATCATTGGCGATCTGCGCCGTGCGATGGGCAAGCGCGGTGTTTGAGAAACGCTCCGCGAGTTCCTCAGTATAGGTCTTCGTATCGAGCCCAGCGTCCTCGGGCAGGGTCGGGATTGCCTCGGCCCATAACGCATCGACGAACTGCCGGATTGCCGGATCGGCGAAGGCGCGATCGACCGTGGCGTGGCCGCTGAGCAGGCCGAGATACGCGATTCCCGAATGCGCGCCGTTGAGAAGCCTGAGCTTCATGTCCTCGAACGGGGCGACATCCCCGACCATGGTGACGCCGAATTTTTCCCAGGCCGGCCGACCCCCCGGGAAATTGTCTTCGATCACCCATTGGCGGAAGGGCTCCGTCATGACTGGCCAGGCATCCGCGATGCCAAGTTCGTCGGCGATCCGTGCCCGGTCGGTATCCGTGGTTGCCGGCACTATGCGGTCGACCATGCTCGACGGAAAAGCGACTTCATTGGCGATGTGGCCGGCGATGCCAGTATCGCCCCTCAGGCCAAGTGCGGCATCCCGCAACGCGGCGAATTCGGTCAGCAGGCGATGCAAGGTGGCGCCGTTGGCCGGCAGGTTGTCGCAGCAAAGCACGGTAAAGGGCGAGGTATCGGCGGCGCGCCGCCGGGCAAGCGCCTCGGTGAGAAAACCATGCGCCGTCTTCGGCAAATGTGGGTTCGCCAGGTCATGGGCAATGTCCGCGTGGGCAGCGTCCAAGCCGCCGCCGGCTGCCCTGAGATAGGCCTTTTCGGTGATGGTCAGCGTGACGATCCGGGTGCGCGGATCGGTCAGCGCGGCCAGCACCGCGCTGGGGTCTTCCGGCGCCACCAGCAGCGAGCCGATCGAGCCGATGACGCGCAGCTCCTCCTTGCCGCTGCTGCGGATCGCCAGCGTGTAGAGCCCGTCCTGCGGCGCCAGCGCATCGCGCGTGTCCGCGCTGCGCAAGGAGACGCCGACGATGCCCCAGTCCGTCTCGCCCGCCGCCAGGCAGTCGTCGACATAGGCGGCCTGATGGGCGCGATGGAAGGCGCCGACGCCCAGATGCACGATGCCCGGGGCGATCTTGCGCCGATCATAGCCTGGGATCGAGACCTTCTCAGCTAGCGACCGTAGCGTGGCGTCGGACAAATGGCTGCTTGTCATCATATCACACGGGCTGAGGGCTTCGGATGGTGTGTCATGGAGATATCCCTACGCAGGGATGACAGGCGGCGTAACACCTGTTTGTGCCTGCCGCAAGGATGCCTGTTTCCGACAGTAAGTTGACTTCGATTCCGCTCGAACGTACCGGTTCAAACCTCGAAGGAGACGCTTTCCCATGGTCGCACTGACCGATCCGGACCTGCTCTTTCCCCCCGAGGCGCATTCACGCTCACTTGCCCGCGACCTCTACGCCGGCGTCAAGAACCTGCCGATCGTCAGCCCGCACGGCCATACCGATCCGCGCTGGTATGCGCTGAACGAGCCATTCCCGGATCCGGCGCAACTGCTCATCGTGCCCGACCACTACATCTTCCGCATGCTGTTCAGCCAGGGCGTGCGGCTGGAGGGCCTCGGCGTGGCGACCTTCGATGGCGCGCCTGTCGAGACCGATGGCAGGACAATCTGGCGCCGCTTTGCCGAGCACTATTATCTGTTTCGCGGCACGCCGACCCGGCTCTGGTTCGATCATGTGCTGGCCGACCTGTTCGGTATCGAAGAGCCATTGAGTGCAGAGACCGCCGACCGCCACTACGACACGATCGCAACGCTGCTGCAGTGGGAGAATTTCCGCCCACGCGCTTTGTTCGAACGTTTCAACATCGAGGTCATCGCAACGACCGAAGGCGCGCTCGACGATCTGAAATGGCACAAAATGATCCGCGACAGCGGTTGGGAAGGGCGCGTCATCACCGCCTATCGGCCGGACGCGGTTGTCGATCCTGATTTCGAAGGGTTTTCGGCCAATCTCGATCGGCTCGACGAGATGACCGGCTGCGACACAGGCAGCTGGGCCGGCTATCTCGACGCGCATCGCCAACGACGCGCTTTCTTCAAGAGCTTTGGCGCGACCTCGTCGGATCATGGCCATCCGACGGCCGAGACCGCCAATCTCTCCGATGCGGCGGCGCAGGAGCTGTTCAACCGCATCCGACGCGGTTCTGATGATGAGCGCGAGCGCAAACTGTTCCGCGCCCAGATGCTGACCGAGATGGCCAAGATGAGCCGGGACGACGGGTTGGTGATGCAGATTCATCCCGGCTCCTGGCGCAACCATTCGGCTGACATTTTCAAGAAGTTCGGCCGCGACAAGGGTTTCGATATTCCGACGCGGACCGACTATGTGACGGCGCTGAAGCCGCTGCTCGACTGCGTCGGGCTGGAGCGTGACCTGACCATTGTGCTCTTCACGCTCGACGAGACCAGCTATGCGCGCGAACTGGCACCGCTGGCCGGTGTCTATCCGGCGCTGAAGCTCGGCCCAGCCTGGTGGTTCCACGACAGTCCCGAAGGCATGCGCCGCTTTCGCGAGATGACCACCGAGACGGCCGGCTTCTACAACACCGTCGGTTTCAACGACGACACCCGGGCCTTTCCCTCAATCCCGGCGCGTCACGACGTGGCGCGCCGGGTCGACTGCGCGTTCCTGGCGCGGCTCGTCGCTGAACATCGGCTGCGCGAAAGCGAGGCGCATGAGCTGGCAGCGGAATTGGCCTATACGCTTGCCAAGAAAGCCTATCGGCTCTGATGCATGCTGATGCGATTACCGTTGGCCAGCCGTCGACGATGAGGAGATGACGATGACAAAGATCTTCGCCCATGCCGGCGAGGGTGACTGGACGCCGACGCCTGACGGCAATATGCGGCGGGTTCTCCTCTCCACCGATGAGCTGATGCTGGTCGAGTTCGGCTTCGACAAGGGCGGCGTCGGCGCCCTGCATTCGCATCCTCATGTCCAGTCAAGCTATGTCGCCGAAGGCCGCTTCGAGGTGACGGTAGATGGCCAAACCGAAATCCTCGGGACCGGCGGCAGCTTCATCGTGCCATCAGGCCTGGTGCATGGCGTCAAGGCGCTGGAAGCGGGGCGGCTGGTCGACAGTTTTACACCGCACAGGGCTGATTTCCTCGCCTGAAAGTAGCGTGAGATAACCTTGTCGGGCGTCCCCGAAGAGACGCGGGCGAAGCTGGTCAGGTGATGTGCCTGAGCAAGGCGAAAAGCCGCTCGAACGTCTTGCCGTAAGGTGGGTGCAGCATGGCTCCCGCGCTCAGGCGCGACTGCAGGAAAACCGGCTTCTCCTTGCTGAAGGTGCGGAAGCCCCATTGCCCGTGATAGGCGCCCATGCCGCTGGCGCCGACACCGCCGAAGGGCTGGTTCTCCTGCACAAGATGCAGCATGCAGTCGTTGATGGTGACGCCGCCGGCGACGGTTTCGCGCAGGATGCGCTGGCGGTTGCCGCTGTCGGTGCCGAACCAGTAGAGCGCCAGTGGCCGGTCGGCCCGGTTCACATGGTCGATGGCGTCGTCGACGGTGGCGTACTCGACGATCGGCAGCACCGGTCCGAAAATCTCCTCGCGCATCAACCGCAGGTCTGGGCCGGCATTGCTGACCAGGGTCGGCAGAAGCTTCCGGCTCGTGTCGCCGAATTCTTCGCCGGCCGGATTGATTTCGGTGATCTCGGCACCGGCGTCGCGGGCTTCCGCGATCATGGCGCGTAGGCGCTGAAAGTGCCGGTCGCTGATGATGGCGGTATAGTCGGGATTGTCGCGCAAAGTGGGGTAGAGCCGCGCCACCGCGGTCGCGAGCCTGGCGGCGACGGTGCCGGCCTGTCCCTTCGGCACCAGCAGATAATCCGGCGCGATGCAGGTCTGCCCGGCATTGAGCAGCTTGCCATAGGCGATGCTGGCCGCGGCCGCATCGAGATCACACGAGGTATCGAAGATCGCCGGCGACTTGCCACCGAGTTCCAGCGTGACCGGGGTCAGGTTGGCGGCGGCGGCGATCGCGACCTGGCGGCCGACCGCGGTCGAGCCGGTGAACAGCAGATGATCGAACGGCATTGAGACGAAGGCTTTGCCCATTTCGGCATCGCCGGTGATGACGCTCAACTCGTCAGCGGCAAAATGCTCGCCGGCAAGTCTTGCCAGCAGCTCCGAGAAAGCCGGGGTCAGTTCGGATGGCTTGACCAGCACACGGTTGCCGGCTGCAAGCGCTGCCGTGACAGGCGCGACGGCGAGCTGAAAGGGGTAATTCCAGGGCGAGACGATGCCGACCACACCGAGCGGCTGCGGTACGAGGCGGTTTTTGCCAGGCAGGAACGGCAAGGTGGTGGCGACGCGACGCTCCCGCATCCAGCCTTTCAGACGAGACAGCGTGTGACGGATGCCGGCGCGGACGACGAACAGTTCGGCAAGGCGCGTCTCATGCGTTGACCGGCCGCCAAAGTCGCTGTTGATCGCGGCGCAAATGTCGGCTTCGTGCTGCTCGGTCAGATCCAGCAGGCGCTTCAGGCGGTCTTTCCGCACGCTCAGGTCCGGAAAGGGCTGCTTGTCGAAGGCCGCGCGTTGCAAGCGGAACCGCTCGCCGAGAGCATCCTGTCTCACCTGCAGCATCGTGCCCTCCCTGGCTTGTTGGCCCGAGCTTACATCCTAGCGCGTGAAGGAATCCAGCGGGGGTGCAGGTGTCGCCGGGGAAGGTTCTTGAGACGATGATATCCGTATGATCGGGCAGGTATGAAGTTTCCGCGGGTTGCCATGGCCTGTTTCGGTTGTCGGCTGATGATGGCTGGGCTACTCCATAGCGTCACGCGGAGAGCATCTTGATCGATTCCCCCATCGTCTCCTGTCCATGGGAAAACGCTTCCAGTCCGGTGTCCGCCTGATGTTGGCGCAGGCAGCCAGCACTCGGGCCGAGGATCCCAAGCGGCGCGTCCTGAAAGACGTGTTCGGTTTCGACGATTTCCGTCCCGGCCAGGCTGATGTCATGGATGCGTTGCTCGGCGGGCGCCATGTGCTGGCCGTGATGCCGACGGGGGCGGGCAAATCGCTCTGCTACCAGGTGCCGGCGCTGGTTCTGGGCTGGCTCACCATCGTCGTGTCGCCGCTGGTGGCGCTGATGCAGGATCAGGTCGCCGCCTTGCGCCTGGCCGGAGTGGCCGCCGATACGATCAATTCCTCGATCGACCGCGACGCCAATGTCGCCGCCTGGCGGCGCGTGGCTTCCGGCCAGACGCGGCTGCTTTATCTGGCGCCGGAGCGGCTGATGACCGAGCGCATGCTCGATGCGCTCTCAAGGCTCGACGTCAGCCTGATCGCGATTGACGAAGCGCATTGCATCTCGCAATGGGGACCGGCGTTCCGGCCTGAGTATGAGGACCTGTCGCGGCTGCGGCACATCTTCCCCAACGTGCCGATCATCGCGGTGACAGCGACGGCCGATGAGAGCACGCGCAGCGATATCGCGGCACGGCTGTTCGCCGAGAGGGTCGAAACGCTGGTGCTGGGTTTCGACCGGCCCAACATCAAGCTGGCGATCTCGGCCAAGCAGGACAGCAAGCGGCAATTGCTCAACTTTATCGAGCGTCATCCAGGCCGCAGCGGCATCGTCTACTGCCTGTCGCGCAAGAAGACGGAAGAGATGGCGGCCTTTCTCGAGAAGAACGGCGTCACCGCGCTCGCCTATCATGCAGGCATGAGCAAGGAGGCGCGGGAGGCGAACCAGAACAGCTTCATGACGCTGTCCGGCGTCGTCATGGTGGCAACCATCGCCTTCGGAATGGGCATCGACAAGCCTGATGTCGCCTATGTCTTCCACACCGATATGCCGGGCAGCCTGGAAGCCTATTATCAGGAGATCGGGCGTGCGGGGCGCGATGGCCGCGATGCCGAGGCGCATATGCTGTTCGGTCTTGGCGATATCCGCATGCGGCGGTTGTTCATCGACGACGAGGACGCATCGGCCGAGCACAAGAAACGATCGCACCAGCGGCTCAACACCTTGATCGGCTATTGCGAGACGGCGCAGTGCCGGCGCCAGGTGCTGCTCGGCTATTTCGGCGAGGAGGCGCAGCCTTGCGGCAATTGCGACAACTGCCTCGACCAGGTGCCACGCGCCGACGGTTCTGCGGAGGCGGGCATCATCCTGGCGGCGGTCGCGCAGAGTGGCGAGCGCTTCGGCGCCGCGCACGTCATCGACATCCTGACCGGCCATGAAACCGAAAAGGTGCTGGCCAGGGGCCATGAAAGGCTCGCCTGCTTCGGCAGCGGCGTGGCGCAGAAGAAGGATTTCTGGATGTCGCTGATCCGGCAGCTGGTCGCCGGCGGTTTCCTCGAGCCGGACCCGAGCGGCCATGGCGGCCTCGCCATTGCCGAGCAGGGCCATGCCTTTGGCCGGGGCGAGGTGGCGTTCCGCTATCGTGTAGAATTGCGCAGCCGTGCCATGCGCAAGATGCGAGCGGCCGAGGGTTCAGGCGCCGAAGGCGTTGATGCTTCGCTGCTGGCGACGCTCAAGACACTTCGCCTGCGTCTGGCCAAGGAGCGCCAGGTGCCGGCCTATGTGGTGTTTTCCGATCGCACGCTGATCGACATGGCCGAACGCTGTCCGCGCGACCTTGATGCCTTCGCTGAAGTGAACGGCGTGGGCGCTGCCAAACTCAAGGAGTTCGGCCAGGTTTTTCTGAGCGCAATCGCCGCGCACCAATCGGGCGGCTAGAGCATGATGCCGAAAAGTGTGAAGCGGTTTTCGGACGACATCATCCTCTATCTCTTTGATTTAGAGCCGGATTCAAATTTCAGGTCGATTCGACCTGAAATCATCCGGCTCTAGGCCTGAAGGCCGGCCCTGCAATCTTCACATCTGTATCGACATGCCGCCATCGACGGTCAGGACGTGCCCGTTGACGAAGGAGGCCGCGTCGCTGGCAAGAAAAAGCGCGGCGCCCGCGATCTCTTGCGGCCGCCCCCAACGCTGCAGCGGAACCCTCTGGCGGGCAAAGGCAACCAGATCGGGGTTCGCCGCCATAGCGGCATTGGTCTCGGTGGCGAACATTCCCGGCGCGATGGCGTTGCTGGTCACGCCGTGGGCGCCATATTCGACGGCCATGCTGCGCATCAGCCCGGTCAGTCCCTGCTTGGCGGCGGGATAGATGGCGTCGCCGGGGCGCGCCATCTCACCGACGATCGAGGTCACCGCGATCAGCCGGCCATGGCCCTGGGCCTTCATGACCTCCGCCGCATCACGTGACAGCGAGATCGCCGACAAGAGATCCGTCCGCATCAGATCGAGGATGTCTTCGTCGTTGAAGGCGGCGAGCGGCCGCCTGTCGCGGGCACCGACATTGTTGACAAGGATGTCGAGCCGGCCACGGGTCTTGCGGATGTCGGCGATCATCGCACGGCCCGCCCCGATGTCGGCGACGTCGAAGGCCGCAGCCTGCGCACTGCCGCCATTTCCGGTGATGGCGGCGACGGCGGCATCGAGCGTTGCGGCGGTGCGTCCGGTCACCACGACATGGGCTCCGGCTTCGGCAAAGGCGCGCGCGATCTCGAAACCGAGGCCGCGTCCGCCGCCGGTGATCAAGGCCACTCGCCCCTCCAGGGAAAATTGGTCGAAAATGCTCACAACAGGCGGCCTCTGCACGCATGGGACGGGAACCGATCCCATGCGGCAATCGGCGGCTTGTTCTCAAGCCTATCGTTCAATCGAAGCCGGTCAACTGAACTTAATGCGCGCTGGCGAATGCAGCATTGCTGCCCAGGCCGGCGTTGCGTCCCGTCTGCCGGCCTATGTGCGGTGTTCCTGCCGCATGCTGATCCGGCAAGGGCGGATGTTTAAAACGCACTCGACCTGAACTATAATTGAAGTTTTACGGCGTCAGCTTTCATCGGCAAGTGCTCGTACGCCTCGAAGCACCGGCAAAGTGAAGCTCGGTTGCCGAAATGGCGAGGTCACTTGTTGAAATTCGCGATAAACTGCCCGAATTGCTGGGTGGGGGCGCGCGCGAACATCTCCTTTGGTTCGCCCAGGCAATCCACCTCGCCTTTGTGAAGGAACATCACCTTGCTCGACACGTCACGGGCAAAACTCATTTCGTGCGTTACCACCAACATGGTGCGCCCTTCCTCCGCCAGCGAGCGCATGACCCGCAGCACCTCGCCGACCAGTTCCGGATCGAGCGCCGATGTCGGCTCGTCGAACAGCATCACCTTGGGGTTCATCGCCAAAGCGCGCGCTATGGCGGCGCGCTGTTGCTGGCCGCCCGACATATGCGGGGGATAGTAGTTGCGACGCTCCCATATCCCGACGCGCTTCAGCAATGCCTCGGCCTGCTCCAGGCATTCGGCGCGCGGCCGCTTGAGCACATGTGTCGGCGCGGCGACAAGGTTCTCGAGCACGGTCATGTGCGACCAGAGATTGAAGCTCTGGAAAACCATGGCGAGGTTGGCGCGGATACGCTCCACCTGACGGATATCGGCCGGCACCTGATTGCCGTCCCGCCCCGGCTTCATCTTGATGAGTTCACCATCCACACGCACTTCTCCGGAGTCCGGGGTCTCCAGAAGATTGATGCAACGCAGCAGCGTGCTTTTGCCTGAACCCGACGAGCCGAGGATGGAAATGACGTCGCCCTTGTGGGCCTCGAGCGAAATGCCCTTGAGCACTTCGTGATTGCCAAAGCATTTGCGCATATCCTTGACGCTGATGGCCGGCGCCTCGTGGGGGGACGATGCCGCATTCGCGGCAGCGGCAAGACTTGCCGACATCACAACACCTCCGGGACGGGTTTGATTTGCTGGGACTGGTCAGGCGCAGGGCGCAGATGCGGCGAAAGCGAATACTCGACCCAGGCAAACAGCCGGGCAATCGACAGGTTGAGCAGCAGGTAGATCACGCCGGCGCAGGTCAGCACCTCGATCGGCCGAAACGTGTCGTGCTGGATCTTCTGCGCCGTTCCCATCATCTCCATGATCGTGACCACGGAAGCGAGCGCGGTCGCCTTCGTCATCAGGATGATCTCTGTCGAATAGGCCGGCAAGGCCAGCCGGAGCGCTATGGGCAATGTCACAATGCGGAACCGTGTGAATGGAGACATGCCGAAAGCCTTGGCGGCCTCGATCTGCCCGACCGGCACGGCGCGGAGTGCGCCGCGGAAAATCTCGCTCTCATAGGCGGCGGTGTTCAAAGCCATGGCGACGATCGTGCAATACATGGGATCCCGCAGGATCGGCCACAGGATCGGGCTGTGGCGCACAAAATCGAACTGGGAAAGTCCGAAATAGATCAGATAGAGCTGCACCAGCAGCGGCGACCCACGGAAGACGAAAACGTAGGCGCGGGTGAAATACTCGCCGGATCTGGAGCCCGAGGCCCGCAGCCAGGTCAGGCCGGTGGCGATGATCAGGCCGAAGGCTATGCCGAAGAACCAGATTTCAAGCGTCAGCGGCAGTGCCTTCAGCACGCTCCACATGGTCGAAAGGTAGAAGTTGTAATCCACCACCACCTCTTATTTCGGACGCAGAAAGCTGCGTGAAGTGTAACGCTCGGCCTTGTCGAAGATCGGCGTCGAGATCGACGTCATCACGAGGTAGAGGATGCCGGCGACAGTGTAGAAAAGCAGCGAATGGTGTGTTGAACGCGCGGCCTTGTTGGCCGTCAGCATAAGCTCGGCGACGCCGGTGACCGAGATCAAAGCCGAATCCTTGATGGTCAGCTGCCACACATTGCCCAGCCCTGGCACCGCCAGGCGCAGGACCTGAGGCATGATCACGAGGCGAAAACGCAGCCAGGCCGACATGCCGTAGGCGCGCGCCGCCTCCAGCTCGCCGCGCTGGATCGCCAGAAACGACCCGCGGAAGACCTCGGCCTGATAGGCGCCCGAAATGATGCCGACCGCGAGCACGCCGCCGAGGAAGCTCGGCATGTTCAAAATGTCGGTCGAACCGATCGATCCCGTGGACCGCGCCACCCCGGTCAGGATCTGCGTGCCGCCATAGTAGAAAAGGTAGATGATCAAAAGCTCCGGCTCACCGCGGAACACGGTCGTGTAGCTTTCGCCGATAAATCTCAGTCCGCCGCGATGCGATAGCTTGGCCGCCGCCACGAGCGATCCCAGCGCAGCGCCGATCAACATCGAAACCATGGTGACGGCGAGCGTCCAGCCAATGCCCCAGAGCAGCTGCAAACCCCAGCCGGCCGCCAACAGCTCATAGGCCGTCGACAGCTGATCCTTGAGACTGTTGAGAAAGTCCACCTACGCCTCCCCGGGCGTCGAGATACGCATCGACGGGCTGATCCCCCTCAATGCAAAACGGGAGCAGCCTTGGCTGCTCCCGTTGCGACATTACTTGGTAATGTCGATCTTGAACCACTGCATTGAGTATTTCGACACCGAGCCGTCATCGAGAGCGGCCTTGAGCGCCTTGTTGTAGATATCCTGCAGGTCCTTGTCGGTCTTGCGGAAGGCAGCACCGATGCCCGGTCCAAGGATAGGACCGCCCTTGAACTGCGGTCCGACAAACTCCAGGTCCTTGGCGTCGGGCTTGGCCAGCGTGCCGAGGAAGTAGGTGGTGTCGGCGAAGGCCACGTCGAGGCGCCCGGCCATCAGGTCGAGGTCATGCTCGTCGGTGGTCTTGTATTCATGGACGTTGGCGACATCCTTGAGATATTTGTCGGCAAACGTCGCCTCCGTGGTCGAAACCTGCAGGCCGACATTCTTGCCTGTCAGCTCCTTGCGCAGCGTATCGAGCGCTGCCTTGGACTCGGCGTCATCCTTGGAAAGATCGATCATCTTGCCGCTGTTGGACAGCTGCGCCAGCGGCCCACTCTTGTCGGCAAGGAAAGCCACCGGCGATGAGGCATAGGGGATCGAGAAGTCGATGGTCTTCAGGCGCTCATCGGTGATCGACATGCCGTCCATGACAACGTCGAACTTGCCCGCGGTGAGGCCGGGAATAACGCCGTCCCAGTCCTGCGCGACGATGTTGCATTCGAGCTTCGCGCGGGCGCAGACGTCGTTCAGTATGTCCACCTCGAAGCCGACGATCTTGCCGCTGGCGTCGGTCTGGTTCCACGGGGCGTAGGAGCCCTCCATGGCAACCGTCACGGTCTTCCAGTCCTTGGCCATTGCCGGGGTTGAACAAGTCAGCGCCAGCGCGGCAAGCGCAATCCAACGTGATGGTGTCACGATACTTTCTCCCATTTTTGTTCTTAGAGCCCTCAGATACCAATTGCTTAGCCTAGCCCCTATTCTCCGACAAGGGCTGTTTTCCGCTCGGCATTGAGCGCAATCCTGACGCCGCATGGTGCAAGTTCTGCGGCGCGGGGAAAACACCGGCGCGATGGCGGGGTCACCTTGCTAAGCTACTGTCTTGCTGGAGTAAGCCATCGCGCGGCGCGGCCCGCCGGCTGTTTACAGCCTTCGTGTGAGCGCCATGGCCGGCGCGATCAGCGCCAGGCGTGTCATCAAGATATCGTGAACCGGCGAAGTCCGCGAAAGTCACTTTGAAAGCCTCGGGCCCGTTTCAAGGCGAATGGCCCGGCACAGGCTTCATCGGCGCCGGTCGAGGATCATGCCGGCATGATGCAGGACATCGTCGATGCAGTCGCCATCGGCGGTGAAACCGGTGTCGTCTCAATAGTCGATGTGGTTGCCCGTGACGCCTTGCGTCGCTCGCCAGCCCACCGATGCTTCGCTCTCCGGGGATCGTCACCTCGGGGTCGCGAACATCGAGCTGACGCGGCCACCGCGCCGATCGCGGACATCGGGATCTCGCGAAATTAGTAGCATTTCACGCTGGTTTCACGACACGTATGGAATAGGCGCCAAGGGACGGGGAGAACCGGAATGAACGCTCATCGCGGCACGACTACCGCCGGGCTGGCCGTGTCGGGCGATGTTCAAAGCATCGCCGGCACTGCCGATCCGCGCCAAGTGCAGTTTCGCAACTTCGGCTATGCTGCCGGCGCGGACGAAGCCAAGCTCTATCATGGACTGGAGACGCCCTGGGCCACTCAGTGCCTGTTTGCCAAGCTGCTGCGAAGGATGAGTGTCGCATCCGCCGGAGGTGACAATACAACCAACGAGCGGATCCCGGCGGGATACACCTATCTTGCTCAGTTCGCCGCACACGACATTATCCGAAATTCCTCGCTCAGTCCCTTGTTGGCGGCCCGCGAAGCAGAGCGCCGCAACGAACGCGAGGAGGCGCTCCTACTCGACGTGCTTTACGGCGGAGGACCGTTCTCGAACCCTGGTTTATATGCTGTGGCCAAGCCTGGCGAAGTCGTCAGGTCGATAATGCGTACCGGGCCGATGGCACCGCCGTCACCGACCGCCGCCATGGCGATGCCCGCAGGCGCCTGCCCCTTTGCCATGCGCGACTTGCCACGCTTTCAACAGGGCGATCTGAGCGATGGATCCGAAAGTGGCCGGACGGATGTCTTGGTCGCAGACCAGCGTAGCGACGACAACGCCAACATTGCGCAAATGACGGCGCTTTTCCTGCACCTGCACAATGCCGTGGCCGGCACACTGAGCAGCAGCGGAATACCCAAAAACGACGTCGAACTGCCCGCGGGTGCGTATCTCTTCGACCGGGCACGCCGGGTTACGACGGCGATTTACCGGAATGTGCTGCAAAACGACTTGCTGCCGCGCCTCATCGCCAAGCCGATCTGGGACCTCTACCATGCGAACGGGTTCAGACCCCTTGTCGACATGCAGCCGCAAGGTGTCCCGATAGAGTTTTCCCACGCGGCATATCGCTTGGGTCATGCCATGGTCCGGCTTTCCTATGTGTTTAATGACCAGCATCCGGAAGGGGAGGGGCTAGAGAACGTCTTGCTCAACCGCTCCTCGTCGCGCCCGCATAAATTCCCGGTCTCCGAACACTGGGTTGCCGATTGGTCGCACTTCTTCCAGATTGCCGGCTCGACGCCGCAGTTCAGTCGGCGTATCGGGCCGACGATCAACCAAGTGCTGCTTAGTGCCTACAGCATGCCGATCCTTTGCGTTGGCCCTGATTCCAAAGCACTCGACCCCGCTGCGGCGAGTCAGTTGAGCGAAGCAGACAAGGCTGCTCTGCCCGATCCGAATGCGTCCGGACTGTTGTTCAGCGATCTGGTCCGAGGAGCCATTGGCGGTCTGCTCAGGCTCGATGCCTTGATCCAACAGCTACCGCAGGCCGTTCTCGCGGTCTCGCCGCTGCTGGGCGATGCCGAGAAACGGCACCAGGCTATTCGGTCCTGGCTTCAAGGATCGACCGTTGCCTTCACCGCGGCTGAGTCAACTGAGCTGGCAGAAAATCCGCCGTTGTTGCTCTGGCTGTTGTTCGAGGCCGCGATCGAGCAGGGCGGGCTGTGTTTCGGTACCATCGGATCGGTGATTGTAGGGGATGTCTTCATGGCAAGATTCGCGGCCTCGCGTGCCATGATCGAAGACGATCCAATTACGCAAGACCTCGCCGCCAGTTTGTTTCCCACCGGCATCCCGCGAACAATGGCCGACCTGATTCTTTTCGTCGCCAGCGCGCTCAATCTGAGCGACGCCTGGCCCCGGTTTATCACCCCGTCTACAACTCCTGGAGCGTAAAATGGCCGACCCCGTCGATAATTTGGACGTCTTTCCCGAACCGATACAAACCCTCAACTTCGAGGCGGCCGGCCGCAAGGTGGTGCAATGGGCACAGGATCCCAGCACCCGTCCGCGTGACTTGGCCGAGTTCAAGGCACAGTTGGATGGACTCGTCGTCGTGCCCGACCGCTACAAGGAAATTCAGATTGTCCAAGGCTATGACCACGTCTTCTTTCTGCGGCTGCCGCCCAACAACCAGGTGACGCAATCGCAAAAGAAGCTTCAGACCGAACAGGGCGGCATGACAGATTACGGCATTCCGGATTTCTATTTCGATGCCATTCTCGAGAAGGTGCCGTTCAACCGCGATAGTTTCTTCTATTCACGCATCGCCGACTACACCATTCGGGGCTGCCGATAGGCGGGACCCCGGCAACTGTTCATGGCTGACGACTATCCCAGCCCCGGCCAGCCCTCGGCGCAGTGTCTCGAGGGCCTCTGGACTGCTGATCGGAAAGCTGTCCATGAGCCACGTGCCCACATTGTCCGGCTCCGGAGGGGAATAGCCAAACCACTCCGTCTTCAGCTGCGCCAAAAATCGGTCGGCCTCTTCGTGCGCGGCCCTCTCGTTGCCGAGCAAGGCGAGAGCCGCAGCCTTCCAGCCGCCGATATAGGACACGCTGTCGGCGGCGCGATCGGCCGCTTCGACGCAACCGGCATAGTCGCCAAGCAGGAACCGCACGCCTGCCTGATAGCTCCATTGCAATTGCGAAACCCCAAGCCCGGTCTGCAACGCCAGAGTAGCTATGCGGCTCGCGTTCTCGCGATCATCGCAATAGGCAAGCCCGAGAGACGCAGAGACCAACGTCCAAGGGTCGTTGCCATTGAGTTCACAGGCCAGAAGGAAGCTGATGGCCGCCTGCTGCGGAATGCCGTTCATGGCGTACGACCACGCCAGATGCAGTTGGCTTCGAGAATCTATCGGATCGATCTGGGTTGCCTGCTTGGCAAAGATCAACGCTTCGGCATGGCGTTCGCGTCGGCGGCCTATGCCGGGAAAGATCAGATGCCGCGAATTGATGATGCCGGCCAACCCGGCGTGGGCGGCAGCAAATTGGGGCGACTCCGCGATGATTGATCGGAAGAGCGCCTCGGCCCGTTCCTCGGACTCCGGGCGCCACTGAAAGATCAGCTCCTGCGCTCTCAGCCAGCGGTCGAACTGCTCCAGCGACAGGTCCGGGATGCTGGCGATCTGAACCAGCCGTTCGGACGACATGCTTACACCCAGCGCGACGGCGATGCGGCGGATGAGCCTCTGTTGGGTCTGGTACCACTGGCTGTTCTCGATGACAAACTGCTCGCTCCAGATGTAGCGCCCGGAGGCAAGCTGCTTGAGCGTCATGCTGACACGAAATGTCGGCCCGTCGAGAAACCCGGTTGCCTCGATGCAATAGGCATTCTCGGTGAGGCGGGGTGGCTGCCCCTCCCATTCCATCACCGCCCAGTCGCGGAACCGAACCAGGGACGCAACCAGTTCGCTGCGGAAAATACGCACGGCGTTGCGCGCACGGACGGAACCGCTCACCAATTCGAAGTCCCGCACGAACAAAAGCACGCCGGCGGCGGGCTCTTGCAGCCGTTGCGCTTGCGACCCGAACGCCTCGGCCGCGATTGCGGTCACAGCGCCCCTGCCCGCGCTGCCGATCGTGCCGAGCTTGATGTCGCTGACCAGTGCCTGCGTGGCCGCTGAAGGTTCGCTGTCGAACTCTGTTTCAAGCAGGTCCCAAAGCCCCTTATAAGCCCTCAAGGCCGTTGCCTGATCGCCCATCCGGGCAGACGCTTCCATGACCGCCCGGCACCCGATCTCGTTGGTCGGATCGAGATTGAGCAGGGCTTGTCCGGCTCGCTTTAGCGCTGGCCAGTCCGTCGCGGCTTTGGCCATGGCTTCCAGACATGAGATAAATTCGTCCTGAAGACATTGCCGCTGGACAAGGACCCAATTGCGAAACGAAGGATCGATGTCGTCCAGGCCATTGAGAAAGCTTTCGGCGACACGCTGCCTCTCCAGAAGGATGGGAGGAATCCGGCCAGTTTTCAGATCGTGCCTGATCTCACTCACATCCACAGTGACGAGCGACTGCTTCAGCGTCACGTTAAGCCGGTCCCCGAAGAAGACCCCTTCGACTTCAGCCAGGCAGTCCTTGAGATCGACCACGGTTTGCCGCAGCGAGGCCCTTGCTCGTGCCTCGTCCGATTCACTCCAGAGCAAGCCGCAGATACGCTCGCGTGTCTCAAAGCCATGAGGACTGAGTGCAAGATAGGCAAGGACGGCGCGCGACTTGCGGTTTCTCAAGGCGACGTCCCGCCCAAGCTGGCTCAGCGCGACCTTGTCAAGTGTCGTGACGCTGATCAGCGGCGCGGTCTTCGTTGGGGGTTTTTGCCCGATCATCTTGCCCCGCAGCTCCCTGCCTCAATCTACATAAGATCGGCACGGCCGCTCGGGCCGGCCTGATCGATCAGGGAACGAAGCCGGCGCGACTGGAACGGCGACGGAAAAGGCTGCAGCCCAGGGACGAAGACTTTGGCAACGGGAATGTCAAACATCGGCGTGGTCAGATCTGCAGCATATATGCGGTATTGCTTTTTAAGCATTTCGCCAACCAAGGATACGAAATTCAAGCCCTTCTCGGCATTTTTGTCCATCAGCAAGCCACCGGACAGGTGGGAGACGAGGCCAGTGTCGGTTGCGGCAGGGATCTGGGAGCGCTCCGCCTGCAGGCGCTCGACCTCATCGAGTGTCTCATCTCCCTGCTCCCTGCGCTTCATCGCCGTCAGGTCGAGAGCCAACTCCATCTGGCACATTTCGAGCAGCGCCGCCTTCAGAGCGCTGCCCGCGTCCAGCCTGCAGGCCAGCCCGACCGCCAGGCCGCCACCATCCGCGTCGAAGGATAGCGCCGCGATCACAGGCGATGGAAACTCACCCGATATGTCGAGCAACTGGGTGCATCTGCCGGACTTCTCTTGCCTTATCCGTGCAAGCAGATCGAGTACACCCCAGCCGGCAAGCGCTTCCAGTCCGATCAGCCGGCCGCCGCGCCTGCTGCGCCACCAGGCGGCAGCAGCATCGCGCTCGATTGTTTCCAGCAGCGCCGAGGTCAGCGCAGCCTCGTGGGTCATCCCCGCGGCGCATCCGCAACTGGTCACCCAGGCGCCTCGGGCTGCGCTGCGAATGAAAAGTGTCTCGGGCAAATAGCCCTTTCGGCCGTCGTCCAGCCGGCGCACGGGCACCCACCGGTCACTTTCACCAAAACCGGATTGCACACGGAAATCGTCCAGGTGATCGGCCAGCCGGGCGTCCTGCCAATGGCTTACTGCATCTGCGCTCGAGTGGTTCATCGTCCCCTGCGGCACGTGCCATTCGCTGTGATATTCGATGCCCTCGCCGATGCAGGCCTCGAATGCTCGCCCCGGCGTGAGGCCGACACCGCTGAAGCTGGCAGAAGTGGCTGAGACAGAATCTCCCCAGTTGCGGTGTACCTGTGCACCAAAGAAGTACAACCCCGGTGCGTGGCGGGCGTGCAAGCGGAACAGGTTGCCAAAATCTGCCGCTGCTGACAGCAATCCCTGGCGGTTCTTTGTCACGAACAGGCCTGGATCTGTATCACCAGAGTCAAGGTAGCCGAGAGCACCGAGCAACCCGCGTGCCATTGCAGCCTGCTCGGGCGCCAATTCTTGGGGCCGTGAACAAAATCGCGCTGCCAGTTCAAACGCATTCGCGGCGGTCAAATCACCATCCTCGCTGCTGAAGAAAACCTTTCCCTATTGTCTGCCACTTTCGCCTTACGATTTTGATCGGGTCAACAAAACGTTGCGTGCAAGAGGGTCCAGGCTCCGCAAAAACACGGGAGCCAAAGATGGTCCCATCTCACGCTGATTTCACGCTGGCTGGTCTAATGGTCAATTCAGAGAGGTCCTCTCGACCATCGCCGGCCCAGACCACCCGGACCGGACGCATCGAGACGACTGAAGATCGGCGCGAACTCGCATCCTCCCGGAGCGCCGCCGCGGGGCCATGACTGGGGCGGGCCGGTCATGTGCCTCGCGGCCGCTGGGAAGCGGCGGAGGCGGATTCTTCAACACAAAGCCATCCTGCAATCGGCAACCGACAAGACAGGGAGATCAAAAATGGGAACGCATGGCACTCCGCCCCGGGGCATTAATGCGACACGATCGCCGCTGTTCGAAGGCCGCTTCGGCCGCATGTTCCGAAATCTGGCCCCCGCAGCGTTCGGGGCAACCGACCATGACAACCGGCGTAACCTCAAGGCTCTCGGTGCCGCCATGTCTGCTGAAATTGACGAACCGAAAGATGGGCTCGATGCCGAAGAAAGCGGGATTCCTGCGCTCTATACCTATTTTGGCCAGTTCGTCGACCACGACATCACCTTCGATCCTGTCAGCACCTTGCGCAAATCGCTGGATCCCGATGGGCTGACGGATTTCCGCACGCCGAGCTTCAACCTGGACAATGTCTATGGCCGGGGTCCGGCCGACCAGCCCTACATGTACACAAAAGAGGGACGGTTCCGCCACGGCGATGCAATGACAGGAGCGGGTGGCCAGCACGGACACGATCTGCCGCGCTTCGCCGGACGGGCAATCATCGGCGACCCCCGTAACGACGAAAACAGTCTGGTGTCGCAGCTGCAAGGGCTGATGCTCAAAGTGCACAACCGGATGATCGATGACAATCCGGGCCTGGGTTTTGAAGCGATCCAGCAGCTCGTCCGCTTCCACTACCAGTATGTTGTCGTCAATGACCTCCTGGCCAGGATCGTTTCGGCACCAGTCCTTGCCGCGCTCAAGACGGACGGCCGCTTCGATCGAAAGCAATTGCGGTACTTCCACTGGCGCAACCTGCCGTTCATGCCGGTGGAATTTTCGGTCGCCGCCTACAGGCTTGGCCATTCGATGATAAGGCCGGGTTATCGGCTGAACGATCACAAGCTTTTGCCGATCTTTCCACGCGCCGGCAAACCGCATGAAGAGGCACTTACCGGTTTCGAGACAATGAAGCCGGGTCGCGCCCTGGACTGGGGCCGATTCATCGATATTGACGAACGCGCCGGTGGATCGGCTCCCGAGACTGGAGATCCGGCAAACATGCATCGACTGCAATTTGCCTACCGGATCGACACATCCCTCGTCGGTTTCCTGCACGATCTGCCGAAAACCGTGGCGGGCGACCCCCCGGCCTCACTGGGCGAGCGAAATCTGTTGCGGGGCTGGCTCCTCGGCCTGCCGTCCGGCCAGAGCGTCGCACGTGCCATGGGCATCGTTCCAATGGTCGATGCGGAAATCATAATCGGCAAGGCGGTGGACCCTCCCCCCGAGGCTGGCGACGTCGTAGGCCCCATCATCGATGCCGTCACAGCCAAAGGTGGCGACGGCAATGTCTTCGCCGACAATTGTCCACTTTGGACCTATGTCCTTGCCGAAGCGGCAATGAACAAGACAGACATGCCTATCCCGGTAACGGGTGGCGGCATTCGTGCCACGCCGCAGCTTGGACCGGTGGGCGGACGTATCGTGGCGGAGGTGTTCCTTGGACTGCTGTTCGGCGACGGCATGTCCTACCTGTCGCTCGACCCTTTGTGGCAACCCGTGACCGGGACAGGCTTCAGACTAAAGGACTTGGTCTCATACGGGCTCGGCACCGGGCCGGCCCTTCACTACCGGTGAAACCCACGCCTGGCGGAGGTGATGGGTCATCTCCTCAAGGGCATTGCCAAGACATCTCCGACCTCGCTGCGCAGTCCAAGTCAATTCTCCTATGTAAATGCGGAGCCAAGACGTGGCCGTCAAAGTTTATTTCGCGACAAATCGCCAGCCTTACACAGATCCCGGTAGCGGCAGGATCACCCGGTTCGGAGACGATCCCGGACCGGTTGGCGGCCTCAATGTGCGTTACGGCAGCGCGGATGTGGACGTTGATCTCGACGCGCGCACCAACACGATGGTCGCAGGGTCCCTGCAGGTGGCGGACGAGCAGCTCATTCCCGCTCAAGGCGGTCAGCCGCAGCTGGGCAGCTCGACGATATTCGACGCCCTGCGCAACGACATGAAAACGTCCCAGCGACCGACCATCGCGTTCATCCATGGGTTCAGCAACAGCTTTACCGACGCGATTGAGCGCGCAGGCTGGATTTCGGCGTTCTATGGTCTGGATGCCAATATGTTCGTGTTCACCTGGCCGTCGCGAGGTTCGCCACTCGGCGTTCCCCTACCCTACACTGACTACACGCACGACAGGAAAACCGCTGTTATGTCGGGTCCGGCCGTCGCGCGCACGATCCGACGCCTGCATGATTATGTGGATTCCTTGCCCCCTGATCTGGCTTGCGACCAGCCGATCCACCTGCTGTGCCACAGCATGGGCAATTACGTCCTTCGCAATGCGCTGCAGGCGCTTATGCGGCTGCCTGACCCGACGGTGGCCAGTCACTCGGGCGAGGCCGTCTCGGACATGGTGCCTCTGCCGCAGAATGTGCCCGACCCGTCGGTTCTGAGGCGAACCTTCGACAAGATCGTGCTGGCCGCAGCCGATGAGGATGCCGACGCTTTTGACGACCCGGCAAAGTTGAAGTTCCTGCCCAGGATCGGCCAGTCGGTTTCCGTATACCATTCGTTGAAGGACTGGGTTCTGAACACTCTGAGTGACAGGACAAAATTCAACGGGCCGCGGCTGGGAAGCGATGGTCCGGACAATATGGCGACGATCAGCGACAAGGTCACCGCAATCGACTGCGCTGATGTGACGTCCTTTGCCAAGGATCCGGAAGAACACCAGTACTACCGGGTGTTTCCCGTGGTCCGAAACGATATCGTCCAAGTGCTCAGGGGGGTCCCGCAAAACAAGGTCAGAAACCGGGCTGCTGTCTCGCAGGGGCGATACCGCATCAAGCCGGCCTGAACGGGGAGGGGCGATGGGTGATTCACAGCGCTTTTTCCAATTTGAATGCTGAACAGGAGGAACGCGAGCGTTCCGCAGTGAAGGCCGGGGTGTTGGATGACGAACTTGAGGGCTGGTTGCTTTGCTCAGACGCGGATGGTCATGCGTTCGGTCGTTGCGTGGGCGATGTCCATCGCAATGACGCTGTTTGCTGCTGGCTGCGTTCAAAACTATCCTGACGGTGTCGGTACCAAGCTCAATCCTGGCAACCTGCCGGCGCAGACCGACTTGCAGAATGCCTATGTCGAGGAGATCTGTCAGCAGGCAGGTCTTCAGCCGACGGCATCCAACGGCGTGACCAGTTGCGGTTCCAGTCCCTACGACGCGGGGACCTGGTGGCTGTTCGTGCAAGCCGGGATGAACGACATCGACCAGCGGTGCGATTCGTATTTGGTCTGGCTCGATGACGCGCAGCGTTCACGCGAGCCGGTGCTCGACGAACTGTCGCAGCTCAGCACCACTGCGCAGACGATCATGCGCTCGACTGGCGTTGGCGCCAATCCGATTACCATCGTTGGTGCGGCGTTCGGGCTGGCGAGCGGTACGTTCACCAACGTCTATTCGCGCATGATCATCACCATGCCGCACTCGACCATACAGGCCGTTGTCCTCAGCCGGCAGAAGGAGTACCGGGAGCAACTCATCGGCAATTCGACCAACAGGCCGCAGGTTGCTATCGTCAACCGGCCGGCTGCCCTCTATGCGCTGCGCTCCTATCTGCGTCTGTGCATGCCGATGACGATCGAGACCGAGATCAACAACACGATCGCAACCTTCGAGCGCAACGGGGCCGATGGGCTGGAAAAGGACTCGCTGATTTCGGCCCAGAGCGCAGGCGTTCCTTTCACCCCGGCCAGCAAGCCGCAGAAACCGATACGCGCGCCGGTCGCCTCGCCCCCTCCCGTAGTCGTACAGTTTTTTGCCGAAAAAACCCTCAGCCAGGAGGAAGCGGACTTTACGCTGGGTGGGCTTTGTATCGAGAACAACAAGGGCACCGAACTGCCCCAGAGAGATCTGATCAAAGCACTGATCGCAATTTATCGTGCAACGCCAGGCTCGCCGAGTACGACGTCCGGGGACACCATCAGTCGCAACGATCGGCTTGCCATCAACAAGCAATCAAATTGTGGCGCCGCCAGGAACTATTTTGAGAAATTCACCTACGCCAATACTGCCCAGCCTGGAAACAACGCCTTCAACCTCGCCGCCTTCACGGATTTGTTGAAACGCTCGCAGGCCGGCCGCGATCTTTCCGGCTCCCCTGCTCTCGATAGCCAGGTTCTACGCGACAAGATCAGGGCCGCACGTGTTGAGCTGTCCCTCACAGACGTGCCGTCGCCGATGAGTTCGCACGTCACTCCTGCGCTGATTACGGCCTTGAAAAAGCTCCCGAAACCCAACTGATTGAAGGTTAGTCATGACTGTCTATCTGGTTAGAGGCTTCCCCGACCTGCTCGACAAGCCTGGCGGTACGGCTCTCGTCGGCCTCTTCGGAAACATGACGGCTGTCGGTACCGGCAATGTCTCGGGCGACTTTGTCGAGGTAAAGGTCGGAGATCAGACAGGGTGGGTATCGAAGGACAGTCTGGTCGTAAAAGATCGCGATGTGTTGGACGAGGTGGCTTTCGTGCGCGAAAGCATCATCGCGGAGCGGGCGGTCAATGCGCTCTCGCAGACCGCGCCCTGGTTTGTTTCAGCTGACTATGTCATCGCCCGGGCGATTTTCGAAAGCCAGGACATCGCACGCAAACTGGTGAATGCCGGCAACAAGATCCCGGGATCGGACACCGTTGGGCCGTTGCAAATGTCCACCGCCGAATGGCAGACGTTCCTCGCCAATGGTGGCACGCTCGCTGCCGACTTTGGCACCGCGAGCGTGGATGATTACCTGGCGCAGGCCTGGGGCGCTGCATTCACGATGTTCACCGACGCCAAGGCCATCACCCAAGTGAAACTTGACGCCGGTCAGGGCAGCAACGCCGATCCGCCGCTACCGAGCTATCTAGAGATATTCCTGGCCTATCTGACCACCAGCCCCAAAGCGGCCACGAGTCTTGCCGCGGCCGCCGCAACTCCGGCAGACAAGGGTCAAGATGGGGCACAGGCGGGCATCGCCGGGGCAGGCGCCGGGGTTGCGCCGGCCGCGCCAGTGCCCCAGGGCGCAAGCAAGCTCAATGACTTCCTCAAGAACACCGCTGTCCTGCGCGACGACCAGATCGAGACCTTGTTCAAGGCGCGCCCCGGCCTCACAGGAACGAACGACGCCAATGCAAAGACGGTGGGCGATTTCGTCAACAGCGTCAGCACGGCGCTTGGTCAAGCGCTCAGAGACGCCGCGGACCTTATTGCCAAGGATGCGCCCGAAACCGTTGCGGCAATCATTGGGACGGGCGGCGCACCATGGATGACAGTTGCGACGGCTGAGCGAAATAAGGGCATCAAGGAAGGCACTGCGGCCGGCGATGCCGAAATTCTCAGCTATTTCCAATCGATCAACATCCAGGCAAAAACCTCGGCGACACCCTGGTGCGCTGCATTCGTCTCGTTTTGCATGAAGACCAGCGGCAACCAGGTCGCAGCCGATAGCATACCGAAGACCGCTCCGGCGCTGGCGGCAAGCTGGAAGGGCTGGGGCAGTCCATTGCCGGCCAACGCCAGCACCACCCCGCAGGGCGCCGTCGTCGTATTGTCACCAACGGAAGACCAGGACGACTCCGGTCACGTCGGCTTCTTCGTCAGCGGCAACACCGACACAATTACGCTATTGGGCGGCAACCAGACGAATGCGGTCAAGGAAAGCACCTACGCGCGCTCCCGTGTCGCTGCGATTCGCTGGCTCGACGTGGCGCAGCCGGCCGCTGCCGGGCCAGTTGCCGCAGGTCCCATCAACCTCAGCCGCTTCAACGCTAAGCAGCAAGCGGCGGCAAAAATCATCATCGATAGATTCGCCGCCAGCGGTTTCGGCTCGGTGCATCAGATCACCGCGGTCGCCAATGCCTGGAAGGAATCAAGTCTCAATCCAAGCGAGCAAACCCATACGTCGCGCGAAGACAGTATTGGCCTGTTTCAGCTCAATATGCGCTCGGGCCTCGGCGTCGGGCACCAACTGAACGATCTGCTCGATGCCACCAAAAACACCGACATCATCATCGATACCTGCAAGAGCGTTCCCGAATTCAAAAACGCGCAAGACCTGGCAGCTGCGGTTACCGCGTTCGTGCGTTTCGTCGAAAAACCAGCCAATCAACCGGCGGAAATCATCGATCGGTTGCAGAAGGCAAAATCGCTTGAGGCCTGAAGCAGGCCAGCTTTACAGGAGGGACAAATGGCGCAAATCCTCGATTCCTTGACAAACGGCGGCTTGCCAAATCTCGTCAATCTCATCACGGCTGTTGGCGCGCTGGGCGGCGCGGCCATGGGGCTGGTCGATACGACCAAGCTGTTTGGTGGCGGTCCATCCAACTTCGGATTCGGTTACATCGAGCAAGCGCTCTCCCCGTTCCTGAGCGCTCTTGCGTCCAGTTCCACTCCTTACGGAAAACACGCGATCTTGCGGACGCTAAGAGCGGACTGGTTGAACGGCGTCGCCAAGGATGACCAAAAGGCCAAGGCCAAGTCGCTCATTCAACTCAGCCTTTCGCAGATCGATGCGACGGCCCTGGCCAATGTTGCCGCCGTCGATCCAGCTGCGTTGCAATCGGCGGTGCAGAAGAAAGCCAGCAGCCAGGCTGCCGCTCCCGAGGAAGCAAGCGCTCTCGGGCAATTCGAGGCCGTGCTAGGCGCTGTGATCGATACAGCCTACGAGCGCGGTGACCAGGAATATCGCAATGCCTCGAAATTCCTTGCCATGCTGACATCTGTCGCGCTTGGAGCCGCAGGCGGTTCGATCGTCTTTTATCCTATCGGGCACGGCGATCTGCTGTTTTGCGTGCTCGCGGGCCTCATCGCGACGCCAGTGGCGCCTGTCGCCAAGGACCTGGCAAGCGCGCTTCAGACAGCAGTCGCCGCCGCCAGCGCACTCAAGAAATGACAAGGTCCGCCCGCGCAAATATCAAGCCGAGCTCGCCGCGACTGAAGCGCGAGTCGGGCTCAAACTGCAGGCAAGAGTGGGGAGGGGAAGACCGTGACCAATCGCGTCGCAAGCTTTCTTGCAGCGCTAACAATTGCCAGCGCATGCGCATTGCTTCTTGAGGTCAACTACACTTTTGCGCAAGAGCGTGTGGATAGATTTGAAGGGACCCTGGTACTTCGCGACTACAGCGGCAGCGAATCAAAAAAGTTCGAACTCGATTCAGATCTCAAGTACGTCGATCCGAATGGCCGGGAGTGGTACGCTTGGAAAGGCTTGATAACTGACGGCGCATCGATACCGTGGTTCCTCTGGTCGGTTGTGGGCTCGCCTTTCACTGGGGAGTACAGACGGGCTGCTATCATTCACGACTTCTATTGTGCCCATCACTTCCGGCAGTGGGAGACCGTATCCAGAGTATTCTATGATGCCATGTTGACAGATGGTGTCAATTCAACAAAAGCATCTCTTATGTATTATGCGGTAGTTAGATTTGGTCCACGATGGACGATTAAAGAGACAGAGACTTGCCCCAAGTTGCAATTGTGCGCCAATCCCGGGAAATTGGAGGTAAATGTTTCAACGCCATCTGTTTCAAAAAGCTTTGAGAAGGGCTATTTGGATGAAGTGGAATCGGTAAGAAAATACATCGATGAGAACCATCCGAACTTGGCACAGCTGCAGAGCTTAGCTGCCTCTAAACCGCCGATACCGCAATCATACTCGGATGAAAACATCATTGATAACTGGAACGACAATCTCTGGAGAAGTAGGGAGTAGATGTGTCGTCGGCTTGCCCCGTGAGGTAAGCTGAAACCTAATTTTGGGGCACCGACGTGGGGCACCTTGCTTTCGGACCGCCTCAGAAATAGAGGCGAAATCAATATGTTACCGATGACTGAGGAAGTTGGCGGAGAGGGAGGGATTCGAACCCCCGATGGGCTTGCACCCATGCCGCATTTCGAGTGCGGTGCATTCGACCACTCTGCCACCTCTCCGCGGTCATGGTCGGCCGTTGCCGGCGCGGCGCACTAGATAACGGCTGAACGGGCAGGTTACAAGGCCAAATCCGCCGATATTTGGCTTGTCATCCGGCCTGCCGGGCAAGCAGCGGATTCAAGGCGGTGTTTGCCGGTCATTGGCCCGGCACGGCATAAGCGGCCTTGGCGGTCATCGCCGCGATGACGCTTTTCTCCAGGGCGCCGTAGACCTTGCCGTCATTCTCGCCGGAAAAGATCACCACGGCGGCATAGCCGGCCTCGTTGACGAAGAAGAAAGAGCCGCCGGTCTTGGGGTAGTCGGGCATGTGATGATGCAGGAGGCCATCATGATAGTACTGCGTGCCAACGGCGGTATGCTTCATGCAGACGCCGAGGGCGTAGCTAGGCGTGCCCTGGAAACGCGGGCAGGGCGCCTGTGTCGGCGGCGATTTCTGCCCCTTGGCATAGCCCGGATCGCCCTGCAGGGCGTCGAGCCATTGGCGTGTCGTCGGGCCGAGAACCCCGGACTGCTTGTCGAAGGCGTAGAGGAATTTGGCGTAGTCCTGAGCGGAAATATCCCAGCCGCCATTCGGTGCTCGTGCCACCAGCGTGTCGTCGATGACGCCGGCATTCGCCGGCATGCCAAGTCTGGTGAAGACCTTGCCGCAGGCCGTGCCGTAGGCCTGGTTGCCGAGCACCTGGGCGATATAGCCCAAAATGAGATAGCCACTGTCGCTGTAGGAGATCGTGCTGCCGGGGGCGAAGTCGAGCATGGCCTGTGCCGCCGACTTGAACGAAGCGCTTACCGAATGGTCGTTCTTGTCGTCGAAGGCATTCTTGGTCAGGCCGGCGCGATGGGTCAGCAATTCGTCGATGGTGATGGCGGTGAAACGTGGATCCGTCGGCGCGTCGGCGCCGTTGTTGCGCTTGAAATAGCCTGCCAGCACGCTGCCCAGCGTATCCGCGAACGCCAGGCGCTTGTCATCGACGAGACCGGCGATGCAGACGCCGGTGAGGGCTTTTGACAGGCTGGCGATCGGGTGCCGTTCGGTCGGTTTCCAGCCATGGTCGTAGGAGCCGACCAAGGTCTGGTGCAGCGCGACGGCAACTTCGGCGTTGGCGATGTGATGGTCCTTCATCCATGCGGTGACGACGCTGTCGACGCTTTCGGCGACCGGATTCGGTGTAGCCAGCGCGGGCTGCCATGCCAGCAGCATCAAACAGAGGCAAAGTCCCGACCAGCCACGCATCCTAGCCTCCCCCGACTGCAAACGCTGGAGCATGTTGACACGGCCGGCCCGCGCCGGCCAATAACAGTCTCGGCAACGGCTGTTTGCCTTGACTCGCACCAAACCTTCGGTTAGGGACAGCGCGCAATCGGCGTGGAGGGTTCTTCCACGCCGCTTGTTTTTTGAACCCGCAGACTGACAAAAAGACGGCCGAACTGCCAGAGGCGGTTCATCAAGGCCGACCGAACAGCGAAAGGCAAAAAATGTTCGCAGTCATTAAAACGGGCGGTAAGCAGTATCGCGTTGCCGCCAACGATCTCCTGAAGATCGAAAAAGTCGAAGCCAATGTCGGCGATATCGTCGAAATCGGCCACGTGCTCGCGCATGGCGAGGGCGACAATGTCACGTTCGGCGCGCCGTTCGTCAATGGCGCTCTGGTCACCGCCGAAGTCGTCGAGCAGGGCAAGAACCGCACGGTCATCGCTTTCAAGAAGCGCCGCCGCCAGAATTCGCGCCGCAAGATCGGCCATCGCCAGCTTTTGACCACCGTGCGGATCTCCGAGATCCTGCTGGATGGCGCAAAGCCGACGAAGACGGCAGCGGTGAAGGCACCGAAGAAGGAAGCCAAGGCCGAAGTGGCCCCCGAGGCTAAGGCCGAGGCCGCGCCGAAGGAAGCCAAGGCCAAGAAGGAAGCTGCCCCCAAGGCAGAAGTGACGGCCGAGACGGCCGCTGCTCCGCTGTTCAAGGCGCCGAAGGGCGAGCCGGACGACCTGACCGTGATCAAGGGCATCGGCCCGGTCGCCGCCAAGGATCTCGCCGAGCAGGGCATCATCACTTTCGCGCAGCTCGCCAAGCTCTCCGACAAGGATGTCGCCAAGATCGACGAGCACATGCCCTTCAGCGCCGACCAGATCAAGGACTGGCGCGAACAGGCCAAGGAACTGGCGAAGAAGTAATTTTTCCGGCGAAACATCAGCCGGATCGGACTTGAAACGGAACGCGAACGCGTTCATAAGGCCTTTTAGGCGCCTTGCGGCGCAACGGAGTTAGTTAGATGGCACACAAGAAAGCTGGCGGCTCGTCGCGCAACGGTCGCGACTCGCATTCCAAGCGTCTGGGCGTGAAGAAGTTCGGCGGCGAAGCCGTCATCCCGGGCAACATCATCATTCGTCAACGCGGCACGACCTGGCATCCGGGCGTCAATGTCGGCATCGGCACTGATCATACCCTTTTTGCGCTCGAATCCGGCGCCGTGACCTTCAACAAAAAAGCCAATGGCCGAACCTACGTATCGGTCAACCCGATCACCAAAGCCGCGGAGTAGCCGGTTCCGCACTAGAACACCGGCGCCCCATCTCGGGAACCGGTGTCTGGAAAAGCCAGAAAAAGGATCAGGGGAGATGGGTTTCCATCTCCCCTTTTTCTTGCGCCTGGAGAACTCAAATGGTTGCCGAAGCTGAAGACACCGACGACGAAAGTTACGCGATAGACTGCCCGGTGCTGGTCACCGAGCGCATGGTGATGCGTGCGCCGTGCGAAGCCGATGTCCCCCAGCTGGTCGAGCTTGCCGACAACCGTCATGTCGCCGAAATGCTGGCGCGCATGCCTCACCCCTATGGCGAGGCCGAGGCGCGTGCCTTTCTCGCCATGACCCGGTCGCGCCGCGCCGGCATCGCCTATGCGCTGACGCTGGCCGGCACCGACACCTTTGTCGGCTGCGCCGGCTTGAACACCACCGATCGCGGACTGGAACTCGGCTACTGGATCGGCGAGCCCTACTGGAAGCGTGGCTATGCGACGGAAGCTGCCCACGCGCTGGTCGACCTTGCTTTCCAGAGCACGACGATCCAGGTGCTGCATGCTTCGACGCGGGTCATCAATCCGGCCTCGCGCCGGGTGATCCACAAGTGCGGCTTCCAGTATGCCGGCCAGGGCATGCTGAACTCGATCGTCGCCGGCCAGGTGCCGGTCGAGCGTTACCGGCTTGACCGCAAGACCTGGACAAGCCTCAGGAACTGGGTCCACTTCTAGGCATGTCGATATTCAGGTGAGGCCGGCCTGCAAACGCTGGTTTTCTGCGCTTCCGGTGCTCACGTACTTTAAGTACGCTCCGCTCCGGTTCTCGAAAACCAACGTTTTCGGCTCAGCCTGACCTGAATCTCGACACGCCATGGCCCTGGATGTCAAAACAGAGGTCCGGGCGAATTTAGGGTCAGCCCAGTTCGACCCAAACCGGCAGATGGTCGGAGCCGGTCGCTTGCCGATCGACCCACAGGCGCTTCAGCGAGCGGGCAAGCGAGGCGCTGGTGAAGACATAGTCGAGGCGCTTGTATCGGCTGGCGTTGGTGGGGTCTTCGGGGTCGACCCAGCTGACGAGATCGTCGCCGGTGGCGTTGAGGCGCATGGCGGCATCGACGGCGAAGTCAGCGGTCAGCGGCATGCCGAATTCATGGTCTGGCCGCCCGGCAAGTTCGACATATTCGGGCGAGCCGGCCAGCATGTTGAAATCACCCATGCCGACAAAGGCCTCGGGATGCGGCAATTCCGGCAGGCCGATCTCGGCGACGCCGGACAGCGCGCCACCTTCGAGCGCATAGTTCAGCATGCGCTGACGCAGGAACTGGATTTGGCTGGCCCGTTCGACCGGGCTGCGATGATCGAGATGGATGGAATAGAAGCGAATGAAACCAAGCGGCGTCTCGATCAGCGCTTCCAGCGCGCCGCGCTGGAAGTTCATCATCTCGAAGCTGCGGCTACGCGGCAAAAGCAGGTTGCGCGACAGATGAATGGGTGTCTTCGACAGCATCATGTTGCCGAGCTGGAATGTCGTGGTGATGGCGCGGCCGTTCTCGATACGCGAGCCGATATTGGCCTCGAAATTGCTGCCATAGACGGCGAAATAGTCGGGCAGCGCCTCGCCGATCTCGGCGACCATGTCGCGGCTGCCGTTCCTCGGATTGTTGCGGGTGACCTCCTGCAGGGCGATGACATCCGCGCCGCGCACGGCATCAGCGATGCGCGCGACATCGTACTGCCCATCAAGGCCGATGCCGTACTGGATGTTGTAGGTTACAAGCTTCATTCCGACATCTTCTCCGGCCAACCCACGCGGCCATCGTCACAAAACGGCCTCGCCCTTCGCCGCGCCTTGGTTTAGAGCAAGGCCCAAGGTTTAGAGCAATGCCGCAAGGCCAATAAAAGAAACTGCAATCCCATGAAATTTCTTGATCAAGCCAAGGTTTATGTCCGCTCCGGTGACGGAGGCGCCGGTTCGGTGTCGTTCCGGCGCGAAAAGTTCATCGAGTTCGGCGGGCCGGATGGCGGCGATGGCGGCCGTGGCGGCGATGTCTGGCTGGAAGCGGTGAACGGCCTGAACACGCTGATCGACTATCGCTACCAGCAGCATTTCAAGGCCAAGACCGGCGTGCATGGCATGGGCCGCAACATGACCGGCGCCAAGGGCGCCGACGTCACCCTGAAAGTGCCGGCCGGCACCCAGGTGTTCGAGGAAGACAATGAGACGCTGATCTGTGACCTCACCGTGGTCGGCCAGCGTTTTCTGCTCGCCAAGGGCGGCAATGGCGGTTTCGGCAACCAGCATTTCAAGACCTCGACCAACCAGGCGCCGCGCCGGGCCAATCCCGGCCTTCCCGGCGAGGAGCTCAACATCTGGCTGCGGCTGAAGCTGATCGCCGATGCCGGGCTGGTCGGGCTGCCCAACGCCGGCAAATCGACTTTCTTGGCCGCCGTCACCGCGGCCAAGCCGAAGATCGCCGACTATCCGTTCACGACGCTGCATCCCGGCCTCGGCGTCGCCCGCATCGACGCACGCGAATTCGTCATTGCCGACATTCCCGGCCTCATCGAAGGCGCGCATGAAGGCGTCGGCATCGGCGACCGCTTCCTTGGCCATGTCGAGCGCACGCGCGTGCTGCTGCACCTGGTTTCGGCGCAGGAGGAAAATCCGGGCAAGGCCTACAAGACCGTGCGCGCCGAACTCGAAGTCTATGGCAACGGGCTGACCGACAAGGTCGAGATCGTGGCACTTTCCCAGGTCGACACGCTCGACGCCGATGCGCGCAAGAAGAAGGTCGCCTCGCTGAAGCGCGCGGCCGGCCGCGCGCCGATGTTGCTGTCCGCCGTCACCGGCGAAGGTGTCGAGGCGGTGTTGCGGGGGTTGATGACGGTGATTGCCGAGGCGCGGGCACTGGCCACTCCCGTGGTCGAGACGCGCTGGGACAAGTAGGCCATGCAGTCGCTGAAGAAATACCGGCGCATCACCGTCAAGATCGGTTCGGCGTTGCTCGTTGACCGCGCGAGCGGCCTGAAGCGCGACTGGCTCGCCTCGCTTGCCGACGACATCGCCGTGCTCGCGCAGGGCGGCGCCGAGATCCTCGTCGTGTCGTCGGGTGCCATCGCGCTTGGCCGCACCATCCTTGGGTTGGGCAAGCGGGCGCTGAAGCTCGAGGAAAGCCAGGCGGCGGCGGCCGTCGGGCAGATTGCGCTGGCCGGCGCCTGGTCGGATGCGCTCGGCAAGGGCAGCCTGAAGTCGGGCCAGATTCTTTTGACCCTTGGCGACACCGAGGAACGCCGGCGTTACCTCAACGCACGCGCCACGATCTCGACGCTGCTCAAGATGAAGGCGGTGCCGGTCATCAACGAGAATGACACGGTGGCGACCTCCGAAATCCGCTATGGCGACAATGACCGGCTGGCCGCGCGGGTGGC
Source organism: Mesorhizobium loti R88b (assembly GCF_013170845.1). NCBI lineage: Bacteria > Pseudomonadati > Pseudomonadota > Alphaproteobacteria > Hyphomicrobiales > Phyllobacteriaceae > Mesorhizobium > Mesorhizobium loti. The sequence goes on from NZ_CP033367.1 coordinate 1,431,143, forward strand.
GACGATGATGGGCGCCGACCTGCTGGTGCTGCTCTCCGATATTGACGGGCTCTACACGGCGCCGCCGGCGCGCGACCCCGATGCAAAATTCATTCCGGTGGTCGACCGCATCACGCCCGATATCGAGGCGATGGCGGGGGCGGCGGCCTCCGAACTGTCGCGCGGCGGCATGCGCACCAAGCTCGACGCCGGCAAGATCGCCACCGCCGCCGGTACCGCGATGATCATCACCTCGGGCACGCGGCTGTCGCCGCTGATGGCGATCGAGCGCGGCGAGCGTGCCACCTTCTTCAAGCCGAGCGCCAATCCGGTGAAAGGCTACAAGACCTGGATCGCCGGCCAGCTCGAACCGGCCGGCCGGCTGACCGTCGATGCTGGCGCCGTCGGCGCGCTGACATCGGGCAAATCTCTGCTGCCGGCCGGCGTGAAGCTGGTCAGCGGCAATTTTTCGCGCGGCGACACGGTGGCGATCCTGTCGCCCGAAGGCCGCGAGATCGCGCGCGGGCTGGTTGCCTATGATGCCGCCGATGCCGTAAGGATCGCTGGCCTGAAGACGGCCGAGATCGAAAACGTGCTCGGTTACGAAGCGCGTTCGGCGATGATCCACAGAGATGACCTCGTGGTGAGTCATTCTGATGAACAAGTACGGGCTGGAAGCGACATAAGCGGAGGATGAGCCATGCTGAAGCTGCATGAAAAATCCGGGGACGACACCGTGGCGCTGATGGCCGATATTGGCCTCCGCGCTCGCGCTGCCGCCCGACCGTTGGCCGTCGCCACCACCGCCGCCAAGAATACCGCACTCCGTGCCATGGCAGACGCGATCGTCGCCCGGGCACAGGCCATCCTCGACGCCAACGCCATAGACGTCTCGAATGGCCAGGAATCAGGCCTGTCCGGATCCTTCATGGACCGGCTGAAGCTCAATCCGGCGCGCATCCGTGCCATGGCTGATGGCATCCGCGAAATCGCGGAACTCAAGGATCCGGTCGGCGATGTGATCGCCGCGTGGGAGCGGCCGAACGGCTTGCAGATCGAGCGCGTGCGCACGCCGCTCGGCGTCATCGGTGTCATCTATGAAAGCCGGCCGAATGTGACGGCGGATGCCGGCGCGCTCTGCCTCAAGGCCGGCAATCCGGTGATCCTGCGCGGCGGCTCGGATTCGCTCAATTCGTCGTCCGCCATCCATGCCTGCCTGGTCGAAGGCCTGAAGGCCGCCGGTCTGCCGGAAGACGCCATCCAGCTGGTGCCGACCACCGACCGCGCCGCTGTCGGTGAGATGCTCAAGGGGCTTGGCGGCACGTTGGACGTTATCATTCCGCGCGGCGGCAAAAGCCTTGTCGGCCGGGTGCAGAGCGAGGCGCGGGTGCCGGTCTTTGCCCATCTCGAAGGCATCTGCCATCTCTATATCGACCGTTCGGCCAATCTCGACATGGCGGTGAAGATCGCCGTCAACGCCAAGATGCGACGCACCGGCGTCTGCGGTGCGGCCGAGACGCTGCTGGTCGACCGCGCCGTGGCATCCACCCATCTGGTGCCGATCCTCGATGCACTGCGCGCGGCCGGCTGCGAGATCCATGCCGATCAAGAAGTGCTGAAGCTGTTCTTCGATGCCAAGCCGGCTGATGATGCCGACTGGGTGACGGAATATCTCGACGCCATCATCGCGGTGAAGCTGGTCGACGGCGTCAGTGGCGCGATCGAGCATATCGAGACCTTCTCCTCGCATCATACCGAGGCGATCATTGCCGAGGACAGCCAAGCGGTGGAACGGTTCTTCAACGAGATCGATTCGGCGATCCTGCTGCACAATGCCTCGACGCAGTTCGCCGATGGCGGCGAGTTCGGCATGGGCGCCGAGATCGGCATCGCCACCGGCAAGATGCATGCGCGCGGGCCGGTCGGCGTCGAGCAGCTGACCTCCTTCAAGTACCGCGTGCGCGGGTCGGGACAGGTGAGGCCTTGAAGCTTTTCGTCGTTAGAGCCTGAGGCAATGCTGGCATCTTCCGAACCGGCGGTACCCTCCCGTTACCTGAAGATGCCGCATGCGGAAAAAGGCCTGGCCGTCGGCCTGTTCGGCGGTTCTTTCAATCCACCGCATGCCGGCCATGCGCTGGTCGCCGAGATCGCGCTCAGGCGCCTGGCGCTCGACCAGCTGTGGTGGATGGTGACGCCGGGCAACCCGCTGAAGAGCACGCGCGAGCTGGCGCCGCTGGCAGAGCGGCTGCAGCTGTCGGAGAAGATCGCCAAGAACCCGAAGATCAAGGTCACTGCTTTCGAGGCCGCGCACAATGTGCGCTACACCGCCGACACGCTGGCGCTGGTCAAGGCGCGCAATCCCGGCATCGACTTCGTCTGGATCATGGGTGCGGATAGTCTGCGCGATTTCCACCGCTGGCAGCGCTGGCGCGAGATCGTGCTGACCTTCCCGATCGCGGTCATCGACCGGCCGGGCGCGACGCTGTCCTTCCTGTCATCGGTCGTCGCCAAGACCTTCGACTATGCCCGCATCGACGAAGGCGACGCGCCGCTGCTTGCCCGCATGCAGGCGCCGGCCTGGACCTTCATCCACGGCCCGCGATCATCGCTGTCGTCGAGCGCGATCCGTAGGATGGCGAAATCATGAGGGGGTCGGCATCATGACCGATCCGGGCCTGCCGGCAGTCCACGCAATCTGGATCGGCGGGCCGCTCGGGCCGATGCATGTCGCCTGTCTGAAATCCTTCCTCAGGATCGGCCATCGCACGGTGCTGCACGTCTATGACGATCCGGGCGATGCGCCGCTTGGCGTCGAACTTGCAGATGCCGCCGAGATCCTGCCGCGCGAGCGCATCATCGTGCACAGGAACGGCGGTTATGCGCTGTTCGCCGATATTTTCCGCTACAAGCTGCTCGCCACCGGGGCCGAGATCTATATCGACTGCGACATGTTCTGCGTGCGTCCGCTGGAACGCCGGCCCTACATGTTCGGCTGGGAAAGCCAGACCCGCATCAACAATGCGGTGCTCAGCCTGCCAGTCGGATCGCTGATCCTTTCCGATCTCGTCGAGACGGTCGATCACCCCAAGCGTTTTCCCGAATGGTACTCATGGAGCAAGCGGCTGCGCTTCGGTGCCTTGCGGGCGATTGGCAAGCTCAAGGGCTTCGAGGACATGCCGCATGCCTCGATCGGGCCGCCGCTGCTGACCTATCTGGTGCGCAAGCACCGCCTGCTCGACCAAGCCTCGCCGATGGATGTCTTCTATCCCAACATCGAAGGCAGGGGCACACTGCTCGATCCGAAAAAGACCATCGCCGATCTGGTTACCGCGCAAACGCGGGCGATCCATCTCTGGCATGGTTCGCTGTGGAAGCTGCCGCTGGCGGACGTGCCGCCGACATCGCCGCTGGGGGAAATACTGGCGATGTAGGGACTGACAAGCCGGTCCGGGGACGGGGCAGGCCGTCCGGGAACCGGGCGCCGCCCGGTCATGTCGCTTTTATCGCTTCCTTTGCCCATTTCCTGGGCAATCCTGACCAGCATGCCAATCCCTGAGAAAAACCGCACCGAGGTCGACCGCGAACCGGGCAACACGCCGACGCCGCTGATTGCGATTGCCAGCGTCATCGTGTCGATGGCGCTGATCGCCGTCGGAAATGGGCTGATGTTTGCCTATATCCCGGTGAGGCTCGGTGTCGAAGGCTTCGATCCGACCTGGGCCGGGCTCATCATAACCGGCCTTTCGGCTGGCGGCCTCGCAGGCTGTATCCTCACCGGACCACTGGTGCGCAGGGTCGGCCACGCCCGTGCCTTCATGGTGCTGTCGGCGCTGATCGCGCTGGCCAATGCAGCCGTCGGTGCTGGACCGCATCCGGTTTTGTGGATCGCTGCCCGTGCCTTGTACGGCTTTGCCATATGCGGCCTGTTCATCGTTGCGCAGAGTTGGCTCAACGATGCCGTCGCCAATGCCATACGTGGCCGGGTGATGGCCTTTTTCTACGTCGCCTATGTCGCCGGGCTTGGTGTTGGCTACGCCACGTTGGCGCTGGTCGATATCAAAACCGCGGATGCGCCGTTGATCGGCATCGTCTTTACGGCGCTATCGATCCTGCCGGTCGGGTTGACCAGACTTGCCCAGCCGCCGGCGCCACAGGCGGCATCGGTTGCGCTGCGCCGTGCCTGGCGGATTTCGCCGGTCGGCGTTGCCGGCATGCTGGCGGTCGGTGGCCTGTCGATGTCGATTGCCGGCTTTGCGCCGATCCATGCCACCGCCAAGGGCTACAGCCAGGCCGATGTGGCGTTGCTGCTTTCGGTGATGCCGCTCGGTACGTTGCTCCTGCAGCTTCCGTTCGGCTGGATTTCCGACCGCACCGACCGCCGCTATGTGCTGATCGGGGCCTCGGCGCTCGCTGCGGTGGCCGGCATGTTCGCGCTCGGCTTCGATGGCGGCGCGCTGCCGGCGCTGCTGGTGATCTATGTCCTGTGGGACGGCGCTTCGGAATCGATCTATTCGCTGTCCAGCGCACACGCCGCCGACCGTGCCGGCAAGGACGACATGGTGGCGCTGTCCAGTTCGCTGCTGTTTGCCTGGTCGCTGGCCGGCTTTGTGGTGCCGGGCATCGTGACGGCGCTGTCGGCTGTCTTCGGCACACAGGCCTTCATTTATGTGTCCATCGTCATTGCCTGCGTCTTCTGCCTGTTTGTGTTGTTGCGGGTGTTCACCACGCAAGCCGTCCCGGCTACAGAGACTGGCAGTTTCGCGCCGATGACGGCACAGGCGCCGCTGCCGGTGGAACTTGCCTATGCGCCGGATGACGAACCCCGGCGCGGGGGCGGTTGATTATTGCCGACGCACTTCCGGTGCCGGTGCTTCCGGCGGTGGCAGGGGGATCGATATGCCTTCGCTATCGAACTCCTGCTTGGCGCGCTTGGTGAGATCGGTCTGGGTGGCGAAGAAATCGGCTGATGACGTCCAGTAGCGCAAGGTGATCGACACGGTGCTGTCGCCCAATGTCGCGACGAAGGCGATCGGTGCCGGCTCCCGCTTCACTCGGCGTTCAGCGCCGGCAATGGCAAGCAATGTCTTCTGGGCGCCATCGATGTCGTTCCACGAGCCGATGCTCAAGCTGATGTCGGCGCGGCGCACGCCGTTGCGCGAGAAATTGCGCACCGGCTGGTTCCACAGCGTCGAATTGGGCGCCAGGATGTAGATGCCGTCGGCGGCCCTGAGCTTGGTGGCGAACAGGCCGATTTCCTCGATCGAGCCTGATATGGAGCCAACCTCGACGGATTCGCCGATGCGGAACGGCCGCAGCGCCAGCAGCATGATGCCGGCGGCGATGTTCTGCAGCGTGCCTTGCAGCGCCAGGCCGATGGCGAGGCCAATGGCGCCGATCGCCGCGATGATCGAGGCCGTCTGCACGCCGAACTGGCCAAGAACCATGATGACGACCAGCACCAGAATGGCGTAGCGGACGATCTTGGAGAAGAAATGCCGCAATGTCTGGTCGAAACCGTGGATGTGACCGAGACCGGCGAAGATGGATCGCTCGGCAAGTCCCGCGACGATGTAGCCGGCGACCAGCAGGATGACGGCACCAATAGCCGAAAAGGAATACGAAACGATCAGCGTGCTGAGCTGGGCGAGGCTGGCCTGGATGGTGAGAAGGGCATTTTGCGGGTCGATCGGCATGAAGCAATTCCGGTTGGTCGATGAGCCGATAACCCATGCGGGCGGCCTGAGTTCCGATCTTTTCGGGGTTGCGCCGGAACCACAGGACCAACAAGACGTTCGAGCGTCGCGGAGTGCCGTCTTGAAACTGTCAGGGAACTCTGCCTATCTAAGAGGTGTCACCTGCTTTTGGGGGTGATTTGGTTGTTCTTGCTGCGAAAGGAAATACACTGAGAACAGCACTGCGGAAGAAGGCCGATATCATGCCTTCGCCGGCCAGGATCAGCGTAGACGACGCCGTGTCCCGTGCCATCAAGACAGTCCTTGCCAGTCTGGAAGACTCCAAGGCCGAAAATATTGTCTCAATCGACATTCAGGGGAAATCGAGCCTCGGCGACTATATGGTTGTCGCGTCGGGCCGATCGCACCGTCATGTCTCGGCTGTCGCCGACCATCTCCTCAAGGCGCTCAAGGATGCCGGTCTCGGCACGGCGCGCGTCGAGGGGCTGTCCGGTGCTGACTGGGTCCTGATCGATTCAGGCGATATCATCGTCCATGTCTTCCGCCCCGAAGTCCGCGAATTCTACAATCTCGAAAAGATGTGGCAGGCGCCGGATCTCGAGGAAGAGACCCTTCACTAAGCTGCTTTGTGTCGTTGCCCAAAATCGGATTTCAGCTTTGGGTGACATGCACGAACGGCTTATAGAGGCGGGATGAAGATTTCAGTTCATGCCGTGGGCCGGATGAAAGCCGGCCCCGAGCGGGAGTTGGCCGACCGCTATTTCGAGCGCTTCGCCAAGAGCGGGCCTGCGGTCGGGCTCGAATTCGCCGGAATTACCGAGATCGCCGAGGGCCGGGCGCAGAGCGCCGGTGAGCGCCAGCGTGACGAGAGCTCCAGGCTGCAGGCGCAGTTGCAGCCCGGCACGGCGCTGATCCTGCTCGATGAGCGCGGCAAGAGCCTTTCCTCGCAGGATTTCGCCAATCGAATCGGGCAGTTGCGCGACGGCGGCCGCAAGGCCCTGGTGCTTGCCATAGGCGGCGCGGACGGTCATGATCCGTCGCTGCGTGACCAGGCCGAACTGGTGCTGTCGTTCGGCGCGCTGACCTGGCCGCATCAGCTGGTGCGGGTGATGCTGGGCGAACAACTCTACAGGGTGGCGACGATCCTCTCCGGCCACCCCTATCATCGCGCGTGAGCCTGCCGCTACAGTTGCCGCCAGCCGTGATTCGTTGCCTGTTGCCCGGATTTCCGCCCCAATGCCGCGCAAGATCGAAATCTCTGGTTTTTGTGCATGTCGTTTTCCCAAAACCGGGGACCATTTTGGGCGACATGCATTCGGGGCGGGCTCTTCAAACATGGTTGATGGTTCGTTAACGATGCCGCGGATAGAGTCGATGGCGAATGTCTGAAGGCTGGAAACCGACACCGGGCTCACCAAGTAGCTCCTGGCGCGCGCGCTGCGGCATCGCGGCCGCGGCGATCCTTTTGTCGTTCCATGCAACGCGGGCCGAGAACACGCTCGACATGGCGCCCGATCCGGACCAGAGCCGCGCCGAATATGAACAGGTCTCCAAGGAAATAACGCTGTCGTCGGAACGGCTGGCTAAGCTTGCCGCCGATATCGCCGCGGTCAAGAAGGACCATGCCTCGATCACCGCCGCGCTGATCCAGTCGGCAATGACCGAGCAGAAGCTTGGCCAGGACATCGAGGACATCGGCGCCAAGCTGGAGGGGCTGAAGGGCCAGCAACAGAAGATTCGCGCCTCGCTTGTGGCGCGCCGCGACGTGCTGGCCGAAGTGCTGGGCGCGCTGCAGCGCATGGGGCTCAACCCGCCGCCGGCGATCCTGGTCAAGCCGGAGGACGCGCTGTCGTCGGTGCGCAGCGCCATCCTGCTCGGCGCCGTGGTGCCGGAATTGCGCCAGCAGACCGATAGCCTTCTGGCCGACCTCAAGGAACAGACCCGGGTGACGGCCTCGATCGAGGCCGAACGGGCGCGGCTGACGGACGCGGTCGGCGAACAGACAGCGGAAAAGAAGCGGCTCGGCATGCTGCTGGAAGCCAAGCAGAAGCTCGAGGCCGATACGCAGGCGCAAATGGCGGCAGAACAGCAGCGTTCCGAGCAGCTGGCGGCCAAGGCCTCCAGCCTGAAGGATCTGATCGCGTCGCTCGAAGCGCAGGCCGACAAGACCCGCAAGGCCGCGGACGCCGCAAAGGCGGCCTCGGCCGGGGGTGACAAGACGGATGGCGACACAACGGCATCGCTGGCATCCCTGCCGGTCCCCGAAGGCAACCAGCTCACCGCGACAGCGCCCTTTTCAGCGCTGCAGGGGCAGATCGCACTGCCGGTCACTGGTCGAATCAAACGCCGGTTTGGCGCCGATGATGGTAACGGCGCGGTGATGCTTGGAGACATGCTTGCGACACAATCGGGAGCCATCGTCACCGCTCCGGCGGATGGGAATGTGCTTTATGCGGGGCCGTTTCGCTCTTATGGTCAACTCTTGATCCTCAACGCTGGCGACGGCTATCATGTCGTTTTGGCGGGGATGAGCAGAATCAGTGTCGTGACCGGCCAGTCGGTGCTCGCAGGAGAGCCGGTCGGCGCGATGGGAGAGGCCCGGGTGGCTAGCACCTCGGTTTCGAAGAATGGAAATGCCACGCCGGAACTCTATGTCGAGTTCCGCAAGGATGGAAAACCCGTCGATCCGGCCCCATGGTGGGCGGACCGTTTTTCTGGAAGGACGTGAAATGATGCGGAAACTGTCGCTTCTGTTTGCCGGTGCGCTGATGGGCGCGTCCGCCATGAGCCTTGTCTATGGCGCTCCTGGCGCGTCGGCGAACGCTGCGGGGTCGGAGACCTACAAGCAACTGGCGATCTTCGGCGACATCTTCGAGCGGGTGCGGGCACAGTATGTCACGCCGCCCGACGACAAGTCGCTGGTCGAGAACGCCATCAACGGCATGTTGTCCTCGCTTGACCCGCACTCCTCCTACATGAATGCCGAACAGGCGCAGGACATGCGCGTCCAGACCAAGGGTGAGTTCGGCGGCCTCGGCATCGAGGTCACCATGGAGAACGACCTGGTCAAGGTGATCACGCCGATCGACGACACTCCGGCGGCCAAGGCCGGTGTGCTGGCCGGCGACTATATCGCCAAGATCGACGGTGAAGAGGTTCGCGGCCTGACGCTCAACGACGCGGTCGAGAAGATGCGCGGCCTGGTCAACACGCCGATCAAGCTCACCATCCTGCGCCAGGGCGCCGACAAGCCGATCGAGCTGACGGTGGTGCGCGACATCATCAAGGTCAAGGCGGTCAAGTTCCGGGTCGAGAACGACATCGGCTACATGAAGATCACCTCCTTCACCGAAAAGACCTATGACGACCTCGAGAATGCCATCGACACCATCAAGAAGCAGGTGCCGGACGACAAGCTCAAGGGCTATGTGCTCGACCTGCGCCTCAATCCGGGTGGCTTGCTCGACCAGGCGGTGAGCGTATCCGACGCCTTCCTCAAGCGCGGCGAGATCGTCTCGACGCGTGGCCGCGATCCGAAGGACGTCACCCGCTTCGACGCCAAGCCGAAGCAGGTCGACGACGTCAACGGCAAGCCGATCATCGTGCTCGTCAATGGCGGCTCGGCCAGTGCGTCCGAAATCGTCGCCGGCGCGCTGCAGGATCTGCGCCGCGTCACGGTGGTCGGCACGCAGTCCTTCGGCAAGGGTTCGGTGCAGACCATCATTCCGCTCGGCGAGAATGGTGCGCTGCGGCTGACGACGGCGCTCTATTACACGCCGTCGGGCAAGTCGATCCAGGGCAAGGGCATCACGCCCGACATCAAGGTCGACCAGCCGCTGCCGCCGGAACTGCAGGGCAGGGATTTGACCCGCGGCGAGTCGGACCTCAAGGGCCACATCAAGGGCGCCGACGAGAGCTCGACCGGCTCCGGCTCGGCAGCCTATGTGCCGCCGGATCCGAAGGACGATCTGCAGCTTATCTTCGCCGAGCAGCTGCTGCGCGGGCAGAAGACCGATCCGGCCTTCCCGCCCAATCCGGACAAGGCCGTGCTCAACCAGTAAGGGCCAGTCTGGCCGGCTGAACGAAGCAATGCGATGCTGCCGGGACCGAAAGGTTCCGGCAGTTTGATTCGGGGGCAGGCGAGGCCCCGAGATGCGGCGCCAGGGTGCGCCCCGGGGACAGGGCTTGGCTGATATCGGCAAGGACATCGAGCGCCCGCTTGGACAGACCGTCCGGGCGCCGCGTGCTGCCCGTAAGGTGAGCACCGGCGCGATCGCTACGGCCGTTGTCATTCTGGCCGTGGTCGGCATTTCCGGGGCGATCGCGCTCAGGGAAAAGCCGTTTCGCAAGCCGCAAGAGGTCGCCGTCTCGACGCCGAAAGTGACTGCGGCGGCCGAGCCCGCTGCCGCGCCATCGGCTTTGGCTCCGGTCGCGGGGCCAAAGGTCGGAACGCCAACCAAGACCGGTGGTCCACAGATCATCCATGTGCGGAAGGAGGAGGGCGATGGTCCTCCGCAGGCGGCCATCGTCATTCGCGATCCGTCTGCTGTCGGGCAGAACCTGAAGATCGCGCATCTTCCCGACAAGGCGCTGATCGAAGCCAGCGACACCGGACCTTTGCCGATGCGCTCCGCCGACGGAAGGCGGCCGTTCGATGTCTATGCGCGGCCCTGGTCCGGCGCGCGCGGCGCGCGCGTAGCGATCGTCATCGGCGGCTTGGCCGTGTCGCAGACCGGTACCCAGGCGGCCATCGCCAGGTTGCCGCCGGAAGTGACGCTGGCCTTCGCGCCGCAAGGCAACAGCATCGGCCGCTGGATGCAGGCCGCCAGGCAGGGCGGCCATGAGATTGTCATGCAGGTGCCGCTCGAACCGTTCGACTATCCCAACGTCAACCCCGGCCGCAACACGCTGACCGTGGCGGCGAGCGCCGACGAGAACATCAAAAACCTGCACTGGGCGCTGTCGCGGACGACAAACTATACCGGTGTCATGAATTATATGGGCGCGCGCTTTTCCGCCGACACGGCGGCGATGGAGCCGTTCATGGCCGAGCTCGGCAAACGGGGTCTCGCCTATATTGACGACGGCTCGTCGGCGCGCAGCCTGGCACCCGATCTGGCGCTGAAGGACGGTGTGCCCTTCGTCGCCGGCGACATGGCGATCGACGCGGTGCAGGATCGCGGCGCCATCCTGAAGAAACTGGACAGTCTCGAAGCCACCGCGCGGGCCAAAGGCTCTGCCGTCGGCATCGGCTCGGCCTTCGACCTGACGGTCGACACCGTGACGTCGTGGATCGCCGAGGCCAAGAAGCGCGGCATCGAGATCGTGCCGATTTCAGCGGTGGCGATCGATCCGCAAAAAGGCTAACAGCCGTCTTGATAATTCTACTCCGGCGGGCATCTGGCGACGTTTTCTGCGCTTCCGGTGCTCACGTACTTTAAGTACGCTCCGCTCCGGTTCTCGAAACCGCTCGCCACCTGCCTCACCGGAGCGAATTCTCAAAACGGCTGGACCCCATCACTCATGGCCAAAAAGATCGATCGTGAAACGCTGCCTTATCGCCCCTGTGTCGGGCTGGTGATCCTCAACGCCGAGGGCCTGGTCTGGGTCGGGCATCGCATTGCCGAACCCGATAGCGAATTCGCCGGCACGACGCAGCTCTGGCAGATGCCGCAAGGCGGCATCGACAAGGGCGAGGAGCCGCTGCAGGCGGCCGAGCGGGAGCTCTACGAGGAGACCGGCATGCGCAGCGTGTCGTTGCTCGCCGAAGCGCCGGACTGGATCAACTATGATCTGCCGGACGACCTCGTCGGCATCGCCTTCACGGGCCGATATCGCGGCCAGACGCAGAAATGGTTTGCCTTCCGCTTCCATGGCGATGCCAGTGAGATCCAGATCAACCCGCCGCCGGGCGGCCACACCGCCGAATTCGACGAATGGTCATGGCGGCCGATGCAAGATCTGCCCGACCTGATCGTGCCATTCAAGCGCAAGGTCTACGAAGAGGTGGTGGCGGCGTTCAGTTATCTGACCCGATAGAGACCCTGGCCGAGGTTGCCGCGCCGGTGCGCTGGTCGTATTGATGGCTGGTGCAACGAGGGTCGCCATGAACGACGCCGTCAACCGGACTGCTGCGAACACCGTCACCCGTTGGCCGGTCAGCGATGCGGCGGCCGGGGCGATCCTGACCATCGATCTCGGCGCGATCCGTGAGAACTACCGGCGGCTGAAGGCAAAGCTGGCGGGCGCGCGCTGCGCCGGTGTGGTCAAGGCCAATGGCTACGGCCTTGGCGCGGCACAGGTGGCGGCGTTGCTGGCGAGCGAAGGCTGCGACATCTTCTTCGTCGCGCTGCTGGCCGAGGGCATCGATTTGCGCAGGGCGGTCGGGGCCGGCCCCGAGATTTACGTGCTGAACGGGCTGCCGCCTGGTTCCGAGCCGGAAGCGGTTGCGGCCGGGCTTTGCGTGGTCATCAACAGCGTCGGGCAATTGAAGGCCTGGCGCGAGGCGGCCCGCAGCGCCGGCCGCGCATTGCCCGCCGCCATCCAGGCCGATAGCGGCATGTCGCGGCTCGGCATGGCGCCGGCGGAGGTCGAGGCGCTGGCCGGGGATGCCGGTGCTTTCGACGGCATCGACGTCAGATATGTGATGAGCCACCTTGCCTGCGCCGACGAGCCGCGCCATCCGGCCAATGAGCAGCAGCGGCTGGCGTTTGGGCGGCTGCGCGCCATGCTGCCCCGGGCGCCTGCCTCACTCGCCAACTCCTCCGGCATCTTTCTTGGCAAACCCTACCACTACGACCTCGCCCGCCCCGGTGCCGCACTCTATGGCATCAACCCGACGCCCAATGAGCCCAATCCGATGCTGCCCGTCGTGCGGCTGCAGGCCAAGGTGGCGCAGACGCGCAGCGTCGAAAAAGGCGCCGGCATCGGTTACGGCCATACCTACCATGCGCAGGGTCCGCTCAGCCTGGCGACGATTTCGTTCGGTTATGCGGATGGCTGGCTGCGCCGCTCCGCTTCGGCGGCCTGGTTCGAAGGTGCGCGTCTGCCTTTCCTCGGGCGCGTGTCGATGGATTCGATCATTCTCGACATTTCCGCCCTGCCGCCCGGCAGGCTGCGCGAGGGCGATCTGGTCGAGTTGCTGGGCCCTTCGCAGAGCGTCGACGATGCCGCTGGCCATGCCGGCACGATCGGCTATGAAATCCTGGCCAGTCTCGGCTCTCGCTTTCACCGGCGCTACGTGAATGAGTAGCCCCTGGGAGTAGCCCTTGGGGCTAGCCCCTTGGCGGGCGCGGCAAAATCCGGCAGACATGGAACGATGTGGCCGATATCGGCGGCGTGGAGCGTGACGCGATGAAGATCATGGTGCTGGGCGGTGGCGTCATCGGGGTGACCACGGCCTACTATCTCGCCGAGGCCGGCCACGAGGTGACTGTGCTCGACCGCCAGAAAGGCCCGGCGCTGGAAACCAGCTTCGCCAATGCCGGCGAGATTTCGCCCGGCTATGCCTCGCCCTGGGCCGGGCCTGGCATTCCGCTGAAGGCGATCAAATGGCTGTTGATGAAACATGGCCCGCTGGTGGTGCGGCCGGCTTTCGATCCGCATATGTGGACGTGGCTGGTCAAGATGCTGCGCAACTGCACCGCCGAGCGCTATGCGATCAACAAATCGCGCATGGTGCCGCTGGCCGAGTACAGCCGCGACACGCTGAAGGCGCTGCGCGAGGCGACCGGCATCAGCTATGACGAGCGGACCCAGGGCACGCTGCAGCTGTTTCGCACGCAAAAGCAGCTCGACGGCACCGGTGGCGACGTCGAGGTGCTGAAGAAATATGGCGTGCCTTACGAGATCCTCGACCAGGATGGCTGCATCGCGGCGGAGCCGGGGCTGGCCGGGGTGCGCGAGAAGTTCGTCGGGGGTCTGAGACTGCCGCATGACGAGACCGGCGACTGCAAGATGTTCACCGACAAATTGGCCGAACTCTGCGTGGCACGTGGCGTGAAGTTCGAATACGACACGACGATCTGGCGCATCACCCGCAGTCGTAACCGTGTTGCCAATCTCAGCACCAGCAAGGGTTTCAAGGCCTCCGAAGCCTATGTGATGGCGCTGGGCAGCTATTCGGCCGGCTTCATGCGCCGGATGAAACGGTCGATTCCGGTCTATCCGGTCAAGGGCTATTCGATCACCGTGCCGGTCAAGGATGCCGCCCTGGCGCCGGTGTCGACCGTCATGGACGAAACCTACAAGGTGGCAATCACCCGCCTGGGCGACCGCATCCGCGTCGGCGGCACGGCCGAGATTTCCGGCTTCGACCTCAGGCTGCACGAATCGCGGCGGCGCACGCTCGAACATTCGGTCGGCGATCTCTTTCCGGGCTCCGGCGTCATGCGCGAGGCGACCTTCTGGTGCGGGCTGCGGCCGATGACGCCGGACGGGCCGCCGCTGATCGGTCGCACTGAGCTTTCCAACCTCTTCCTCAACACAGGCCACGGCACGCTTGGCTGGACCATGGCCTGCGGCTCGGCCAAGGTGCTGGCCGACATCATGTCGAACAAGGTGCCCGATATCGACGCGCGCGCCCTGGCGCAGGAGCGCTACCTGAAATAAGCCGCTTCGTTCTCTTGGGTGGATGCGATTCCCAAGGGAAAGCGCTACGCGCTTTTCCCGGGAAAACCGCTTCACACTTTTCCTGGAATTGCATCAGAACGCCTGCCTGACCCAGGCCTCGTCGAACAGCAGCCGGTAGGCCCACGGGATCGTCACGTTGGTGGAAACCGGGTTCGAGTGGGCGAGATAGTCGTCATAGACCGGCTTCATCCTGAGGTAGAAAGCGGGATCGAGCACCATCATGCCGTTCTCCGAATCGTGGAAGAAGCTGCGGTTGTTGAGGTTGACCGAAGAGATGGCGACCAGCCTTTCGTCGATCATCATGATCTTGGAATGCAGCACCACGTCGGGCGCCTTGAACTCGCGGATATTGATGCGGTCGCCATATTTCTCGACGAACAATTTGTTCAGCGCGGTGAGGAATTTGCCGCCAATATCGCCCTTGAGATCGATGCGGCCGACAATGTCGATCCTGACGCCGCGGGCAAGCGCCCGGTCAACGGCCTGGGCGAGGCTGGGCGTCAGATTGAGGTAGGGATTGACGATCTGGATATGGTGCTGGGCCGCATCGACCAGCTCGGCGAAATAGGCCTCCAGCGCATGGTCGTCCTCATAGGGCACTGAGATGAAATGCCTGGCATTGCCCCGGGGGCGGCCATCGCCGCGAACCGGGATCGAGAAGGGGCGCGCCAGATTGGTATCGGCGTCGCGAAACCATATCGTCGACAGATGCGCGGCGAGCGTCTCGACCGTGGCGTTGTCGGCGAACTCGATGTCGAAGTCGCTCCAGTTCGAATAGTAGTTCAGCGAAAGCCCGTCGGTCTTGCCATATTGCTGCAGCTCCGGGTAGCGCGACAGATCGATCGGCTGGTGGAACAGGAAGCCGTCATGGATGTTGCGGCCACCGATGATGGCGCGCGAGCGCGCCGGGTCCTGCGCCAGCGTCGCCAGCATCTTGACGTGCAGGACCTTGTGCAGTTGCGAGATTTGCTCGTCGACCGGCGCGCCATGGTCAGCCCGCCAGCGGTATTCCTGCAATTCGACATTGGGGAATTCAGCCGCCAGCCGGTGCAGCATGGCGTCGTCCTTTTCGCGCTCCAGCACGTCGGTGACCATGATGCGCACCTTGGTGCCAAGGGCCGCATGATGGCGGATCAGCCGTTCGATGACGCGGCCGGAAAAGTCGGCCTTGAATTCGAGCGAGGACAGATAGATCAGCTTCAGCCTTGGCGCCCTGGAGAAATCGAGCGGCAGTTCCGGGTCGCCCTTGTCTATGGCCGCATCGGACAGCGGCGCGCCCATCAGCGCCTCGACCTTGGCGTTGAAGCCGTCGCGCGATTTGCGCAGCAGCCTGGGCTCGCCGATCGGCAAGGCGCAGGTCTGCGACAGCCAGCGGCTGGCATAGAAGGCGCGTTCAAGCGGGTCGAGGCCGCCGCTGGGGACCGGGCAGCGCTGGTAGCGGCTGTCGAGGCTCGCGAGTGAGGGATCAGCGGTCTCTTCGCGCCGGATGGTGAGCGGCGCGCCGGCGGGGGCAAGGCTGGATCGGATCCTTGCCGTGCAGCGGTTCAGGCCGTCGCCCGGAAACAGGCTGACCGTGTCGTCTTCGCCCGACAGGCGAAAACGGAACGTCGCGCCGGCGCCGATGGTGCGTGAGGCCCCGACGGCCCGGATCGCCAACGCGCCATCGCAGCTGCCTTCGATGTCGGCCGGCTGCTTGCCGGCCTGGCGCAGGACGATCTCGGTGCTGCGTGCCTGCAGGCCGGAGAAATCGAACGTCTTTGGGGCCGTGGGCCGCGCAGCCGCGTCGATGTAGAGCGTCTGCCGCGACACCCGCCAGCGACCATCGAAATGGCCCTCGCCGCTGCCATCACCGGTTGGCGGCAGATGCGCCTTCGCGACCGGTCCGGCCAGCTGCTGCAGCGTGGAATAGGTCGCCTGGAAGTCGCTATTCTGGACGTCGCGGCGGTTGCGCCCGAACGGGCCGGTGCCGTTGGCGCGATCCATGGCGCCGAGCTGGTTGTGGGCAAGCAGCGCCAGGAACCGCCTTTCATAGTCGCTGCTCCCGGCATCGCCGAAAAACTGCGACGCCGCGACCTGCGGCCCGGGCGTGCTGGCCAAAAGGGAAGGCCGCGCGCAAGCTTCCTGTCCCGGCAGAAGGTCGCAGGCATTGCGGCTTGTGCCGGCACAACCGGCAAGGACGGCGCTCGCCAACCCGAACAAAGCGAGGATGATGGATGCGCGGCTATTCACCCAGTCACTCCGGCCTTCATCGCGCTCAACTGCGCCGGGTCGCGTGGCGGCATGAAGCCTTGGGGAAAGACCTTGCAGACGGGGATGGCGAAGGTGGCGATCAGCAATTCCGCCTCGTCGCGCATCTTGAGGGGCGCCGTCTTGTCATCGCGGATCGTCCTGGCCGAGGCGACAAGGGCGCCGTCGCAGTCGCAATGATTGTGGCGGGCGATGTAGCAGGCGTCGTGGATCTGGCAGACCGCGTCGAGGCGGTCGACCGGCCGGGCCGACAGATCGCCGGTGCGGGTGCCGGGGCCGCAATAATTGCCGATGACGAAGGGCGAGGGGCGCGCCATGGCGTAACGGATGGGCTTCGGCAATTCGGCTTCAGGCACTTTGGTCCATGGGTTGGCGCAGGCGGAGACGTACAGCAGCGGAAGGATGGCAAGAACGGCTCGCATTTTTCTCCGCGCCAGCTTTCTGAACGATTTCCCCACCCTGCGATCCGACCCATGGCTCGTGATCGCACACCCTGATGCCACACTGGCCGGTTTTGTGGCAAGGAAAAGGCGGCGTGCGTGACTACCGCGTTGTTCTAATATTGGCATAGTCTAGCTTAAGGGGCGAACCGCCCGGCATTAGGAGGACAAGCACCGGCGATGCGTATCTGTCTTCTCGACTGTTGGATTTCTGTCCTGCGCAGCGGGGGCAAATGCCGCCGACAATACGGTTCATGACCGGGATAACTGGGTCTCGTTGACCGTTCCCCAGGAATGGACCAATGAGCCGCCTTCTGGCGAGGCGATGTTGCTGGATATAAAATCCACTGATGAGGCCCTTGAGTGCATGGTGTCTGGCTCGCTCTACAACCCCCTCGCACCGGGTTCGCCGTCCGATCCGCGCAAGTTCATCGAGGACTGGTCTATGGACACCTGGACTCGGATGATGGGCAAATCGTTCAGCACGGCCGATTTCAGCAATGACAGGCTTGCAAGGTTTCCAGACGGCTACCCAGTGCGCCATGCTGACTTGGATTTCACAGTTAGCGATGAGAATATCAGCGTGCATGGCCACTCCAGGATTGCGTTTTCAATCCGGGGTGCGCGCTATGGTTATGTCAACTGCTCGTTGATGGCCGGGAGTGCAGAGGAGGTGGCGCAGAGATGGGCGCCATTGGCGGACGAGGCCGAGCGTGTGGTGAATTCGTTCGTTCTCGACCCGCCTTGAACGGTGCATTCCGTTTGCCGGTTTGCGAAGTCAGGTAAAGAGGCTCCGCTCCCGCTCAACCGCCTTGGTGATGAAGCTGGCGACGGTCTGGATGCGGCGCAGCGGCCTGACCGATTCGTGATAGACCAGCCAATAGGCGCGGCGGATGGGCGCCACCACATCGACGGCCATCAGTTCCGGCATCGAGCGCGCAACGAAGGTGTGCAGGATGCCGATGCCGGCGCCCGAGCGCACCGCTTCGGCTTGGCCGAGTGCGGAGGAAATGGCAAAGCTGGTGCGCCAGTCCGCACTGAATTCGGCGGCGTAGTCGAGCGAAGGGCTGACGATGAGGTCCGGCACATATCCGATCAGGGTGTGCTGGCCGAGTTCGGCGGCGGTCTTGGGCAGACCATTGGCATCGGCATAGGCACGCGACGCAAACAGGCCGAGCGAATAATCGACCAGCTTTCCCGCCACTAGCCGGCCTTCGGTCGGCCGCTCGACGGTGATGGCGATGTCGGCCTCGCGTCGGGACAGCGAGAAGGAGCGCGGCACCGGCACAAGCTGGATCGTCAATTCGCGGTGCAGCGCGGTCAGTTCGCCCAGACGTTTGGCCAGGAAGGCGACGCCAAAACCGTCGGGCGCACCGATGCGCACCGTGCCCGAGATATCGTCGCCTTCGCCCGATATGGTCGAACGCGCGGCGATCATGTCGCCCTCCATGCGCTCGGCAATGTCGAGGAAGCGCAGCCCGGCCGGCGTCAGCTCGCTGCCGGTGGTCAGCCGGCGAAACAGTTTCGTGCGCAGCGCTTCCTCGAGTGCCGCGATGCGCCGCGAGACCGTGGCGTGGTTGAGCTCCAGCCGTTTGGCGGCGCCAAGGATCTGGCCAGCTCGGGCGACGGCAAGGAAAATACGAACGTCATCCCAGTTCATGGGGGATCCCCAGGAGATATCTTGTGACGCCGCCATTTGCGGGAATTGATGCTCGCTCGTCAATCGATATCTAATTTACGCACAACGGTTGCGTTCTCCCTCGCGTTGCCATCCGCCGATCAAAGGCAGACAATGCGGCATCACAAACAAAGGGAGAGAAACCATGATCGAATACGGTCATTTCATCGGCGGCAAGCATGTCGCCGGCACCAGCGGCCGCAAGCAGGACGTCATGCAACCGATGGACGGCACGGTGCGCGGTACGGTGGCGCTGGCCTCGCAGGCGGAACTGCGCGCGGCGGTCGAGAACGCCAAGGCGGCGCAGCCGAAATGGGCCGCCACCAACCCGCAGCGCCGCGTGCGCGTATTGATGAAATTCCTTGAACTGGTCGCCCGCGACTATGACGAACTGGCCGATATCCTGGCGCGCGAGCATGGCAAGACGATCGCCGACGCCAAGGGCGACATCCAGCGCGGCCTCGAAGTGGTCGAAGTCTGCATCGGCGCGCCGCATATGATGAAGGGCGAATTCACCGATGGCGCCGGTCCTGGCATCGACGTCTATTCGATGCGCCAGCCGCTCGGCGTCGTCGCCGGCATCACACCGTTCAACTTCCCGGCGATGATCCCGCTGTGGAAGATCGCGCCGGCAATCGCCTGCGGCAATGCTTTTATCCTGAAGCCTTCGGAGCGTGATCCCGGCGTGCCGCTACGCATCGCCGAACTGTTCCTCGAGGCTGGCCTGCCTGCCGGCATCCTCAACGTCGTCAATGGCGACAAGGATGTGGTCGACGCCATCCTCGACGATCCCGACATCAAGGCCATCGGCTTTGTCGGCTCGACGCCGATCGCCCACTACATCTATTCGCGCGGCACGGCGGCCGGCAAGCGCGTGCAGTGCTTCGGTGGCGCCAAGAACCACATGATCATCATGCCTGACGCCGACATGGACCAGACGGTCGACGCGTTGATCGGCGCCGGCTACGGCTCGGCCGGCGAGCGCTGCATGGCGATCTCGGTGGCTGTCCCGGTCGGCAACGACACCGCCAACCGGCTGATGGAAAAACTGATCCCGCGCGTCGAGAGCCTGAAGGTCGGCCCGTCGACGGATTCGTCGGCCGATTTCGGGCCTGTCGTGACGGCGCAGGCGCTGGAGCGCATCAAGGGTTATGTCGACACCGGCGTCAAGGAAGGCGCCAAGCTGGTCGTCGACGGCCGCGGCTTCAAGATGCAGGGCTATGAGAACGGCTACTATATGGGCGGCTGCCTGTTCGACAACGTGACGGCCGATATGCGCATCTACAAGGAAGAGATCTTTGGGCCGGTGCTCTCGGTGGTGCGTGCGCCGACCTATGAGAACGCCATCCAGCTCGCCAACGACCATGAGATGGGCAATGGCGTCGCCATCTTCACCCGCGACGGCGACGCCGCGCGTGATTTTGCTTCCCGTGTCCAGGTCGGCATGGTGGGCATCAACGTGCCGATCCCGGTTCCGATCGCCTACTACACGTTCGGCGGCTGGAAAGCGTCGTCCTTCGGCGACCTCAACCAGCACGGCCCGGATGCGTTCCGCTTCTACACCAAGACCAAGACGGTGACCTCGCGCTGGCCGTCCGGCATCAAGGACGGTGCGGAGTTTGTCATTCCGACAATGAACTGAGGTCTGAGGTTCATCTCACGAGTTGAGGGCGCGGCTTTTGTCGCGCCCTTTTTTGCGTGGCATCGGGATCCTGTCATGCGCCAATCTCCAGTCGCGCGATCCGGTTGTCGGCTAGCGTGAAGACGTAGTGGAGCGTCGCCGGGGTGCCCGGGAAATTCCCCGACACGATGCCGGCGACCCGCCACGCATCGCCATTGACCGTCGCCTCGGCGACTTCGACCGTCACCCGGTATTTGCGTGTGGTTGCTTCCATCCAGTCGCGGATGGCGGCTGATCCGCGATGCGTCTCGCCTTCGTCCCGGACCTTGGCGTCCGAAGAAAAGGGGGCGAGCATACCGTCTATGTCGTGGCGGTTCTTGGCGGCAAAATAGTCCGCCAGCGGCTGGGGGAGTTCTGTTGTCATGGCCTGTCTCCGGTGTAGGTTGCCGCAGCCATGGAGGCCGGTGGTTGTCCGGCGTCTAAAATGAGATATGCTGGTGAAATGACAAGAACCGACGAAAAAGTAAGGTACTTACCTGAAAGTAAGGACGAGCCTGAAAAACCCGAGACGCTGACGCCGTTGTCGGCGGCGAGCGGTGTGGAGAATGTGCTACGCATCCTCGAAGGGCGCTGGAAGCTGGTGATCCTGTTTCACCTGTTCGGCGGCAAGGTGCTGCGCTTTTCCGACCTCGAACGGGCGATCCCGGCGATCTCGCAAAAGATGCTCATCCAGCAGCTCAGGCAGATGGAGGCCGACGGCATTGTCCGCCGCATCGTACACCACCAGGTGCCGCCAAAGGTTGAGTACTGCCTGACCGATTGGGGCCAGGCACTGTGCCCGGCTCTGGACGCCCTGTTGAAATGGGCGGCGCAAAAGGAACCCACCGAGAGCTGACGTGGCTCTACCGCGTCGCGGCCACCTCGGCATGGCCGCGCAGCAGGGCCATCAGGCGTTTGGCATCCTTGGCGGCGGCCTCTTCGTCCCCGTCGAGGATCGAGCGGATCAGCGCGACGTGATGTTCGGCTGACTCGGCGAGGCCTGTGTCCGCCTTGTAGCGGAACCAGAAGCGGCGGCTGTGGGTCTGCAACGGGGCGGCCAGCCTAGCGGCGAACGGATTGTCGGCGGCCATCGACAGCGCTTCGTCGAGCGCCTTGTCGGCCTGGATGAAGGCAAGCACATTGCCTGATATGACCGCCTTCTGCATGGCAAGGGCGGCTTCGTGGAACAGGTCAGCGGCTTCGCGCGTGACGAAGCGGGCGGCCGAACGGGCCAGCACCACCTCCACGCCGCGGCGGGCGTCCAGCACGCGCAACCAGTCGCCCGGATGCAGCGGCGCGATCGCGATGCCGGCGCGGGGTCTGACGTCGAGCAGCCCTTCCCAGGCCAGACGCTGGATCGCCTCGCGCACGGGCGTGCGGCCGAGCGCCAGCTTTTCGATGAGCGCGCCTTCGGTGACAAAGCTCGCCGGCGCCAGTTCCAGCGTGACGATCATATGCTCGAGCACACGGTAAGCCTTGGCCGCTGCCGGCTCGGATGTCGTGCTTGCTTCCATGGATATCAAAGGCGATCTCCTGATATATCTAGGGTATATCATAACGGAATCCTTATTGACAGGTCATTTCTTAACAGATATACCGCTGATATATCAGATGGAGCAATGATCATGTGGACCGGAGTTTTCCCTGCCGTCACGACCAAATTCACCAGCGACGACCATCTCGACCATGCCGAGATGGAACGCTGCTTCACCCTGCAGATGGAAGCCGGCTGCGACGGCATCATCGTCTGCGGCTCGCTCGGCGAAGGGCCGATGCTGTCGCCTGACGAGAAGATCGAGGTGCTGAAGATCGCGCAGAAAGTCGCGGGCAAGAAGCCGGTGCTGCTGACGGTCAATGAGGCCGGCACCCGCGAGGCCGCCAGCATCGCCAAGCGCGCCGCCAAGGAGGGCGCCAACGGCCTGATGGTGGTGCCGAGCCCGATCTACCACACCAATGCGGAAGAGACGGTCGCGGCCCTTCGCGCCGTAGCGCAGGCGGGCGACCTGCCTGTCATGATCTATTCCAACCGGCTTGCCTACCGCGTCGACGTTACCGTCGACCAGATGGAGGAGCTGGCGTCGGACAAGCGCTTCGTAGCCATCAAGGAATCCTCCGACGACATCAGGCGCTCGACCGAGATCATCAACCGGCTCGGCGACCGCTACGATCTCTTCACCGGCGTCGACAATCTGGCCTTCGAGGCGCTGTCGGTCGGTGCCATCGGCTGGGTGGCCGGTCTGGTCACCGCCTTCCCACGCGAGACCGTGGCCATCTACCAGCTGATGAAGCAGGGCCGCCGCGAGGAGGCACTCGCCATCTACCGCTGGTTCCGGCCGCTGCTCGACCTCGATGTCTCGACCTATCTGGTACAAAACATCAAGCTTGCCGAAGTGTTTGCGATCAACACAAATGACCGCGTGCGCATGCCGCGCCAGCCGCTATCAGGCGAGCGCCGCAAGGCGGTGGAGAAGATCGTCAAGGATGCGCTGGCAGTGCGGCCGACTTTGCCGCAGTTCTGAGGGCTCTCTTCTCCTCGTTAACGGGGAGAAGATGGCGGCAGCCAGATGAGGGGCAGCGCCGACGTGACAGGAAATTCCAAGTCGACCGAAGGGGGACGCCGCCCCTCATCCGCCCTTCGGGCACCGCAGCCCTTCGCTAGCGCTGCGGGCGTTCGTCGTTCAAAAAGCCAAGCAATTGGCTTTTCGTCCGCTTCGCGGACCACTCCTCAACCCAGTGAACGGGGAGAAGGGAAGGACATCGCTATTGTCGGCGGTGGCATCATAGGCATCTGCGCTGCTGCCTTCCTTGCCGAGGCGGGGCTCAGCGTAACAATCTTCGACCGCACCGGCATCTGCGAGGAGACGAGCTCAGGCAATGCCGCCGCCTTTGCCTTCTCCGACGTGCTGCCGCTTGCGCACAAGGGCATGATCAAGAACCTGCCGAAGTGGCTGGCCGATCCGCTTGGTCCGCTCAGCATTCCGCCCGCTTACCTGCCGAAGCTGCTACCTTGGCTGATCCGCTTCTGGCGGGCCGGGGCGCCGGCAAAATACGAGGCGAGCCTCGCAGTCCAGGCCGGTATGATGAAGCTTGCCGAAGCCGAGTGGATGGGCCTTCTCGATCGCTCCGGCACCCGACCGATGCTGCGCGAGGACGGCTCGCTCGAACTCTACGAAAGCGAAGCCGAATTCCGCGCCGGGCTGGCGGGATGGTCGGCGCGCCAGCGTTTCGGCATCGGCTTCCGCCATGTCGAGGGTGAGGAACTGGCACGCTTGCAGCCGGGGCTGTCGCCGCGCTTCGTCAAGGGCACCTTCGTGCCGGGCTGGAAGGCGGTCGCCGACCCAAAACTGCTCGGCAAGGCTATATGGGCTTACGCCGAGGCCAAGGGCGCCCGCTTCGAAAAAGCCCGGATCGACCGGGTCGCGGCGGATCCGGATGGCGCGACGCTGATTCTGGCCGACGGCACGACCCGGCGAGCGAGGCAGCTCATTGTTGCCGCCGGCGCCTGGTCGCATCTGCTGGCAAGGCAACTCGGCGATCGCATCCCGCTGGAGACCGAGCGCGGATACAACACGACGTTGCCGAAGGGCGCCTTCGACGTGCAGCGGCAGCTGATCTTTTCCGGTCATGGCTTCGTCATCACGCCGCTCGAGGCGGGCCTGCGCGTCGGCGGCGCCGTCGAACTCGGCGGTATCGAGCGGCCGCCCAATTTCAACAGGTCGAAAGCGCTGCTACAGAAGGCGCAGAAATTCCTGCCGGGGCTCAATCCCTCAGGCGGGCGCGAATGGATGGGGTTCCGGCCCTCGCTGCCGGATTCGGTGCCTGTCATCGGCAAGGCGCCGGGAAGCCAATCGGTAGTCTATGCGTTCGGCCACGGCCATCTCGGCCTCACCCAGGCGGCGGCGACCGGACGGTTGATCCGGGAAATCGCCCTGGGGCAGACTCCGTCTGTTGATCTGACCCCTTTCAACCCACAACGTTTTTGAGTTCATCGCGGTTTTGAATCTTTCGAGGAACGACATGGCCAAGAAATCCTTCTTCTGCATCGACGGCCACACTTGCGGCAATCCGGTACGGCTGGTTGCCGGCGGCGGGCCGCTGCTGCGGGGCTCGACGATGATGGAGCGGCGGGCGCATTTCCTCGCCGAATATGACTGGATCCGCACCGGGCTGATGTTCGAGCCGCGCGGCCACGACGTCATGTCTGGCTCGATCCTCTACCCGCCGACGCGCGAGGATTGCGACATCGCCATCCTGTTCATCGAAACATCCGGTTGCCTGCCGATGTGCGGCCACGGCACCATAGGCACGGTGACGATGGCCATCGAACACGGGCTGATCAAGCCGAAGACGCCGGGCGTGCTCAGGCTCGACACGCCGGCCGGCCTGGTCATCGCCGAGTACAAGCAGGTGGGTGACTATGTCGAGGAGGTGCGCATCACCAACGTACCGTCCTTCCTCTATGCCGAGGGGCTGACGGTCGACTGCCCGCAGCTTGGCGAGATCACCGTCGATGTCGCCTATGGCGGCAATTTCTACGCCATTGTCGAACCGCAGGCGAATTTTCGCGACATGGCGGATTATTCCGCCGGCGACCTCATTGCCTGGAGCCCGGTGGTGCGCCAGCGGCTCAACGAGAAATATTCCTTCGTGCATCCGGAAAACCCGGACATCAACCGGCTGTCGCACATGCTGTGGACCGGCAAGCCGACAGTGGAGGGAGCCGATGCCCGCAATGCCGTCTTCTACGGCGACAAGGCGATCGACCGCTCACCGTGCGGCACCGGCACTTCGGCGCGCATGGCGCAGCTTCACGCCAAGGGCAAGCTCAAGGCCGGCGACGCCTTCGTGCATGAATCGATCATCGGCTCACTGTTCAAGGGCAAGGTCGAAAAGGAGGTCACTGTCGCGGGCAAGCCGGCGATCATTCCCTCGATCGGCGGCTGGGCGCGGATGACCGGATTGAACACGATCTTCATCGACGACCGCGATCCGTTCGCGCATGGTTTTGTCGTCAAGTGATAGAGGCACACCTCTGATCACCAGTATCGACCGAGACCTCACGGCGAAACCAGTCGGCGAAGGTGAGCGCGGCGGGTGAAGCATCCACCGACATCGTCAGGAAATAGCTCTTGTCGCGGTTGGTCGAGACATCGGACAGAACCACCAGGTCGCCGCGCTTCAGCTCGTCGCGAAAAACGTCGACCGGACAAAGCGCCACGCCATGGCCGGCGATGACCGCCGTTGCGAGTATGTTGAAGTCGGCGAAGACGGGACCGTTGCCGACATCGACGTTGGGCACGCCGGCTTCGGAAAACCACTCGCTCCAGCCCTGCCGGTTCTCGTCATGCAACAGGTCCGCGGCCGCGATCCCCAAAGGGGTTCGCAGATGCTCCTTGCCGGCCAGATAGTGCGGACTGCACACCGGCCGGTTCAGGCGTGAAAACAGTTTGAGGCTGGTGACGCCCGGCGTCGGATCGGCTCCGAGCGTGATCAGCACATCGTTCTCATCATCTGCGAGCCTGTCCTCGGCTTTGGCATAGGCTACCCGCATGCCGATATCGGGATGGCCTGATGTAAAGTCCGGCAGGCGGGGCACCAGCCAGCGGCTGGCGATGGACGGTATGCAGCCTACCGATAGCGTCATTGATGCCGCATTGCGGCGGATGCGCCGGCACGTGGCGCCGAGTTCTGCAAGAGCACCGCTCGCCGACGCCTGCAGGATCACGCCGGCATCCGTCAGCCGGACCTTGCGTGCGTCCCGGTGGAACAGAGGCACGCCCAGCCACGCCTCCAGCCGCCTTATCTGGTGACTGATGGCCGGATGTGTGACGTGAAGCTCTTCTGCGGCCGCCGAAAAGCTCAAGCGGCGGGCGGCAGCCTCAAAGGCGCGGATAGCATTCAGCGGGGTATAGTCCATCTGTAAAATTTACTAACATATCGAGTGAGAAGCAATCATTTGAATGTCCGGCCTCACTGCGGCACTCCTGCATCCATTCCACAGGCCTTGTTGCCATTCTTGGCTAGGGCCACGACCTGCAGGGAAGAAAAACATGTTCACCAGACAATTGGCTGATGTAGAAAAATCTGACTTCTTCGTGAATTGGGGCAATGGCACCAGCCATCGCCTGCTGACCCAGCAGGACGGGATGGGTTTTACTGTCTGCCACACGGTCGTGCGTGCCGGCAGCGAATCACGCCTCCAGTATCGGCGGCATTTCGAGGCCTGCTACTGCATCGCCGGCGCCGGTGAGGTCGAAGACATGTCCGGTGAAGTGCATCGTATCGAGCCGGGCACGATCTATGTGCTCAATGAACATGACGAACACTTTCTGCGAGCCGACGCTGCGAGCGATATGATCCTGGTCAGTGTCTTCAATCCGCCGCTGCAGGGCACGGAACGGCATGCGCTGAGTGAGAATGGCGGATCAGCGTACTGATCCGGAACAGGGCAATTGTCCCTCGATTGGCAGCCAGACAAGCGCAGCTGCATTGAACACCATCGCCGTCGAGGCCAGCCAGTCGTTCAGACACGGCTTTGAGGTCAGGCAGGAGGAATCCTGACCCAACGGAAAGGAGTGTGGCGAAAAAGTGAACCGTGTCAGGAACGCAACGATTCTTCTCATCACCTAATTTTGACGGTGGTTTCTTCGAAACGAAGCGCATTATGTGTCTGAATCATCAAAGACATTGCGTTATGCCAATGATAGGGTCCGCGATAGTCCAGGGGTCGGGTACAAAAAACGGGCGATCGGAAAGGCGTGCTTCGAAAACACGCATGGCGATCAAAAAATCACGTTGCAATCCGGGCTCGAAACTTTACGACTAGGGGAAATACGAAAAGGAATGCGTCTGCATGGGCGACATTCCAGGGGAGCCATGTACACATGCAGTATTTTGTCCAGCAGCTTATCAACGGGCTGACGCTGGGATCGATCTATGGGCTGATCGCGATCGGCTACACGATGGTCTACGGCATCATCGGCATGATCAATTTCGCCCATGGCGATATCTTCATGGTGGGCGCCTTCGCGGCGCTGATCGTTTTCCTGATCCTCACGTCGCTGTTTTATTCGGTGCCCGTGGTCATCGCGCTGCTGGTCATGATGATCGTGGCGATGCTGCTGACCAGCCTCTACAACTGGACGATCGAGAAGGTGGCCTACCGGCCGCTGCGCGGTTCGTTCCGGCTGGCGCCGCTGATCACCGCCATCGGCATGTCGATCGCGCTGTCGAATTTCGTCCAGGTGACGCAGGGCCCGCGCAACAAGCCGATCCCGCCGATGGTATCGCAGGTCTACAACATCGACGGCGTCAGCGTGTCGCTGAAGCAGATCATCATCGTCATTGTCACCGCGCTGCTGCTGGCGCTGTTCTGGTACCTGGTCAACAAGACCTCGCTTGGCCGCGCCCAGCGCGCCTGCGAACAGGACCGTAAGATGGCGGCGCTGCTCGGCATCGATGTCGATCGCACCATCTCGATCACCTTCATCATGGGCGCAGCCCTTGCCGCCGTCGCCGGTACGCTGTTCCTGATGTATTACGGCGTCGTTGCCTTCTCCGACGGCTTCACACCTGGCGTGAAGGCCTTCACGGCGGCGGTGCTCGGCGGCATCGGCTCACTGCCAGGTGCCGTGCTCGGCGGGCTGTTGATCGGCTTTATCGAGAGCATGTGGTCGGCGTATTTCTCGATCGATTACAAGGACGTCGCGGCGTTCTCGATCCTGGCAATCGTGCTGATCTTCCTGCCTTCCGGCATTCTGGGCCGGCCAGAAGTCGAAAAGGTCTGAGACCATGGCCGTCACCGTATCTCCCGAGCGCGACACCGTCGCCACCCCTGTCCAACGCGCCCTCAAGGAAGCGTTCTATGCCGGCGCCATCTCGCTTGGCCTGTTCGTGCTGTTCATCGGCCTGAAGACCGGTCAGAACATGCGCAATGAACTGGTCGTGACGACACGCTGGGGCCTGCTCGCGGCCGTGGTGATTGCCACCGCCGTCGGCCGCTTCCTCTATATCGCCTATGGCCAGCCCTTCATGGCCAGCCAAAAGATAACCAACGTTGCCACCGGCCTGTTGCCGGCGAGCGTAGCGTCACGGTTCTTCCAGTTGCCGTGGTTCATCGCGGCAGCCGTCGCCGCGGTGCTGCTGTTCGCGGTCAATAGCTCTCTCGCCGGATGGGTGGGAGCGGAAGCGGCCGGCTACCTGCAGTTCCTGCGCGCGCTGGCGGTCATCTATGTGCTGGCCAGCGTGATCTACTATTTCCGCGCTTTCATCCACACCAACTTCACCAAATTGGGCATCACAGCGCTGGTGCTGTACCCCATTCTGGTGGTCGTGGTGCTGTCGCTGAACGCCTGGTCGATCACTGGCGGGCTGCAGGGTTCGCTGAAATGGGTCGATAATTTCGGCATCCAGATCCTGATCTATGTGATGCTGGCCTGGGGCCTGAACATCGTCGTTGGCCTCGCCGGCCTGCTCGATCTCGGCTACGTCGCCTTCTATGCACTTGGCGCCTATGCGTATGCGCTTCTCGCCACGCAGTTCGGCCTGTCGTTCTGGATACTGTTGCCGGCCGCTGGGGCCATGGCTGCGCTGTGGGGCGTGCTGCTCGGTTTCCCCGTGCTGCGCCTGCGTGGCGACTATCTGGCGATCGTGACGCTGGCTTTCGGCGAGATCATCCGCCTGGTGCTGATCAACTGGCGCGAGGTCACCAACGGGTCGGCCGGCATTTCCGGCATTCCCAAAGTCAGCTTCTTCGGCCTGATGTCGTTCAACGTGTCGGACCCGAACTACATCGCCAAGGTGCTGCACATCGCCCAGTCAGGCGCCTACTACAAGATTTTCCTCTACTATCTGATCCTGGGCCTGTGCCTGCTCACCGCCTTCGTCACCGTCAGGCTGCGCCGTCTGCCGGTCGGCCGCGCATGGGAAGCACTGCGCGAGGACGAAATCGCCTGCCGCTCGCTTGGCATCAACACGACGACGACCAAGCTGACGGCCTTTGCCACCGGTGCCATGTTCGGTGGCTTCGCCGGCTCTTTCTTCGCCGCGCGGCAAGGCTTCGTCAGCCCCGAATCCTTCGTCTTCCTGGAATCCGCCATCATCCTTGCCATCGTCGTTCTCGGCGGCATGGGCTCCCTGGTCGGCATCGCGGTTGCCGCGATGGTGATGATCGGCGGCACCGAGGCGCTGCGCGAACTCGATTTCCTCAAGCAGATCTTCGGGGACGATTTCACCCCGGAACTCTACCGCATGCTTCTGTTCGGCATGGCCATGGTGATCGTCATGCTGTGGAAGCCGCGCGGTTTCGTCGGCAGTCGTGAACCAACCGCCTTCCTCAAGGAGCGAAGGGCTGTCTCCGGTTCCTTCACCAAGGAGGGCCACGGCTGATGAACGCGAGCACACCAATGAACGGCGCTATCCTGCAGGTCGATCACCTGTCGATGAAGTTCGGCGGCCTTGTCGCCATCGGCGACCTGTCCTTCACCGCCAAGCGCGGCGAGATCACGGCGCTGATCGGACCCAACGGCGCCGGCAAGACGACCGTGTTCAACTGCATCACCGGTTTCTACAAGCCGTCAGAAGGCATGATCACGCTCAACCGAGCCGACGGCTCGTCTTACCTGCTCGAACGTCTGCCCAATCATGAGATTCCGGCGCGCGCCAAGGTGGCGCGTACCTTCCAGAACATCCGCCTGTTCTCTGGCATGACGCTGCTGGAGAACCTGCTGGTTGCCCAACACAACAAGCTGATGAAGGCATCGGGCTATACGATCTTGGGCCTGTTCGGCTTCAGCGGCTACCGCAAGGCCTCAGCAGAATCGGTGGAGCTTGCCAAGCACTGGCTGGAGAAGGCCGATCTCGTAGACCGTGCCGACGACCCGGCCGGCGACCTGCCCTATGGTGCGCAGCGGCGCCTCGAGATCGCGCGTGCCATGTGCACCGGTCCCGAGCTTCTGTGTCTCGACGAGCCGGCGGCCGGCCTCAATCCGAAGGAATCGGCGGCGCTCAACGAACTGCTGATCGACATCAAGAACACATCGGGCACCTCGATCCTGCTGATCGAGCATGACATGTCCGTGGTCATGCAGATTTCGGACCATGTCGTGGTGCTGGAATATGGTCGCAAGATTTCCGACGGCAATCCGCAGTCGGTGCGCACCGATCCGCGCGTCATCGCCGCCTATCTCGGCGTCGACGACGATGAGGTCGAGACCGTTCTGACCGAGGTCGGCGACGAGGATGTCATCGAACAGCTCGATACGGGTCCTGACTCCGCGCATGGCCCGGGGACATCGTCGTCATATCTTGCCGGGCCGGTGAGCGATACCGTCGGGCACAGCACCGGCGAGCGTGTGACCGTGTCGAAGGGCGCCTCGAAGGCGGCTCAGGTCGACGCCCGTGCCGCCAGCGTGGCGAGCAAGCCTGTCGTGCCGCCGACTCCGGCCAAGCCAGCCGCGAAGGCGGGCGCGGCGAAAGCAGCACCAAGGAAAACGGCCGCCAAGACGCCCGTCGCGAAAGCCGAAGGCATTTCGAACCGCCTCGCTGCCCCGCGGGGCGGCAAGGCCGACAATCTGACCCGCATCAAGGGCATCGGCACGGTCAACGAGAAGAAGCTCAACGAACACGGCATCTTCCACTTCGACCAGATCGGCGCCTGGAAGAAGGCCGACGTCGAGGCGGCCGAAGCCTATCTCGCCTTTGACGGACGCATTGCGCGTGAGGAATGGGTCAAGCAGGCCAAACTGCTCGGCCAGGGCAAGGATACGGAATTCTCGCGCCGCGTCGATGCGGGCAAGGTGGCGACCAGCCATGCTGCCGCAAAGACTGCCGCTGTCAAACCCGCGGCGGGCAAGCGCGGAGGGAGCAAGTGATGGCCGGGACAACGCTGCTCGATATCAAGGGTGTGCAGACCTACTACGGCAACATCCGGGCGCTGAACGGGGTCGATGTTTCCGTCAATGAGGGTGAGATCGTCGCACTGATCGGCGCCAATGGCGCCGGCAAATCGACGCTGATGATGACTATTTTCGGGGCTCCACGCGCCCGCACCGGCACCATCACCTTCGCCGGCACCGATATCACCCAATTGCCGACGCACGAGATCGCGCGCCTGCGCATCGCCCAATCGCCGGAAGGTCGCCGTATCTTCCCGCGCATGACGGTGATGGAAAACCTGCAGATGGGCGCCAGCCTCGACAACCTCAAGCACTATGACGAGGACGTCGAGAAGGTGTTCACGCTGTTCCCGCGGCTGAAGGAGCGCATCGGCCAGCGCGGCGGCACGCTGTCGGGCGGCGAGCAGCAGATGCTGTCGATCGGGCGCGCGCTGATGGCGCGGCCGAAACTGCTTCTGCTCGATGAACCGTCGCTGGGCCTGGCGCCGTTGATCGTCAAGCAGATCTTCGACGCCATCCGCGAGTTGAACCGCACGCAAGGGCTGACCGTGTTCCTGGTCGAGCAGAACGCCTTCGGCGCGCTCAAGCTCGCCACGCGCGGCTATGTCATGGTCAACGGCAATGTGACGATGAGCGGCACCGGCAAGGAACTGCTCGCCAATCCCGAAGTGCGTGCCGCCTATCTCGAAGGCGGACATCACTGAGTTTGGAGCGGAATGTGCATCCGGTATTCCGCTCCAAGTTGTTTGTTTGTCGCATGACCTTTGTCCGAAAAGTCTGCAACTTTTCGGGATCACGCTAAGGAGACTTCGCCATGCAAGGCATTCTCTACGAGGAACCGTCGATCTGGCAGTTCTTCTTCGTCACCTGCCTGCTCGGCGGCTGGGCGGCATGGATGACCGGCAAGGCCAGCGCCCAGACATGGCGCAGCTTTCCGCAGCTGTTCGTCTATATGCTCGGCCTTGGCATCGGCATCCGCTTCATCCATCACGCGCTGTTCAACGGCACGATGTTTTCGCTGCACTACTATATCGTCGACACCATCGTGCTGATGATACTGGGCTTCGTCGGCTATCAATACACACGAACCAACCAGATGGTCACACAGTATAATTGGCTCTACGAAAGAGCTTCAATCTTGAGCTGGAAACCGAAAGGTTGACGTTCATCATTAACGCCGCTTCAGGGATGAATCGGCGTGACAAGTGCCTGAAAATCGGCAAACTATGCCTTCTGCGATAAGGGTGGGCATCGCATGAAAGCTTCATCCACGCCCACTCCGTTAATGGGAGCGTTTAAATGAAAAAGTCACTTTTGTCCGCCGTGGCCCTGACCGCGCTTGTCGCGTTCGGCGGCAACGCGTGGGCTGATGTAATATTCGGCGTTGCCGGTCCGATCACCGGCCCGAACGCGGCCTTCGGCGCACAGCTGCAGAAGGGCGCCGAGGCTGCCGTGGCCGCGATCAACGCTAAGGGCGGCGTCAAT
This sequence comes from Mesorhizobium loti R88b, assembly GCF_013170845.1. Classification (NCBI taxonomy): domain Bacteria; kingdom Pseudomonadati; phylum Pseudomonadota; class Alphaproteobacteria; order Hyphomicrobiales; family Phyllobacteriaceae; genus Mesorhizobium; species Mesorhizobium loti. The sequence goes on from NZ_CP033367.1 coordinate 1,463,851, forward strand.
GGCGAGCAGATCAAGCTCGAAGTCGGCGACGACGTCTCCGATCCGAAGCAGGGCATCTCGGTCGCCAACAAGTTCGTCGGCGACGGTGTCAAGTTCGTGATCGGCCACTTCAACTCGGGCGTGTCGATCCCGGCCTCGGAAGTCTACGCTGAAAACAACATCGTCGAAATCACGCCGGCCGCAACCAACCCGAAGTTCACCGAGCGTGGCTTGTGGAACGTGTTCCGCACCTGCGGACGCGACGATCAGCAGGGCAGCATCGCCGGCGCCTATATCGCCGCGAATTTCAAGGATGCCAAGGTCGCCGTCGTGCACGACAAGACCCCTTATGGCCAGGGCCTTGCCGACGAAACCAAGAAGGCGATGAATGCCGCTGGCGTCACGGAAGTGATGTATGAAGGCATCAATGTCGGCGACAAGGACTTCTCGGCGCTGATCGCCAAGATGAAGGAAGCCGGCGTCACCCTGATCTACTGGGGTGGCCTGCACACCGAAGCCGGCCTGATCATCCGCCAGTCCGCGGACCAGGGCCTCAAGGCAACGATGATGTCGGGCGACGGCATCGTGACGGACGAGCTTGCCGCGATCGCGGGCGACGCCGTCGCCGGTACGCTCAACACGTTCGGACCCGATCCGCGCCTGATCCCGGCCAACAAGGAACTCGTCGAGAAGTTCCGTGCGCAGGGCTTCGAGCCGGAAGCTTACACGCTCTACGCCTATGCCGCCGTGCAGGTGGTCGCCGAGGCGGCCGCTGCCGCCAAGACGAACGACCCGCAGGCCGTTGCCAAGGCGATGCATGAAAGCGGCCCGTTCCCCACCGTCCTGGGCGATCTTGCCTATGACGCCAAGGGTGATCCGAAGCTGCCGGGCTACATCATGTACGAGTGGAAGAAGAAGGACGACGGAAAGTATTCCTGGTTCCCGAAATAAGCTGCTCAGACAGGTCTGAAACCAATGATGCCCGGCGCCTTGCGCCGGGCATTTTCTTTGGCGCGTCCGGCCGCCGATGACCTTTCTGGCGAGATCCTCCTAGCCGGGAAGATCGCTTCCAGGATCGAAATTGTCGCCCTTGTTGCGTCCGTCCGAACGGAGGCGTGCGAGTGTTGGCCGGATAATTGATTTAAATCGGTTTAAATCAGCGTTGATTTTGTTTGCACTGCAGCATTTTCACGCTAATCATTGCACCGTTTTCCCGTTCCTTCCGCTGCTGGAGCCCAGTCCTTGGCCATCACGAAGATCCTCGTCGCCAACCGGTCCGAAATCGCCATCCGCGTCTTTCGCGCGGCCAACGAGCTAGGCCTCAAAACCGTGGCGATCTGGGCCGAGGAAGACAAATATTCGCTGCACCGATTCAAGGCCGACGAAAGCTACCAGGTCGGCCGCGGCCCGCATCTGACCAAGGACATGGGGCCGATCGAGAGTTATCTGTCGATCGAGGAAGTGATCCGCGTCGCCAGGCTTTCGGGTGCCGATGCCATCCACCCGGGCTACGGGCTTTTGTCCGAAAGCCCTGAATTCGCCGAAGCCTGCGCGCAAGCCGGAATCACCTTCATCGGCCCGAAGCCGGACACGATGCGCCGGCTCGGCAACAAGGTCGCGGCGCGCAACCTCGCCATCGAGGTCGGCGTGCCGGTGATTCCGGCCACTGATCCGTTGCCGGACGACATGGAGGCGGTCAAGAAACTGGCCAAGGAGATCGGCTATCCGGTGATGCTGAAGGCGTCGTGGGGCGGTGGTGGGCGCGGCATGCGCGCCATCCGCGCCGAGGCCGACCTTGCCCGCGAAGTGATGGAAGGCAAGCGCGAGGCGAAGGCCGCCTTCGGCAAGGACGAGGTCTATCTCGAAAAGCTGATCGAGCGTGCCCGCCATGTCGAGGTACAGGTGCTCGGCGACACGCATGGCAATGCCGTGCACCTGTTCGAGCGCGACTGCTCGATCCAGCGCCGCAACCAGAAGGTCGTCGAGCGGGCGCCGGCGCCATACCTGCAGATGTCGCAGCGCGAGGAGCTTTGCGGCTACGCGCTGAAGCTTGCTCGCGAAACCAATTATATCGGCGCCGGCACGGTCGAATTCCTGCAGGATGCCGACAGCGGCAAATTCTATTTCATCGAGGTCAATCCGCGCATCCAGGTCGAGCACACCGTCACCGAGCAGGTGACCGGCATCGATATCGTCAAGGCGCAGATCCACATCCTCGACGGCTTCGCCATCGGCACGCCGGAATCGGGCGTGCCGGCGCAAAGCGACATCAGGCTGAACGGCCATGCCTTGCAGTGCCGCATCACCACCGAGGATCCCGAGCACAACTTCATTCCGGATTATGGCCGCATCACCGCCTATCGCGGCGCCACCGGCTTCGGTATTCGCCTCGACGGCGGCACCGCCTATTCCGGCGCGGTCATCACCCGCTTCTACGATCCGCTGCTGGAGAAGGTGACGGCGTGGGCGCCGACGCCGGCCGAGACCATCGCGCGCATGAACCGCGCGTTGCGCGAGTTCCGCATCCGCGGCGTCGCCACCAACCTGACCTTTCTCGAAGCGATCATCAACCACCCGAGCTTCGCCGACAATTCCTACACGACGAGGTTCATCGACACGACGCCGGAGCTGTTCCAGCAGGTCAAGCGCCAGGACCGCGCCACCAAGCTCATCAACTATCTCGCCGACGTTTCGGTCAACGGCCATCCCGAAACGCGTGGCCGGCCGACACCAAAGGCCGATGCGGCCGCACCCGTCGTGCCCTACCTCAACGGCAATGTGCCCGGCGGCAGCAAGCAGAAGCTGGACGTGCTCGGCCCGGAGAAATTCGCCGCCTGGATGCGCGAGCAAAGGCAAGTCCTGGTCACCGACACGACGATGCGTGACGGCCACCAGTCGCTGCTGGCGACGCGCGTGCGCACGCATGACATTGCCGGCATTGCCGGCACCTATGCGCGTGCCTTGCCGCAGCTTCTGTCGCTCGAATGCTGGGGCGGCGCGACCTTCGATGTCGCCATGCGTTTCCTCACCGAGGACCCGTGGGAGCGGCTGTCGCTGGTGCGCGAGGCAGCGCCCAACCTGTTGCTGCAGATGCTTTTGCGCGGCGCCAACGGTGTCGGCTACACCAATTATCCCGACAATGTCGTGCAGCATTTCGTCAAGCAGGCGGCTGCCGGCGGCATCGACCTGTTCCGCGTCTTCGACTGCCTGAACTGGGTCGAGAACATGCGCGTTGCCATGGACGCGGTCGGCGCCGAGGGCAAGCTGTGTGAGGCGGCAATCTGCTATACAGGCGACATTCTCGATCCGGCGCGGGCCAAATACGATTTGAAATATTATGTCGGCCTGGCCGGCGAATTGCAGGCCGCCGGCGCCCACATCATCGCCGTCAAGGACATGGCCGGGCTCTTGAAGCCGGCTGCGGCGCGCGTGCTGTTCAAGGCGCTGCGCGAGGCGACCGACCTGCCGATCCATTTCCACACCCACGATACGTCAGGCCTGTCGGCGGCGACCGTGCTGGCGGCGGTGGAGAGCGGCGTCGATGCTATCGACGCCGCAATGGACGCCTTCTCCGGCAACACCTCGCAGCCTTGCCTGGGCTCGATCGTCGAGGCGCTGAAGGGCACCGAACGCGACCCCGGGCTCGACCCGCAATGGATCCGCAAGATCTCGTTCTACTGGGAGGCGGTGCGCAACCAGTACGCCGCTTTCGAAAGCGACCTCAAGGGGCCGGCCTCGGAAGTCTATCTGCACGAAATGCCGGGCGGTCAGTTCACCAACCTCAAGGAGCAGGCGCGCTCGCTCGGGTTGGAGACGCGCTGGCACGAGGTGGCGCAGACCTATCACGACGTCAATCTGATGTTCGGCGACATCGTCAAGGTGACGCCGTCATCCAAGGTCGTCGGCGACATGGCGCTGATGATGGTCAGCCAGGACCTGACCGTCGCCGATGTCGAGAATCCCAACAAGGATATTGCCTTCCCGGACTCGGTCGTGTCGATGCTGCGCGGCGATCTTGGCCAGTCGCCTGGCGGTTGGCCAGAAGCGCTGCAGAAGAAGGCGCTGAAGGGCGACAAGCCGATCACGGCGCGGCCCGGCTCGCTGCTGAAGCCCGCCGATCTCGCGGCCAGCCGCAAGGAGATCGAGGAGAAGCTGGATCGCAAGCTCAGTGAGTACGAATTCGCCTCGTGGCTGATGTATCCGAAGGTGTTTACCGACTTCGCCGGCGCGCAAGAGACTTACGGCCCGGTCAGCGTTCTGCCGACGCCGACCTATTTCTACGGCATGAAGTCCGAAGATGAGATCTTCGTCGACATCGAGAAGGGCAAGACACTGGTGGTGCGTTGCCTCGCCATCGGCGATGTCGACGACAAGGGCATGGTCACCGTGTTCTTCGAGCTCAACGGCCAGCCGCGGCGTGTCAAGGTGCCCGACCGGGCGCATGGCGCGTCCGCCGCCAAGGCGCGCCGCAAGGCCGAGCCCGGCAACGAGGCACATGTCGGCGCGCCGATGCCGGGTGTGGTCTCCGCCCTTTCGGTCGCTGCCGGCCAGGCGGTGAAGGCTGGCGACGTGCTGCTTTCCATCGAAGCAATGAAGATGGAAACGGCGCTGCATGCCGAACGCGACGGCACCGTCGCCGAGGTGCTGGTCAAGGCCGGCGACCAGATCGACGCGAAGGATCTGTTGATCGCCTTCGGTTAGTCGACACCTTTCCACGGGATGGCTGTCTGCATCATGGCGGCAGCGTTGGTTCGACCGTCGATAACGGCTTGACCCGATGCCCCCGGTCGGGCATCGAACCGCTGAATTTGCTGCGGCCTGTTTTCCCGAGTCGCGGCGCGGAACCAATTTTTGGAGAAAAACATGGCCGACGATATCACCGATACCAGCCAGACTGTTGCCGCCGGCCAGCTGCGTGCCCTCATCGAGCGCATTGAGCGGCTCGAAGAAGAAAAGAAGACGATCGCCGACGACATCAAGGAAGTGTTCGCCGAGGCCAAGGGCACCGGCTTCGACACCAAGGCGATCCGCACCATCATCCGTCTGCGCAAGAAGGACCAGGCCGAGCGCCAGGAAGAGGACGCCATCCTCGATCTGTATATGGCCGCGCTCGGCATGGTGTGAGGCCAAGCCTCATGACTTCCCGAGGCGGTCATGAGTGAATTCGATTTCGGTGGCCGCCGGGCCTCGGAATTCCGCCATCGCGGCTTCTGGACGCTGTTCGCCGAGCGGCACCCGGAAGAAAAAGCCCGGTTGGCGCGGCGCGGACCCTGGTTCTGGCAGCGCGGGCTGCCTGACTTCGCTTTGGTTCTTTCCATGTATGTCGCGCCGGCGCAGAACCATGTCGGCGTCTTCTTCGGCCGCAACGAGAAGTTCGGCGCCACGCAAAGCTGGGCGCGGTTGAAGCCGTTCCAGCCGGCGATCGAGGACCGGCTGAAGCTCAGGCCGGAACAAAGCTCGCAAGGTCTCGGCATCAATTCGATGTGGCGGGTCAACTGCTACGCCGAGGACAATTGGCCTGCCATGACCGACTGGCTGGTGACGGAATGCTCACGTGTCGAGCACGCCGTCACCGAAGTGCTTGGACAGGAGTAGGGCGCCGATGTCCGCGGATTTCTTCCGCTCGCGTTGGCTTGGCCAGGTGCCGCTCGACCGGTTGTTCTGGCGCGACATGCTGCTTGTCGGCACCATGATCAGCATGGCCTCGTCAGCGCTGGCGCTTGTCCTGCTTGGACTGAAAATGCCGCTCGGCCTCGTGCTTGCCGCCCCTTTCGCGCCTGTGCCCTATACCATCTTCCTGACCATTTCCGTCTGGCGGACGGCAGAGAAATCGGGCGGCGCCAAGGCTTCGCTGATGATGCTGGGCTCGGCGCTCTGGCTTATCGCCACCGTGGTCGTTTGAAGCAGCGCGCATACGAAAAGGGCGGCCGAAGCCGCCCTTTGCTGAAAGCTTGCAGAATGCCGCTCAGGCCGCCGGCTCGAATTTCAGCGCCACGCCGTTGATGCAGTAGCGCAGGCCGGTCGGCGGCGGGCCGTCCTCGAAGACATGGCCGAGATGGCTGCCGCAGCGGGCACAATGGCATTCGGTACGGACCATGCCATAGCTGCGGTCGACGGTGTTCTCGACCGAACCGGGCACCGGGTCATTGAAGCTCGGCCAGCCGGTGCCGCTCTCGAACTTCAGCTTGGATTCAAACAGCGGCTGGTCGCAGCCAGCGCAGGAAAATGTGCCGGCGCGCTTCTCGTAGAGCAAGGCGCAGCTTCCCGGCCGTTCGGTGCCATGATTGCGCATGACCGCATATTGCTCCGGCGTCAGCCGGGCGCGCCATTCGGCGTCGGTGCGGGTTACGGGGTAGGTGTGGGTGTCCATTTGATCTCCTCAGCCTTGGCGGCTCGTTGTTGATTGCAACCGGATATTCGCACCAACATAGGCATTTGTTACAGGTTCGCCCAGCGGCGCGCCCTCCGCAAGATCAATGTTTCCTCGAAAGCTGCCTCGTCGCGCCTTCGAGCCCGGCGAGCGTCAGCGGGAACATGCGACCGCCGAACATGTCGCGGATCATGGCGATCGAATGGGTGTAGCCCCAGTTCTTTTCTGTTTCAGGGTTCAGCCATACCGCGTTCGGCCATTGCTGCAGAAGGCGGCCGAGCCAGACGGCGCCTGCCTCCGGATTCCAGTGCTCGACCGAGCCGCCGGGATGGGCGATCTCGTAGGGGCTCATCGAGGCATCGCCGACGACGATCACCTTGTAGTCCGGGCCGTATTTGTGGAGGAGGTCGACGGTCGCAATCACCTCGGCATGGCGGCGTCGGTTGTCTTTCCACACGCCCTCGTAGAGGCAGTTGTGGAAATAGAAATATTCGAGCTGGCGGAATTCGGCGCGCGCGGCCGAGAACAGTTCCTCGACGCTCTTGATGTGATCGTCCATCGAGCCGCCGACATCGAAGAACATCAACAGTTTTACGGCATTGCGCCGCTCAGGTCGCGTCTGCACGTCGAGGTAGCCATGCTCGGCGGTGGCGTGGATGGTGCCGGGCAGGTCGAATTCTTCCTCCGCGCCCTCGCGGACCCAACGGCGCAGCCGCTTCAGCGCGATCTTGATGTTGCGGGTGCCAAGCTCGACGGCATCATCGAAATTCCTGAACTCGCGCTTGTCCCAGACTTTCACCGCGCGGCGGTTGCGGCTTTCGTGCTGGCCAATGCGCACGCCTTCGGGATTGTAGCCATAGGCGCCGAAGGGTGAGGTCCCGCCGGTGCCGATCCATTTCGAGCCGCCCTGGTGGCGACCCTTCTGCTCCTCGAGCCGCTGCTTCAAGGTCTCCATCAGCTTCTCGAAACCGCCCAGCGCCTCGACCAGTTTCTTCTCCTCCTCGGTCAGGTGCTTTTCGGCGAGGCGGCGCAGCCATTCTTCCGGAATGTTGGCGACGTCAACCGCATCCGGTCCGCCCAGCGCCTCGATGCCCTTGAAGACATGCGCGAAAACCTGGTCGAAGCGGTCGATATGGCGCTCGTCCTTCACCAAAGCGGCGCGGGCGAGATAGTAAAAACCCTCGACATCGTAGTCGACCAGCCCGGCTTCCAGCCCCTCCAGCAGCGACAAATATTCCCGCAGCGAAACGGGAACACGCGCGGCTTTCAGTTCGAGGAAGAAGGGGATGAACATTTTCTATCTACAGCAAATCATACTCGATGAAGCCAGTCCTGCGCGCGACATGGTCGTAGAGCTTGCGGGCCGTGGCGTTGGTCTCGTGCGTCATCCAGTAGACGTTCTTGACGCCGATTTTTTCCGCTTCCTGTTTCACTGCCTTGATCAGGGCTGCGCCAATGCCCTTGCCGCGCACATCCGGGTCGGCGAACAGATCCTGCAGATAGCAGTTGTTTTTCTCCGACCAGCCGGAGCGGTGATAGAGGTAGTGGGTGAGGCCGACCGCCTTGCCGTCGAGCGTGGCGATGAAACCCTTGGGCTCGAACTCACCCGCCGTAAACAGCCGCTTCCAGGTGACGGCGTAGACCTCTTCCGGAAGCTTGGTCTCGTAGAAAGTGAGGTAGTCGGTCCACAGGCGCTTCCAGTCCGCGTGGTCGGACTGTGCGAGCGGGCGGACGGCAATCTCGGTCATTTCGGTTCCTCCAAAGTCTGATCCGGACGGAATCAGGCCGGACACAGCATCGCCTAAACCGCGGCCGAATTGTACTCGCGAAATGCGGTGGCCAGCACATGCAGCACCTCGCGCGCCCGCGGCACCAGTGTGTGCGAATGCAGGACCACTTCGGACGGGTCAAGCGGCGGCAGGCCAAGCTTGCGGCCAATCTCGACCAGGCCGGGAGGAACGACGCGGTAGGCTAGCGCCGAAACGGCGAAGCCCGCCGAAACCGCAATGTTGACGGCCGCGCCGCCGCCACCCACGAACGCCTCCTCCCAGGCGATGCCGGCCTTGTCCAGCGTCTCGACCGCCCGCACACGATCCGGACAGCTGCATATGGTGCTCAGGAGAGCGAGGCGCAGCGGCGTTCCGCGCTGCCATTCGAAGGAAGGGGTTGCGAACCAGCCATAGTGATTGCGCGACAAGGTTTTGCCCGGACGGCTGTCGCCCTCGCGGTGCACGATGATCGCATCGAGTTCGCCGCGATCGAATGCTTCCTTCAGGACGGTGCTGGTGTCGATCCTCAGACTGAGCGTGAGCGATGGATCGTGCGCGTGGAGCTGGGCGATCAGAACGGAAAGCTCCGCGCCGGCGACATGGTCGACAAAGCCGAGCGCGAGCCGGCAAGGTGCTTCGGCAAACTCGGCCACGGCGAGCTCATGCGCGGCCAGGAAATCGCGTGCGGAGGGCAGGAAAACGGCGCCCTTCGCCGACAGGCTGACGCGGCGCGGCGTGCGCTCGATCAGCCGCGCTCCGAGCTTTTCCTCGAGCCGGCGCAGCTTGACGCTAATCGTGGCCTGGGTGCTGCCCAGCGCTGCGGCTGCCCGGGTGAAACTCTGCAGATCGGCCACCATCACGAAGGTGCGTACGCCGTCGACATCAAGGGTGGTCATTCCAGGCCTTCCATTGGCACCATGCCAATTTGTCATTTCTGATATAGCCAACCATAGCCTTTTTTCATGGTCAAGTCTCATCTATGTCAGCCTGACCGCGGTCGAAGAACGCCGCCTCGCACTGCTTCGATGGAAAGTGACCGATATGCCGTTTCAGATTGAACGAAACACCGTTGCGCTTGTGGGGGCTTGCCTTGCCTCGCTGCTGTTTGGCCTCGAAATCTCCAGTGTCCCGGTGATCCTGCCGAAACTGGAGAGCGTGCTTGCCGCCGATTTCAAGGATCTGCAATGGATCATGAACGCCTACACCATTGCCTGCACCACGGTGCTGATGGCGACGGGAACACTGGCCGACCGTTTCGGCCGCAAACGCGTCATGGTGATCACCACCATCGCCTTCGGTGTGGCCTCGCTGCTGTGCGGCCTCGCGCAGAGCGCTCCCCTTCTGATCGTCGCGCGCTTTCTGCAAGGGCTGGCGGGGGGCGCGATGTTCACCTGCAGTGTGGCGGTGCTGTCCCACCAGTTCCAGGATGGTGGCGCCCGCGGCAAGGCCTTTGTCGCCTGGAGCGTCGTCTCCGGCATCGGGCTTGGGTTCGGTCCAGCCATTGGCGGATTGATCGTCGCGTTCTCGAGCTGGCAATGGGTGTTCCTCATCCATGTTCCACTGGCGATCCTGGCGCTTGCCTTCATCATCGCGGGTGTCACGGAATCACGCGATCACAACGCCCAGAAGCTCGATCGGGCCGGCATCCTGACGCTTTCGTTGGCGGTGTTCGGCTTCTCCTATCTGATCACACAAGGCGCTGACCTTGGGACCGGCGCCCGCATTGGCGTGATTGTGGCGTCGGTTGCGGCTTTCATCGCGTTCCTGGTCGCCGAGAGGGTCAATCCCTATCCGATGTTCGATTTCTCCGTCTTCCGCATCCGCCAGTTTTCGGGCGCGATCATGGGTGCGGTCGGCATGAATTTCAGTTACTGGCCATTCATCATCTATCTGCCGATCTATTATTCCGGCGTGCTCGGCTACGACAGCACCACGACCGGCCTGCTGCTGCTGGTCTACACGCTGCCCTTCATGGTGATGCCGCCGATCGCCGAACGCATTCGTTCGCGCTATCAGGCGCGGATTGCGATCCCGCTCGGCTTGCTCACTTTGGGGATCGGTTTTATCACCATGTGGATTGGGTCCGGGCTCGAGGCCGCCAGCTGGCTGACCATGCTGCCAGGCACGTTGATCGCCGGCATCGGTATCGGGCTCACCAATTCACCGACCACCAACACCACGACCGGTGCGGTGTCGCCGGATCGCGCCGGCATGGCGTCGGGCATCGATATCAGCGCGCGCCTGATCACGCTCGCCATCAACATCGCGGTGCTCGGCCTATTGCTGACGCAGGGGATTGTTTCTTATCTCCGCAGCGCATTCGGCACGGCTTTGAGCCCAGGCGCGGTGCGCGCGCTGGCGGAACGGATCGCCACCGGCAATCTCCACGGCCTTGCGCAAGGGACACCCGAGCTCGCTACCCTCGACCCGTCCGGCGCCATTGTGCACGCCGCCCTGGTCAATGGCTTCGGCTGGGTCATGCTCTATTGCGGGATCGGCGTCCTTGCCCTGTCGGTCATTGGCTTCGTCATCTTCGGACCGAAGACCGTCGCGCCGCAGGAGAGAGGGTTTGCCGCCGCCGAGTGAGCAGTCGAAAGCCGGTTGTAGAAAGTGAGGCGGTCTTACGTCCGAGTTGGGTAAAACAAGGGCGGCTTAACGGTTCAACCAAACGTTCAACCGCTGTGGTTTGACGGGCTCTTCGGCAGAAGCTGGCTGGCGAAGACTTCGAATCGACGAACCTCCTCGAGAGATTCGACAGAATCTCCCTGAAACGTATCGATTTCTGCGATCAATCGACCTTCTTCGTCCTGGCTTCGGGATAGCACCAGGCAACGCACGTCACCGGGTCGAGGATAGGCGCTATTTGCATCTAGCCATTCCAACGAAACACGGGCCTGCTTTTCATGGAACTGCCACCGGCGGCCAAACCGATCGTTGAATTCGAATTCAACTATTCCGGGCTGCGGGTCATCGTCGATCCAGCGTGTTATAGAAACCTCTATATCCGCATATTCTTTGGACACGCCTACCCCTGCCGCCGCGCCATGAACGCCAGCCGCTCGAACAGATGTACGTCCTGTTCGTTCTTCAGCAGCGCGCCGTGCAGCTTCGGCAGAGCGTTCTTCGGATCGGCGCGCAAATCCTCGGGCGCGATGTCGTCGGCGACCAGCAGGCGGATCCAGTCGAGCGCTTCGGAGGTCGACGGTTTCTTCTTCAAGCCCGGCACGTCGCGGATCTCGTAGAACTGGGTGAGTGCTGCCCGCACCAGATTCTGCTTGATGCCGGGATAGTGGACGTCGACAATCTTGTGCAGTGTCTCGACATCGGGAAAGCGGATGTAGTGGAAGAAGCAGCGGCGCAGGAAGGCGTCGGGCAGCTCCTTCTCGTTGTTGGAGGTGATGATGACGATCGGCCTGACAGCAGCGCGGATGGTCTCGCCGGTCTCGTAGACGAAGAACTCCATGCGATCGAGTTCCTGCAGCAGGTCGTTGGGGAACTCGATGTCGGCCTTGTCGATCTCGTCAATGAGGAGCACGACCTTCCTGCCGGCCGCGAACGCCTCCCACAGCTTGCCGCGCTTGATGTAGTTCTTGATGTCGTTGAACCTGGCATCGCCGAGCTGGCTGTCGCGCAGCCGCGAGACGGCGTCATATTCGTAAAGGCCCTGTTGCGCCCGCGTCGTCGACTTTACGTGCCATTCGATGAGGTCGAGGCCAAGGGCTGATGCCACCTGGCGGGCAAGTTCGGTCTTGCCGGTGCCTGGCTCACCCTTGACCAGCAAGGGCCGCTCCAGCGCAATCGCCGCGTTGACGGCCACCATCAGATCCTTGTCGGCGACGTAGTCCGCCGTGCCTTCGAAACGCATTTTTGCTCCTTGGTTCATGCCATGAGCGTAAGGACGCCGGTCAGCCTGTGCAAGGGCGAGCCGGCTGCGACGAATGGGCTTGAAACCCGACATGGAATTATCCGTTGTTATCGCAAGGCCAGTCAGCGGGCCGAAGGGCGGCGGCATGAACGAATCGACACCAGGCAGGACGGCACTGCAGACCGTTGTCGCGGTGCTGGCGGCAACGCCGGTTCTGATCGGCCCCGAAGGTATGCTGTCCGGGCCGGCGTTTCTTCACGTAATCGCTCCATGGCCGGTCGATCTCGACAGCCATTTCCGCTTCCTGTCCGGGTTTTTCCTGGCCATCGGCATTGCCTGGTACAGCTGCATTCCCCGTATCGAGGCAAAGACCGAGCGGTTCCGGCTGCTTGCCGCCTGCACGTTCACTGGCGGCCTGGCACGGCTTGTCTCGCTGTTTCTGGCCGGCGTGCCATCGCTGGGTCACATCGCCGGGCTCTGCGTCGAACTGCTTGCGGTGCCGGCGCTGGTCTGGTGGCAGGGGCGTGTCGCGAATAAAGCCGCCTGGAGTGTCCCTCTCACTGGCGCTTGACCGATGAGCGGCCTATATTGGGAAGGACGGTCTGTGCTTCCCGGCAGGAGAACATTTTCCCCGGGGCCTTAACGATCCTTAGGGAGCTGTCCCTGGGAAGACCCGTGGGTTTTCTCACACGGCGCCCACCTACTTTGTAGGTTCCCGGGATCGCTCTCTCCACCGGTTGTGTGGATCGTCACTTATTGCCCGTCTCCACGCATTCCGGTGGATGATGTGGTAGAAAACGTCGCTCCTGAAATGTCATCCAGATCCGGCCTTTTCTATCGTCCGCGCATGACATCCTCAAAAGACCTGAAAAAGCAGCTGCGGCTCGAGGCCCTTGGGCGCCGGGATGCGCTCGATGAATTCTGGCGGGTGGAGGCAGCGCTCGAAATGGCCGAGACGGCGCGCGATCATCTCGCTATCGAGCCCGGCCAGGTCGTGTCCGGCTTCTGGCCGATGCGTTCGGAAGTCGACGTCAGGCCATTGATGTTTGCCTTGCGTGAAAAGGGGGCGAGGCTCTGCCTGCCCGCCATTCTCGACAAGACCACGATCGTCTTTCGCGAGCTGGTGCGCGGCGCGCCGATGGTGGACATGGGTTTTGGCACAGTAGGACCGCATGCCGAGGCGGAGGTGCTAGATCCAGAGGTGATGCTGGTGCCGCTCGCTGCCTTCGATGCGCGCGGCCACCGCATCGGCTATGGCGCCGGCTATTACGACCGCGCCATCGCCAGGCTTGTCGACAAGGGACATGCCCCCCGGCTGATCGGCATCGCCTTCGACTGCCAGGAAGTTCCGCAGGTTCCGGACGAGCCCCACGACGTCGTCATTCCGGAAATACTCACCGAGAGCGGGTTGCGCCGCTTCGCGCCAAAATTGTAGAATAAGTACAATGGACGCATGATCTTTTCGCGGATGTCATGCAGCTTTTGCTTCGCTGACATCAGGTGCGGGATCATATGAGACTTCTCTTCCTCGGTGACATGGTTGGAAAGACAGGCCGCACAGCGGTGTGGGAACAACTGCCTGGCCTGATCTCCGACTTCAAGCTCGACTTCGTCATCGTCAATGGCGAGAACGCCGCCGGCGGCTTCGGCATCACCGAAGAGATCTTTCGCGAGACGATCGCGGCCGGCGCCGATGTCGTTACCACCGGCAACCATGTCTGGGACCAGCGCGATGCGCTGGCCTTCGCGCCGCGCGAAGAGCGCTTCCTGCGTCCCTCAAATTTTCCCAAGGGCACGCCCGGGCGCGGCTCAGGTGTGTACATCTCCCGGGGCGGTGCGCGCGTGCTGGTCGCCAACATCATGGGTCGGGTGTTCATGCATCCCGAACTCGACGATCCGTTCCAGGCCGGCGAGCGCGAGCTTGCCGCCTGTCCACTCGGCGAGCAGGCGGATGCGGTGGTGATCGATTTCCATGCCGAGGCGACGTCGGAAAAGATGTGCTTCGCGCATTTCGTCGACGGCCGCGCCAGTCTCGTCGTCGGCACCCACACCCACCAGCCGACCGCCGACCACCAGATCCTCAATGGCGGTACCGGCTATCTCTCCGATGCCGGCATGTGCGGCGACTATGATTCCTCGCTCGGCATGGACAAGGAGGAGCCGCTCAACCGGTTCCTGTCGAAAGTGCCGAAGGGCCGTTTCGAGGCGGCGACCGGACCTGCAACATTATGTGGCGTCGGCGTCACTATTTCCGATCGCACGGGGCTGACCGAGAAGATCGCGCCGTTTCGTCGCGGGCCGCGGCTTGAAGAAACCGCTCCATCTTTCTGGTTGTGACATTGATATAGAGGTTTGTAGTACCTAACTGCCGGCGACACTGCTCTAGATCGTAGGGGACGACCTCCATGCAGGTTATAGAATTCCTGGCGCCGCATTTTCATTTTGTTTCCGACCCAACCGCATGGGTCGCGTTGTTGACGCTGGTGGTGCTCGAGATTGTGCTCGGCATCGACAATCTGATCTTCATTTCGATCCTGACCAACAAGCTGCCGGAAGCGCAACGGGCCCGCGCCCGCCGGCTCGGTATTTCGGCGGCGCTGATAATGCGGCTGGTGCTGCTGGCCACCATCTCGATCATCGTCCAGCTGACGACGCCGGTGTTCACCGCCTTCGGCCACGGCTTCTCCTGGCGCGATCTGATCCTCATCGCCGGCGGCCTGTTCCTGGTCTGGAAAGCGACCAAGGAGATCCATCACACCGTCGATCCCGACGACCATCAGGACACGATGCTGGGCGGGACGCTGCAGATCAGCCTTGCCGGCGCGATCTTCCAGATCCTGCTGCTCGACCTTGTCTTCTCGATCGATTCGATCATTACCGCCGTCGGCATGACCGACGAGATCGCCATCATGTACATCGCCGTGATCGTGGCGGTGAGCGTGATGATGCTGGCGGCAGGGCCGCTTGCCAACTTCATCGCCAAGAACCCGAGCATCGTCATGCTGGCACTGGGCTTCCTGCTGATGATCGGCATGACCCTGATCGCAGACGGCATGGGCTACCACGTGCCCAAGGGCTATATCTACGCGGCTATGGGCTTCTCGGCGCTGGTCGAAGGGCTTAACATGCTGGCGCGGCGGCGCAAGAAGGCGAAGCCCGGCGACGGGCACTGAGCTGCCGCCAAGGGCCTTCCAATCAGGCTGTCTTGTCGGCGGCGAAGTCAGTGCCGCGGCTCACCGTCTCCCAGTTGTCGGTCTCCTGCCGCAGCGCGTCGAGCTTGCCGCGGAACTGGTCCAACGCGTCGCCCCCGATCAGGAGGTGGACTGGAGGACGGTTTGCCTCGACGGCGGCGATGATCGCACGGGCGCCGCGTGCGGGGTCGCCTGCCTGCCGGCGGTGGCCGGCCAATGTCCCGTCACGTGACTTGCCCGCCGTGCGGCATAGTCGTCGATGCGCGTCGCCGACTGCTTGATCGAGGCAGGACCGCGGAAATCGGTGCGAAAGGCGCCCGGCGCGACCACCGTAACCCCGATGCCCAGCGGTGCCAACTCCTTGGCCAACGTGTCCGACATCGCCTCGATGCCGAACTTCACCATGTGGTAGTAGCCAACGCCGGGGTAGGTGACGAGGCCGCCGATGGAGCTGACGTTGACGATATGGCCACGCCGGCGGGCGCGCATCCCCGGCAGCACGGCCTTCACCAGATTGACCGGGCCGAACAGATCGGTCTCGAACAAGGCCCTGACCTCAGCGTCCTCGCCCTCCTCGATGGCGGCGAGGTAGCCGTAGCCGGCATTGTTGACGAGCACGTCGATGCCACCGAAGCGATTCTGTGCCGCCGCGACCGCGGCTGCGATCTGGTCCGCGACGGTGACGTCGAGCTCGACCGCAAGCGCCGCGTCGCCGTGGGCGGTCACAAGGTCGGCGATGTCGGCGGTTTGCCGCGCGGTGACGACGACGCGGTAGCCGGCGGCGAGCGCCTGTTCCGCCAGCGCCCGCCCAAGGCCCTTGGAGCAGCCCGTGATGAGCCAGACGGCGTCTTTCGTTATCATGATCGATCTCCATCATCCGTTGATACCGGCGGATATAGCGATCGGCACAGCGTTCGATTAGGCTGAATTGATTACAAGGGTCGTTGAACAGGATTACATGATGACGCGCGCCAGCCTGGACGACCTTGCCGCCTTCGCAACCGTTGCTCGCGCGCAAAGTTTCACGCGCGCCGCCGTGGCGCTGGCGACATCCACGTCAAACCTCAGCCATACGATCCGCCGGCTCGAGGCGCGGCTCGGTTACCGTCTGCTCCAGCGCAACAGTCGAAGCGTGTCCATGACCGAAGCGGGCGAGACGCTGCTGGGGACGCTGGGGCCGGCGCTGGAAAGCATCGACGGGGCATTGGATGCGTTGGAGCTGGGACGAAACAGCGTCTCGGGGACACTGCGCCTCACAACGACGCGGCAGGCCTATGAGGCATTGGTCCGGCCGGTGCTGCCGGCCTTCACGGCCGCACACCCGCACGCAACGGTCGAGGTCCTGATCGACTACGCCTACCGCGACATCGTCGCCGACCGGTTCGATGCGGGCATCCGCCTGGGCGAAAAGTTGGAGCGGGACATGATCGCGCTCAAGGTCGGGCCCGAACTCAGCATGGCGGTGGTGGCGACGCCCGATCACCTGGTCCACTCAGCCCCCATCACTCACCCGAGCGATCTGACGCAGCACCGGTGCATAAACTACCGGATGGTCACGGCGGGGACGATCTATGCGTGGGAATTTGAACGCGACGGGCAGGCTCTGGACGTGCGCGTATCCGGCCCGCTCACATTTGATGAGCCCGAGCTGATGCTCGAAGCCGTTCTGGACGGGTTAGGCATCGGATATCTCCTCACCCACGAAGTCGCGCCTTACCTGAAGGACGGCCGACTTGTCCGGTTGCTGTCCGAGTGGACGCCAGCCTTTCCAGGCTTTCACCTCTACTATTCGTCGCGGCGGCAGATGCGTCCGGTGTTGGCGGCGTTCATCCAGGCGGTGCGTGGCCGCTTCTAACGAGGTGAGATGCCCTTCGGGTAACGGTCGCCGATCAGCCCCAGCGTTAGACCTTGCTCCAGCCAGACCTTGGCTCCCGCCAGCACCAGCGAAAAACCGTCGGTCGAACCGATGGCTTGCCTGACCTGCTCGTCGGCCGTGCCGGCAAAGCCGAAGTTCCCGACCTCGAGAAAAGTCGCATCGCCAGGCATTTCGGTGAAGGTCCAGACGATCTCGCTGACGGTGGCAGTCGTCGAGACGCCATACATGCGCCACTCCCAGCGAACCGCCTTGCCACAGTCCAGCCGGTCGCTGCCGTGGGTGAACCAGAATTTGGTGGTGATGGCCGGATCAAGGATGGCCTCGAACACTTCGGCGACAGGCCGCCGGATCAGCATGCCGGCTTTCACGGACTTCCATGGCGGTCTCCTTTTGGTCTTGGCGCTCACCAGGCGTCGGGTTCGCGCAGCATGTGAATGATGCTGGCCGGATTGGCGATCCAGCCGCCGCGAAAGCCTTCGCCCAGGGGCTCGATGGCGTCGCAACGCACCACGCCGGTCTTTGCGAAGTGGGCGGCGGCTTTGGAAAAATCGTCGGTGAACAGTTCCAGCCAGACCTCGGCCTGGCTCAACATTGGCGCTTCATCGATCCACAGGCGATTGGGTCCGAGCACGAAGCCGATCGCCGGCGCCTTGGCGGTGAACGGCTCCAGGCCGACGACATCGCGGTAGAAGGCGATCGTCGCCTTATACTGGTGCGGCGGTACCTTCATGGCGATGTTGATGCCACCGGTGATGTTCGCGGTCATTGCTGGCTCCATTTTCCCACGCTCAGATATTGTTTTCATCGGCGGGTTCGCCTTTCATTTCGCTGCGGTAATAGCCGTCGCGCAAATTGATGCCGTACTCGACATAGGCCTTCATGCAGGCCAGCATCTGCGACCAGCCCTCGCAATTGAGGTAGGATTTCTTCAGGCCGACCGCGCCTTCCTGCCAGCCGCTCTCGGCGATGGTGACGAAAGTGCCACCATCGTCCAGCGGTTCGAAATTCATCTCGATGCGGGTCTTGTAGGCCGGCTTGCCTTCGGCGTCGGTGGCATCCCAGCGCAACACGATGCGGCTGTCCTTGATCACCTCGTCGACCTCGACCGGCACCTTGCCCCACCAGACGACACCGGCGCCAGTTTGCAGCGGCGCGCTGGCGCCGCCGATGGTGGTGAAATAGCCGCTCAGCTTTTTCGGATTGACGACGGCGTCGAAAACCTCGGCGACCGGTTTGCCGATGCGGCCGGACACCCTGAATCCAAGAGACATATCCACAGCTCCTTGCTTGATTGGCTCCACGATATGTTATAGAAACATAACATGTCAAGCCAAACGCAGGACGACAATGTTTTCAAGGCGCTGGCGCATCCGCGCCGGCGCGAAATGCTCGATCAGCTGAAAGACGAGCCGAAGACCACGGGCATGCTGGTCGATGCCTTTCCCGACATCGACCGCTGCACCGTCATGCTGCACCTGAAGGTGTTGGAGGAGGCGGAGCTGATCGTCGCGCGTCGTGATGGACGCGAGCGCTGGAACCATCTCAATGCGCTGCCGATCAAGCAGATCCATGACCGCTGGATCAGCCAGTATGCCGGCCATGCGCTCAGCATCATCGACCGGCTTAAGTCCGACCTCGAGGCCTAAGCGATTGCGGCAGCCTGTCGCGTCGGGTCACGCATGCGGTGCGGCTGGACGAATTGAGCCGATTTATCTATAAGCCGGCCATTCCGACAGAGAACGCCGTGCTTCCGCGGGTTGCAGCTCCGACGCTCTGAAATTTTGAATTCGAGCATGCAGAAGACGAGGTCAGATCACCTCGCTTCGGGATGCTCTAGCCGAGAAGACGACAGGGGTGCCATGGCTGGCCATTCACAGTTCAAGAACATCATGCACCGCAAGGGCCGTCAGGACGCGGTGCGGTCGAAAATGTTTTCCAAGCTGGCGCGCGAAATCACCGTCGCCGCCAAGAGCGGAACACCCGATCCTTCGATGAATCCGCGCCTGCGCCTGGCGATCCAGAACGCCAAGGCCGTGTCGATGCCGAAGGACAACATCCAGCGGGCCGTCAACAAGGCCTCGATGGGCGACGCCGAAAATTACGAGGCCGTGCGCTACGAGGGCTATGGCCCGGGCGGCGTCGCCGTCATCGTCGAGGCCTTGACCGACAATCGCAACCGCTCGGCGTCGAATGTGCGCGCGGCCTTCACCAAGGCCGGCGGCGCGATGGGCGAAACCGGCTCGGTCTCCTTCATGTGGGACCGTGTTGGCGAAATCTATTATCCGGCATCGGCCGGCAGCGCCGACAAGGTGATGGACGCGGCGATCGAAGCCGGCGCCGACGACGTGGAAACCGATGAGGAAGGCCACACGATCTATTGCGCCTTCGAGGCTCTTGGCGAGGTGTCGAAAGCACTGGAAAGCGCGCTCGGCGAGGCGGATTCGGTGAAGCTGATCTGGCAGCCTCAGAACAATGTTCCAGTCGACGAGGAACGGGCACAGTCGCTGATGAAGCTTGTCGCCACGCTTGAGGATGACGATGACGTGCAAAGCGTCTACGCCAACTTCGAAGTCGACGAAGAGACCTTGGCCAAGCTCAGCGCGGCATGAGTTTCTGACCGTCACACGGAAGTGTAGAGGAACACCATAGTCAAGGACTCCCCGCCCAACGTATAGCTCAGTGAGTTGTCGACGGGAGGGGAGATGACTGGCGACAGGATTGAAGTTGCCACTGCGATGGCCTGGCCTCGCCAGGGTGGTTTATGGCGTCGGTGCTTCGCTTCGGTCATCGACTACCTTGTCGTGCTGATACCCCTTTATTTTCTGGTGGCTGGCTTGTTCATGCTGACCGACGGTGGGGTGAAAGGCCACTTCGGGCTGTTCTTAACAGTGTGCAGGCCGGGCAAGGTGCACGGCAGTCTGTCGCCCGAACGTTACGATTGGCAGGTGTGCAGGTCGTCTCTCTTAGGCTTTCCAGTAGCCGATTGGGCAGTCGGCACCGCGAAGGCAAGCCAATTTGCAAAGCCCGAGACGGTGTCAATCGATCTTAATTCAAAGGGGAATTTTCGAACTGCTGCATTGGATCTGGGTTTCCTCGATTTACCCGCCCTGGCGATCTATCTTCTAGTTATGGAGATGACCTTGGGCCAATCAGTCGGCAAGCGGGCTTTGGTGCTCGTCGTGTATGACGAGCATAACTGGCAAAGAAGAGGCTTGCCCTTGCAAAAGGCGTTTCGTCGACAGCTGATCAAGTTTCTCGGCGCGTTTCCCCTCGTATTGACAGGGACGTGGTCTGCCTTTCAGACTTGGGGGAGCTTTCCGGGACCTGCGCCGAGCTATCCCTGGTGGGAATTCGTGCCTGCCCTCGCTGCGGCCGGCTTCGCGCTTGGCTTGGCTCTGATCTGGCCGCTCTGGATCGGAATATCGATAGCGTTGGGCCATGAGCCGATCCATGATCGGATTGCCGGCACAACCGTTCGCACCCGCGAGACACATGAATGACCCACCCGGAGAAACCTCGGATCGTCATCACCTATTGCACGCAGTGCCAATGGCTGCTGCGTGCCGGCTGGATGGCGCAGGAGCTGCTCTCCACCTTCGGCACCGAACTCGGCGAGGTGACGCTGGTGCCCGGCACCGGCGGCATCTTCACCATCTCCTGCAACGATGTGCTGGTCTGGGACCGCAAGCGCGACGGGGGCTTTCCGGACGCGGCAAAACTCAAGCAGTTGGTCCGCGATGTCATCGATCCGGATCGTGACCTCGGCCATTCCGATCGGAAAGGCCACACGCACAAAGACCCCGCCTGAGCGGAGTCCTTTGCGTTTCGTAAGGCCTCCTGGAGCAATGCTTAAAGCAATGCGAAAATGAAGCAGGCCATTGCCACGATGGCGGTGACGGTACGGACGTGGTTCCACATCACCCATTGGCTCAGATGGTTTGCCCACAGGGCGGCGCCATTGGTGCTGTCTGGGTCGACGGCGGCGAGCGCATCGTTGAGCGGCACGTTGAAGACTATGGTTACGATCGGGTTGCCGACGAGATAGATCAGGGCTCCGGCGAGAAGCCAGAACGAACCCGGCTGGCTCCAGCCGATGATGGCGCCGGCGATGAGCACGAGGCAGACCAGCCCGGTGCCGAAGAGTGCCGTCATGAAGGTCGGCGTGATCACTGTGATGTTGATCGAATTCATCGCCGCGATGCCTTGCGGGACAGGCAGTCGGGCAAGTGCGGCCATGACGAAGTTGGAAAAGGCGAAGAACACGCCGCCGACGACCCCGGAGCCGATTGCGGCGATGATGGTGAGGGTGGGAAGAAGCTTGATCATTTCAGTGACTCCAGATTCGGCTAGCAGCGGTTTCTTTTGCGTAGGCGGAAAAGTCTTTCGGCGCGCGGCCGAGCACACGCTGGACGCCGTCGGTGAGCGACTCGTTGCGCCCGTCGAGCACCTGGGTGAACAGCTCGTCGAGCAGCCAGACGATTTCGGCGGGCAGTTCATGCGACGCGACGGAGGCCGTGAACTCGTCACGCGAAATTCTGACAAATCGGATGTCGCGTCCTGCCGCCTTGGCAATTTCGGCGACCGCATCAGTGAAGCTCAACAGCCGCGGCCCCGTGAGCTCGTAGAGCTGGCCGACATGACCGGGCTGGGTCAGTACCGCTTCGGCGGAGTCGGCGATGTCGTCGACATCGACAAAGGGTTCGCCGACAGGTCCGACCGGCAGTGCCACCTCGCCCGCCAGCAGCGGCTCTACGAGAAAGCCTTCGCTGAAATTCTGCGAGAACCATGCGCAGCGCAGGATCGTCCAGTCGGCCCCGGAAGCCTTCAGCATCTCTTCGGCGCGCTGCGCCTCGTGCTCGCCACGGCCCGACAAAAGCACCAGCCGGAGAACGCCCTGCCGCATGGCGAGGCGGGCGAAGGCACCGATCACTTCGGCGGCGCCCGGCACGGCGATGTCGGGATAGTAGCTGATGTAGACGGCGCTGACGTCGTCCAGTGCAGGAGCCCACCTTGCGGGAGCTTCCCAGTCGAAGCGAGGCGCGGCGGAACGGGAACCGATCCGTACCGGAATGCCGCGCGCCGTCAGCCGCTCGGCGAGACGGCGGCCGGTCTTGCCGGTGCCGCCAAGGATCAGGACTGGTTTGGTTGTCATGTCGGTCATCTCTGGGTGTCCTTGTTTGAAAACATGAGAAATCCTCACATTTGCAAAACGTGATAAACCCTCGTATTTTGCGAGTCAAGCCGCTTCCTGGCGATTTTGTTGAGGTTGGAGCTAGAGATGGACGACACCGAAGCCACCGTTTCCTCGCAGGAGCAGATCGCTTCGCCGCGCCGGGCGCCAAGCCAGCAGCGCAGCCGCGAGCGGGTCGAGCGCATGCTGGCCGCCGCCTCGGCGCTGATCGCCGAGCAAGGCAGCGATGCCATGCGCATGGGCGAAGTCGCCGAACGGGCAGGGGTGTCGATCGGCTCGCTCTACCAGTTCTTTCCCGACAAGCGGGCGATCATCTGGGCGCTGGCCGAGCGCTACACGGCTGAAAGCCAGGCCTGCATCTCGGCCGAGCTCAAGGATGTCAGCGACGCCGAAGGCCTGCGACGGGCTTTCTCGGAGTTGGTCGATATCTATTATCGGCTGTTCCTGGCCGAGCCGGTGATGCGCGACATCTGGTCGGGTACGCAGGCTGATAAGGCGCTGCGCCAGCTCGAACTCGCCGACAGCCGCGCCAATGCCGAATTCCTCGTCGCGGTGCTGAAGCGATTGCGTCCCGGCGCCGACCCCGTCTCCCTGGAGACGACGGCGTTTCTCGTCTGGCAAATGGGCGAGGCCGCGATGCGGCTGGCGATCTCGGTCGAGCGGCAGGAGGGCGACAGGCTGGTCGCCGCCTACAAACGCATGGCGCTCCGGGAATTGCTGGCTGAATAGGATGCTCTCACCCTCCCAACGAGGGGGAGGTAGGGCCAAGTGCTAGCCCGAGGCGATCTGCATCGGTTGCAACAAAAAACCCGCCACAAGGGCGGGTTTTTGATCTGCAAGACTTGTTGGGCTTAGAGGCCGAAGCCCTCAAAACGCTTCTTGAACTTCGACAGACGGCCGCCGCGATCGAGCAGGGTCTGGTGGCCGCCGGTCCAGGCCGGGTGGGTGCTCGGGTCGATATCGAGGTTCATCGTATCGCCTTCCTTGCCCCAGGTCGAACGGGTCGTGTATTCGGTGCCGTCGGTCATGACGACCTTGATGGTGTGGTAGTCGGGATGGATAGCGCTCTTCATGGCTCGGTTCCTGGCTTGCCGGCGCGGCTGACGGGCATAAGCCTGCGTCGATGCGCCTCTTTTTAAAACTCGAAGCCGCAGCTATTGAGGAGCCACGGCTTCTAAAACGGTCGGCGAGCCTATACATCAGGCGGAATTGAATCACAAGGCCGCGGCAAGCGCATATTGAGGCGCATGAAGCTGAAGCGGCTAGAGGACACACCAAGATGGCGCAATCAAGCAGCGCAGACGAGCGCCGACGCTCGCTCAAGCCGCTCAGGCGCCTGTTTCCCTATATCACTGGATATCGCACGCTGGTCGTCGGCGCCCTTATCTCGCTTGCCATCGCGGCGGCAACGACATTGGCGCTGCCGCTGGCGGTGCGGCGCATGATCGACCACGGTTTCTCGTCGTCCAGCACCACCTTCATCGCCGAATACTTCGCCGCCCTTGTGGCGATGGCCGCGGTGCTGGCGGCGGCATCGGCCGGCCGCTACTATTTCGTCATCACGCTTGGCGAGCGCGTCGTCGCCGATATCAGGCGCGATGTCTTTGCCCATGTAACGACGCTGTCGCCCGCCTTCTTCGACACCGCCCAGTCGGGCGAGATCGTGTCGCGGCTTGCCGCCGACACCACGCAGGTCAAGTCGGCGGTGGGCGCCACGGCCTCGGTCGCCCTGCGCAACGTCATCCTCGGCCTCGGCGCCTTGGGAATGATGGTCGTCACCAGCCCTAAACTGTCCAGCCTGGTCATTGCAGCCATTCCTATCATCGTGCTGCCGCTGGTCGCCTTCGGCCGCTCGGTGCGGCGCAAATCGCGTCAGGCGCAGGACACGCTTGCCGATGCGACGGCCTATGCCAGCGAGCAGATCGGCGCGGTGCGCACGCTGCAGGCCTTCACCAACGAGAAGCTGGTCACCGGGCATTTTTCGGGCGCGGTGGAGGCTGCCTTCGAGGCGGCGCGCGCTTCGATCTTCGCGCGCTCCTTCCTGACCTTCTTTGCCATTTTCACCATCTTCTCGTCGGTCGTCGCGGTGCTGTGGTTCGGATCGCGCGATGTGCTCGATGGCACGATATCGCCCGGCACGCTCGGCCAGTTCCTGCTCTATTCGGTGTTCGCCGCCGGCGCGCTCGGTGCGCTGTCGGAAGTCTGGGGCGAACTCGCCCAGGCGGCTGGTGCCGCCGAGCGGCTGACCGAGATTCTGGCCGAGAAGCCGGCGATCCAGGCGCCGGCCGATCCAAAGCCGCTGCCGGCGGTCGCCAAGGGCGCGATCACCTTCGAGGACGTCTCCTTCTCCTATCCGGCGCGGCCCGACCGTGCCGCCGTCCACGGTCTGAGTTTTCAGGTCATGCCGGGCGAGACGGTTGCGATTGTCGGCCCTTCGGGCGCGGGCAAGAGCACCGTCTTCTCACTGATCCTGCGCTTCTACGATCCCGAAACCGGCAAGATCCTGATCGATGGCGTCGATGTGCGCCAAGCCGATCCCGTTTCGGTGCGCGAGCGCATCGCCATCGTCCCGCAGGATGTCACCATCTTCGCGGCAAGCGCACGCGACAATATCGGTTTTGGCCGGCCCGGCGCCAGCGAGGCCGAGATCGAGGCGGCAGCCAAGGACGCGCTGGCCGACGAATTCATCCTCAGGCTCGAAAACGGCTATGACAGCCAGGTCGGCGAGCGCGGCGTGACGCTGTCCGGCGGCCAGCGCCAGCGTGTGGCGATCGCCCGCGCCATCCTGCGCGACGCGCCGATCCTGCTGCTCGACGAGGCGACCTCCGCACTCGATGCCGAAAGCGAGACGCTGGTGCAGGTCGCGCTGGAACGGCTGATGCAGGGCCGCACCACCATCGTCATCGCCCACCGGCTGGCGACGGTGCTGAAGGCCAACAGGATCCTGGTCATGGATGGCGGCCGTATCGTCGAGGAAGGCACGCATCAGAGCCTGGTCGCCAAGGGCGGCATCTATGCGCGTCTGGCCAAGCTGCAGTTCGAGACCGGCGCCAGCGCCTTCAGGGGCGCGGCGGAATAGGCATTTCCAGAGCGATTAATTCGCCTCGGCTTCGGCATAGCCGAAATTGTAGCTCCAGGAGGCGTTGTCGGTCATCTTCCGGCGTGACCTGAGATAGGAACCGATCTCCTTGGCGGGAACCCGATCGCCGATCGTCTTGAGATACCAGTCGACCTGGAACTCGGTCGGCGTGCTCGACCAGCGCGCCTTGAAGGCGACATAGGGCGTGATCACGTCGTCGGACTTCTCGGGGCCGACAAACGCCGCCTTCAGGTTCCTGACGATGCACTGGTGGCGCCTGAACATCGGACTGCCGAGCCAGACAGGTCCAATCCTGCCAACCATGTCCGGCTCCGGCAAATTGCCGATGCCGACATCCGCCTTCAGCGGGAAGTTCTTGACGAGATCGTCGGCGTCGAGATCCTCGGCCGGCAGTTCGTAGGATTCGACCGTCGTGACGACGTTGCGGTCGCGGTCGTCATTCGTCGACAAGGGCGCGAGGCTGGTCATCCCCGGATACTGCCGGTTGTAGTACTGGAGATAGTCGTCGGCGAGCTTGGTGGCCGATTGCGAAACCAGCCTGTAGCGCATGCCGTCGGCATCGGCGTCCCGATAGGTCGTGCTGACCGTCAGCTTGAGCGCCTCGCCCTTGAGTTTGGGAAAATCGAAGGCCTCGCTGACGAAGGTGGTCGGCTGGAAGAGTTCCTTGCGCTCCATCCTCTCCATTTGCGCTTTGCCGGCAACAATCGGTAAGGCAAAGCCATAGTCGGGCGCAACAAGGTTTTCGGCCTTGCCGCCCTGCAGGTAGTTGGTCGCGTCGATCCAGTAGACCTGGCTTTTGATCGTCGCCTTGACGATGACGTGGTCGAAGGCGCGGATCGTCGGCAGCATGTCGCCAAGCGCCAGTCCGTCATCAAGATCGGTCAGGGCCGGATCAGCCTGAATGCCAAGCCGGCGCAGGCTGGAGGCAAGCAGCAGGGCCTTGTCCTTGCAGTCGCCGAAACCCGAGGCAATCACGGTGCCTGGGCTGCGGGGAATGTAGGAGCCACGGCCCATCGACAGGCTTACATAACGGATGGTGTCCTGAACCAGCCGCATCGCCTCGATCATGCGGTCTTCCGGGCTGGCGTATCTGGCGGCGATGTCGTCAAGTTTCGACGCGAACGCGGCCGGCAATTCCTGGTCGAGCCGATAATAAGGCAACATCGCATCGACGACATCCTGCCATTTCGCCGTCGAGGAAATCTGGACCGTCGGATAGGTCAAGAAATCCGCCGGCAGGTTCTCCTCGGGCTTGACCGGCGCAGGGTTGATGCTTTGCCAGATGTAGGTTTTCGACGCGCCGTCGGTCTTGATATCCGGCTGGATGTCGGTCCGGACCCGGCGGATCTCCAAGGGCTGGTTCGCCGGCCATACCACCTTCTCGCGAATGAGCGCGACGGGTTCGCCCCAGGCCACGGCGACCGAGTGGAAAAACAGATCCGCGCCGACGATCGGTGTCCTGACGGTGGTCCGGCCATAGTCGATGATGTCACCGACACGGACATCGTCGACATTCACGTAAGCCGTAAGCCAGCCGTCGAACAGGCCCTTCTCGGCATCCTTCTCGCGCCGGAACACATCGAAAGTGGCCCCAGGCAGACGGTCGATGACCACGCCGTCGCGGATGATGTTCAACCAGTTCATCGTGACTTGTGACGTCGCCGGGTCGAATTCGAAATTTATGGCGGCGCCGTGCTCGAGCCCGGTGCGGTCGACGATCTTGTAGGCATAGCGGTCGAAGGCCTCGATGCCGCCGGGCCGCTGCCGGATCTGATATTCCGAGACAAGATTGGAGATGCCGCTCTTGATCTGGCTGTCGAAGCGCGGGTCCGCCTTGGGAAGCTCGACCCGGTCGATCCAGGCGCCGGGGTTGCCCTTGTGAATTTCGCTGTCAGCCATGGCCGGCGCGCAGAAAATCGCAAAGGCAATCAAGACGAAAAGCCGTGTGATCGCAGAAGATGTCACCGGAAAGCACCCGCCCTCATGATCCGCACGTCAACATACGGGCGGACCACCAGTGATAGAAAAGTAGAGGCGATCCCGCAAGACAGGGGGATCAGTCGTCGCCCGGCGATGATGGATCATTGCAGTCTTGTCTGCCGGGCGTCGTCGCCGATCACGAAAATCGCGATGGCACGGCGGCTGCCCTCATCCGCCGTAGCGCTGCTTCAGGTGATTGACGAAATACACGGCGTTGAGCTTTTCGCCGGTGGCGCGTTCGAGCAGGTCTGGCGTCGACCAGCGCGAGCCCTGCGACCATATCTTCTTGCGGCGCCAGTCGTTGATGGCTGCGAAATTCCCTTTCGCCAGATCGTCATCGGCTAAAGGATGCTCCCGCGTCAGCGCGGCCCATTGCTGCGCCGCCATCATCGCGCCGAGCGTGTAGGACGGGAAGTAGCCGAAGGCGGCGCCCGGCCAGTGCACGTCCTGCATCGGCCCATCGGCCGGATTGTCTGACGTGGAGAGGCCGAGATAGTCGCGCATCTTGGCGTCCCAGGCTTCGGGGAGATCGGCAACTTCCAGCCTGCCCGAGACCAGCTCCTGCTCCAGTTCGTAGCGCAGGATGACATGCAGGGGATAGGTCACCTCGTCGGCGTCGACGCGGATCAGACCGCGCTCGACGCGATGCACATGCGGCAGGAGATCGTCGAGCGACCAGGACTCGCCAAGATGCTTTTCCACCACCGGCAGCGCCCAGCGCCAGAAGGCGGGATTGCGGCCGACCTGCTTTTCGACGAACAGGCTCTGGCTCTCATGTACGGCCATGCCGCGGGCCTTGCCCAGCGGCCAGTGCGCCCATGCCTTCGGCAGGTTCTGTTCGTAAAGCGCATGGCCGGTCTCATGCAGCACGCCCATCAGTGCCGACAGGAAATCCGATGTCTTGTAACGGGTGGTTATGCGCACGTCGCTCGGCACGCCGCCGCAGAAGGGATGGTGCGACACCGACAGCGAGCCATGTGTCAGGTCGAAACCGACCGCAGCCATCATGGCAAGACCGAGTTCACGCTGCTTGTCGATCGCGTAGGTGCCCGAAAGCGGCTTCAGCGGGTGCTTGCGCAGCCGCGCCTCCTGAATCGCCAATGCCTCGGGCACGAAGCCTTTGAGGAAGGCTTTCAGGTCGGCGAAGACGGGGGTGATGTCGGCGGTGCGGTTGCCGGGGTCAAATTGCTCCATCAGCGCATCATAGGGGGCGAGGCCGAGCACATCGGAGCGTAGGGCCGCCTCTTCGCGCACCAGCGCCACCACGCCCTCGAGCGCCGGCTGAAAGCCCGCCCAATCGTTCTTGGCGCGCAGGTCGCGCCACAGCTGCTCGCAGCGCATGCGCGCCGTCGTCTGGCGTTCGACGAATTCGACCGGCAGGCATGTCAGGTTGGTGTACTGGCGCCGCAATTCGGCGAGAGCCGCGCGCTGCTCGTCATCGAGCGCCTCGCCTTCCGCGGTGGCGATCCAGTCGGCGATTTCCGGCGCGGTCGCCCTGGTGTGGTACATGCCGGCCAGTGCGGCCATCGCCTCGGCACGCTTCTCGCCGCCGCCGACCGCCATGTGCGTCGCCTCATCGGCGCCGAGGATGGCCAGCGCATGCTCAAGCGCTTCGAGCTTGTGGCCGAGGTTGTCGAGTTTCTGAAAGGACATGGCGGCTTCCGTGAATGAGGACGGCGCGAAAAGACACCAACGCAAAAGCGTTGGCAACCCTCAGGCCGCGTCCGCAGATCCAGCTTGCGCAGCCGAGGCGGTGCGTGAAATGCTGCCGCCGAAACATGAAGGGGGAACAAATGATCGGCAACATCCTGGTCGGGCTGGTGGCCTTGATCCATGTCTACATCGTCTATCTCGAGATGGTGCTGTGGGACACGCCATACGGCCACAAGACGTTCCGGCTGACGCCGGAATTCGCCAAAGCCTCGAAGGTGCTCGCCGCCAATCAGGGCCTCTACAACGGATTTCTCGCCGCCGGCCTGATCTGGGGACTTTACCTTGGTGCCGCCGGGCTTCAGGTCAAGGTGTTCTTCCTGGCTTGCGTGGCCATTGCCGGCCTCTACGGCGCGGCAACGGTTGGCCGCAAGATCCTGTTCATCCAGACCGTGCCGGCGGTGGTCGCCTTGATCGCGGTCTGGCTTGGCTGGTAGGCAAGAGGGACAGGTGAGGAAAAAGGACGCCCGCGGGATTGGGGTCCCGAAGGCGCCAGGTGTCCCTTCCTCTGGACCTCCAGAGGCTTCAGCCGTTCGGGTAGTTTCCGCCGTCGGAGCCGTCGCCCATCATGAAACCGCTGCCGGTGTTGATCCTCAAGCGCTGGTCGATACGGTCGAGATGACCCAGCAGATCATGATACTGCGCGGCCGGTATCCTGCCGTGATCCGAAGCCGCAATCCTCTCGGCGGCCTGGCGGATCTGGTTGGTGCGCATTTCCAGGTGTTCCGCCACGGCCGGAGTGATGTTGTTGGCCTGGCGTGCGTCGACTATGCCCTCGCGGACACCTTGAGCCTGTTCAATGAGGGCTTCGACACGCGGACCGGTCAAGTCGGTCGGGGCGGCGGCATCGAGGGCGCCCTTGTGATGGCCCGCAGCATAGGCGCCGGCGAGCGGAATGGCGATGAAGAATGCAGTCAGTGCTGCGGTTCTAAGCGAGGGTGTAAAAGAGCGCATCGTCGCGTCTCCTCCTGAAGAGGAAGGCAGCGGTTCTTTCGCCTGCCTTCCAGCTGTCGGCCGTCCGGTTCCGTCGCGTCGCGATGAGGGGGATTCATCGCCGGCGGTTCTCGGCCTGCACAGGACGCTAGGACTGCTTTGCGACGATGTGTAATTAAAAAAAGATAATCTTTTCAGGCCTTGCCGGCCGTGGTCTGCGCCCTAGAGTTGAGCTGGCAAACAAGTTCGCGTGACTTTTCCGTGATGATGAATCACCGTTCGGTGAGCTTCAGTTCAATACGGCGGTTCTTGTTGCGCGCCTCATCGGTGTCGGCGGGGTCGAGCGGCTGGAACTCGCCGAAGCCGGCGGCAACCAGCCGGTTGGCCGGCACGCCGTTCTCGATCAGGAACTTCACCACCGAGGTCGAACGCGCCGTTGACAGTTCCCAATTGTCGCGGTAGCGGCCGGTACCGGAGAGCGGCTTGTTGTCGGTGTGGCCGTCAACGCGCAGCACCCAGTTGATCTCGGGGGGGATTTCCTTTTGCAGTTCAATGATGGCGTCGGCGAGCTTCTTCATCTCGACCTTGCCGGCATCGTTGATCACCTCGGAGCCGGTTGGGAACAGCACTTCCGACTGGAAGACGAAGCGGTCGCCGACGATGCGGATGTTCTCGCGGTCGGCGAGGATCTCGCGCAGGCGCCCGAAGAAATCGGAGCGGTAGCGGTTCAGTTCCTGCACGCGCTGCGCCAGCGCCACGTTCAGGCGGCGGCCGAGATCGGCGATCTTGGTGTTGGAATCGCGGTCGCGGGTTTCGGATACGTTGAGCGCATCCTCAAGCGCGCCGATCTGCTTGCGCAGTGCTGCGATCTGCTGGTTGAGGATCTCGACCTGGCTCAGTGCCTGCTGGCTGATCTGGCGCTGGCTGTCGAGCTCGCCGCCGAGCTCCACGGCACGCTGGGTGGCAGCGTCGCCGGCGCCCGCGCCTTGCGCCAGCAATTGTTCGAGCCGGCTCTTCTCGGCTTCCGCCGCCGACAGCGATGCCTGCAGATTGGCCAGCGAATCGTCCTTGTCCTGCGCCGTCGAGCGCTCCAGCGCCAGAAGCTGCGTCAGTTCGTTGATCTGCGAATTGAGACGAGTGAGTGCCGTGTCCTTGCCGGAGAGTTCGCGGCCGAGCAGGAACTGCGCCAGCACGAAGACCGTGAGCAGGAACATGATGGCCAGAAGCAGCGTCGACAGTGCGTCGACGAAGCCCGGCCAATAGTCAATGCGGCGATCGGTGCGCCGGCCCCGGGCAAGCGCCATGCTAGTGCACCCCAGGCTTCTTCAGGGCGTCGGCGATCTTTTCCAGCGTGTTGCGCATCGCCTTCTGCTCGTCGGACTGGGCCTCGACCCAGTCGCGCATGATCTGCTGCTCGGAGCGCATGTTCTTGACCAAGCCGGAAATGCCGTCGGCGAGATTGGCCATGGCGGTGGCGACGCGCGGGTTGGAGCCGCCGCCATTCTCCTGCATGCTGCGCAGCCGTTCGGACAGCACCCGGATCTCGTCGGAGGATTCGGCCTTCGCCGGATCGGAGACGACGATGTCGGACGACAGGTCGGTGACCGAGGACAGCCAGTTCTCGAGCTCGGTGTAGAAGCGGGTCTGGGCGCGGCCGGCCTGCAGGTCGAGGAAGCCGAGCACCAGCGAGCCGGACAGACCGAACAGCGAGGACGAGAAGGCCGTGCCCATGCCGGCCAGCGGCGCCGACAGGCCCTGCTTCAGCGAATCGAGCACTGCCGCCGCATCCCCTGTGCCGGGATCGAGCGATTCGATGGTTTCGCGGATCGAGCCGATCGTGTTCAACAGACCCCAGAAGGTGCCGAGAAGACCGAGGAAGACCAGGAGACCGACGAGATAACGCGAGGTGTCGCGGCTTTCGTCGAGGCGCGTGGCGATGGAATCCAGCATCGTGCGCATCGAACTGGTCGAAAAGGCCGTCGCTGACGAGCGGCCGATCATGGCCTTCATCGGCGCCAGCAGAACCGGTTCGGTGGTCTCGGAGCCGGCCCGGAAGGAGTTGACCCAGCGCACTTCGCGAAACAGCCGTCCTACCTGGGCGAAGGCCAGCAGGATGCCGACCGCAAGCACGCCGACGATCAGGCCGTTGAGGCCGGGATTGCTGCCAAAAGCTGTCGAGATCTGACGGGTCAGGATGGCGGCAATAAACGCGACGATGGCCAGGAAGATGACCATGGTCAGCAGGAAGACCTGCGGGCTCGACAATTTGTGCGGGTCGTAAACCAGCACGTCGGAACGCCTGCCCACGCCGAAGGATTTGAGAAAAGCCATCCGTGCCCCGTTTCCGATGCCGCCGATCACGTAGCTGGCGACTCTAAACGGAATTGTGACCAAATTGAATGGCGCTTGGCAATATTGCCACACCGATAGTCATTGTCAGAGGCGATTGATGACCAGACAGTCGACCATGGCGGCCAGATGCAGGCCGGCGCCGGTGACGACAAAGCCGTGCCACAGCGCATTGTGGAAGCGCAGCGCCTTCCAAGCAAAGAAGATGACGCCGCAGGAGTAGACGACGCCACCGGCTATGATGAGCGCAAGCGACGTCGTTGGCAGGGTCTCGACAAGCGGCTTTGCCAGGAGGATGCCACTCCAGCCGATGGCGAGGTAGAAGACAACAGCCAACCGGTCGAAACGGCCGGGAAAAAACACCTTGATGGCGATGCCCATCGCCGCGGCGCTCCAGACCAGGACGATCATCCAACTGGCCAGCGGCGAGCCGTCGAGCTGGGCCAGGAAAGGCGTGTAGGTGGCGGCGATCAGCAGATAGATCGCGGCGTGATCGAAGCGCCGCAAGACCCATTTGGCCGGCGACGTCACCGGCCACAGATTGTAAGTCATCGACACTGACAGGACCGTGAGCAGCGAAACGACATAGAAGGCTGCGGCGAGGTATTCGCCGGGCCCGACCCGATACGCCGCCAGCGCCAGCAGCGCCGAGCCGGCCGCGATCGCCAGCACGATGCCGACAGCATGGACGATGCCGTCGGCGATCATCTCCGCGCGGGAATAGTGCCAGCGCCCGATGAACGGAATGTCGAGTTGTGGCGGGATATTGGTCATCTGTCGTCCTGCGTCACCCTTATCTGGGCAACCGCCGGACAGTATTTCAAGCTTTGGTTGCGGTTTTGCGACTGCGGCGCTTCAGCGCGCCGTGCCAAACAGCGCGGCTTGCCTGTCAACGAGAGGGGAGCGGCTTTTTCACCGTCTTCAGCAGCGCACGCTGGATAACCTCATTGCCGGCGACGACCGAGCCATTGTCGAGCATATCCTGCCCGCCTTCCATGTCGGAAACGAAGCCGCCCGCCTCGCGGATCAACAGCAGGCCGGCGGCTATATCCCAGGCCGACAGACCGGTTTCCCAGAAGCCGTCCATGCGGCCGGCCGCGACATAGGCGAGATCGAGCGCGGCGGAGCCGAGACGCCGCACGCCCGAGACCTCGGCCATGACGTTGCGCAACTCGACGAGGAAATTGCCGTGGTGGCCGCGTCCCAGATGCGGCATGCCGCAGCCGATCACCGTGTCGACCAGCTTGGTGCGGCCGGAGACGCGCAGCCGGCGGTCGTTCATGAAGGCGCCACCGCCCCGTTCGGTCGTATAGAGCTCGTCCATGGCCGGATTGTAGATGACACCGGCCACGATCTGCCCCTGACGTTCGAGCGCGATCGAGACTGCGAAGAGCGGAATGCCATGCAGGAAATTGGTGGTGCCGTCGAGCGGGTCGACGATCCAGCGATGCTGGCTGTCATCGCCTTCGACCACGCCGCGTTCTTCCATCAGGAAGGCGTAGCCGGGACGCGCCTTCGACAGCTCGGCAAACAGGATGTCCTCGGCCTTGCGATCGGCCTGGCTGACATAGTCACCTGGCCCCTTCAGCGAGACCTGCAGGTTCTGGACCTCGCCGAAATCGCGCGACAGCGAACGGCCGGCCTTCATTGCGGCCTGGACCATGACGTTGAGAAGGGCTGAGCGTGCCATATTGTTGAAACTCCAAAAGCCTGGGGCGGATCAACTCAAATTGGATCGCGGCCCCGCTTCATCTGCTTGTCTTTGCACGCATGATCTTGTCCGAAAAGTCCGCAACTTTTCGGGATCATGCTCTAGTCTGCGCGGCGCACGTACGTGATTTCGTTGGTGTCGACGATGATGCGTTCGCCGGCGCCGATAAAAGGCGGCACCAGGACACGAATGCCGTTCTCCAGTACCGCCGGCTTGTAGGAGGACGCCGCTGTCTGGCCCTTCACTACCGGGTCCGCCTCGGTGATGGTCAGCGTCACATAATCGGGCAGCGAGATGCCGATCGGCCTCTCCTCATAGAGCTGGACCGTCACCATCATGCCGTCCTGCAGGAAGGCGGCGCGGTCGCCGACGAAGTCCTTGTTCAATTCAAGCTGCTCGTAGCTCTGGGTGTCCATGAACACCAGCGCGTCTTCCTGCGCATAGAGGAAGGAAAAATCCTTCAGGTCGAGGCGGATCTGCTCGACCGTTTCAGCCGAGCGGAAGCGCTCGTTGAGCTTGGTGCCGTTGATGAGGTTCTTCAACTCGACCTGGTTGTAGGCGCCGCCCTTGCCGGGCTTGACGGTGTTGGTCCTGACCGCCACCCACAGGCCGCCATCGTGCTCGATGACGTAGCCGGGACGGATTTCGTTGCCATTGATCTTGGCCATGATGATGGGATCCGGGATGCTGCCAACGGCCAGGCCGTCGGTATGGGATGTTCGCTGGGAAAGCGATTTCGGGCTCCCAAGACCACAAAACACCGGAAGAGGCAAGGGAGCGGGCGGGAAGGGCCGCAGCGCCGGGGCCATTATCAGGGCAGGCGGTTCGCCTTCTGCAGGGCCTGCTTGG
Source organism: Mesorhizobium loti R88b (assembly GCF_013170845.1). Lineage (NCBI taxonomy): Bacteria > Pseudomonadati > Pseudomonadota > Alphaproteobacteria > Hyphomicrobiales > Phyllobacteriaceae > Mesorhizobium > Mesorhizobium loti. The sequence continues at coordinate 1,498,724 of NZ_CP033367.1, forward strand.
TCTGGTCCTCGCTCAGCCCTTGCAGGAAATCGTCCATGTCTGCGTCGATGAGGCCGGCGCGGCGGGCGACGATGTACCAGGCACCGGCGAGCACCAGGTCGGGGTCGGTGCCAATGCCTTGCATGTAGAGTTTTGCCAGGCGGTTCTGGGCGGCGACATTGCCGCCTTCGGCAGCCTGCTTCGTCCAGCCGAAAGCCGATTTCAGGTCGCGGTCACCGCCGCGGCCCTCGATCATCCAGGCGGCGAGATCGATCTGCGCGGTGTCATAGTTCTGCCGTGCGGCCTGTGCCAGCAGGCGCCTTGCCTGCGCATCGTCGCGTGGCTTGCCGCCGACGCCGTTGGCGTAGATCTGGGACATGGCGTACTGGGCGTCGGGGAGACCGGTCGCGGCGGCGCGCTCATAATAGGGGACCGCCTTGGCGAGGCCCGCGTCGCCGGGATCCTGCTGGACCAGTATCTGCGCGAAATTGAACTGCGCCAGCCGGTTGCCGGCTTCGGCGGCGGCCTGCATCAGCGCATAGGCCTCCTTCGTGTCCTTCTTGACGTAGCGGCCGTCGAGCAGCATCAGCGCATATTGGAACTGCGATTCCGGGACGCCTTGCTCGGCGGCGGCGGCGTACCATTTCGCCGCCTCGGCCGCGTTCAACGGCACGCCCAGCCCGCGCGACAGGATCTCGGCCACTAATGTCTGCGCCGCCGGGTCGCCATTCTGGGCACGGACCAGCGCAAGATCGTAGGCCGTCTTGTAGAGTCCGCGCTGGAAGGCGCCATAGGCCGCGTCCGCCGGCTTGGCCCCGAAGCGGTCTGGATTGATGCTGTCGGCCGATGGCAGCGGTGCCGGCTCCGCCGTGGTGGCGGGCTGCGGCAGCTGCGTTTCGATCGGCTTGTCAGTGTGCACGCCGGTTTCAGGCTTGGGCTGCGGCAAGGGTATGGTTTCGGCGGCGGTGGCGGCCTGAATCATGACCGCCGCAAGCAGGGCCTGAAGGGGAAGCCTTGCCAGGGACACGTCAATCCTCGAAGCGCGGCGCGGTTTCGTCGAGCAGCGCATTGGCCCGGGCGATCGCGGCTTGCGGATCGACGCCGTCGGCGAACACCGCACTCGACAGCGCGACAAACTCGGCGCCGGTCGCGGCCACGTCCTCAACGGAAGCCAGGTCGGATCCGGCCATGACGATGCAGGGGATCTGGATCATGTCAGCCCACCATCGTCCCAGCGACAGGTTGCGCGGGTGTGGCTCGGGCTTGTTGTCGTAGCCGAAGCGGCCGAAAAAGATGTAGTCGGGCCGCGTCTCGCCAAGCTCAAGCGCATCGTCACGCGTCTTGGCGCCGCCGGTACCGACCATCATTTTCGCCTGGAAATGCTCGATCGTTTCGGCAAGCTCAGCCTTGGAGACCTCGGCATGGATGCCGTCGGCCTGGACACGCCCCGCAATGCGGGTGTCGCCGGCGATGACGACGGCCACGCCCGCGGCCTGCGCCGAAGGCACAATCTGCTCGGCGAAAGCCTGGAACGAGGCTTCGTCCATGCCGTTCTCGGGCAGGATCAGCGAAGCGATATCGCCGCCGTCGAATGCAGTAACGATGCGAGCGGCCGGCACGCCGGGCGGCGCGATCAGCACGATGCGGCAGCGGTTTGGGGGCGTTGCGTCATTCATGGTTCTTCGATCCCGGGTTTCGCCTATGCCGGGCGAAGATGGTTGGATTGCGGCATAGAGCAAACTGCCGGAATTGAACAGGCGTCAGCTTTCAGTCGACATCAGGCAGGACGGAGAGCATTGCGGGCTTTCATGACGACGTCGAAAACTTTCGACGGATACTCGATGCCAAGGAATTGCGGAACCGGGTCAAGAGCCGGCGACCAGCTGGCAAAACTTTGATAGCGAGACTGGGACCAGCCGCCCGAACTTCCGAACAACGATGCGGCCGCGCCGAAGCGCAAACTGCCGCGCTTTTCTCCCTCTCCGGTCAGCTGAATGTCGGGAAGGCGCTCCAGATCAATCGATGTGAAGCTGGCGAAAGGAGCAGTGCGCATGATGAGAATGCGCTTGTCGGTGACCACATAAGAGATACGTCGTCTGAACCACGCATCGACCGCAAACCTGCCAAAGACGAAGAACAGCCCAATGCAGATGAACATTGCTCCCCATGCATCGAAGAAAAGCGGCGCACCTTGCCTCGTCGCGGTATAAGTCCAGAAGATTGCAAAACCGCACCAGAGCAGGCTGAACGGTATGAGAAACATATCGCGACTGGTGAAGAATATGCCTTGCGCGGGAATACCACTCCAAAGGATGCGTTCGCGCGGCAAGAGCCGTCCCTGGAAAGTTCCGATCGCCACTCGGTCACCCCGTTGCTTTGTGCCCGCATCCACATCGCATGGACCAGGATTGGCGCGCAAGTCAGCAACATGTTATCCGCCCTCGAGGCCATGCGTTCGAAAGTATCGTTGCAGCTATCCAACGTTCGAGAACGCTATGCCGGCACTTTCGACTTCCACAGCGACCAGCCGAGATTCATGCCGGCCGCCGCCGTCAGGATCAAAGCGGCGCCGGCGACCTGGCTTAGATGCAAGCGATGGCCGAAGGCGGTGACGTCGACCAGGATGGCAACGACCGGATAGATGAAGGACAGCGATCCCTGCAGATGCGTCGGCAGCTTTTGGATGGCGCCGTACATCAGTATGTACATCAGGCCGGTGTGGACGACGCCCAGCGTCGCCAGCATGGCCCAGCTCCATGGATCGACGGGAAGATGCGTAAGATTGGCGAAAGGCGCCAGCATGACGACACCGACGCAGACCTGGATGAGCGCGATCAGATGCGGCGGCGTGCCCTTGAGCTTCTTGGTGACGATGGCCGCGACGGCCCAGAAGAAGGCAGCGGCCAGGGCCATCAGGATGCCGGCAAAATAATTGGTGCCGACATCGCCGGCGTCAGGGGCGGCCTCGACGATCAGCACCATGCCGGCGAAGGCGATGGCCAGCCAGGTCAGCTTGGTCAGGGTCAGCCGCTCGGCGAAGAAGAGCGCGCCGAAGCCGACCAGCATGAAGGGCTGGGTGTTGTAGACAGCGGTGGCGATCGAGATCGACGCGCGAGAGAAGGCACTGAACAGGAGCAGCCAGTTGATGACGATGGCGGCACCGCCGAGTGCGGCGAGGCCGATGACCCGCAGCGACAGCCTGTTGCGCAGCAATCCGAGGCAAGCGCAGATGACGAGCAACGTTACCGCGCCGAAGGCGCAGCGCCAGAACACGACATCCATGATCGGCTGGCCGGACATGATGACGAACCATCCGATCGTTCCCAGGATCGCCATTGCTGATGACATTTCGACCGTGCCGCGTACCGTTTCGTTCATGATAGCCTCTGGTTCAGTTGAGGCGGTATAATCTCATGCGATGCGGGCACTTTCCATCTCATGGAAAAGGTGATATGGACAAATAGCCTAATTATATTAGGTGTTTTCTCCGAATGGATGGGAAATCTGAGATGCTTGACGATCTCGACCGAAGTCTCCTCGAAATCCTGGTGAGGGATGCACGCACCTCGCTGAAGGATCTGGCTGCCCAGGTCGGACTGTCGTCTCCAAGCGTTTCGGAGCGGCTTAGGCGGCTCGAGGAGCGCGGCGTCATCCGGGCGTTCACGGTCGAGATCGATCCGCTGGCGCTCGGCTATACGCTGCAGGCGATCGTGCGCATCAAGCCTTTGCCGGGCAAGCTGCACATCGTGCAGAAGCTGATCGAGGAGATTGCCGAGTTTGGCGAATGCGACAAGGTGACGGGGGACGACTGTTTCGTCGCCCGTCTGTTCGTGCGCTCGATCGGCGACCTCGACGGCATTCTCGACCGCATCGCCGACAAGGCCGAGACCAGCACCGCCATCATCAAGGCGCAGCCGATCCGGCGGCGGCCGCCGCCGCTCGGGTCGCCGTCGGCCTCATCGTCTTGACTCCGCATGGCCATGGTGGAAAGGCGCTTTCAGTCTGCCAGATGACTGGCTGAAGGATGAGCAAGATATGGCGCAGAATATCTACGACCAGCCGGATTTCTTCGCGGGCTACAGCCGGCTTGGCCGGTCAATCGAAGGCCTGGACGGTGCTGCCGAATGGCCGGCGCTGCGCGCGATGCTGCCTGAAGTCGGGGGTTTAAGGGTTGTCGATCTCGGCTGTGGCTTCGGCTGGTTCTGCCGCTGGGCGCATGAGCACGGGGCGAGCCAGATGCTTGGGCTGGACCTGTCGGAAAAGATGCTTGCCCGCGCGCGTGCCGCCGGTCCGGATACCGGCATCACCTATGAGATGGCCGATCTCGACCAGCTCAGCCTGCCGCAAGACGGTTTCGATCTCGCCTACAGTTCGCTTGCCCTGCACTATGTCGATGACGTTGCGCGCCTGTTCAGGACGGTGCATCGGGCGCTGTCGCCCGGTGGGCATTTCGTCTTCTCGACGGAACATCCGATCTATATGGCTCCCAGCAGGCCTGGTTGGGCGATCGATGCCGAGGGCCGCAAGACATGGCCCGTCGACCAGTATCTGCTGGAAGGCCCGCGCAAGACCGACTGGCTGGCCAAGGGCGTGGTGAAACATCATCGCACCCTCGGTACCACGCTCAACACGCTGATCCAGTCCGGCTTCACGATCGGGCATGTCGAGGAATTCCGCCCGACGGACGCCCAGATCGCGGCCAAACCGGAACTGGCGGAAGAGCTCGAACGGCCGATGTTCCTGCTGGTCTCGGCGCGGCGATAGGGCAGGCGCTGGCCGGGATTTCCAGTCGCCCAAGACGTTGTTCTGGGTTATCAAGCATCGACGCCCTTCCCTCCGGACCAGTCCCATCCATGTCAGGCCTGCTTCTCGATCCGTGGTTCTATGCGGCCGCCATCCCTGCGGTCATCTTGGTCGGCCTGTCCAAGGGCGGCTTCGGCGGCGCTGTCGGTTTCGTCGGCGTGCCACTGATGGCGCTGACCATCCCGCCAGTGCAGGCGGCCGCCATCCTGCTGCCGATCCTGTGCCTGATGGACATCGTCTCGGTGTGGACGTGGTGGGGCGTCTACGACAGGAAGATGCTGGTCGACATGATGCCGGGCGCTGTTATCGGCATCGGCCTCGGCTGGCTGACGGCCGCACTGGTCACCGAGGAGGCGGTGCGGCTGATCGTCGGCGCGGTGGCCATCATCTTCGTGCTGCGCTGGCTCTATTTGCAGTTTCGCCATGGCTCCGATCACGTGGCCGAACCCAACCGTCTGGCGGCTGCGCTCTGGGGCACCGTCGCCGGCTTCACGAGCTTCGTCGCCCATGTCGGTGGCCCGCCTTTCCAGGTTTATGCACTGCCGATCCGGCTTGATCCGAAGGTGCTGTCGGGCACATCCGCGATCTTCTTTGCCGCCACCAATGCGCTGAAGCTGGTGCCCTATTTCGCGCTTGGCCAGTTCGACACCGCCAATCTGACGGCGTCGGCGGTGCTGATGCCGCTGGCGCCGCTGTCAACCATCGCCGGTGCCTGGCTGGTGCGGCGCATGCGGCCGGAGATTTTTTATCCCTTCACCTACGCCACGGTCGCGGTGGTGGCGTTGAAGCTGCTCTGGGACGGTATCGCCGGTCTTCTCTAGATACTGATGCAGATTCAGGCGGCGCTGGGCGCCAGGCGCCGTGGTCGGCCAAGCGCCAGCGCGACACCCCCTGCAAGAACCAGCACCATGCCGGCCAGGACGGCGAAGTCGTGCAAGGTCGGCTTCAGCACCATGTCTGACATGATGACTAGCATCACCGCATAATCGAAGCGTGCGGCCCGCAAGATGCGCTGGCCGTAGGCAAGTGCTGCAGGGGTCACGCCATCCCTGGCGACCATCGCTGCCATGCGGTCGGCGGTCGGCTTGAAGACGAACATGCCGATGCAGAAGGTCATGGCGTAGCCGGCAAGGCCAATCAGGATCCACAATTGCGAAAAGCCGGCCCAGAACCAGCACATGACCAATCCGAAGGCCAGTGTCAGCATCGACATCGGCGCAAAGAACTTGTTGCCCAACTCGCCGGTGGCGCGCATCGCCTGCAGAGTTCCCGGGATGTTTCCGGCCCGATCGGCCAGCGTCGCCACCACCATCAGCGTGAAGCCACCACCGACCCAAAGGGTCGCCGAGAGAATGTGCAGCAGTTTGACGATGGAATACCAGTCCATGGTTGTCTCCCCGGTCCCCGACGTTGGAGGGCGACGCAGGCACCCGTGCCCGCCATTTCGATGACCGAGCGTTTAGCGCCGTGCCTGTTTCGGAACGATGCCGCGAAAAAGCCCGCTCTGTTTCAGCGTCGGCCAACGCATGGAGCTGTTGAGATGGCAAACGTGCCGCCGGGTTTTCTGTTATTGTCACATGCGTCGGGCGGGTTGGCGCGACATCGTCTTGAAACACTAACGATGCTAGTGCGCCGACGCCGGGAGCCCGGTGGCGACAGGATCGCCTGACGATCAACGCATTCCCGAAAACGGGAAAAGGCAATTCGAGGGGACAGACATGCAAGGGGTAGCACGGAATTTCTTCACGCTGGCGATCATCTATGCTTTGTGCGGCATGGCGCTCGGTATCCACATGGCGATCAGCGAAGACCATGGCCAGATGCCGACTCACGCCCACACGATGGTGGCGGGATGGCTGATGTCGGCGGTCTTCGCTTTCTTCTACCATCTGTTTCCGGCCGCCGGGCAAAAGGTGCTCGCCAAGGTTCACTTCTGGCTGACGGCGATCAGCGGCATCGGGCTCATGATCGGCCTTTACATTCTGCTCGCCGGCAATCCGGGGATAGAGCCGCTGCTGGGAATCGCCTCGATCGGCTTCTATGCGGGCATGCTGCTGTTTGCCTTTATCGCCCTGCCTGTCGTGTGGAAAAAGGCCTGAGCCGGAGGCCGAGAGGGCTCTTGGGACTGTGCTGTTACGGCACAGAAATGCGGCATTCGGTCAAAAACATCGGTGCCGTTAAGGCTTCATTAAGCTTTACAAGTGTTTACTATGTTCATCCAGTGATCTGGATTCTTACCGAGTGGTTGGAGCCACTTTGTTTGACGCCTCCCTGTTAAACTCCTGAGAGCCGCCTTATCCGCGGCTCTTTTTTTGTCCGGATTCCGGCGACAGCCCAGACCACGAATGGCCGTTAACCTTCTGTTAAACATGTGCTTGCCTTCACCCCCCGCGAAGCGCATTTTCAAGCTTCAGTCATATAGGGTTCCGGGTGTATCGGCAGTGAGCCGAATCGGCCGGTTGCAAGTGCAGGGGCGTATTCAATGAACGAGCCTTCGAAGGGCAGTGCGAAAACCGTGAAGCTGGCGGAACGTCGGGTTTTTTCGCACTCCTTCAAACCGCTCTACCAGGAAGGCATGGGCCTGGTTGAACAGGCCGCCGAATATCTCGACGGCAAGGGCCGCGCCGAGGCCAAGAAACTGTCTCGGCTGGCGGCCACGCTCTACGCGGCCGAATCGATGCGGCTGACCACCAGGCTGATGCAGGTCGCCTCCTGGCTACTTTTGCAGCGTGCGGCCAATTCCGGCGAGATGACCCGCGACCAGGTGGCTTCGGAAAAGTCCAAGGTGCGTCTCGACACCGCTTCCGCCCATGATGAAGCCGCCGGCTGGGCTGAACTGCCCAAGGATTTCCTCGACCTCGTCAACCGCTCGCTTCGCCTGCAGGCGCTGGTGCGCCGCATGGATGACGAGATCTACGGCGCCGGCGCCGTGGTCGACATGCAGCCCATAGGCCGCCGGCCCAATCCGGTTTCCGACCAGATCAGCCTGCTCAACACGGCTTTTGCTCGGGGTTGAGATCTTTCGGCCTTTCGTTTCCGGTTTGTTCACATTTCGCTGGCATCGCTGTCCGCCGGAGGTAAACTCGCCGGATGGGGGAAGCGATTCGCATTATCGGTATTGATCCGGGGCTCAGGCGCACCGGCTGGGGCATCGTTGAGAGCCTCGGCAATTCCTTGCGCTTCATAGCTTCCGGCACCGTGCGCTCCGACGACAAGGCGGCGCTGGCGACACGGCTTTGCCAGTTGCATGACGGGCTCGCCGAAGTCCTGCATACGGCGATGCCACACGAGGCGGCCGTCGAGCAGACCTTCGTCAACAAGGATGCCGTGGCGACGCTCAAGCTCGGCCAGGCGCGTGGCATCGCCATGCTGGTGCCGGCGCGGGCCGGCCTCGTCGTCGCCGAATATGCGCCCAATGCGGTGAAGAAGGCGGTCATCGGCGTCGGCCATGGCGACAAGAAGCAGATCCACATGATGGTGAAGGTGCTGCTGCCGAAAGCGACGTTCGACACCGAACACGCCGCCGACGCGCTGGCTATTGCGATTTGCCACGCGCATCACCGGCAGAGTGTCGCCTACCGTATGGCGCTGGCCGGCTAGCGATGTTCTTGACTTGTTCACGTTGAAAGGATAAGTAATACCGCAGAGGTATTACCATGCGCGTCACCACCAAGGGGCAAGTTACAATCCCCAAGCCGATAAGGGACCATCTGGGCATCGGTCCGGGTTCCGAGGTGGAATTCGTGGCTACCGACGGGGGCGTTCAGTTGGTTGCCGTCAACGAGAACCTCTCCCAGGAGGAGAAATTGCGCAGGTTCAACGACGTCCTTGACCGGATGGCGGGGACGTTGGATCTGGGAGGCATGACCACCGATCAGTACATGGAGTGGTTGAGGGGGCCGCGTGAAGATCTCGACGTTGATTGACACAAATGTCCTGATCGACGTCTGGGGACCGGCCGGGCCGCTGAAAGAATGGTCGGCATCTGCGATCGCTTCATGCCGCCGCGACGGTGCCTTGGTGTTAAATACAATCATCTGGTCTGAGCTCGCGCCGCTGATCTCCACGGAGACGGCGCTTCGAAAAGCCGTCGACATGCTCGAGATGGATCGCGAACTTGTACCTTGGGACGCAGCGTTTCTTGCGGGCGTCACGCATTCCCGCTATCGCCGGGCCGGCGGTGTTCGCGAAAGAACCTTGCCGGACTTCTTTATCGGCGCTCATGCGAGCGTTGCGGGGCATCGTCTTTTGACACGCGACGCCGCGCGTTACCGCAGTTATTTCCCCGACCTCGATATCATCTCTCCGGAAACACACCCATGAAGTCTCCGGAAACACACCCATGAAGGCCCCATCTTCGATGAAAGATCTGGCATGATCGGCAAGCTCAAGGGCACGCTCGACGAGATCGACGAAGACCACTGCCTCGTGGACATTCATGGCGTCGGCTACGTAGCCTATTGCTCGGCACGCACATTGGCCGCACTGCCTTCGCCTGGTGAAGCGGTGGTGCTGTTCATCGAGACCTATGTGCGCGAGGACATGCTGCGGCTCTACGGCTTCCAGTCGCAGCTCGAGCGCGAGTGGTTCCGGCTCTTGATGAACAATGTGCCGGGCGTCGGTGCCAAGGTGGCGCTGGCCATCCTGTCGACGCTGACGCCAGCCGATCTCGCCAATGCCATAGCGCTGCGCGACATCGCCATGGTTTCGCGCGCGCCCGGTGTCGGCAAGAAGGTGGCCGAGCGCATCGTCACCGAATTGAAGAACAAGGCGCCGGCCTATGCGGGTTCGGCCTCTGGCGCCATCGGCCTGAAGCAGGAGCTCGGCGAAGGCGTGGCGCCGGCGCCGATCACCGACGCCGTTTCGGCCCTGGTCAATCTCGGCTATTCCCGCGATACAGCTGCCAATGCCGTGGCGGCCGCGCTGAAGACAGCGGGCGAGGGCGCGGACGCGCCGAAGCTGATCCGCTTCGGGCTGAAGGAACTGGCGCGGTGAGCGCTCGCTTGTCCAGTTCGGGGCCATATGCGAGTGAGGCGGCATGAGCCTGCCGCCCCGCCTGATTGCTCCGGAAAAACGCGGCGAGGATGCCGAGCAGACCTTGCGGCCGCAGACGCTTGCCGATTTCGTCGGCCAGGCGGCGGTGCGGGCCAACCTCAAAGTCTTCATCGAGGCCGCCAAGGGCCGCAACGAGGCGCTCGACCATGTGCTGTTTGTTGGCCCGCCGGGGCTGGGCAAGACGACGCTGGCGCAGATCATGGCGCGTGAGCTTGGCGTCAATTTCCGCTCGACCTCCGGTCCGGTCATCGCCAAGGCTGGCGACCTCGCGGCACTCCTCACCAATCTCGAAGAAGGCGATGTGCTGTTCATCGACGAGATCCACCGGCTGAGCCCGGCGGTGGAGGAAATCCTCTATCCGGCGATGGAGGATTTCCAGCTCGATCTGATCATCGGCGAGGGGCCGGCGGCGCGCTCAGTCAAGATCGACCTTGCCAAGTTCACTCTCGTCGCCGCCACGACACGTCTCGGCTTGCTCACCAATCCGCTGCGTGACCGTTTCGGCATTCCGGTGAGGCTCAACTTCTACACGGTTGAGGAACTCGAGCAGATCGTGCGGCGCGGCGCCCGCATCCTGCAAATGCCGCTCGGCGATGACGGCGCGCTCGAGATCGCGCGGCGCGCGCGCGGCACGCCGCGCATCGCAGGCCGGCTGTTACGCCGCGTGCGCGATTTCGCCTCGGTCGCCGGCGACGGCCATGTCGACCGCCGGATCGCCGATGAGGCGCTGACCCGGCTTGAGGTCGATGCGCTCGGCCTCGACGCACTCGACCGGCGCTATCTCGGCATGATCGCGCGCAATTTCGGCGGTGGGCCGGTCGGCATCGAGACGATCGCCGCCGGTCTCTCCGAGCCACGCGACGCCATCGAGGATATCATCGAGCCCTATCTCATCCAGCAGGGTTTCATCCAGCGCACGCCGCGTGGGCGCATGCTGACAGCCAATGCCTGGCGGCACCTCGGCCTCGACGCGCCGAAGGACCTGGCGCAGCAGCAGATCAACCTGTTCCAGGAAGAATAGCCGCCAAGCGATCAGGCTGGGGATCCAGATCAGTGATCAAGCATCCGTGAACGTCTTGCGCCGAATCTGCTCGTCTTTGTCGATTTGCCGGCGCAATCGTGGATTTTATCGGCGCTGTCTCGCGGCATGCCGCCGCGATCCACGTGCCGGAGCCATAGAATGATAACCAGACGCGGGTTCCTGCGCTTCGTCGGCGGGTCGGTCCTGTCGGTTGCCGCGTTCAGCGCCTATGCGGTCGGCATCGAGCCGATGCTGCTGACGCATGTGAAGCGCTATGCGCTGACGCCGCCGCATTGGCCGGAGGGGCTGAAGCTGCGGGTCGTGGCCCTTGCGGATATCCATGCCTGCCGGCCGTGGATGACACCGGAACGGATCGCCTCGTTTGTCCAGGATGCGAATGCGCTGCAGCCGGACGTGATCGTCCTGCTCGGCGATTTTATCTCCGGCATGCCCATGGTGACGGGGCCGGTGACGCCATCGCAATGGGCGTCGGCCTTGTCGGGCCTCAAGGCGCCGCTCGGCGTGCATTCGATCCTCGGCAACCATGACTGGTGGCATGACGGCTTCGCGCAGCGGGCCGGAGCCGGTCCAACCATAGCGCGCAAGGCTTTGGAGGCGGTCGGCATCCCGGTGCTGGAAAACGATGTCGTGCGCCTGGACAAGGATGGGCACGGCGTGTGGATTGCCGGGCTGGCCGACCAGCAGGCCCTGCTGCCGACCAAGGAGCGCCCCGGATTGACGGGGCTGGACGATCTCGACGGTACGCTGGCCAAGGTCAGCGACACCGCGCCTATCATCCTGCTCGCCCATGAGCCCGACATTTTTGCCACCGTGCCGTGGCGGGTGTCGCTAACCTTGTCCGGTCATACCCATGGCGGGCAGGTGCGGCTGTTCGGCTATTCACCTGTTGTCCCGTCGCGTTTCGGCAATCGCTATGCCTATGGCCATGTCGTCGAGAACGATCGCAATCTGATCGTCTCGGGCGGGCTCGGCTTCTCCATCATGCCTGTGCGCTTCGGCGTGCGGCCGGAAATCCTACAGATCGATCTCGGTTGATTTAAAGAATAGCTCTCAGGGAAGCGAGCGGATTACGTCCAGCACATCCGGCTCGGCCTTGTCGCCATTGAAGGCGTCGACGATGCCGAAGGCGCCGCCATAGCTCCACACCGACCAGGAGAAGCCGTGCGCCTCGGCGCGCGTGATCATGTCCTTGACATAGGCCGCGCGGTATTCGGCCGGCATCACATAGGCGTTGCCGTATTCCTGGCGGATCATGCCGAACTCGCCCAGCGTGATGTTCTCCGGCTTGATGCCGTTGGCCTTCGCCCATGCCTCGACCTTTTTGAACGGCGTATCCATTAGACCGAGCAGTTTGTCGGGGCTGTCCATGCTGGCGACCTGTTCATCGAGATAGGCAAGCAGCCCACTCTGCCGTGTCCATGGCGCCTCGGCCTTGATCCGGGCGCGGATGGTGTCGAGCGTCACGTCGAGCTGCGCCTTGGGCACCGCCGTCAGCGGATAGGGCAGGCCGGTCACATAGGGGATGAAGTCGCCGGCCCAGGTCGCGCCCTGATGCGTGAGCAGGAATGGATCATAGGAATGAAAGGTCCAGATGACGTTGTCGTCCGGGACCGTCTTCGGATCGATCTTTTCCAGAGAGCTTGCGGCGGAATAACAGGCGCCTGTCAGGATCAGGGTCAGTTTTGTCGCCGATGATCGTGCCGCTGCGAACAATTTCTGCTGGCGGTCTGGCCACAGGCTGGTGCCGTCGCTGTCACAGTCGACGATCGGTTCGTTCATCAATTCGAAGGCGACTTTTTGGGGATCCTCGCCGGCCAGGGTGCGGCCCATCTTGCGCACCATGTCGACATAGCGGTCGAAGGTCTGCGGGTCGTCCATCACCTCAGCCATCCCGATCTTGCGGCTGCCGCCGGCCGGGATCAGGTGCATGTCGACGATGACCTTCAGGCCGGCACGATTGATCATGCGCACCGAGTCCAGCACGCTGGCGTAGAGGTCGTCGCGTAGCGCCTTAGTTTGGTCGGACAGGAAAGGCGAGGGATCGACCGGCATACGCAGGAAATCGAAGCCCGCTTCCTTCAGCGCCTTGAGATCGTCCTCCTTGAGGGACTTGCGCCATTCCGGATAGGGCAGGATCGCCTTGGCGTCGCCCCACTGATCTTCGCCGGGCCAGGTGACCCACTGGTCGAGATTGAGGCCGCGTTTCATGGAGAAAGTCGCCGCCTGGCCAGGCAGCGCCAAGGCCACCAGCACAAGCACCGCCGCCATCAAACCCTTGATCATCGCCGTCAACAGTGCCATCCGATGTTAGATCATGATGGCGTTTGGTTGAATCGTCATCATGATCTATTTCTTTGCTGGAGCATGCTCTCTGGACAAACGGAAACCGTTTGTCCGAGAGAACCGGTTCCCACTTTTCGGGATCATGCTCTAGGTCACGCGCAAAACTGGTGCCTTGCCGCGACTGAAAAAGGAAGCGCAATGGACGATCATGGTGAATCGGCGACATCGCTGGCCGGGATTTCCGGGGCGCTGACCGAATTCGGCCACCGGCTGATGGCGCGGGTCTACTATGCCGACACCGATTTCTCCGGCGTCGTCTACCATGCGCGCTATCTCGAATTTCTCGAGCGCGGACGCTCCGACTATCTCAGGCTGACCGGTGTCCATCACACGGAACTCGCCGACGGCAAGCATGGCGAAAAGATCGTCTGGGTGGTGCGCCGCATGGAGATCGACTTTCGCATCCCTGCCCGCATCGACGATATCCTGACCGTCGACACCCGCACCGACACCATTTCCGGCGCGCGTATTTTCATGGCCCAGCAGCTCAAGCGCGGCGACGAAGTGCTGCTGGAAGCCAAGGTCGAGGCGGCGATCATCGGCGAGAATGGTCGGCCGAGGCGCTTTCCCAAGGAATGGGTCATAGCCTTCATGCCCAAGGCACTACCGACGGCCGATTAGGCGGATTGCGCGTAGGCGATTGCACTTGCCCCGCCATTGGGCGCGGCAATGCGCCGCGCCTTATTTACTAACCCATCCTTAACCATAACGGTTCATGAAGAGATTGGCGAAGATTGGCGCGATCCTGCGCCTTCCTTTCACCAATATTTGCCCCGAAAAGGCCGTTAACGGCACAGTTTGGGGTTGTTCCGGTAGCTTCGTGCGAACCGACCACAAGGGATGCCATGGGCCAGCCGCCAGCTTTGCCCGGAAAATCTTAAGGACGTAACGATGGAAAATATCGCACTCGCCGATCCGGGCGCGCAATTGTCGGTTTGGTCGCTGTTCCTTTCGGCCAGCTGGGTGGTCAAGCTGGTCATGATCGGCTTGGTCTGCGCCTCGGTCTGGACCTGGGCGATCATCGTCGACAAGCTGGTTTCCTATGGCCGCATGCGGCTGGCGCTCAACCGCTTCGAGCAGGTCTTCTGGTCAGGGCAGTCGCTGGAGGAGCTCTACCGCACGCTCGCCGACCGCAAGACATCAGGCATGGGCGCCATTTTCGTTGCCGCCATGCGTGAGTGGAAAAAGAGTTTCGAGAAGGGCGCCAAGACGCCGCTTGGACTGCAGACCCGTATCGACAAGGCCATGGACCTGGCGCTGACGCGCGAGATGGAGAAGCTCGAGGGTCGTCTCGGCTTCCTCGCCACCACCGGCTCGGCCGCACCCTTCATCGGCCTGTTCGGCACGGTCATAGGCATCATGACCTCGTTCCAGGCGATCGCCGGTTCCAAGAACACCAGCCTCGCGGTCGTTGCGCCCGGCATCGCGGAAGCGCTGCTGGCGACCGCCATCGGCCTGCTTGCCGCTATTCCCGCGGTCATCGCCTATAACAAGCTGTCATCGGATGCGAGCAAGATCGCTGTGCGCATGGAAGGGTTCTCCGACGAGTTCTCCGCCATACTCTCGCGCCAAATCGATGAAAAAGTCGCGCCCAAGGCCTGAGGAGTAACGAGATGGGTATGTCCGTAGGCATGGGAGGACGCGGCGGGCGCGGCCACCGGCGGCGCGGCCGTCACCATGCGCTGATGTCGGAGATCAACGTCACGCCGATGGTCGACGTGATGCTGGTGCTGCTGATCATCTTCATGGTCGCCGCACCCATGCTGACGGTCGGCGTGCCGATCGACCTGCCGGACACGCAGGCTAAGGCGATGAATGCCGACACGCAGCCGATCACCGTCTCGATCGATGCCTCCGGCAAGATCTTTCTGCAGGAAACCGAGATCCCGATCGAGGAACTGGTGGCCAAGCTGCAGGCAATTTCGAAGACCGGTTATGAAGAGCGCATCTTCATCCGCGGCGACAAGTCCACCGATTATGGCACCGCGATGAAGGTCATGGCCCGCATTTCGGCCGCTGGTTACAAGAATATCGGTCTGGTTTCACTGCAGGAACAGGATCAGTAGACGCGAGATGAAGACCGGCCTCACCACATCGGTGATCCTGCATACGGCGGTGCTGGCCTTCGGCCTGTTCACGCTGTCGGCGCCGGCCGCGTTGCCGTCCGCCGACGTGGAGTCGGTGGCGGTCGAGATCGTGCCGACGGAAGCCGTCGCGCAGACACTGCAGGGCGACAAGAAGGCGGTGATGCATGAAAAGCCGGCGCCGTTGCCGACGCAGCGTCCCGACATCGTGCCGGTTGCGCAGAAAGTTGGCGAAAACAGCGTCGACACCGACAAGCCGATAACCCCGGAGGCCAAGCCGAAGCCCGTCGACACGACCTCGGCCCCGCCGCCCGCGCCGACCCCGATCGAAAAGCCGAAGCCCGAGGACGTGCCGAAGCCGCAGGAAAAGCCGAAGCCCATTCCGGCGACGGAAGTGGCGCCGGTGCCGACGCCCAAGGAAGAGGTCAAGCCCGAGCCGGTCAAGCAGACCGAGCCCAAGCCGACACCGGCCAAGCCGGCACCGACCCCGCCGCCGCAGGACAAGACCGCGGCAATAGACCCGACGCCCGAGGTCAAGCCGGATGCCGTCGCCGAGGCGATAGCCAAGGACCCGCCGACCGAAGAGACGCAGCTGCCGAGTTCGGCGCCAGCACCTGAAGCGCGGCCGAAGCCGCAGCCGGCACAGGCCGAAAGCGCCAAGGCGCCGGACCGCAAGGATGCCGAAAAGCCGGTCAAGGAAGCCTCCTCAAAGCCGAAGTCGAACGACAAGCAGTTCAACGCCGACGAGATCACCGCGCTTCTCGACAAGCAGAAGCCGTCCGGCGGCGGCGCCAAGCGCTCGACCCAGCAGGCCTCGCTCGGTGGCGACAAGGATCAGGGACAGAAGCTGTCGAAGTCCGAGCAAGGGGCGCTGGAAGATCAGCTCGGTCATTGCTGGACCCTTCCGGTCGGCCTCGAAGGGTCCGAGGATTTCACTGTGGTCATCCGCTTCAACCTGGACGCATCGGGCAAGCTGGAAGGCCGCCCGACTGTCGAAAAGTCCAGCGGCAACCCTCAATTCGACGCCAGCGCGGTTCGCGCCGTGCAGAAATGTGACGTTGCCGGATTGCAGGTTCCCGCGGGGAAGCAGGACATATGGTCTGACGTTCGCGTCAACTTCGATCCAAGAGCGATGCTTGGCCTTTAGCCTGAGCACCCAAAAATCAGCAAGAGAAGCGAGAAGACATGAAATCCATCCTCAAGCCGCTCCTGATGGTCGCCGCAATGGCGATGGGCATAATTTCTGTCGCCACCTTGCCTGCTCGGGCAACCCTTGAGCTCAACGTCAACAAAGGCAATGTCGAGCCGATGCCGATCGCCATCCCCGACTTTCAGGGAGAGCTCGGAGCGCAGATATCGGCAATCGTCACAGCCGATCTGAAACGGTCAGGACTGTTCGCGCCGATCGACAAAGCCGCCTTTGTCGAAAAGATCACGAACCCGGACGCGCCCCCACGCTATGAGGACTGGAAGGTCATCAACGCGCAGGCACTGGTTACCGGAAGCGTCAGCAAGGAAGCGGATGGCCGCATCCGCGCCCAGTACCGGTTGTGGGACATTTTTGGCAACACGCAGTTGGCCGGAGAGCAGTTTTTCGCCAACGACGCCAATCAACGCCGCGTCGCGCACATCATCGCCGATGCGATCTATGAGAAGATCACCGGAGAGAAGGGCTATTTCGACACGCGTGTCGTGTTCATCGACGAGTCCGGTGCCAAGAATGCGCGCAAGAAGCGGCTCGCCATCATGGACCAGGATGGCGCCAACGTCCGCTATCTCTCGGACGGCAAGTCGATCGTGCTGACGCCGCGTTTCTCGCCGAACCGGCAGGAAATCACTTACATGTCCTATGAAAGCGGCCAGCCTCGGGTCTATCTCCTGCAGATCGAGACCGGGCAGCGCGAACTGGTCGGCAATTTCCCGGGGATGACGTTTGCGCCGCGCTTCTCGCCCGACGGCCAGAAGGTGATCATGAGCCTGCTGCGCGATGACGGCAATTCCAACATCTTCGCCATGGATCTGCGCAGCCGTTCGACGACGCGGCTGACCAACTCGACAGCCATCGATACCTCGCCGTCCTATTCGCCCGACGGCAGCAAGGTTGTGTTCACCTCCGACCGCGGCGGCCGCGCGCAGATCTATGTGATGGGCGCCGACGGCTCCGGCCAGACCCGCATCTCCTTTGGCGACGGCGTCTATTCAACGCCGGTGTGGTCGCCGCGCGGCGATCTCATCGCCTTCACCAAACAGACCGGCGGCGAATTCCAGATCGGCGTCATGAAGACCGACGGCTCTGGCGAGCGCATCCTGTCGTCCGGCTTCCAGCAGGAAGGACCGACCTGGGCGCCGAACGGCCGCGTGCTGATGTTCTTCCGTGACTCCGCCGGCGGACCCAAGCTTGTGTCGGTCGATCTTACTGGCCGCAATGAGCAGCCGATTCCAACCGCGAACTTCGCGTCGGACCCAGCCTGGTCGCCGCTACTGGAATAGGTTCGGCTGAATTGCCACAGATGCTGAAAAGGGGCGGTTTCGGCCCCTTTTCCATGCATTGGCCGCGTTTTGGCCGCATTTTCGCCTAGGGTCCGCGCCAACTGTGGCCTCGGATCAAGAGGTTGCGGACGGGCAACCTAAACCAGCCTAAACCTAATATTAACCGTGTTTCTTGAATGCGGGTTAACCCAAACGTGGTTACTGGGTGATCAACGAAATCACTCGAATACGATCACTCGAAATACGAAGGAGAGGCGGCATGGGCCGTATCGCAGCACTTACCAGAAACCCGGTCATGATCGCGCTGGTGGCGATGCTGGCCATCACCGGTTGCGCCTCGAAGAAGACGCCGAACAACGCCGCCGACCTTGGCCTCAACGGCGCGGGTGCTGCAACGCCCGGCTCGGCGCAGGACTTCACCGTCAACATCGGCGACCGCATCTTCTTTGATACGGACTCAACCTCGATCCGTGCCGACGCGCAGACGACGCTTTCGCGCCAGGCGCAATGGCTGAACCAGTACAAGCAGTATGCCATTGTCGTCGAAGGTCATGCCGACGAGCGCGGCACGCGCGAATACAATCTGGCCCTCGGCGCCCGCCGCGCCGCCGCCACCCGTGACTTCCTGGTTTCCAAGGGCGTTTCGGCAAGCCGCCTGAAGACCATTTCCTACGGCAAGGAGCGTCCGGTCGCGGTCTGCGACGACATCTCCTGCTGGTCGCAAAACCGCCGCGCGGTCACCACGCTCAGCGGTGCCGGTTCCTGATCGGCAAAAATACAACACAGCTTTGCGAAAGGCGGCCTTCGGGCCGCCTTTTTCATATCTGGATGCCCGAAACAAAATTTGGCCGAAGTCTCGGGCCCTGCTATGAGCCGAGGGCGCTTGGCTGGTCCCACTCTGGTTGGAAGGCGCGCAACAGACCAACGACACACGGCGAGAGGCACATGCATTTAAGATCGGTTCTGAGCGGCACACTTGCGCTGCTGCTCCTATCAGGCGTCACCGCCCCGGCCAGCGGCCTGGGAGCAAGCGGGACAGGGCAATCAACCGACAGCGGCTTTTCTTTCCATCTGCCCAGCATCGAACTGCCCAAGCTTTTCGGTGAAAAGAAGAAGCCCGATCAGGTTCAGATGGT
This sequence comes from Mesorhizobium loti R88b, assembly GCF_013170845.1. NCBI lineage: Bacteria > Pseudomonadati > Pseudomonadota > Alphaproteobacteria > Hyphomicrobiales > Phyllobacteriaceae > Mesorhizobium > Mesorhizobium loti. Next base: position 1,517,656 of record NZ_CP033367.1, read on the forward strand.
GCAGTCAGATCCTGCTGCCGTCACCAGCCTGGAAGACCAGCTGCGGCAGATGAACGGCAAGATCGAGGAACTCAATTTCCAGGTCCTGCAGATGCAGGAGCAGATCCGCAAGCAGCAGGAAGACAACGAGTTCCGCTTCCAGCAGTTGGAAGGCGGCTCGCAGGGCGGACAGGCACCGGCGGCACCTAAGAAGAAGTCCGACGCAACCACCGACACCAACACCAACATGGCTTCGGCCCCGGCAACCCAGGCACCGGCCGATGCCGGTGCCGCGCCCGCCGATGGCACCGCTGCTGCATCCTCTGGGGGCAAGACGGTCGAGGACGTCATTGTCGAATCGCCCGATGGCGACCCCGGCAAGGCGATCCCCGGCACGGGAGCGCCGGAAAAGACCTTTGGCTCCATCACCGTCGACAAGAACGGCAATGTGATCGATGCCGACGGCAACACCCAGGCGGCCGCGCCGGCGCAAGACGCTGCCCCGGCGACCGGCGCACCGGCCAAGGCCAGCAAGTCCGACGGCACGGTGGTCGCGGCGCTGCCCTCCACCAAAGACCCGGAAGAGCTCTATCGCAATTCCTATCAGTTCATCCTGTCGGGCGACTACAGCACCGCCGAACAGGGTTTTCGCGATCATATTTCTCGCTTCCCCAAGGATGCGAAGACGGCGGACGCGCATTACTGGCTGGGTGAGTCCCTGCTTGGCCAGCAGAAGTACCGCGATGCGGCCGAGGTCTTCCTCGCCGCCAGCAAGGACTACCCAAAGGCCAAGAAGGCTCCCGACATGCTCTTGAAGCTCGGCGTGTCGCTGGTCGGCCTCAAGCAGCACGACGTCGCCTGCGCCACCTTCAGCGAAGTCAGCAAGCGTTATCCCGACGTTTCCAATGCACTCAAGGAGCGCGTCAAGCAGGAGAAGGCCCTTGCTGCCTGTTGATTTGGCTGCCTGTTGATTTTTCCCAGCCATGTCGTAGTCCAAGGCCGGGACCACTTTTGGGCGACATGCGTTGATGCTCGACACCGAGCCTGATCTTTCGACCAACCTTCTTTTCAGTACGAAGAGCCTTTTTTCGGCTATCGATTTTACCCACGGCGCCGTTGCGGCCGTGTCCGGCGGCAGCGACTCGACTGCCCTGCTTCTCCTTCTCAAACAGCATCTCGACCGAACCGCGCCGTCCGCGAAACTGCTGGCGGTAACGGTCGACCATGGCTTGCGGCAAGGTTCTGCGGCCGAGGCGCAAGCGGTGGCGAAGCTATGCGCGGAGCGCGGCATTGCCCACCGCATCCTGGTCTGGTCCGGGCGCAAGCCATCGACGGGTCTGCCAGCAGCGGCGCGAGAAGCACGCTACCGGCTGCTGGCCGAGGTGGCACGTGCCGAAGACATCGGCCTGATCGTGACCGGTCATACCGCCGACGACCAGGCCGAGACGGTGCTGATGCGGCAGGCGCGGGATGATGGCCAGGAGCCTGCAGAAATGGCAGGCCGGGGGCTTGCCGGCATGGCGCCGGCCACACTCTATGACTGGCGCGAGTGGATCGTTCGCCCGCTTCTTGGCACGCGGCGCTCGGCACTTCGCGACTTCTTGCGGAGCGAACAGGTCGGCTGGGCCGACGATCCGACCAATATCGACGAGGCCTTCGAGCGGCCGCGCGTGCGCGCCGCGCTTGCCGGCGAAAGTATCGAACATATGGACGATGCGCTGCTGCTCGCCGGCCAGGCCGCCGTGGAGCGCAGGCGGCTTGGCGCCAATGCCGCCGATCTGATTGATCGCTTCGCCACCCAGCCAATCATCGGCCTCATCCGTCTCGATCCGTGCCTGCTGTCGAGCGACGACGACCGCGCGGCCGTCTATGCGTTGCGTATTTTGCTGGCCACCGCCGGAGGCGTTGCCTTGCTGCCGGATCATGCCCGCAGCGAGGCACTGTTCGGCCGGCTGAAGGACGGCTTTCTTTGCGCCACATTGTCGCGGAGCGTGATCGATTTCCGGCGTGCCGGCATCTTCCTGCGCCGCGAAGCGCGGGGTTTGCCGCCGGCTGCCGCAGTCACCGACAATGCCGTGTGGGATGGCCGCCGCCGCATCACATTGAACGACAGGTCAGATCCATTGTTGATCTCGCCGTTGGGTGCCACAGCGGCAAAGCGGCTGGCGATTGGTGCGGGAGAAACCCCGCCAAGCCTGATGCGCGCCGCGTTGGCTGCGGAACCAGCATTGCGGCAAGCCCTTGAAAACCCTGGATTGCCGCAGGGCGAGCCGGGGTCGCCAGGGTTCGCTTCGCGGCCGCTTGTGTCGCCTTTTGCCCGCTTCCTGCCATCCTTCGATCTGGCGCCGGCGCGGGCCGTCGCCGGGCTGATCGGCGCGTCGCCGCTGCCTCTCCCGCCATGGCGCGGCCATAGTGCCGGTTGATGGTTGGTCGAAAGCTTAACCCAGACGTGCTGTTATGCTTGGCAAGGGGAGGCGCTCTCCCTATGTTAGGCCCAAGTTTCCTCTCATGATGCTGTCCGTCCGCGGACGCCAACGGGACAATTGATGAATCCGAACTATCGCAACCTCGCGCTCTGGGCGATCATAGCGGTCCTGCTCATCGCTCTTTTCAATCTGTTCCAGACGCCGCAGACGCGTGGGGCCTCAAGCGATGTGCCTTATTCGCAGTTCCTGCAGGATGTCGCGGCCGGCCGGGTCAAGACGGTGACCATTGCTGGCGCGCGCATCACCGGCACCTACAGCGACAATTCCACCGGCTTCCAGACCTATTCGCCCGGCGATCCCTCGCTGGTCTCGCGGCTGCAGGACAAGAACGTCACCATCAATGCGCGGCCTGAAACCGACGGCTCCAACTCGCTGTTCGGCTATCTGATCTCCTGGCTGCCGATGATCCTCATCCTCGGCGTCTGGATATTCTTCATGCGGCAGATGCAGTCCGGCTCCGGACGCGCCATGGGTTTCGGCAAGTCGAAGGCCAAGCTTCTGACGGAAGCGCATGGCCGCATCACTTTCCAGGACGTTGCCGGCGTTGACGAAGCCAAGGAAGACCTTGAAGAAATCGTCGAGTTCCTGCGCGATCCGCAGAAGTTCCAGCGCCTTGGCGGCAAGATTCCGCGCGGCGTGCTGCTGGTTGGCCCTCCCGGCACCGGCAAGACTTTGCTCGCCCGCTCGGTTGCCGGCGAAGCCAATGTGCCGTTCTTCACCATTTCGGGTTCGGACTTCGTCGAGATGTTCGTCGGCGTCGGCGCAAGCCGCGTGCGTGACATGTTCGACCAGGCCAAGAAGAATGCGCCCTGCATCATCTTCATCGACGAAATCGACGCTGTCGGCCGTCATCGCGGCGCCGGCCTCGGCGGCGGCAATGACGAGCGCGAGCAGACGCTGAACCAGCTGCTGGTCGAGATGGACGGCTTCGAATCCAACGAAAGCATCATCCTGATCGCCGCCACCAACCGTCCCGACGTGCTCGATCCGGCGCTGTTGCGTCCGGGCCGTTTCGACCGCCAGGTGGTGGTGCCGAACCCCGACATCGTCGGTCGTGAGAAGATCCTCAAGGTGCATGTGCGCAACGTGCCGCTGGCCCCCAATGTCGACCTCAAAGTCGTCGCTCGCGGCACGCCGGGCTTCTCCGGCGCCGACCTGATGAACCTGGTCAACGAATCGGCGCTGATGGCAGCTAGACGCAACAAGCGCCTCGTCACCATGGCCGAGTTTGAGGACGCCAAGGACAAGATCATGATGGGCGCCGAGCGCCGCTCTTCGGCCATGACCCAGGCCGAGAAGGAGCTGACCGCCTATCACGAAGCCGGCCACGCCATCCTGGCGCTCAACGTGCCGTCGGCCGATCCGCTGCACAAGGCTACGATCATCCCGCGTGGCCGCGCGCTCGGTATGGTCATGCAGTTGCCGGAAGGCGACCGCTACTCGATGAGCTACAAATACATGATCTCGCGCCTCGCCATCATGATGGGCGGCCGTGTCGCCGAGGAGTTCAAGTTCGGCAAGGAGAACATCACTTCGGGTGCGTCCTCCGACATCGAGCAGGCGACCAAGCTGGCGCGCGCCATGGTCACGCGCTGGGGCTTCTCCGACAAGCTCGGCCATGTCGCCTATGGCGACAATCAGGAAGAGGTGTTCCTCGGCCATTCGGTGGCGCGCACGCAGAACATTTCGGAAGAGACCGCACAGATCATCGACGCCGAAGTGCGCCGCCTGATCGACGAGGCCTATGTCTCGGCCAAATCCATCCTGACCAAGAAGAAGAAGGAATGGATCACGCTGGCGCAAGGCCTGCTCGAATACGAGACGCTGTCTGGCGAAGAGATCAAGCAGCTGATCGCGGGCAACAAGCCCTCGCGCGACCTCGGCGACGATACGCCGCCGAGCCGCGGCTCGGCCGTGCCGAAGTCCGGTGGCCGCCGCAAGAAGGGCCCCGAGCCCGAGGGCGGCATGGAGCCGCAGCCGTCCAGCTGAGCAGAACGTTGTTGAGTTCAAGAAAACGCCGCGGCTTCTCCGCGGCGTTTTCTTTTGTGAAGGCACCGCCGTGGTTCGCCGGGACCAAGGCCGGCCAATTGTTGAAGTCGGCACCGCCCCTCATTGCTCTGCCGGGCGTTCGTCGTTCGAAAAGCCAAGCGGTTGGCTTTTCGCCCGCTTCGCGGACCACTCCTCAACTCCCCGTATAGTGACGGGGAGAAAGCAGCTTGCCTCAACGTCGGCGCTTTTTGCGGCGCTGGTGATTGGTGAAACTATAGATGACAGCGCCCCTCTCCCGTCACTATACGGGAAAGGATGCCGGCAGGCAGGTGAGGGGCAGCGCAAATGCGTGTAGATCGCGCGGCAAAGAAAAAGCCCGCGAACCCTGCGGCTCGTGGGCCTTTCTTTGTTGACCTATTGCTGCCGATCAGGTCTTCAGCCTGGCATTGCACAGGCTGTAATAGCCGCCACCCTTCTGGATCCACTTGAGGCCGCTCAACGTGCCGGCATCCTTGTTGCTATGGTAGCCTTGGAGGCAGGTCTTCATTCGCGCCTTGGCGGGTTTTTCGGCCTGAAATTCGGCCGCGAGCGTAGTTGGGAACGTCACGCCAGCCGGCGCTACGGTGGGTGCGGTCACCGCGCTGGCTTCCTTCTTCGGCTGTTGTGTCGCTTCGGCCGTGTTCGCCTCGGCGCTTCCCGCAGCGGACGTTGCGCATTTATCCTTGCGGAAAGCGTTCCATTCCACTCCATTCAGAGTGCCGCCTTCCTTGGCGGTCCGATAAGCCTCGCCGCATTCCTTCATCGTCAGTGCGCTTGCAGGGCCGACGCTCCACGCAACCAATGCCGTCCCGGCGAATACCGCCAATTTCAAATTGAGCATAAGATCCTCCTGGTTGATTACAAGCTAATGTCTTTTTGTATACTGTTTGTTCCTGATATGTTCAATAGGAATTTTTTGGGCTGCTGTCAAACCTGACGGTTGGCGGTGTGGGCAAATTGATGATGCCGACAGCTCCCGCGATATGCAGAGGCTGACAAGGCCGTAGGCGTGGTCGCGCGCAACAAAAGGCCCGCGATGCGGATGCATCGCGGGCCTTTGGATTTTCCGTCTACTTCAATTCGATCTCAACCGGCTCGTGCCTGATCGATCTCGGAGACTACCATGCGTGGCTCAGCCCTTCAGCTTGGCATTGCACAGGCTGTAGTAGCCGCCGCCCTTCTGGATCCACTTCAGGCCGCCGAGCGCGTTGGCGTCCTTGAGGACATAATACTGGTCGAGGCAGGTGTGCATGCGGCCCTTTCCGGGGGTCTCGCTGGCATATTTGGCCGTGATCGCGGACGGGAAGGTGACGCCCTTGGGCGCAACCGTCGTCGGCTTCGGCGGCTCCTTGGTGTAGTTGGCTTCGCTCGGAGCCGGTACGCTGTCGTCATCGGCGGCGGCGGCGCCGCACTCGGCCTTGCGGAAGTCGTTCCACTTCTGGCCCTTCAGCGTATTGGCTGTCTTGGCGGCCTGATACTTGGTGCTGCATTCGGCCATGGACAGGCCCTTGCCGGCGGCGGCGGGAGCCGCGGCGGCCTTGGTGGTCGCCGGCTTGGTGGTGTCGGCGGCAGCGGATGCGCCTGCACCGCATTCGGCCTTGCGGAAGTCGTTCCACTTCTGGCCGTTCAGCGTGCCGGCGGCCTTCGCCGCCTGATACTTGGCACTGCATTCCTTGGACGTCAGGCCCTTGGCCGTGCTGTCAGCCGCAGCGGCGGCCTTGGTCGTCTTGGCCGGCTTGGTCTCGGCAGCCTTGGTTGCGGCCGGCTTGGTGGTGTCCGTGGCGGCGGCGTCGGTACCGCACTGCGCCTTGCGGAACTGGTTCCAGGTTGCCCCGGCAAGTGTCCCGGCATCCTTGGCGGCGTTATACTTCGTGCTGCATTCGGCCATCGTCAACGCGTTGGCTGGCGCAGCCAGGAACAACGTCGCTACGGCAAGGCCGGTCAGAGTGGCAAGTCGGTGGATGAGCATAGCGTTTCTCCGTTGCTGCAGCCCATTATACGTCCCGCCGAATCAATAACGCTCAACGGTCGGTTGCGCCAGATGCTAAGTGAGGTATATATCGCCGGAAGCCGGTTTCTCCCGATAAGGTGATGAAATCATTGCCCCTTACCGGGTTAAAACCAAGATTTTCCACGTGCAGCTGCACCGAATAGCTCGCAAAACTGGTATATTCAGCGCCACAATGTCGTCATGATAGGCTGCGGCCTTGCTGTGTGCAGTGCACAACAATGATTTTCTAATGATTGGTAACATATAATCACACAATGTGATCATGACGAGCCGGCTAATTGTGGCATGACGTGCGCCGGACGGAACCCTTGAGGACTCTGACTAGCATGGCAGGAAATTACTTCGGCACGGACGGTATTCGCGGGCGCGCCAACAAGTTTCCGATGACCGCTGAAATCGCCATGCGGGTCGGCATGGCCGCCGGCCTTTCGTTCCAGCGCGGCAGCCACCGCCATCGTGTCGTTCTCGGCAAGGATACCAGGCTTTCCGGCTATATGATCGAGAATGCGATGGTCGCCGGGCTTTGCGCTGCCGGCATGGACGTGTTCCTGCTTGGCCCGATCCCGACGCCGGCCGTTGCCATGCTGGTGCGATCGCTGCGCGCCGATATCGGTGTCATGATCTCGGCTTCGCACAATCCCTATTACGACAACGGCATCAAGCTGTTCGGACCTGACGGCTACAAGCTCTCCGACGAGATCGAAGAGCGCATCGAGAGCATGCTCGACAAGGACATCGAACTGGCACTCGCCGATTCCGACGGGCTTGGCCGCGCCAAGCGCGTCGACGGCGTGCATGACCGCTACATCGAATTCGCCAAGCGCACGCTGCCGCGCTCGATGTCGCTTTCGGGTCTCAGGATCGTCGTCGATTGCGCCAATGGCGCCGCCTACAAGGTGGCGCCGGCCGCGCTTTGGGAACTGGGCGCCGAGGTCATCGCCATCAATGTCGAGCCCAACGGTCTCAACATCAACAAGGAATGCGGCTCGACCCATCCGGCCGGCCTTCAGAAGAAGGTGCACGAGGTGCGCGCCGACATCGGCATCGCGCTCGACGGCGACGCCGACCGCGTCGTCATCGTTGACGAGAATGGCACCATCGTCGACGGCGACCAGATCATGGCGCTGATCGCGGAGTCATGGCACCAGAGCGGACGGCTTGCCGGCGGCGGCGTGGTTTCGACGGTCATGTCCAATCTCGGCCTCGAACGCTTCCTCGGCGACATGAAGCTGCAATTGCACCGCACCAAGGTCGGCGACCGCTATGTCGTGGAGCATATGCGCGCGCATGGGCTCAATGTCGGCGGCGAGCAGTCGGGCCACATCGTGCTGTCGGATTTCTCGACCACCGGTGACGGTCTCGTCTCGGCGCTGCAGGTGTTGGCCTGCATCAAGCGCCAGGGCCGCCCGGTCAGCGAGCTGTCGAAGAAGTTCGAACCTGTGCCCCAGCTTTTGAAGAATGTCCGCATCGCCGGTGGCAAGCCGCTCGACGAAGCTCCGGTCAAGGCCGCCATCGAGGATGCCCGTCACCGTCTTGGCAAGGCCGGGCGGCTGGTCATACGGCCATCCGGCACCGAGCCGCTGATCCGGGTCATGGCCGAGGGTGATGATCCGCAACTGGTCGAGGCGGTCGTCAACGACATCGTCGAGGTCATCTCGGAAACCCGCAGCGCCGCCTGATCCCGGCGCGCCCGCAGGCCGCTCTGGTCGCAACCAAGCCCGCCCTTCTGGTGGGCTTTTTTGTTGGCCGCAGACCCGGTCCCTGGTTGGCGATCCTTCGAATTTTAGCGAATCGTGGTTAAGCAACAGGGTTAAACGCCTTTTAACTTTTCCAATTCATTATCCACCCTTGAAAGCCAATCTCATTCGGACGCAACCGCTGTTCCGAGGGTTCCTAGGGGTGACAAGCATGTTCAATACAGCAAGAAAGGCCCTGTTCGCGTTGCTGTTCGCGGGCATGGCCTGGCCAGTTCTCGCAGCCGACCTGCCAGAGCCGCAGGTCGAAGAAGCACCACCGCCGGTCTACGAGCAGCCGGTCGATGTCGGCGGCTGGTACATCCGAGGCGATATCGACTATCACAAGTCTGATGTGCGCGGCATCGACTACATGACCTACAGCGTCGACCCTTGTAATTGTACGGTTACGCCGGGCGGCAAGAGCTTCGACTACGGCAAGCTTAAGGGCGGTTTCTCGCTCGGCGGCGGCGTCGGCTACAAGATCAACGATCATCTTCGTGCTGATGTGACCGCCGACTATTGGTTCAAGTCGAACTTCAATGGCGGTACTTCGGATCTCCTCACGACCTCGACCGAAGTGTCGAAGATGAGCGCCCTGTTGCTGCTCGCCAATGCCTACGTCGACATCGGCACCTGGCACGGCATCACGCCCTATGTCGGCGCCGGTATCGGTGGCGCGCGCGTCAAGTGGGATAGGGTCTACGACCCCAACACCACCGAGACCAATCCCGGAGCATCCAACTGGCGCTTTGCGTATGCAATCATGGCCGGTGCCTCCTACTGCTTGACCGACAAGGTCATCCTCGATGCCGGCTACCGCTTCTCCCATATCCAGGGCGGCCGCATGTTCGAATGGGATGTGAGCAGCACCGGGCCGGGCTTTGACCGCGGTATCAATACCCACGAAGTGCGCGGTGGCCTGCGCTATCAGTTCGGCGGCAACAACGGGTGCAGCGTACCGGTAGCCTATCAGCCCGAGCCTGAGCCGATCTACACCAAGTAAGAACTTTCACGATCGAATATTCGCGAACCGCCCGGCCCAGCCGGGCGGTTTTCGTTTGAGTTGTCGCCAATGCAACGCCTGGGATGCAACCCCGAAACGGAGGTTGCTCCTGGGCGATATGCATTTGCGAAATCAATTCGCTAACGCTCTGTTAGCCTTAACCGTGACTTAACCACTATGGTTAACAATGCTCCTTGAGACGATGGCTGCTGCCGTGATTGCAAGCGTCGCTAAATTCGGGAGTCGGGTATCATGACACTCACATCGCGTATCGCGCTGGTGCTTGCCGGAGTAGGGCTCTTGCCGCTGACATCAGCATTTGCAGCCGACTATGATCCGCCAGTCGTTGTCGACCAGGCGCCTGACTATGTGCCGGTCGAGGTCGGCTCGGGCTGGTATCTGCGCGGCGACGTCTCCTATCTCGTGCAGAAGAGCTTCAAGAATGATGATTTCGCCTTCACGCCGGCGAGCTTCAGCGACAAGGAAGATCCCGTCTTTGCCAGCATCGGCTTTGGTTACCATTTCAACGACTATCTGCGCGCCGATCTCAATCTCGGCTATCTGCCCGGCAACAAGATCGGTGTCGGCTATGACGATTCAGCGACTGTGGTGCTGCCGGCCACGGCAACCGTGGCGTCAGGCTCCCTGAAGAACTACGCGTACTCGCTGATGCTCAACGGCTATGTCGATCTCGGGACCTATGTCGGTATCACGCCCTACATCGGCGGCGGCGTAGGGGTGGTCCAGAGCACGCGCAAGCTTTCGGCGAGCTATTTCACCGACAACAACGACCCAACCGATGATTTTACCCAGCAGGACAACAAGACCCAGTACTCCCTGGCCTATACCCTCAATGCCGGCCTGGCTTACCAGGTGACGAAGAATGTTTCCGTCGATCTGGGCTATCAGTATTTCTCCGCCCCGGATGCCGAATATGTGACGGCCGCAAGCCTGACATCCTATCCGGTCAAAAAGGGGATCAGCAATCATCAGGTCAAGGTCGGGCTGCGCTACGATCTCTGGTAGGCCTGGGACAGATCGGGACTTTGACGGCGGATCCTCGTGGTCCGCCGTTTGCGTTTGAAATCACGCGAACCTGATCGCGGACCGCCTGTATCCCGGCAGCGACAAAAACTTTCCTCTTGACGCCCGAAGCCTGAACGCATATCGCCGTCCGTGGGCCACCCCTCCCCAACGAGGGGCCACTATCTGGAAGGATAGACCACGATGACGACGCATACGAAGCCCGGACTCCGTCCGGCAAATCCCCATTTTTCCTCAGGTCCCTGCGCAAAACGCCCTGGCTGGTCGGTCGAGGCGCTGAAGAATGCCGCGCTCGGCCGTTCCCACCGCGCCAAGATCGGCAAGACCAAGCTCGAACAGGCAATCGAGCTGACGCGCGAAATCCTGCAAGTCCCGGCGGACTACCGCATCGGCATCGTGCCGGCGTCGGACACCGGCGCTGTCGAGATGGCGCTGTGGTCGCTGCTCGGCGAGCGCGGCGTCGACATGGTCGCCTGGGAGAGTTTCGGCTCCGGCTGGGTCACCGATGTGGTCAAGCAGCTGAAGCTTGCCGATGTGCGCAAGATCGAAGCCGGTTACGGCGAGCTGCCGGACCTGGCCAAGATCGACTTCGATCGCGACGTGGTCTTCACCTGGAACGGCACCACGTCGGGCGTGCGCGTGCCGAATGGCGATTTCATTCCCGCCGACCGCAAGGGGCTGACCATTTGCGACGCCACCTCGGCGGCGTTCGCGCAAAAGCTCGATTTCGAGAAACTCGATGTCGTCACCTTCTCCTGGCAGAAGGTGCTGGGCGGCGAAGGCGCGCACGGCATGCTGATCCTGTCGCCCCGCGCCGTCGCGCGGCTGGAGAGCTACAAGCCTGCATGGCCGCTGCCGAAGATTTTCCGCCTGACTTCGGGCGGCAAGCTGATCGAGGGCATCTTCAAGGGCGAGACCATCAACACGCCGTCGATGCTGTGCGTCGAGGACTATCTCGACGCGCTCAATTGGGCGAAGTCGATCGGCGGCCTCGATGCGCTGATCGCCAGAGCGGATGCCAATGCCGCCGTGCTCGAAGGTTTTGTCGACAAATCGTCCTGGCTCGGTCACCTCGCTGCTGAACCGGCGACGCGCTCGAACACCTCGGTCTGCCTCTCTTTCACGGATCCCGATGTGGCGGCGCTCGATGCCGACGGGCAGGCGGCTTTCGCCAAGGGGCTGGTCTCGGCGCTCGACAAGGAAGGTGTCGCCTATGACATCGGCTCCTACCGCGACGCGCCCCCCGGCCTGCGCATCTGGTGTGGTGCGACGGTCGAAACATCAGATCTCGAAGCACTGCTGCCATGGCTCGACTGGGCCTTTGCCGCGCAGAAGGCGTCGCTGAAAGCGGCTGCCTGAGATTTTGGCGGCGGCCCGCGCGCCGCGCCATTCCCGGATCAATCCCATTTTTCAAGGAGGCCGCCATGGCGCCCCGTGTTCTCGTCTCTGATAAACTTTCTCCCACCGCCGTGCAGATATTCAAGGATCGGGGCGTCGAGGTCGACTATCTGCCCGATCTCGGCAAGGACAAGGAAAAGCTGCTCGAAGTGATCAGCCAGTATGATGGCCTCGCCATCCGCTCGGCAACCAAGGTCACCGAGAAGCTGATCAACGCCGCCACCAATCTCAAGGTCATCGGCCGCGCCGGCATCGGCGTCGACAATGTCGATATCCCGGCCGCGAGCCGCAAGGGTATCATCGTGATGAACACGCCCTTCGGCAATTCGATCACGACCGCCGAACATGCCGTCGCGATGATCTTCGCGCTGGCGCGCCAGATTCCGGAGGCCAACGCCTCGACCCATGCCGGCAAATGGGAAAAGAACCGCTTCATGGGCGTCGAGATCACCGGCAAGACGCTGGGCGTCATCGGCTGCGGCAATATCGGCTCGATCGTCGCCACGCGCGGCGTCGGCCTGAAGATGCATGTCATCGCCTTCGACCCGTTCCTGTCGGACAAGCGTGCCGAGGAACTCGGCGTCGACAAGGTCGAGCTGGACGAGCTCTTCGCCCGTGCCGACTTCATCACGCTGCACACGCCGCTGACCGACAAGACGCGCAACATCATCGACGCGGCGGCGATCGCCAAGATGAAGAAGGGCGTGCGCATCATCAATTGCGCGCGCGGCGGGCTGGTCGTCGAGGCCGACCTGATCGCGGCGCTGAAGAGCGGCAAGGTGGCGGGCGCCGGCATCGACGTGTTCGAGGTCGAGCCGGCTGAGCAGAACGAGTTGTTCGGCATGGAGAATGTGGTGGCGACACCGCATCTCGGCGCCTCGACGGCGGAAGCGCAGGAAAATGTCGCGCTGCAGGTCGCCGAGCAGATGGCCGACTATCTGATCAAGGGTGCGGTCTCCAACGCCATCAACATGCCGTCGATCACGGCGGAAGAAGCGCCGCGGCTGAAGCCGTTCGTGAAGCTCGCCGAAGTGCTCGGCGCCTTTGTCGGCCAGGTCACCGACGATCCTATCAGCGAGGTCGAGATCCTGTTTGATGGCTCGACCGCGACGATGAACACGCGCGCGCTGATCAGTGCGGCTCTGGCCGGGTTGATCCGGCCGCAGGTCGCCGACGTCAACATGGTGTCGGCACCGATCATGGTGAAGGAGCGCGGCATCATCGTCGCCGAGGTCAAGCGCGACAAGTCGGGCGTGTTCGACGGCTATATCAAGTTGACGGTCAAGACCGAGCACATGACGCGCTCGATCGCCGGCACCTGCTTCTCGGACGGCAAGCCGCGTTTCATCCAGATCAAGGGCATCAACCTCGACGCCGAGGTCGGCCAGCACATGCTCTACACGACCAATGCCGATGCGCCCGGCATCATCGGCCTGCTTGGCACGGTGTGCGGCGAGAACGACGTCAACATCGCCAACTTCCAGCTTGGCCGCAACCGGCCGGGCGGCGATGCCATCGCGCTGCTTTATCTCGACGCACCGTTCCCGGAAAAGGTGCTGGAGCAGGTGCGAGCGCACAAGTCGATCGGCTCGGCCAAGCGGCTGCGCTTCGACGTGGGCGGGGTCTGATCTCGGCCTTTCCTGGAGCAATTCAAGGAAAAGTGTGAAACGGTTTTCCGCCCGGAATTGCGTCAAAACAAGAGTTAGAGATCAAAGGCGCGGCCTCGGTCGCGCCTTTTTGCTGCTTAGGGCAGCTCGGCTGGTGGGATCATCGCCGTCTTGCGTCCGCTGTATTCGGCAAGCGCGATGCCGCCCAGGACGAGGACCAGCGCCAGTGCCTGATAGAGCTGGAATGTCTCGCCGACGATCAGCACCGAAAGCAGCGTGCCGAAGATCGGCACCAGATTGATGAACAGGCCGGCACGGTTGGCGCCGATCAGCTCGTTGCCTCTGATGTAACAGACTTGCGAGATGATCGAGACGCCGACGGCGATGTAGACGACAATCCCCCAGCCGCGCGTGTCGGGCAACATAACCTTCCCGGTGGTGATCTCCCACAGGAAGAAGGGCAGCGAGGTGACAAGAGCTGCAACCGACAGAGCCAGCATCAGGCTTTGCCAGCGCATCACCGGCTTCAGCCGCAGCCCGACCGAATAGCCGCTGTAGAGGATGACTGCGACCAGCATGATGGCGTCGCCGAAATTGAGCTCCAGTGTGAGCAGCCGGCGCGGATCGCCGTGGCAGGCGGTCAGGATGACGCCAGCGATGGTCAGCACCACGCCGGCAATCTGCGCCCAGCTCACCCGCAAGCGGAAGAAGATGAAGTTGGCGACGATGATCAGTACCGGCATCGCCGCCTGTTCGATCGAGACGTTGATCGCCGTCGTGTAGTTGAGCGCCGTGTAGAAAATGGTGTTGAACAAAGTGAAGCCGCTGGCCCCAAGTGCCGCCAGGACGAACCAGTGTTTGCGCACCACCGGCCAATCCTCCCGGATCGTGCGCCAGCCGATCGGCAGCAGGATCGCCACGGCCAGCACCCAGCGCAGGAAGACCAGCGTCATCGGCGAGACGTGATCGACCGCCAGCTTGCCGGCCACCGAATTGCCGCCCCACAGCAAGGTGGTGAGCAGCAGGAAGATGTAGGCGCTTCGATGCATCGCGGGATTCCGGCCGCGGCGGATGCGCTGCGGTGTTTGCCGGCCTATTGCCCCCGTCAGTCCAAGTAAATGATGACAAAGCCGAAAATTGTTGTGCCTCAGGGCATTTTCGAGGGCAAAGAAAGGTCGCACTCGCGAGGTCTTGACGCTATAGAGGCCTGTCGTTTCGAACCATATCCAAGCCGCTCGGCGGCGTCTCAAGGGAAAAGAAACATGGCCAATGTGGTGGTCGTCGGCTCGCAGTGGGGCGACGAGGGCAAGGGCAAGATCGTCGACTGGCTGTCGGAGCGCGCTGATGTCGTGGTGCGGTTCCAGGGCGGCCACAATGCCGGCCATACGCTGGTCGTCGACGGCAAGGTCTACAAGCTGTCGCTGTTGCCGTCCGGCGTCGTGCGGCAGGGCAAGCTGTCCATCATCGGCAATGGTGTGGTGTTCGATCCGCACGCTTTCGTGGCCGAAGTGGCGAAACTCAAGGCGCAGGGCGTCGAAGTGACGCCGGACCGCCTGAAAATAGCCGAAAACACAGCGCTTATCCTGTCGCTGCACCGGGAGCTGGACGGATTCCGCGAGGACGCCGCCTCAAATTCCGGGACAAAGATTGGGACGACCCGCCGGGGCATTGGTCCGGCCTATGAGGACAAGGTGGGTCGGCGCGCGGTGCGGGTGATGGATCTGGCGGATTTGGAAACGCTTCCAGTGAAGGTCGACAGGCTGCTGACGCACCACAATGCGCTGCGCCGCGGGCTTGGCCATGCCGAAGTCACGCATGACGCGATCATGACTGAATTGACCTCGGTCGCCGATCAGATCCTGCCCTATATGGACCGTGTTTGGAAAATCCTCGACGACAAGCGCCGCGCCGGCGAACGCATCCTGTTCGAGGGCGCGCAAGGCACGCTGCTCGACATCGACCACGGCACCTATCCGTTCGTCACCTCGTCCAACACGGTTGCCGGGCAGGCCGCCGCCGGATCGGGCGTCGGTCCGGGCGCCATCGGCTATGTGCTCGGCATCACCAAGGCCTACACGACACGCGTCGGCGAAGGGCCGTTCCCGACCGAACAGAAGAACGAGATCGGCGAGTTCCTTGGCACGCGCGGCCATGAATTCGGCGTCGTCACCGGGCGCAAGCGCCGCTGCGGCTGGTTCGATGCGGTGCTGGTGCGCCAGGCCGTTGCCGTCAACGGCATCAAGGGCATCGCATTGACCAAGCTCGACGTGCTCGACGGGCTGGACGAGATCAAGGTCTGCACCGGCTATCGCCTGGATGGCGAGATGATCGACTATCTGCCGGCGAGCCAGGGCGCGCAGGCCCGTGTCGAACCGGTCTACGAGACGCTGGAGGGGTGGAAAGGCACCACCGCCGGCGCGCGCAGCTGGAACGATCTTCCGGCCCAGGCGGTCAAATATGTCCGATACATAGAGGAGTTGATCGGCGCACCGGTCGCGCTGCTCTCCACCAGCCCGGAACGGGACGACACAATACTTGTGACCGATCCGTTTCAAGACTAGTTTCTGAAGCCTTTCCGGGCATCGCGGCTGATTTGCGGGGGCCGGCGCGGAAGCAAAAATACAGGTCGACTGAAGCATGGCAGATTTTGTTGCTGTTCTGAAAAAGGCGCTCGACAAATACGGCGAGCCGACGCCCGAAACGCGCACGCGGACCTATGACGGCGCGCGGTCGGCACTCGTCAAGAAACTTGCGGAGTTTTCGCCGCCGCTGTCAGCCGACGTCGTGGCCAAGCAGAAGCGCTCCCTGGAAGACGCCATTGCCAGCGTCGAGCGCGACTATGCCCGGAGCGTGCCGGAAACGGACCCGCTCGCCGAGCTGGAACACATTTTTTCCTCCATCGACCGCAACAAGAACCAGCCGAGCCATACGCGCCAGCCAGTGCCGGCGGCGCCAGCGTGGCAGGCGCCGCCAGCCCCCAAGCCGGACCCTTATCGCCCCGCGCCGCCGCCTGCCGCCAAGGTCGAGCCAAGCTGGCAGAAGTCAGCGCCGGTGCAGCCGGCCGCCCCGAAGCTGGCCGACCATACCTTGCCGGGTATGGATGCGGACCAGGACGATGACCAGGGTGGCGTCTTCCCGAACGATGACGAGCCGGTCGCGGAGGCCGATGCTTTCCCGCGCCTGCGTCCGGCCGAGCGCAAGCGCAGCTATGGCGGGCTGATCGCCGCCGTCGTCGCCTTGCTGGTGGTTGCCGGCGGCGGCTATGGCGTCTGGCTGAACAAGGATGCGTTCAGCAAGATGCTGGGCCTCGGCGGCAGCAAGGTCGTTGCCAAGACCGAGCCGGTGAAACCGGCGCCCGCCAAGCCGGCCACCGACGCGGCGGCGACGCCATCGGCGCCCGCGGCAGGCGCCGATGCGACGAAATTCACGCAGCGGCTGACGCCTGAAGGCGGCGAAACCGATCCCGGTCCGGCCGGCGGGCAAAGCGGCATAGGCGAGGGTGAGTCCGTTGCAGCACTGACCACGCCGCCGACGGCGACGAACGCGCCGGCAACGCAGCCACCGGCCATAGCCGCGCCGCCCGCGGCAGCACCAGCACCAGCCGCAGCCACACCTGCCGCGCCCGCAGCCGACGCGGCGCCCGCTGCGACGCCGCCTGCCAACGGAACCGCACCCGCCGCACCGGCCAATGCCGCCGCAACGCCGCCAGCACCCGCGGCCGCCACGCCTCCCTCGGCGCCGGCAGCCGCTCCGGCGGCGCAAACCTCGTTGCCGGTCGGTCAGAAAGCGATCTTCTATGAGGAGCGCACCAGCACCGCGCAGGGTTCGGCCGAGCCCGGCAGTATCGTCTGGTCGCTGGTGCAGGAATCGCCCGGCGGCGACCTGCCGCCCGAGCCGGCGATCCGCGCCGAGGCGACGATCCCCGGCAAGGACATCCAGTTGCGCATGACCATCCGCCGCAACACCGACCAGACGCTACCGGCCAGCCATATCATCGAGATGATCTTCCTGACGCCCGACGGTTTCGAAGGCGGCGGTGTCGACAACATATTGCGTGTCGCCATGAAAAGCTCGGAGCAGGACGCCGGCAGCCCGCTGATCGGGATTCCGGCCAAGATCGCCGACGGCTTCTTCCTCGTCGCGCTCAACGACACCAAGGCCGATGAGGACGCCAACATGACCTTGCTGCGCGGCCAGGACTGGATCGACGTGCCGGTTGTCTACAAGACCGGACGGCGGGCGCTGCTGACCATGGAAAAGGGCATTCCCGGCGAGAAGGTTTTCGACGAGGCGATCAAGGCCTGGCAGGCGAAGACGGCGGGCTGACGACTGAGGGTTCCGCCCGGCCGCCTCCTTCGTTCAAAAGCCCTGGAACAGCATGTCGAGTGCGGCGACGATGTCGTCGCGATGCCTCGTCAGGTTCAACCGACTTTCGCCCAATTCGCTCACCGGAACGGTGCCAATAAGGTGTGTGGCCATAACCAGCTTCCGGGCGTTGATCTCGAATATCGGATGAAGTTTTCGCATTGGCGGCGGCACCATTGCGACCGGCAGAAGTGGGACGACTACCCGAGTCTTGAAATTGTCGAGCAGGTCGGATTGAACGTCGAGCAGATAGCTGCCTTCGACGCGACCTGCGAAGACGTCATATCGAGGCATCAGAACTGCCGATACTCTTCCAACGGAATGCCGTTCCTTTCGGTATAGTCGTTCCAGGCATCCATGGTGGCGCGGTTCTCAAGCTTCCACAGCCGTGTTTTTTCAGCCGCCACCGCTTCCGCAATGCCAGCTTCCGCAGCGCGCGAGACATTCACGTCTAGCCCCTTGGCTTCCCGCATGAGGTTGGAATCGATCGACAGATTTGCAGGCTGACGGATCGCATTCAAGGCAATCTTACGCATAATGGCCTCCGCAACATGCGCATAACATATGCGCATTCTCGTGCAGGAGCAATAATCAAGCGAATGGTTATAGGTGAGGCGCCCGGCCCTCCGCTATGGCTCCGGGCGTTCGTCGCTTCAATCGACAAATCGTTGCCGATTGATCGGCCTACGGCCGAGCGCTTCTCACCCTTCCATCTCCTCGCGCAACATCTCCAGTTCCAGCCACTCTTCCTCGAGTGCTGCCAGCGTCGCGCGTTCCTTGTCGAGGGCGGCGATGGTTTTCTGGAACGAGGCGGGATCGCGCTCGTAATAGGCGG
Organism: Mesorhizobium loti R88b; assembly: GCF_013170845.1. Taxonomy (NCBI): domain Bacteria; kingdom Pseudomonadati; phylum Pseudomonadota; class Alphaproteobacteria; order Hyphomicrobiales; family Phyllobacteriaceae; genus Mesorhizobium; species Mesorhizobium loti. The sequence goes on from NZ_CP033367.1 coordinate 1,536,148, forward strand.
GGTCGGCGATGTTGTTCTCAAGCCGCGAGATCGACGTGGTCACCGCCTCGATCTTCTTCGGCAAGGATTCCAGCGCGAATTTCTGCTTGAACGACAGTTTCTTCGCCGGTCCCTTTGGGGCTGCCGGTTCGCTCTTGCCCGGTGCCGGCGCGTCGCCGGCCTCGGCTTTTGCCCGCGCCTTGCGGTCGTCGAGACGGGTTCCGCCGCGCTGTGCCAGCATGTCGGAATAGCCGCCGGCATATTCGATCCAGCGCCCGTCGCCATCCGGCGCGATCAGACTGGTCACGGTTCGGTCGAGAAAGTCGCGGTCGTGGCTGACCAGGATGACGGTGCCGGCGAAGCCGGCGACCAGTTCCTGCAAGAGTTCCAGCGTCTCCATGTCGAGATCGTTGGTCGGCTCATCAAGCACCAGGAGGTTCGCCGGCCGCGCCAGCACACGCGCCAGGATCAGCCGCGCCCGCTCGCCGCCGGACAGTTCTCGCACCGGCGTGCGGGCCTGCTCCGGCTTGAACAGAAAATCCTTCATGTAGGAGACGACATGACGCTGCTCGCCATTGATGACGAGGTTTTCACCACGCCCATCGGTGAGGTATTGCGCCAGCGTCTCCTGCGGGTCGACGGCCTCGCGCTTCTGGTCGAGCGTGGCGATCTCCAGATTGGTGCCGAGCCGCACCGAGCCCGCGTCCGGCGCCAACTCACCGGTCAGCATCTTCAAAAGCGTCGTCTTGCCGGCGCCGTTGGGGCCGACGAGGCCAACACGGTCGCCGCGCTGGATGCGGGTCGAGAAGCCCTTGACCACGGTGAGATCGCCAAAGCTCTTCTCGATGTTTCTCGCCTCGATCACCAGCTTGCCGGATTCGGCAGCATCGCTGGCCACCATGGTCGCAGAACCCTCGGCGCCGCGATGGCCGCGAAAATTCTTGCGCATGGTCTGCAACTCGCCCAGCCGGCGCATGTTGCGCTTGCGCCGCGCCGTCACGCCATAGCGCAGCCAGTGCTCTTCACGCACGATCTGGCGGCCGAGCTTGTGCTGCTCGCGCTCTTCCTCTTCCAGCACCTGATCGCGCCACTCCTCGAAATGGCCAAAGCCCTTGTCCAGCCGGCGGGTCTGGCCACGGTCGAGCCAGACAGTGGCGCGCGACACGCGCTCGAGGAAGCGGCGGTCGTGCGAGATGACGATCAGTGCCGAAGAGGTGCGGATGAGCTCTTCTTCAAGCCATTCGATGACGGACAAATCAAGATGATTAGTCGGCTCATCAAGCAGCAGAATGTCAGGCTCCGGCGCCATGACACGGGCAAGGGCGGCGCGCCTGGCCTCACCGCCCGACAGATCGTTCGGCCGCTCCTCGCCCGACAGGCCGAGATGCTCCATCAGATAGCTGGCGCGGTAGGGATCGTCGGCGGGCCCGAGCCCGGCCTCGACATAGGCGCGCACGGTGGCGAAACCTTCCATGTCGGGCATCTGCGGCAGATAGCGGACGGTCGCCGAGGGCTGGCGAAACACTTCGCCGTCCTGCGGCTCAATCATACCGGCGGCGATCTTGAGCAGGGTCGACTTGCCAGAGCCGTTGCGGCCGACCAGTGCGATCTTGTCGCCGGCTGAAGCCGACAAGGCAGCACCATCGAGCAGTGGTGTGCCGCCGAAGGTCAACTTTATCCCGTCGAGATTGAGAAGGGGCGGGGCCATGTCAGCTTTCGGGCAAGGGAAAGGGATGAGCGAGTAGCAGGGCGCGACCGTGACCGAGCGCGATTTCGAGGCGACCCCCAGTCTTGTCGAACTTGACCTCGTTGGAGATGGTCAGTGACGAGCCGAAGGCAACCTCGACCTTGCTCAGCGGCCATTTGGCGCCTGTAACGGTCAGGCCGGCAAGTTCGGAAAAGCCGAGGATCGAAAACAACGTGCCGTCGGCATAGTCGAAGCGGGCCTTTCCCACCAGCAGGGGTACAGCTTCCTGGGCGCCGCTGGTCAGCAGCACGTCCGTTCCGGCCTCGCCCAGCCGCAGGGCGAGCGCCAGATGCAGGAAGGCGTGATCGGCACGCTTGCCGCCGAACGCGCCCGCCAGCACCAGTCGGGTGGCGCCGCGTTCAAGTGCCGCGGCGATCGCCAGTTCGCCATCGGTCTTGTCCTTCTCCGCCGGAAAGGTCTGGCGGGGCACGGCGGCGAGAGCGTCCGGCAGATTGGCCGGCACTGAATCGAAATCACCCACCCACAGTTCCGGCACAAGGCCGAGCAGCCGCGCATGGCCAATGCCGGCATCGGCGGCGATGACGCGCGTGCTCTCGACCTGGCGGTCGAGCCGGGGCGTGCGGATGAGATCGCCGCCAAGCAGGATGGTGAATGTGCTCATATCCCGTGGCCCTTACCAGCCCGGCAGCCGAAACGGAAGGCCGGCAAACTGCCACTTGCGTGGTTCGTCGGCCGGGCCTATGTGTCGAAACGCTCTAACGGGGTGCCGGCTGCGATCTTCGCGGACCGGCTGAGAGGCAGTATCGCCAACCCGCTGAACCTGATCCGGTTTGTACCGGCGGAGGGATTAGACGTTTCGGACAGTCCGACGCCTCAATTCCTTTCAATTCGAACGAAGGAGGCGCCGATGCGCACGCTTTTATACTCTCTTGCCTCAGCCATGATCGTGGTGCTGTCCGGGCCGGCCTTGGCCAAGGACAAGCTCACCGTCTACACCTATGAGAGCTTCACCGCCGACTGGGGTCCCGGCCCCGTGGTGAAGAAGGAATTCGAGGCCGAATGCGGCTGCGATGTCGAGTTCGTCTCGGTCGCCGATGGCGTGGCACTGCTTAACCGCGTCAAGCTGGAAGGGGCATCGACGAAGGCCGATATCGTGCTCGGCCTCGACACCAATCTCACCGCCGATGCCAAGGCGTCAGGCCTGTTTGCCCCGCATGGCGCGGTGAGCGATGTCAACGTGCCGGGCGGCTGGAGCGACGATACTTTTGTTCCCTTTGATTACGGCTACTTTGCCGTCGTCTATGACACCGAAAAGCTGAAGACGCCGCCAAAAAGCCTGAAGGAATTGGTCGAAGGCAGCGCCGACGACAAGATCGTCATCCAGGATCCGCGCACTTCGACACCCGGTCTCGGCCTGCTCTTGTGGGTCAAGTCGGTCTATGGCGACAAGGCGCCGGAGGCCTGGGCCAAGCTCAAGACGAAAGTGCTGACCGTAACGCCGGGCTGGAGCGAGGCCTATGGCCTGTTCACCAAGGGCGAGGCGCCGATGGTGCTGTCCTACACCACCTCGCCCGCCTACCACATGGTCGCCGAGAACACGCAACGCTACCAGGCGGCGTCCTTCGAGGAAGGCGAGTATCTGCAGATCGAAGTCGCCGGTATCACCACGACTGGAGCGAAGAACCCGCTGGCGGAAAAGTTCATCGCTTTCATGACCGGACCGAAGTTTCAGGACGCGATCCCCGAGACCAACTGGATGTTCCCGGCCGGCAAGACCGACAAGCCGCTCAACCCGGCCTTCGACAAACTGGTCAAGCCAACCAAGACCTTGCTGTTCAGCCCCGAAGAGGTTGCCGCCAACCGCAAGGCCTGGGTGGATGAATGGCTGGCGGTGATGAGCAAGTAACGACGCAATGGCGCCGGCGAATCCCACAGATCCTCGCATCACCGCCGGCATCATCGCGCTCGCCGCTATCACATTGCTGATCGGCGGCGCGTTTGCCGGGTTGCTTGTCGAAGGCGCCCATGACCTTTCGGGCGCCTGGGCCGCCTTGGATTTCTACCTCCTGCGCGTTGTCCGCTTCACGCTCTGGCAAGCCGCGCTCTCGACCCTCCTTTCAGTCATCCCGGCGCTGTTCGTGGCGCGTGCCCTGTCGCGGCATCCGCGCTTTTTCGGCCGCGCCTTCATCCTGCAGCTTTTCGCCGTGCCGCTGGCGCTGCCGGCGATCGTCGCGGCGCTCGGCATCCTGGCGCTCTACGGCCGCGCCGGCTATTTCGCCGGCCTGTTCAGTGCCATCGGCGGCCAGGGCTGGCCAGGCATTTACGGTCTGTCCGGCATTCTTGTCGCCCATGTCTTCTTCAATTTGCCACTGGCAACACGGCTGTTCCTCGAGGCACTGCAGACCATACAGGCCGACCAATGGCGGTTGGCGAGCCAGCTTGGCATGGGCGCAAGGCCGGCGTTCCGGCTGATCGAATGGCCGACGCTGCGCGCAGCCTTGCCCGGGGTTGCCGGGCTGGTCTTCATGCTTTGCATCACCTCCTTCACCATCGTTCTGACGCTCGGTGGCGGACCGGCCGCGACGACGCTGGAGGTTGGTATCTACCAGGCGCTGCGCTTCGACTTCGATCCCGCGCGGGCGGTGACGTTGACATTGCTGCAGATCGCCTTGACCTTCATCGTGGTGCTGGCGCTGACCCGGCTTGGCGCCAATGTCATTGGCGATGCCAGCCTGCCGGTCGCGCCGCGCCGCTATCTCTCAGTCAACAGAGCCGAGGTGTCGCTCAACGCCGCGCTCATCGTGCTGGCGTTGCTGTTCGTTGTCGGACCGATGGTGGCCACGGTGATCGCCGGTTTGGGCGCCGATCTCGGCCGGTTGGCCGGTGAGGCCACTGTCCGGCAGGCGACGCTGACCAGCGCTGTACTCGCCTTCCTGTCGGCGCTGCTTTCGGTGATGCTGTCGCTGGCTCTCACCATAGCCCGCCGGGCACTGGCGCTGGGCCGCCGCGCCGGCCCAAAGACACTGCTCGAACACGCAACCGATACCGGCGCAGGTTTTGTCTTGGTCGTGCCGCCGATCGTCATCGGCGCCGGCTGGTTCCTGTTGCTCCGCCATGCCGGTGATGTCTTTGCCATCGCCCCGGTCATGGTCGTCACCGTCAATGCGGTGATGGCGATGCCATTCGCGCTGCGCGCCGTCCGTCCCGCCTATGATGCGGCGAGCGAGCGTCACGAGCGGCTTTGTGCGCAGCTCGGCATTTCCGGCTGGGCAAGGTTGCGGCTGGTCGATTGGCCATCCTTGCGGCGGCCGCTCGCCACCGCTTTCGCCTTCGCCATGGCGCTGTCACTGGGCGACCTCGGCGTCATCGCGCTGTTCGGCAGTGATTCCGTGCAGACCTTGCCCTACCTTCTGCTTTCGCGCATGGGCAGCTACCGCACCGAGGACGCCGCTGGCCTGGCGCTGTTGCTTGGCCTGGTCTGCCTTGCACTGGTGCTGGCAGCGGACTGGCTAGGAAGGGAAAAGGTCTGCAATGTCTGACGGGACGAAGGACAGGAAGGGTGTTCCGGTGCGGCTGGACAAGGTCTCGTTCAGCTATGGCGAGGCGCCGCTCACCTTCGATGTCGCCTTCGCCGCGGCGGAAATCACCGCCGTCATGGGGCCGAGCGGCTCGGGGAAGTCGACGCTGCTCAATCTGGTCGCCGGCTTCGAGACACCTCAGTCCGGCCGTGTGCTGATCGGCGGGGCCAATGTCGTCGCCGCGCCGCCGGCCGTGCGCCCGGTGTCGATGGTGTTCCAGGAAAACAACCTTTTCGCCCATCTTTCCGTCGAGCAGAATGTCGGGCTCGGCCGCTCGCCATCGCTGCGGCTGACCGAGGCCGACCGCGCTGATATCACCGGGGCGCTGGCGCGCACCGGCCTTGCCGGCAAGGAAAAACGCCTGCCGCGCGAACTCTCCGGCGGCGAACGGCAGCGTGTGGCGCTCGCACGTGTGCTGGTGCGCGATCGGCCGGTGCTGTTGCTCGACGAACCCTTTGCGTCGCTCGGACCCGCCTTGCGCGACGATATGCTCGACCTGGTTGCCGGCTTGCATGCAGAACGCGGCATGACGGTGCTGTTCGTGACGCACCAGCCGGAGGATGCCCGCCGCATCGGCCAGAATGTGGTGTTTCTGGACAATGGTAGCGTCGCGGCCAAAGGCACTGCGGACGATTTTTTTTACGGGGCTGGTCCGGAGGCGTTCCGGCGCTATGTTGGCACAAACATCCACACGGCTGGATCACGAGATATTGCCCGGAAGCGGACATAATTTACGCCCAAACCGGTTCGAGGCGATATGGCGCTTGCTTGCCATGACTGGAGTAGTGTGGCTAGGTCCGCTCAATACCGGTCCTGCGCAGGCCGTGATTTGCCTACAGCATCCGCCGTCCGCCCCAAGCGACGTGCGACGGATGCTGTAGCTGTTTGAAGTGGCGCGTGACACTCTTCGAAGATCGCAAGGGATTTTCGTCGTCATGCGCCAGGACCTGAAAGGAAGCCGTTCTGGCGATCGGCGCTGACAAAGTACGAATGAACCCGCTGGCGCGCTTTCTCGCCCTGGCCGGCTTTGCTGTGGCCCTGGCCAGTTGCCAGATGTTCACGCCGCCGGATGTGCAGGAATCCGGCTTTCAGCCATCCGACAAGCCGATCACGGTCGACAATGTCGGCGCCAACAGCAAGCTCGCCGAGATGGCCAAGGCGCAGCACCCGCGCATCCTGGCGACCTATGGCGGCGAGTATTCCGATCCCAAGCTCGAGCGCATGGTCGCCAAGGTCGTCGGCAATCTGACCGTGGTGTCGGCCAACCCGACCCAGACCTATCGCATCACCATCCTCAATTCGCCCAACGTCAACGCCTTCGCGCTGCCGGGCGGCTACCTCTACATCACGCGCGGCCTGTTGGCGCTGGCCAATGATTCGTCCGAACTCGCCGCCGTCATCGCGCATGAGATGGGCCACGTCACCGCCAATCACGGCTTGCAACGGCAGCAGCTCGAAGCCGAGGAAGGCCTGGCGACCAAGGTGGTCTCGGACGTGCTGGGCGACAGCCCGACCGCCAAGGCGGCTCTGATCCGCGGCAAGCTCAGGCTGGCGCAGTTCTCGCGCAACCAGGAGCTGGAGGCCGATGCCATCGGCATCAAGTCGATCGGTGAGGCCGGCTACGATCCCTATGCCGCCGGCCGCTTCCTGCAGTCGATGTCGGCCTATACCGATTTCCGCTCGATATCAGGTGCCACCGACGCCAGCCTCGACTTCCTGGCGACGCACCCCAACACGCCGCAGCGTATCGATCTGGCGCAGCGCCACGCCCGCCAGTTCGGCGCGCCCGGCTTTGGCACGCGTGACCGCGATTCCTTCCTGGCCGGCATAGACGGCCTGCTTTATGGCGACACGCCGGAAGAAGGCTATGTGCGCGGCGAGACCTTCCTGCATCCGGGGCTCGGTGTGTCGTTCACGGTCCCGGACGGTTTCATCATCGACAATTCGGCGGCAGCGGTGACGGCGACCGGGCCGGGCGACATCGCGATCCGCTTCGACGGCGTTTCGATCGACAAGAACCGGGCGCTGACCGACTATATCAGAAGCGGCTGGGTTGCCGGTCTCGTCGACAGCACTGTCAAGCAGGAAACGATCAACGGCAATGAGGCGGCGACGGCCCATGCCGGTGCCGAAGGCTGGCAGTTCGACATCGCGGTGATCCGCGCCGGCGGCCAGGTCTACCGGCTGTTGACCGCCGCACCTTCGGCCAGCACCTCGCTGGATACGGTGGCGCGCTCGGTCAGCGGGTCGTTCCGTATCCTCAGCCCTGAAGAAAAGGCGGCCTTGAAGCCGCTGCATATCCGCGTGCTCACCGTGCAGCCGGGCCAGACCATGGGCTCGCTCTCCGCGCAGATGGTCGGCGTCGATCGCAAGCTCGACCTGTTCCGGGTGCTCAACGCGCTTTCGCCAGGGGCCGCGGTTTCGGCCGGCGACAAGGTCAAGATCGTCACCGACAAGTAGTCCGCGTCCACGCGGCGCCCTTTAACGCACCGTGGACACAACCTGCCTGCCTACGCAGCCATGAATTCCGGGTTCTGAGCCACCAGCGCGACCTTGAGCTTTTCCATGGCGCGGGCCTCGATCTGGCGTACGCGTTCCTTGGAGATGCCCAGTGTCTCGCCGAGGGATTCGAGCGTCGCGCCCTCGTCGTTCAGCCGGCGCTCCTCGATGATCCTGAGTTCTCGTGCGTTGAGCGCTTGAAGCGCCTCTTTCAGCCAGAGCGAGCGGCGCGCGACATCGATCTTGTCGCCGACGATCTCATCGGGCAGCGGGTCGTCCGAGACCAGGAAGTCCATCCGCTCGGTTGCACCCGTATCATCGGCAAGCGGCGCGTTCAGCGACGAGTCCGGCGCCGACAGCCGTGAATCCATCATCGCCACATCAGCCTCGGAGACGCCAAGCGCTACCGACACTTCGCGGTAGAGGGTCGTGTTGGAGAGCGGCTCCGCACCGTTCGCCAGCCGGGCACGCAGGCGCCTGAGATTGAAGAACAGCGCCTTTTGCGCCGAACTGGTGCCGCCGCGCACGATCGACCAGTTGCGCAAGATATAATCCTGCATCGAGGCGCGAATCCACCACGTCGCATAGGTCGAGAACCGCACCTCGCGCTCGGGCTCGAAGCGGGCGGCAGCTTCGAGCAGGCCGACATGGCCTTCCTGGATCAGATCGCCGAGCGGCAGACCGTAATGGCGGAATTTGGTGGCCATGGAAATGACCAGCCGCATATGGGCGACGGTGATGCAGTGCAACGCGTTCTGGTCTTTGTCTTCTTTCCAGAGCAGGGCCAGGCGATGTTCCTCGTCGCGTTCAAGGTAGGGAGCTTTCATTGCCGCGCGGACCATGATCCGTCCTGCCGTGTCTTGCATCATGAGGCGCTCCCTGGGGCGATATGACTGACGTTACGAACTCGGCAGGGCACCGGTTGAAATCGCGGCGTCGCGCCCTAGAACAGCCAAAACGTACGGTGTGCGGGAATGGTTCCCTGGCTGTTGCCAGGCGGATCATCTTGCTTGAACGATGTGCGCACGGGCCAGTAACGACTTCGAATGTCGCCAAGAAACGGCGTTTCGAGAATCTGATTTCAGAAACACGATGTTTTTGAAATCAAGTTCCTTATTTTTTCCGGTTGCATCTGCCATTTTCCAGCCCTCACAACATGCCGGGTAACCGGCCAAGGACGGGATCACAGAAAAATGAAATGGCTCAAGTCACTTATCGTCGCCGGAACGCTGCAGGCCCTGGCGATCACCGCTGGTCACGCCGGCGCCAATCTCGATCAGATCAAGCAGGCGGGCGTGCTTAAGGTCGGCACCGAGGGCACCTATGCGCCGTTCACCTATCATGATGCCTCCGGCGCTCTGGTCGGCTTCGACGTCGAGATCGCCAAGGCGATCGCCGACAAGCTCGGCGTCAAGGCCGAGTTCCTCGAAGGCAAGTGGGACGGGCTGATCGCCGGTCTCGACGTCAGCCGCTATGACGCCGTCATCAATGAAGTCGGCATCACCGACGCCCGCAAGGCCAAGTATGATTTCTCCGATCCCTACATCGCCTCCAAGGCAGTGCTGATCGTGCGCGGCGACAACACCGACATCAAGACCTTCGCCGATCTCAAGGGCAAGAAGTCGGCGCAGTCGCTGACCTCGAACTTCGGCAAGCTGGCCGAGACGAACGGCGCCGAACTCGTGGGCACCGACGGCTTCGACCAATCGATCCAGCTGCTTTTGACCGGCCGCGCCGACGCCACCATCAATGACAGCCTGTCCTTCCTCGACTTCAAGAAGCACAAGCCCGACGCCAATGTGAAGATCGCCGCGCAAGAGGAAAACGCCGACTATTCCGGCGTCATCGTGCGCAAGGGCGATCCGGAACTGGTCGCTGCCATCAACAAGGCGCTGGCCGACATCAAGGCCGACGGCACCTACAAGAAGATCGCAGACACCTATTTCGGCCAGGACGTTTCGAAGTAATTTCCGGGGCCGGTCGACGGCCGGTCTTATGCAACATGCCCAGCGGCGAGCCGTCTTTGACGGCCCGCCGCTTTTGTCGTGATATGGCGCATTAGCGCTTCGATGAAGCTGCCTTGACCAGAGCAGTTCACCGTTTCACGGAAACGGCGTACTGCTCCAACTCTTTGTTTTTACGCAATTCCGGACGGAAAACCGTTAACACTTTCCCTGGAATTGCTTCAGTCTGGAGGGTCCTTCGTGCCGCACTGGCTGCAACTGATGCTGGAGTCGCTGCCTTCGCTGCTCTGGGCCGCTCTCATCTTCACCGTGCCGTTGACGCTGCTGTCCTTCGTCCTCGGCTTGACGGTCGGTCTGGGCGCAGCACTTGGCCGCTTGTTCGGACCGAAGCCGGTGGTCGCGCTGGTGCGCTTCTATGTCTGGATCTTCCGCGGCACGCCGCTTTTGGTGCAACTGTTCCTGATCTTCTACGGCCTGCCGTCGGCCGGCATCCTGCTCGACGCCTTCACGGCGGCACTGATCGGCTTCACGCTCAACATCGGCGCTTACACGTCGGAAATCATCCGTGCCGCCATCGGCTCGGTGCCGAAAGGCCAGTGGGAAGCTGCCTATTCGATCGGCATGACCTGGAGCCAGGCGATGCGGCGCACCATCCTGCCGCAGGCCGGCCGTGTCGCGGTGCCGCCTCTCTCCAACACCTTCATCTCGCTGGTCAAGGACACCTCGCTGGCGGCTGCCATCACCGTGCCGGAGATGTTCCAGGCAGCGCAGCGCATCGTCGCCACCACCTATGAGCCGCTGATCCTCTATGTCGAGGCGGCGATCCTCTATCTGGCGCTGAGCTCGGTGCTGTCGGCCTTGCAGACCCGGCTGGAAACCCGGCTCAACCGCTATGGCGGCTTCCTGGAGGCACGCTCATGATCGGCCTCAGCAACATCGAAAAGCGCTTCGGCGACAATCTCGTGCTGAAGGGCGTGACGGTTGCCATCGCTGAAGGCAGCGTCACGGCACTTGTCGGCCCTTCGGGCGGCGGCAAGAGCACGCTGCTGCGCTGCATCAACCTGCTGGAGATCCCGACCTCAGGCACGGTGCGCATCGGCGAGGAGACGCTCGAATTCCATCCCGGCGGCAAGGTCTCGGCTCGGGACATCCAGCGCCTGCGCCTGCAGACCGGCATGGTGTTCCAGAATTTTCAGCTGTTCCCGCACCGCACCGCGATCGAGAATGTCATGGAAGGGCTTGTGACGGTGCTGAAATGGCCGACGGAGAAGGCGCGCGAGCGGGCGCTCGCTCTGCTGGAAAAGGTCGGCATGGCGCACAAGGCCGATGCCTGGCCGGCGACGCTGTCAGGCGGCCAGCAGCAGCGCGTGGCGATCGCGCGGGCGCTGGCGCCATCACCAAAAGTGCTGCTCTGCGACGAGCCGACTTCGGCGCTCGATCCGGAACTGGCGCAGGAGGTGGTCGATGTGCTCGGCAAGCTCGCCAGCGAAGGCACGACCATGGTGATGGCGACGCATGATCTGCGCCTCGCCTCCAAGATCGCGCAGGAAGCGGTGTTCCTCGACGCCGGCGTCATCGTCGAGAAGGGGCCGTCCGCCATGCTGTTCGGCAATCCGGAACAGCAGCGGACGAAGCGGTTCATCGCGACGCTGAAGCAGGAGGCTGAGAAGGAGGGCGGGGGCCAGGCGTAGGCGCGTCCCTTGTTTCGCCTGTTCGAAAAACAAAAAACCCGGCGCGAGGCCGGGTTCTTCATGGATTCCTATTCGAAAGCGATCAGGCAGCTTCTTCCTGCTCGGCTTCCTCATTGTCGGCCTTGGCGCCACGCTTAGGGCCCTTGTTGAGGTTCACCTCGATCAGGCGCACAGCCTCGGTTTCCGACATGCGGTTGACGGCCGCGATCTCGCGGGCCATGCGGTCGAGTGCCGCCTCATAGAGCTGGCGTTCGGAATAGGACTGCTCCGGCTGGTTATCGGCGCGGTAGAGGTCGCGCACGACTTCCGAGATCGAGATCAGGTCGCCCGAATTGATCTTGGCATCATATTCCTGGGCGCGACGCGACCACATGGTGCGCTTCACCCGGGCGCGGCCCTGCACGACCTTCAGCGCGCGCTCGACATAATCCTCTTCCGAAAGCTTGCGCATGCCAATGGAGGTCGCCTTGGCGACCGGCACCTTCAGGCGCATCTTGTCCTTCTGGAAGTCGATGACGAACAGTTCCAGCTTGTGACCAGCCACTTCCTGCTCGTCGATCGACACGATCTGGCCGACGCCGTGCGCCGGGTACACGATGTATTCGCCGGTCTTGAAACCGTGGCGCGCTCCGGTGGACTTCTTCTGCGGGGTGATCGTTGCCATTACGCCCTGAACTCCTTGTTGTGGTACCGGCGTCCTGCCGGCCCGAACTCGTGCGACCGGGGAAACCGATCGTTAGCCGCACAACTGATGAACCCACCGGAAAGGCCGGGACCGGCAAACCGCACGAATTGCGACCGCCTGGCCCAGATCGCTCTGGTCCGGAGTGGGATTTTCACCTTTCAGTGATTTGGGGCGTCTGCGCCATAAATCGACGTTGTGTCACCGGCATGTTTCGCTGATGTAACACAAAAAGTCGGAAGAATCAAGGTTTTGCTGCATTCGCGAAGGCCACAGGTCAGCCCCGCCTGTCAAGGCGGTTACTGTGGCATGTCTCTTACGCTGCGTAATACCAGCCTTTACGGCCGCATTGTCAATCGCCTTCGCCGGGCTCGGCGGAGAAGTACTTCTCGAACTTGCCGGCTTCGCCGTCGAAGGTTTTGGCGTCGGCCGGCGGTTCCTTCTTGGCGGTTATGTTAGGCCATTTCTCGGCGTATTCAGTGTTGACCTGCAGCCACTTGTCGAGGCCGGGCTCGGTGTCGGGCTTGATCGCGTCGGCGGGGCATTCGGGCTCGCAGACGCCGCAGTCGATGCACTCGTCGGGATGAATGACGAGCATGTTCTCGCCCTCGTAGAAACAGTCGACCGGACAGACCTCGATACAGTCCATGTATTTGCATTTGATGCAATTGTCGGTCACGACATAGGTCATCGGTAGGCTCCGGGACGTCCCAGCTTTATTGGGCTTTTTCCGTGAGGTAACGCCTTTATCAGCCGCTTGCAAGGGCGGCCATGCCCGGCGGCCTCGGTGTTCTCGGAATGGAATTCCAGGCAGCCAACACGCCGGGGGCGTGTGATGTCGCGTGGAGCGTCTTGTTTGCCGGGTTCAGTTCTGTCCCGCCTACGCCGTTAACCTGAGATCGCGGCGCGCGTTCCGGTCGGCACGCCTCAATCTTCGCCAATCAAGCGGTCGGTCAGGCGGCGCTCCCGTTTGGTCGGGCGGCCGCTGCCGGCCTCGCGCAGCGCCGGGATGGCATTGGGAAGGGCGTCGCCCTTTGGCGCAGGCGGCGGCGACATGTCCTCATACAGGGTGCGGGCTTCCTCGGCCGGGCCGCGCCTGACACCGGCGCCGAGCACCTTCCAGACGAAAATGCGACGGTCGAGCGTGATGGTCAGCACGTCGCCGGGCTTGACCAGATCGGAGGCCTGCGCTGCTTTGTCGCGATTGATGCGCACGCGTCCGGCGACGACCAGCTTGGCCGCCAGCGAGCGCGATTTCACCGCCCGCGAGAAGAACAGCCATTTGTCGATGCGCTGGCGGCCTTCAGCAACCATCGAAGCGCGCCGGTTTTACTTCTTCAGCTGGTCGCGCAAGGCGGCGAGCTTGGCGAAGGGTGAGTCCGGATCGAAGCGCACCGGGCGCTCCTCGCGCGGCTTCGGCTGGAAGGCCGGCTTTGCGCCGCCCTTGCCGCGATCGGGGCCACCCTTACCGTCCGGCCTGCCACCCTTCCAGTCAGGCCGACCCTCGCGGCGTTCAGGACGCTCGCCCTGCGGGCGGCCCTCGCGGCGCGGTTCGCCTTCGGCGGCCGGCTTGGGCTTGAACTTCGAGCGGTCGAAGCGCGGCTTGGCGGCACCGTCGCGCCGCCCTTCATGGGCGGGACGTTCTCCCGGTGCAGCCGTGGCCGGTGCGCCGGCCGCATCGGCCGGTGCATTGCCGTGTCCACGCGCTTGTCCGGTGCGCTGGCGGTTGTTGCGGCCTTCGTGATGGCGCGGACGCTGTTCGAAGCGGCCCTGACGCCACAGCAGGATCGGCTTGGGCGCTTCGGCTTCCGCGGCGGGCGCGTCAGTGGGCGCCTCGACCACCACGGCAGGCTCGTCCGAAACCGCTCCCGTTGCCGGCGCAGCTTCGGCAACAGGCTCCATCGGTGCGGACTCGGCAGATTCGGCTTCCGCCTCTGGCTCGGCGGCAGGTTCAGCAGCAGCGGCGACAGCCTCCGTTGCAGGCCCTTCCTCGGCCGGAGCTTCCGCCTGCTCTTCCGCGACAGGCTCTGCTGCCGTTTCGGCGATGATTTCGGCTGGAGTTTCGACGGCGGCCTCCACGGCAACGGCCGGTTCCGAACCCTCGACGGAGGCCTCCGCAGCTGTATCGATTGCGACCGCTTCGGCTGCCTTGGCCTGCTCGGCGCGGGCGGCCTCTTCCGCCGCAAGCTTTGTAGCGGCGGCTTCGCGTGCGGCGGTATCCTGCGCTTCGAGCCGCGCCTTGACCTCGGCGGGCGGCTTCGGTTCGGCGCGATAGCCCAGGCCCTTCAGGATCTCTTCCATGTCGTCGGCGGTGGCGCCGAGGATCGACATCATCGGCGGCGTCACCATGAAGGACTGGCCGTCATAGGCGCCGTCCGGGCGCTGGCCGAGGCCGGGCTTCCAGTTGGTCGCCGGACGGATCAGGTCGGCCAGCCGCTCCAATATGTCGATACGCACGGCGCGGCGGCCGAGATTGCGGTAGCCGGCAAGCTTGTAGAAGGCCTTGTCGAAGGTTGGGTCGATGACCACCGAAGTGCGGCCCGACGCCAGCGCATGGACGACGTCGCCAAATCCCGGCTTGTCCTTGCCGTCGTTTTTCAGTGCCCACAGCAGCGTCACCAGTCCGGCGGGTGCGGGCTTGATCAGCGCCGGCACGAAGACATGGTAGGCGCCGAAGCGCACGCCAAGCCGGCGAAGGGCCGCGCGACCTTCCTGGTCGAGCGACTTCATCTCCTCGGCGATGTCACGGCGGTTGATGAGGCCGAAATTCTCGACCAGCTGGAAGGCGATGCCACGGCCGATGCCGGAAATCTGGTCGGCGTTCTTCAAGTCGACCAGCGGCTTCAGCAGCGACTCGATCTGGAAATTGACGAAACGTTCGGCGCGCGCGGCGACCTTGTCGCGCGCCGGGCCGGTCAGTTGTTCGTCGGCCAGCAATATCAGGCGGGGCTTCAGCGCGTCCTCGCCTGAAACCAGCGTGCCGATCGGCGCGCCGATCCAGCGCAGTGTGCCATCCGAGCCAAGCGCGAGGTCGCCATTGGCGCAAGCGCCGAAACGTTCGGCGCGCGCCTCGAATTCGGCGGCCAGCGCCTTTTGCGCGGCGGTGCGCACGGCCTTGGCGTCTTCGCCGCCGGCGGTCTGGTCGGCGGTGAAGCGGAACCCTTGCAACTCGCCGACGTGATGGCCTTCGACAAGGACGGTTCCGGTAGGGCTAATTTCGGCTTCAGGCATGGTATTTTCTCTAAGGCGCCGCATGAGGACGGAAGTCCTGCGGTCTACGAAGCGTTTCGTCAACCGTTCATGCAGCGCATCCGACAGTCTGTCTTCGATTTCGCGCGTCTTTTCCTGCCAGTGTGCCTGATCGGCCAGCCAGCCGGGCCGGTTCGACACGAATGTCCAGGTGCGGATCTGAGCAATGCGATGCGACAGCGTGTCGATGTCGCCCTCGGTTGTGTCGGCGCGGCGCACCTGCTCGGCCATGTAGTTTTCGTCGACATGGCCGTGGCGGGCGAGGTCCATGTAGATCGAGGCGATGAGATCGGCATGCTGGGCCGGAGCGATCTTCCTGTAATCGGGGAGCGCGCAGGCTTCCCACAGCAGCGCCACGCGCTCGGCATCGGTGGCGAGCGCGCGGATATCTCCATCGCGTGACAGATATTCAAGCGCCTGCGCATCGACGGCCGGCAGCGCGCGCGTCAGCCCTTCGACAGGCGCATTGGTCTCGATCGAGCGCTTCAGCGCATCGAGGCTGGCGAAATCGAAATGGGCGGTGCGCCACTGCAGCACCTTCACCGGCTCGAAATCATGGCCTTCGATCTTCTTGACCAGGTCCTCGTCGAGCGGATCGACCTGGCCGGTGACGCCAAAAGTGCCGTCGCGCAGATGACGGCCGGCACGACCGGCGATCTGGCCGAGTTCAGCAGCCGTCAGATTGCGATACTGGTAGCCGTCGAATTTACGATTCTGGGCAAAGGCGACATGGTCGAGATCAAGGTTGAGGCCCATGCCGATGGCGTCGGTGGCAATGAGATAGTCGACATCGCCCGACTGGAACAGCGCCACCTGCGCGTTGCGGGTGCGTGGCGAGAGCGCACCGAGTACGACGGCCGCTCCACCCTGCTGGCGACGGATCAGCTCGGCGATGGCATAGACCTCGTCGGCGGAGAAGGCGACGATCGCGGTACGCCGTGGCAGGCGGGTCAACTTCTTCGAACCGGAATAGGCGAGATGCGACAGCCGCGGCCGCGTCACCACCGAGACGCCCTTCAGCAGGCGCTGCAGGATGCCGTGCATGGTGGCCGCGCCCAAGAGCAGCGTTTCCTGCCGGCCGCGCAGATGCAGGATGCGGTCGGTGAATATGTGGCCGCGCTCGAGGTCGCCGGCGAGCTGCACCTCGTCGATGGCGACGAAGGCGGCGTCAGTCTGGCGCGGCATGGCTTCGACTGTGCAGACCGAATATTTCGCGCCCGGCGGCTGGATCTTCTCCTCGCCGGTGATCAGCGCGACCTTGTGGGCACCGACCTTCTCGCAGACACGGGCGTAGACTTCTCGGGCCAGCAGCCTGAGCGGCAGGCCGATCACGCCGGTTTCGTGCGCCACCATGCGCTCGATGGCCAGATGGGTCTTGCCGGTGTTGGTCGGCCCAAGCACGGCGGTCACGTCGCGGCCCGACAGGATCAGCGGCTCGGTGTGTTTCGGCTGGATGTTCATCGGTCTGGAAATAAGGCTTTCTGGCCTCTGTTTGTCGGGAGCGTGCCTTGGGTGGCGCGTATGACAGGCGACACATAGGGATTTCGGGGGGAAAGCGAAAGCGGAATGTTCCGTCGGCGGCGAGAAGGGTCTGTGTCAAGCTCCAAAATGGTCGCTGATTAAGAGTTGGAACGAGTCTGGAACGAAACGGCGACGAATCAGTGACTCCCGCAGATTCAGCTTTTGTTCACGGCTACATGTGGATTTCGTGACCGTGAGTCTCACCACATGCTGAATCACCGAACTGGCCCGTTTTATGCTGGGCGATGTTCGTCCTTAACCTTTGCCGGGAAACGAAGGAAATGACGCGATGCTCTTCACCCAAGATTATGAAATTGTTAATCTTTCTGAATTGGGTGTTAAGGCATTGCAGGCGATTCCGGGCCATTAACGTTAATTTCCGCTCAGAGCCGGAACGAATAGGCGACAAAGCAGCACCGGCGGTATTTTCCCGTTTTGTTCCGCCGATATCTTGTATTGTGAACAGCTTATCCACCGACAATCCACAGGCTTGACCACAGGGTTCGCACAGGCGGCCCTGCCGGCGTTAACCTTTGCGTGCCGGATTGGATCATCGCGTCGCAGCGGGGCGTTTCGAGAGCCCAAAGCATCAGATAAAGCGGACCGGTTTCCCGGTCCGCTCGTTACAGCCAGAAGCCGTTGAATGTCTCAGGCGAAGTACTGGCCGCCATTGGCTGTTATGGTCGAGCCGGTGATGAAGCCGGCATCCTCGGAAGCGAGGAAGACGACGCAGCGCGCGATCTCTTCCGGTTCGCCGAGGCGGCCAACCGGGATCTGCGGGATGATGCGCTCGTTGAGCACCTTCTCGTCGATCGCCTTGACCATTTCGGTGGCGATGTAGCCGGGGCAGATGACGTTAACGGTGATGCCCGCACGGGCACCTTCCTGGGCGAGAGCCTTCGAGAAGCCGATGTCGCCGGCTTTGGCGGCGGAATAGTTGACCTGGCCAGCCTGGCCCTTCTGGCCGTTGATCGAGGAGATGGTGATGACGCGGCCGAACTTGCGGTCGCGCATGCCGCCCCACAGCGGATGCGTCATGTTGAAGACGCCGGAAAGGTTGGTGTCGATGACTTCTTTCCACTGCTCGCGCGTGATCTTGTGGAACATGGCGTCGCGGGTGATGCCGGCATTGTTGACCAGCACCGAGACCGGGCCGAGGTCGGCCTCGACCTGCTTGATGCCGGCGGCGCAAGCGTCATAGTCGGCGACCGACCATTTGTAGACCGGAATGCCGGTCTCGGCCTTGAACTTCGCCGCCGCCTCGTCATTGCCGGCATAGTTCGCGGCAACCGAATAGCCGGTGGCTTTCAAAGCGATCGAGATCGCCGCGCCGATGCCGCGCGATCCACCCGTGACGATTGCAACCTTGGTCATATTTCCTCCCTTTGGTCGGAAGAGTGAGTAGGGAGTAGCCAATAGCGAGTAGGGATTTGGCGTCCCGCCGCGCTGAAGCCATTCTTCCCTATTCGCTACTCCCTATTCACTACTCACTTTTTTCAGAGTGCTTCGATGCACAGGGCGACGCCCATGCCGCCGCCGATGCACAGGGTGGCGAGGCCCTTCTTGGCGCCGCGGCGCCGCATCTCGTAGACAAGCGTGTTGAAGATGCGGGCGCCCGAGGCGCCGATCGGATGGCCGATGGCGATGGCGCCGCCATTGACGTTGACGATCGAGGGATCCCAGCCCATGTCCTTGTTGACCGCGCAGGCCTGCGCGGCGAAAGCCTCGTTGGCCTCGACCAGATCAAGATCGCCGACCGACCAGCCAGCCTTTTCCAGCGCCTTGCGCGAGGCAGGAATGGGTCCGGTGCCCATGATCGCCGGATCGACGCCGGCGGTTGCCCAGGAGACGATGCGCGCCAGCGGGGTGATGCCGCGCCTTGCGGCTTCCGCTTCGCTCATCAGCAGCGCGCCGGCCGCGCCATCATTGATGCCGGAAGCGTTGGCGGCGGTCACGGTGCCGTCCTTGTCGAAGGCCGGCTTCAGCTTGGTCATGGCATCGATCGTTGCGCCGTGGCGGATGTATTCGTCCTGGTCGACAATGGTGTCGCCCTTCTTGCCCTTGATGGTGAAGGCAACGATCTCGTCCTTGAACTTGCCGGCCTTCTGCGCGGCCTCGGCCTTGTTCTGCGAGGCCAGTGCGAACTGGTCCTGGTCGTCACGCGTGATCTGGAACTGGCGCGCGACGTTCTCGGCGGTGTTGCCCATGTGATAGCCGTTGAAGGCATCCCACAGCCCGTCCTTGATCATGGTGTCGATCATCTTGTAGTCGCCCATCTTGACGCCCGCGCGAAGGTGCTCGGCGTGTGGCGACAGCGACATCGACTCCTGGCCGCCGGCGATGATCACCTTGGCGTCACCGGTGGCGATCTGCTGCATGCCGAGCGCAATGGCGCGCAGGCCCGAGCCGCAAACCTGGTTGAGGCCCCAGGCAGTGGTTTCCTTGGGCAGGCCGGCAATGATCGAGGCCTGGCGGGCCGGGTTCTGGCCTTGGGCCGCGGTCAGCACCTGACCGAGGATCACCTCGTCAACTTCGGCGGCCTCGACACCGGCGCGCGACAAAAGCTCCTTGATGACGACGGCGCCGAGTTCATGCGCCGGGGTGGCCGCGAAAGCACCGTTGAAAGATCCAACGGCCGTGCGCGCGGCACTGGCGACAACGATGGAATTGGCAGAGGACATTTTCTTCTCCAGACTTCGAGCTGTCGTGTTTTTGGGCATTGTTGGGGACTTTTCTTGCCCTTTCCATGATCCAAGTCAAACCGGAAATGGGCATGGCGCCCATGCGCCGCAAGCAGGCCGCATGTTGCCATGGAGGCGGTCCTTGCATTGCTGCGCAGCATATTGTGCCCGCCCTGCAGCATTAAATGATGCCGCACTGCACAAACTGCTTGGAATTATGACGCTTTTGCGCATATCCTTTGAAAAGGCGCAATCGTTACCGGCTGCTTACTCAGGCCAGCCGGTGTCCGGGGAGGATGCAGATGGCCGCAAAAGACGACCCGATCATTATCAAGAAATACGCCAATCGCCGCCTCTATAATACGGGGACGAGCACCTATGTGACGCTCGAGGATCTGGCCGAGATGGTCAAGAAGGGCGAGGAGTTCACCGTCCAGGACGCCAAGACCGGCGATGACATCACGCATCCGGTGCTGACGCAGATCATTTTCGAACTGGAGAACAAGGATGGGCAGAACATGCTGCCGATCCCGTTCCTGCGCCAGTTGATCGCCTATTATGGCGACCAGATGCAGATGATCGTGCCGAGCTTCCTCGAACAGTCGATGCTGGCCTTTTCCAAGGAGCAGGAGCGCTTTCGCGAGCAGATGAAGGGCGCCATCGGCAAGTCGCCGCTCGACGTGATGAAGATTGCGACGCCGATCAAGGCGCTGGAAGAGCAGACGCGCCGCAACATGGAAATGTTCCAGAATGCGATGCGGCTGTTCACGCCGTTCCCGCCAGCCGGCTCCACGCCAGCCGCGGCTCCCGCCGAGCCGGCCAAGAAGGAAACGCCGGAGAAACCCGACGACCTTCAGGAGCTGAAGAGCCAGATCGCGGCCATGCAGCGCAAACTCGACACGATGTCGTGAGCAGGCAGCCGGTCAGGCGTAGCGTTTAGGTCAAATCCGGCCGTGCGTTACCCGTCGATCGTCATCTGCCACAATTCCCAGATATCGTCGGCCCGCCCGTCGAGCGAGCGATAGAAAGCCTTGGCCGGCATGTTGGATTTCAGCACCGTCCATTTGATGGCGGATGCGCCAATGTCTGCGGCGTATCGGCGAAGCCGTTCAACAAGCAGATGGCCGACCGACATGCCGCGCGCCGCCTCGGCGACATAAAGTTCCTTAAGCCAGACGACAGGCTTCAGATCGTAAGTCCAGGGGATGATGTAGTGGACGGCGATGCCGACGATAACGTCCTTTCGCTCCGCCACAAACACAACGAAGCGGGGCGATGGCCCCAGCCCATGCGTGATCAGGTCGGCCTCGGTGACGCGGAACTTGTCGTCATAGCCCTCGAAGACCGCGAGTGCCCGCATGAGGACCAGCACCGCGCCGACATCCCGCCGCTCGAACGGACGGACGGTAATCGCCGCGTTGCGCATGTCTTTTTGTCCTCGTTGCCGATCTTGTCTGGTTGGCGCACGGGCCTCGGGCTGGCGATCATGCGCGCAAGACACCAGGCTCCTTGCCTGAAGCGAAGGGGAGATCTTCGTCCTGCCAGCCTGAAATGCCACCGATCATGATCTTAACCGGCCGGCCGAGACCGGCCAGCTTGAAGGCCGCCCGGTCCGCGCCATTGCAATGCGGTCCGGCGCAATAGACGACGAACAGCGTGCCTGCCGGCCATTGTGCCATCCGCTTTGCATTGATTTCGCGGTGCGGCAGATGCAGCGCGCCGGGCACATGGCGGCGTTCATAGGCTTCCGGAGAACCGACCACATGCAGAAGGACAAAGTCCGGCTCTCCGCCGCGCAGCGCTGCTGCGACGTCGGAGCAATCGGTCTCGACGGAAAGCCGGCGCAAAAAGTGGTCCCGGGCAATCTCCGGCGATGCCGCTGCAATGTCCGTCACGTAGCTCATTCTCGTATCTCCATTGCTGATGCGACGGAGATAAAGCACCCGGGCAGGGTGATTGCAGCTGGCAGCTTTGCCATATATCGTCAAGATCATGCCAAATCTTCCGCCCGCCAATCCGCGCCCTGCCAACCCTCTTGTCGTTGCCGTTGCCTATGACGGCTTATGCACGTTCGAGTTTGGTGTGGTGGTTGAAGTCTTTGCCTTGCCCAGGCCGGAAATGGGCGAGGATTGGTACCGTTTTGCGGTTGCCGGGATCGACCCCGGTGAAATGCGCGCGCTGGGCGGCGTGCGCATCGTCGCTGATGGCGGTACGGATCTGATCGGCCAGGCCGATACAGTGGTCGTGCCTGGATGGCGCGGACCAGATGCCCCCGTGCCGCCGTCGCTGATCGAGGCGCTTCGGAAGGCAAACGAGAAGGGTGCTCGAATTCTTTCGATCTGTTCTGGCGTCTTCGTGCTTGCCGCCGCCGGACTGCTTGCAGGCAAAAGAGCGACCACACATTGGCGCTATAGCGAGAAACTGAGGGAGATGTATCCCGACATCACCGTGGTCCCGGACGTTTTGTACATCGATGAGGGAAATGTGCTGACATCGGCCGGCAGCGCTGCCGGCATCGATCTCTGCCTGCATCTGGTGCGGCGCGACTTCGGCACCAAGGCGGCCAACATGGTGGCGCGACGCCTGGTTGTGCCGCCGCACCGCGACGGCGGTCAGGCGCAGTATGTCGAGAGTTCCGTTCCGGAGCCGCACGAACGCAGCCGGCTGGGTCCCTTGATCGACAGAATGCGTGCCAATATTTCCGCCGAATATCCCGTCGCTGTCCTGGCGGACCTGGCCGGGATGAGCGAGCGGACATTCCTGCGCCGGTTCGCGGCCGCAACCGGCGTCACGCCGGCGCGCTGGCTGCTCTCGGAGCGGCTTTCGCGAGCGCGCACACTGCTGGAAGATACGGCCATGCCGATCGAGCGGATTGCCGAGACCGCCGGATTTGGCGCGGCGGGGACCTTGCGTCATCACTTCCGTCAGCAGTTCTCCACGACGCCCGCTGCGTATCGTGCGCGGTTCGGGACCAATGCCAAGTCCGCCTGACGATTTCGTCCGCTGTCAGGGCAACAGTCCCTCATAGCGGCCACGTGGCCGGATGATGCTGCCGCTCAGGATCTGTTCGACCATATGCGCGGCCCAGCCGACGCTGCGTCCAAGCGCGAACAGGTGGAACGGCGCATCGCGTGGCAACCCCAAGCTGCGCGTCAGCACTGCCAGGGCAAAGTCGATATTCGCTGGAGCGCCGGTCGCGGCAATGGCGGCAGTTTCCAGCGCCCGCAACGTCTCGTCGGTGTTGTCGATGGCCGCCAGAAGCGCCGTGGCCCTGGGATCGCCCTCGGGATAGAGTTGATGGCCGAAGCCAGGCAGTGGCCGGTCATGGCCGAGCCACCGCCGGATCGTGGCATCGGCGCCATGCCGCGCCGCATCCTCCGCCAGCTGCATCACGGCTTCGCCGGCGCCACCGTGTCTAGGGCCGGACAGTGTGGCCAGACCCGCCAGCAGGCAAGCGGCGGGCGAGGCACCGGTGGAGGCGGCGACGCGGGCCGCGAACGTCGATGCGTTGAGCTCGTGATCGGCGAGCAGCACAAGGGCGCGCCGGATCGCTTCGGCACCGGTATCATCGACCGACCAACCCCGAGCCAATCGCCGATGCACGGGATCCGGTCCGGTCTCGGCACCGAGGGCACCGGCCAGCACGCCGATCGCGCGCGCGGCATCAGTGCACAGCGAGGCGGCGCTGCGTCCGAGCGAAGGCCGCGCCTGGCCGGCAAGCAAGGCGAGTTGCGCAAAGGCCGAGGCGCGGCCGACCTGGCGAGGCGCATCTGGCGACGGCGTTTCGAAGCGCACTGGTTCAGCCAAGGCCCAAAGCACAGCGGCGGTCTCTTCCAGCGTGGCATGATCGGACAGCGCAGCGGCGTCCTTGCCCCGATAGATCAGCTGGCCATGCCAGACGGTTGAGACCGAGGTGACGATCGATGGCTCGCCCCAGGCAATCGCGCTTTCGGCTATGGCCGAAGGGCTGCGTCCACGCGCCCGCCTTGTCGCAAGCGCCGCGATGTCGTCGGCGCGATATTCGCTGCGGCGCGGATCGGCCCGGTCCGGGCGCATGCCGATGCGCCCACGGCTGACATAGGCATAGAGCGTCTGCGGCCTCACCCGAAGCCTTTCCAGCGCCTCTTCCCGCGACAACCATTCCGACATTTCTGACTCTGATATTGATTCTATTGATCAAGATTGATGGTAGCGTTGCCCAGCCTTATCTCCGATCTCGAAAAGCTTCAAGGAGACAAGGCTATGGCGAATGGGCTCGATGATGTGGTGGCGGCGGAAACCGTGCTGTCCGACGTGGATGGTCTGGGCGGCCGCCTGACGATCAGGGGTCATTCGCTGCCGGAGCTAGCCGGCCGATGGACCTATCCGCAGGTCGTCCGCTTGCTGCTGGACGGCTTCTTCGAGGATTTGCCTGACGACGGCGAACTGGCGGCGAAACTGGGTGAGGCACGCGTCGAGGTGTTCGATCGGCTCGCGCCTTCCCTGCCCGTGCTGGCGCCGCTCGAAATCTACAGCGCCATGCGCGCCGGCATGGCCTTGCTGCCGGATGGCGAAACGCTGAACGACGCGCTCCGGCTGATTGCGGCGCCGGCGGTGCTGACGCCGGCCTTGCTGCGCCTGCAGCGCGGTGAGCAGCCGATCGCGCCGGACGGCGAGGTCGATCATGCCGCCGACATGCTGCGGATGCTGAAAGGCCCCGTCCCATCGCAAGCGTTGGCAAAAGCGCTCGACACCTATCTGGTGACCGTTTGCGACCATGGCCTCAACGCCTCGACCTTTGCCACCCGCGTCGTCGCCTCGACACTGGCCGGCCTGACTTCCTCGGTACTGGCCGGGCTCGGCGCGCTCAAGGGGCCGCTGCATGGCGGCGCGCCCGGTCCGGTGATCGAGATGCTCGATGCGATCCAGGCGCATGGCGATGCGGCCGGCTGGCTGCGCGACGAGATCGCACAGGGAAGGCGCATCATGGGCTTCGGCCATCGCATCTACCGCGTGCGCGATCCGCGCGCCGATGTGCTGAAAGCGGTGGTGCGGCAGCTCGGTGGCGAAGGCGAGACTGGCCGCCGCCTGGCCTTCGCGGAAAAGGTCGAGCAGACGGCGCTCGAAGTGCTGCGGATCGCCAAGCCGCAGCGCGCGCTGCAGACCAATGTCGAGTTCTACACCGCACTCGTGCTGGAAGCGGCGGGTTTTCCGCCGCAGGCTTTCAGCAATGTCTTTGCCGCCGGGCGCGTTGCCGGCTGGATCGCGCATGCGCGCGAGCAGCAGACGACCGGGCGGCTGATCCGTCCGCAATCGCGCTATGTCGGCCCGGTATCGGACCTCGTCGCCTGAAGTTCAATTCTGTTTCGAAAGACCCGAGGCCTCTCCGCATCGAAGCGGAAGGGCCTTTTTCGCGTGACCGAAATTTCATGTGATCACGCGACCGTGTTCGTGTTCTTGCCTTGGTCCGTCCTTATATGCTGCACTGCAACATAAGTCGCCGGCAACTGCATCCTTCAATGACGTGGGGGCAGGTTGGCGCATCAGATGACAGGAACGCCATGACCAAGAACGGTAAGGCGGAGGAAAAGAAGAAGATCAACATCGCGCTTCAGGGCGGCGGCTCGCACGGCGCTTTTTCCTGGGGCGTGCTCGACCGCCTGCTGGAGGACGGCAGGCTGGAGATATCGGCCGTCTCCGGCACCAGCGCCGGCGCCATGAACGCGGTGGCGCTGGCCGACGGATATGTGCGCGGCGGGGTCGAGGGTGCGCGCAAGAAGCTCGATGATTTCTGGCGTGCCGTGGCGGCGAAAGGCCGGTTCAGCCCGGTGCAGCGCATGCCGTGGGATGTTGCCTGGGGCAACTGGTCGATCGAGAACACGCCGGGCTACGTCGTCTTCGACACCATGTCGCGGGTGTTTTCGCCCTATGTCGCCAATCCGCTCGGCCTTAATCCGCTGCGCGACGTGGTGCAGCAGGAGATCGATTTCAAAAATGTCCGCGCTTGCAAGTCGATGGAACTGTTCATTTCGGCGACCAATGTCGAGACTGGACAGCTGCGGGTGTTTTCCGATGGCGAGATCGACCTCGACACGGTGATGGCCTCGGCCTGTCTGCCGCAACTGTTCCGCGCCGTCGAGATCAAGGGCGTGCCCTATTGGGATGGCGGCTATGGCGGCAATCCGGCGCTGTTCCCATTCTTCAAGACGGCGGCAACCGAGGACGTGCTGCTGGTGCAGATCAATCCGGTGGTGCGCGAAGGCACGCCGAGAAGCGCCAACGAGATACAGAACCGCATCGACGAGATCACCTTCAATGCCGGGCTGCTGAGCGAATTCCGCTCCATCGCCTTCGTCAAGGAACTGATCGCCGCCGGCCGCTTGCCGCGTGGCGAATATCGCGACATCCGCATGCACCGCATCGATGCCGACGAGGCGTTCAAGGACCTGTCGGCATCGTCCAAGGTCAATGCCGAATGGGCGTTCCTGAGCTATCTCAGAGATCTCGGCCGCACCGCTGCCAGCGACTGGTTGGAGGAGAATTACGAAGCTGTCGGCAAACGGGCCACGCTCGATCTCTCCGGTGAACTCGATGACGGCTACAAGCCGCTGCGCGGTCCAGCGCCCGGCCGCCGGGTGAAGGAGTTTCTTGCCGCTCGCAAGAACCCCGAAGCCGAACGCCGCCGGGCCTGAGCCTGTCAGATGCCGAAGGAGCGATAGCCGATCCGCATCAGGCCGCCTGGCTATCCCTGGATCGATCAAGACCATCAGCGAGGTCTTTCGGAAATCCGAGTAATGCCCAGGGCGATCCGGCAAAGCGACAACCTTCGCGTGTGGAGGACGCTTCATCATGCTGACGCCTGCTGCCACCAACATTCGGGCGGTGCCGTGCGCCGTGGTTGCGTATTGCCGCACAATGGCGAGCGGAACGATCGACGCCACTCCTGAAAATGGAACGGAAAATAGTCCGGGTTTTCGCGGTCGCACCGTGCTCGTGCCACGCCGCGATCCGGTGGGCCATGCCGACCCTAGACGTTCCGGTGCCACCGATGCTGACGTTCTCGACGCCGGGCTCCATGTCGAAGAGCCGGCCTCGGGCAATCCTCGCCAGATTGGCGTAGCGTGCAATTTTCCGAGCAATTCCAATGCATTGGTCAAGTGCCGCGTTGCCGTGGTTTGATGCCATTCTCTGCCAGCAAATAGTCTGGCTCGTCGGTCAAAATCCGCATCCAGATCTGAAATCCCGTGCACGTTGGCTGCAGCATCTCCGGGAGCGCTATGCAGCCTGTCGGTAATGACAGATCGGTCATCCGGGACTGGCCATGTGAGGCGGATCATGAGCCGGCTGCGAACTCGCTCCGCAGGTATTTTAGCATGTCGAAAGCAGTTTAGCGGCGGCCACACTCTGCCCGACACCGCAATGCTGCTGCAACTTTCGGACTATATTGCGGTGCAACTTTGATGTAGAAGCGCCCTCGCCCATCACGGCAATTTGAACACGGTCAGGCGCGCACCCATATCGGCGACGCGCCCGCGTCATCAAGGCGCGGTGCTGGCCGAACCCGCAACGGAAAAAACGACGATGCCGAGAATCAGGTTTCACAAGCTTGCAGCCATTGTTGTGCTCATTGGCTTCGCGGCCTGGATGGGGACAGGTGAGTTCTCGTCGGTCGGCAGCTTAGCGGCCAACAAGGCCAAGGCGGCCGAGGTCGAGCAGGGCAAGACGCCGGATGCGAGCAAGCCGAAGGCCGCTGAAGCCGAGCCGAAGGCGCCGTTGCGCACCGTCGCGGTGGTGACGCCGCCACGCAAGACCTATGCGCGCGCCATCCGCATCTCCGGGCTGACCGAGGCCGACAAGCGCGCCGTGCTTGCCACCCGCGTCGCCGGCGTCATCGAAAAGCTGCCGGTCAAGCAAGGCGATCACGTCAAGACCGGCGATCTGGTGCTGATGCTGGCCGCCGAGGAAAAGATCTCGATGCGCGACAATGCCAGGCAGCTTGTCGCGCAACGGCAAGCCGAGCTGGACGCGTCCCTGCGGCTGATGAAGACTGGCAATTTGCCCAAGCTGCAGCTCGACACCGCCCGCTCCAATCTGACCCTGGCGCAATCGCAGCTGGATACCGCGCAGGCCGAGCTTGACCGCAACGAAGTGAAGGCGCCCTTCGATGGCGTCATCGATCGCGTGCCGGTGGAACTCGGCAGTTCGGTGATGCAGGGCGGCGAGGTGGCGACCATCCTCAAGCTCGATCCGGTGATTGCGCGCGGCGAGATCAGCGAGCGCGACCTCGGCTATCTCAAGATCGGCGACAAGGCCAATGTGCGGCTGGTCAGCGGCCAGACCGTCGAAGGCACGGTGCGCTATATCAGCCGCGACGCATCGTCGGCGACCCGCACCTTCCGCGTCGAGGTTGCCATTCCCAATGGCGACGGCTCCGTGCCGGCCGGCATGACGGCGGAAATCCAGCTCAGCGCATTGCCGACCGACGCGGTCCTGCTGCCGCGTTCGGTGGTGACGCTGGGCGACAAGGGCGATCTCGGCATCCGCGCCGTCGGCAAGGACAACAAGGTGGCGTTCTTCCCGATCGATCTGGTCGATGACACGCCGACCGGCCTCGTGCTTGGCGGCATCCCGGCCGACGCGCGCATCATCGTTGCCGGCCAGGAGCTGGTGAAGGAAGGCGATGAGGTCAAGCCGGTCGAAGCCGACCAGGCGACCATCAACAAGCTGATCGGCGAAGCCACCGGCGGGACGCAGTAGCGCTGGCCACGGCGGCGGGTACTCCGGGCGGGGTCAATCGGCTGCGACGCAGCTCCTGAAATTCAACGACAGGCGTTAGCCATGGATATCGTCAAACTCGCGATCAACAACGCCCGCCTGACCATCTCGGTCCTGGTCTTCCTGCTGATTGCAGGCTGGGTCGCCTATCAGTCGACGCCGAAGGAAGCGGAACCCGACGTTCCGATTCCGATGATGTATGTCAGCCTGATCTATCAAGGCATTTCGCCTGAAGATTCCGAGCGCCTTCTGCTGCGGCCGATGGAAAGCAAGCTGAAGAGCCTCAAAGGCCTCAAGGAAATGCGCTCGGCCGCCTTCCAGGGCGGCGGTTATGTGCTGGTCGAGTTCCAGCCGCAGACGAACCTGGCGACGGCGCTGCAGGACACGCGCTCCAAGGTGCAGGATGGCAAGGCCGACCTGCCGCAGGCGGCCGAGGAGCCTGTCGTCACCGAGGTCAACATTTCCGAATTCCCGGTGCTCGTCGTCACTCTGTCCGGCGAACTGCCCGAACGCGTGCTGGCCGCCGCGGCGCGCGAACTGCGCGACCGCATTGAGGAGGTGCCGGGCGTTCTCGAAGGTTCGCTGCAGGGCTCGCGCGACGATCTGGTCGAAGTTGTCATCGATCCGATGAAGCTGTCTTCCTACGGCTTGCAGCTCGATCAGCTGATCGGCGCCGTCGGCGCTTCCAACAGCCTTGTCGCCGCAGGCAACATCGAAGGCTCGGAAGGCAAATACGCCGTCAAGGTGCCATCACTGATCGAGACGCCGGAGGATGTGGCGGCGCTGCCGGTGGTGGCCGGCCCCAATGCCGTGGTGCAGGCCAAGGACATCGCGACGATCCGCTCGACCTTCGCCGACGCCACGACGATCACGCGCCTCAACGGCAAGCCGGCCATCGCCATCGAGGTCAAGAAGCGCATCGGCGCCAATCTGATCGACACGCTGACCAAGGTGCGGGCAGTGTCCGACGGCTTCGTCAAGACGATGCCCGAGGGGATGCACGTCACCTACACGCAGGACAAGTCGGTCTTCGTCAACCAGCTGCTTGGCGACCTGCAGAACCATGTGATGATCGCCGTCATCCTGGTGTTCATCGTCATCCTCTACGCGCTGTCCGGCCGTGCCTCGCTGCTTATTGGTCTCGCCATTCCGTCATCCTTCCTGATCGGAATATTGTTGCTGGCGATGATGGGCTACACGATCAACATGATCGTGCTGTTCAGCCTCATCCTGGCGGTCGGCATGTTGGTCGACGACGCCATCATCGTCACCGAATTCGCCGAACGGCGCATGAGCGAGGGCATGCCGAAGCAGGAAGCCTTCGCGCTCGCCGCCAAGCGCATGGCCGGTCCGGTCATCGCCGCGACGATGACGCGCATCGCGGCGTTTTCGCCGCTGCTGTTCTGGCCCGGCATCATCGGCGACTTCATGAAGTACATGCCGATCACGCTGATCGTGACGCTGTCTGCGTCGATGCTTTATGCGCTGGTCTTCGCGCCGACGCTGGGCGCGATCTTCGCCAAGGCACCGGAGCATCACGAGAATGACAATCGCGACGGCTGGTACATGGCCGTCGTCAAGCAGGCGGTGCGCTTCCCCATCACCGTGCTGGTGCTCACCGTCGTGCTGCTGGCCGGCATCTTCGTCGGCTATTCGAAATATGGCGCCGGCGTCGAGTTCTTCCCGAGCGTGGAGCCGGATTACGGCCTGCTCTATGTGCATGCCCGCGGCAACCTCTCGCTGGCCGAAATGGATACCGCGACCAAGATCGCCGAAAACCGGCTGCTCGGCTGGCCCGGCGTGAAGTCGGTCTATACCCGTGTCGGCAAGTCCGACGGCGGCGGGCAGGATGTGCCCGAAGACGTTGTCGGCGTTATCCAGTACGAATTCATCGACTGGCGCGAGCGCAAATCGGCGAACGATATCCTGAACGATCTGCGTGGCGTCATGGCCGGCATTCCCGGCGTCGATGTCGAGGTGCGCGTGCCGGAAGCCGGCCCGCCGACCGGCAAGCCGATCCAGATCAGGCTTTCGGCAGTCGATCCCAAGGGATTGGACGAGAAGGCGCGTGCGGTGGCAGCGCGCATCGCCAAGGTGCCCGGCGTCATCGATATCTCCGACGGCCTGCCGCCGCCCGGTGTCGACTGGGCGATCGAGGTCGACCGTGCCAAGGCAGCGCAATACGGCATCAGCCCGACCGCCGTCGGGACGGTGGTGCAACTCGTCACCAATGGTCTGAAGCTCTCGGAATACCGGCCTGCCGGCGCCGACAAGGCGGTCGACATTCGGCTGCGCCTGCCGGAGGACCGGCGTACGCTGTCGACGCTTGACGAACTCAGGGTGCAGACCTCGCAAGGATCGGTACCGATCTCGAACTTCGTCGTGCGTAAGGCGAAGCCGAGCGTCGGCATCCTCAACCGTATCGACGGTGCCCGCACCGTGGTGGTGCAGGCCAACGTTGCCGCCGGCGCCCAGGTGGCGGCCGTCCAGCAGGAGGTTACGCAGGCCGTCACCGACATGAATCTCGGCAGCGGCATCCGCTGGAAGCTCGCCGGCTCGAACGAGGACAGCGCCGAAGCCAGCGCCTTCCTCAGCAAGGCCTTCGGTGCGGCGATTTTCCTGATCTTCCTGGTGCTGCTGGCGCAGTTCAACAAGTTCACCAGTGTCTGGCTGGTGCTGTCCTGCGTGGTCATGGCGACGATCGGCGTCTTCCTCGGGCTGCTGATAACAGGCGAGACGTTCGGCATCGTCATGTCGGGCATCGGCGTCATCGCGCTGGCCGGCGTGGTGGTCAACAACAACATCGTGCTGATCGACACCTATGACCGACTGCGTGAAGAAGGCTGGGACAAGATGGAGGCTGTGCTGCAGACCTGCCGCGAGCGCGCGCGGCCGGTGGTGCTGACGGCGGTGTCGGCCATCCTCGGCGTGCTGCCGATCGCCTTCGGCCTTGGCCTGGAAATCTTCCATCACGAGACGACGATCAATGCGCCGTCGACGCAATGGTGGATTTCGCTGTCCTCGGCGATCGTCTTCGGCCTGTCCTTCGCCACCGTACTGACACTGGTGGTGACGCCATCGATGCTGATGGTGTTTACCCGCGCCAAGATCAAGCCCGGCGCGCGGCGCGGTCTGTTCAGCCGGCTGTTCCGGCGCGGCAAGGGCGAGATCTCGTCGGATGCGCCGACGGTGAACGCCGAACCGGCGATCGCCTTCCCGAAAGCCGCCGAATAGGCGCACTGTGTGATTTGGAATGGCAAAGGCCGCCCGGAACAACCGGGCGGCCTTTTGCATTGTTCCCCCGCACGACTTCAAATGCGGGGAACTCTTCATGCCGATCAGCACCATCGTCATCATCGTCCTGATCCTTGTCCTCATCGGCGCGGTGCCGGCGTGGCCGCATTCGCGCTCGTGGGGTTATGGACCGTCGGGCATTCTTGGCGTGGTACTGGTGGTTGTCCTGGTGTTGCTGCTGATGGGGCGGCTCTGAGTTCGCGCCGCTCTCATCGTTGCGCTCAGGCAGCTTTCGAAGCGCCGTTCACGGTGGCGATACCGATGTCTTGCAGGGCCGCGGCGACCGCCTGATCGAGCGGTGTGTGCGGAATCTCGCCGATGATGCCTTCCAGCCGGGTCGAGGCCAGTTGATGCGGCTCGAAGCGCAGATATGACATCGAGACGATCTCGCGCCACATCGCCACGAACGGGCTGCCGGCGCGCAGCACCCACCAGGGCATCGAGGTCATCTTGAGCGGACGGCCGACGGCCTTCTCGGCGGCCGCCTTGATCTGCAGATCGGTGACCGCGTGGCCCGGAAAGTTCAGCGACTCATAGGGGCCGAGCTTGTCGAGATTCTTCGCCAGTGCGACGAAGCCAACGGCGAAATCCGGCAGATAGGCCCATTCATGCACGAGGTCGACCGGGCCGGGTGCGGTGTAGGTGCCCTTGCCGATCTTGGCGGCGACGACCAGGTCGAACCAGGAGCCGCTGCCGGTGCCGCCGAAGAAGTCGCCGGCCCGCAGAATGATGGTGCGGACGCGGCCGGCCTCGGCCTCGCTGCGGAACAGGTCTTCCATGGCGCAGCGGATGCGGCCCTTCTCTGTCGTCGGGTGGAACGGCGTGTCTTCCGTGATCACCGCCGGCATCGGCGAGCCGTAATTGTAGACGGTGCCGGGGAAGAGATGCAGCGCGCCGTTGGCATGGCAAGCGGCCATGACGTTTTCGGCCATCGGCAGGCACTTGCCCCAGTCGGTGTAGATCGGGTTGAGGCCGTTGAAGATGATGTCGACGCCCTCGGTGGCGCGGGTCAGCGATTGGCGGTCCAGCGCGTCGCCGGCAACCGCCGTGGCGCCCTTGAGTTCGGCCGGCACCTTGCCGGTGCGGGTGACAGCGCGGACGTCGAAGCCGGCATCGATAAAAGCCTTGCCGACGACGCGGCCGAGGCGGCCATTGGCGCCGAGGATTGCGATCTTGGTCATCTGAGTTCTCCTGTTTGGTGATTGCTGGGGTGTCGTTGTTTGCAGGTCGAATATCGCTCCATCACATTCGAATAGAAATTGACTATGTCTGGACATTTGATATTCAAAAATGAATGGAAGATATCGATTGGAACCTCATCAAGAGCTTCGTCACGGTCGCGGAAACCGGCAGCCTGTCGGCGGCCGCGCGCAAGCTGTCGGCCAGCCAGCCGACGCTTGGCCGTCACATCGGGGAACTGGAGCAGGCGCTCGGTGTCACCCTGTTCCGGCGCGGGCGAAGCGGCTATGCGCTGACGGAAGCCGGCGCCACGCTGTTCGAGCGCGGCAAGGCGGTGAGCGAACAGGCGAGCGGTTTTTCACTGCTGGCGCTGGGCTCGGTCGAGGCCATCGAGGGTACGGTACGCATTGCCGCCAGCGAGGTGGTGGCTGCCTATGTGCTGCCCGACATGATGGCGCGGCTCGGCATTGAGGAACCCGGCATCGAGGTTGAGATCGTCGCCTCGAACCAAGTCGAGAACCTGCTGCGCCGAGACGCCGACATCGCCATCCGCATGGTCAAGCCGGCGCAGAACGAGTTGGTGGCGCGCAAGGTCTGCGACATCGCGCTGTGCGCCTGCGCGGCGACATCCTATCTCGATCGGCGCGGCCGTCCGCTGGGACCGGCCGATCTCGTCGACCACGCGCTGATAGGTTTCGACCGCGGCGACGAAATAATCCGAGGCTTCAATCAGCATGGCATTCCGGTCACCCGTGGCAGTTTCCGCTTCAGGGCCGACAACCAGATCGTTTTATGGGAAGCGGTGCGGGCGGGAAACGGCATTGGCCTTGGCCAGGAGCCGCTTGCCGATCGCGATCCGCTGGTGGAGAAAGTGCTGCCCGGCCTGCCGCTGCCTGACTTGCCGGTGTGGCTGGCCATGCATCGCGACGTGCGCAGCAGCGTGCGCATCCGCCGCGTGGCTGACTTTCTCCACGAGGAGCTGAAACGCTATTCGGCGGGTGCTGGTGCGAATTCGGCGCGGTGAGCGAGGCCCGCCATCAGCAAGACGACAATCAGCAGCACCGACATGGCGATGAAGATCGGGCCGAAGCTGGAATGCTCGGCGACGAAGCCGATCGCCGACGGCGCCACCAGAATGCCGGAATAGCCCATGGTGGTGACGACGCTCATGCCGGTTCCAGACGACATGCCTTCCTGGTTGCCGCCTGCCGAAAAGATGATCGGCACCATATTGGCGATGCCAAAGCCGCACAGGGCAAAGGCGGCGATGGCGAGCCAGGGGGAGGGTGACAGGCCGGCGATCAGCATGCCGGCGGCAGCGACAACAGCCGAGCCACGCAGCGTCGTCACCGCGCCAAAACGGTTGCGCACGCCGTCGCCGAAGAAGCGCATGATCGCCATGACGCCGGAGAAGGCGGCGTAGGCCAGACCGGCGACGGCAAGGTCGGCACCGAGTTCCTGCCTGAGATACAGCGCTGCCCAATCGAGTACCGCGCCTTCGGAGATCATCGTCAGCAACGCCATCAGCCCGATCAGGTAGACCAACGGGTTTGCCGGTAGGGCGAATTTATGATGCTCGGCCGCCTGCGGCTTGTCCTCGGCGACCAGATGGCCGACGGCAAACGCGATCACCGCGAAGGCAAGCACTGTCACCACCGCGGCGTGGGCGAGATGGCCGTAGTGCTGGATGGCAAAGCCGCCGAGGCCGCCTCCGGCGAAACCGCCAAGGCTCCAGAAGCCGTGCGAGGAAGACATGATCGCGCGCGACAATTTTCGCTCCACCACCACTGCATTGGCATTCATGGCGACATCCATGCCGCCGATCGAGCCGCCGAAAATGACCATGGCAATCGCCGCCAGCGGCACGTTGGGCGCCAGCGCTACGACCAGCAGGCCAAGGCTGCCGCAAAGGGCGAACCAGCGCAGCACGGTGCGCGAGCCATGTCTGGAGATCAGATGGCCGCACCAGCTCATCGCGGCGACGGCGCCGACGCCGAACAAGAGGATCAGCAGGCCGAGCGTGAACTTGGTGATGTCGAGCCGGGTCAGGAACACCGGGATCTGCGGCGCCCAGCTGCCGGTCAGGAAGCCATTAGCGAGGAAAATGGCCGCCACGGCCCATCGCCCGCGAATGGCAGTCTGCATGGCGTTTGGCGCGTTCATAAGGCGAATCCGGTCAGAAAATGGCTTTGCGCGGCAAATTAGATCGATTCAAATTGTAGTCAAGCGCTGCCTGTGTGGAGATGCTTGGACCAAAGGTTGAAATAGGACCGGCATTGCTGATGGCGGGCTGACACCTCGGAGATTAGCCGAAACGCGCCTCCCTTCGTCATCCACGGGCGGAGCAAGGAGCGAAGCGACGCGGCGCAGACCCGAGGATCCATTCCGTGCCAAATGTGCGATGATACGGTGCAGAATCTGGCTTGGTGGCGCGACCTTCATTCTGAGCCGCTGTGCTTGTGCCGGCCGTCACGGCATGGATCCTAGGGTCTGCGCCGCGTCGCTTCGCTCCTTGCTCCGCCCTAGGATGACGAAGCCGCGGAGGTTTGGTCCACACAGGCGCCGGAAGAAGGTGGTCGGCGGTCGCTCGCCGTATCAGGCCTGCCTAGTGATCCTTCGGCCGCCTGGCCTCAAATTCGGCCTTCTTGGCATCCGAGGCCTCGGTCTGGTTTAGTGCCTGCCACTCGGCATAGGGCATGCCGTAGACGATCTCGCGCGACTGGTCCTTGCCGAGGTCGACGCCCTCGGCGTTCGCCGCCTCGCGGTACCAGTTCGACAGGCAGTTGCGGCAGAAGCCGGCGAGATTCATCAGGTCGATGTTCTGCACGTCGTTGCGTTCTCTGAGGTGCTCGACCAGGCGCCGAAAGGCGGCGGCCTCGAAATCGCGCTTTTGCTCGTCGCTGAGTTCGGTCATTTTCCTGATCCTCACACCGGCCCGGTGCGCGAGCCAAACATCTTCACGACATGTATATCGGGACGGCGGTTGATCGCGTCAACGATCGGTGCCAGGCGCTCGGCCCAGGCGATCGCGCCCTTCTGGTCTGATATCAGGTCCTGGCGGATCTCGATCAATGCGTGGGCGTAGCCATTGACAATGGCATGCTTGAACATGGTGTCGCCACGCAGCGCGCCGTCATAGGGCTCGTTGTCGCCGACGACGAGGTTTTTGTCTCTGGCCAGCATGTCGATCAGCGGCCGCGCCACCCGGTCGTCAAGGTCCCACAATATGCCGACATGCCATGGGCGCTTGATGCCCTGCATGACCGGCGTGAAGGAATGCACTGAGAAGATGAAGGGTGCCTGTCCGGAAGCCTGCGCGACGGAAGCAATCATGGCGCCGACCGCGTCGTGGTAGGGCCGGTAGAAGGTGTCGAGCCGCCTTTCGCGCTCCTCGGGCGCCATCGGATAATTTCCCGGCACGACGGTTCCATCATAGAGCTGGCGAATGAGCGTCGGGTCGTCCTCGCCGCGATTGGGATCAATCAGCAGCCGCGAGAAATTGGCGATCACCGCCGGCACGCCGAGCAGGGCGGCCAGTTCGCGCGTCACCGCTTCGACGCCGATGTCGTAGGCGATGTGGCGGTCGAACTCCGCCGAGGGCATGCCGAGGGTGCCATAGTCGTCCGGCAGGTCGCGGCGGGCATGATCGGCCAAAAGCACGGTGCCTCGCTTGCGGTCGCCCTCGACAATGTCGAAAGGCGCGAAAACTGTGGATCGGGTCATTGGCGGGAATGGTCTGTTCGCTGGCTTTCGGGACTGTCGTCATACTGTGACGAGGATGGATTTCTTACAACCCCTTGAATTGTCAGCGATCATTTACAACACACGATAACCGTACGATTGATCCGATCATCCGGGACGGCTTCGAAAGGATTGCTGCCATTCGTTGCGTCTAATATGGCGTGTTTCACGCGTTTGCCCAAAGGATCTCGGCCCAGCTATGAAGCCGGACTCACAGACCCAGTTCGATCTCATCGTCGTCGGTGGCGGCCCAGCCGGCAGCGCGGCCGCGTTCACCGCGGCATCTCAGGGATTTCGAACCTGCCTCATCGACAAAACTGCGTTTCCTCGGGACAAGTTGTGCGGAGGGCTCGTCAGCGGCCGTAGCAAAGCGGTGTTCGAGGCCGTGTTTCGACGATCCTGGGATGAAAAATTGTTCGTCTCTTCGGATCGCTTGCGCTTCTATTCCAACAACAGCTTCCTGGCGGACAATACTGGTTATTCCACGCTCTATTTCACAATGCGCAAGGAATTCGACAACTACCTTCTGGAGATCGCCAGGGAGGCCTCTGTTGATCTGAGGCTCAGCGCGGAGATCGTCAACGTCGACCTCCAAAACAACATGCTGCAACTCAAAACCGGAGAATCCTTGGCCTTCAGGTTTCTGATTGGGGCTGATGGCGTGAACAGCCAAATCGCGAAAGCCCTTTTCGGAGCCTCCTTCGATCCCAAGACCATCGGATTTGGCCTTGAAGTGGAGGTTCCACGATCCGCTATGCCTGATGCCTCAGATCGCGTGGAGATCGATTTCGGCGCCGCTCACTGGGGGTACGGCTGGATATTCCCGAAACACAAGACGTTCACAATTGGCGTTGGGGGCATTCACCGGTTCAACCCCGACCTCAAACAAAGCCTTGAGACGTACCTGTCATACAAGAATCTCGCGATCGCCGACTACAGGGTAAAGGGCCAGTATATTCCCTTTGGGGATTTCCGAAGGACGCCTGGAAGAGGCAATATTCTCCTCTGCGGCGACGCTGCCGGGGTCGTGGATCCAATAACAGGCGAAGGAATCGCTTACGCGATGGAGACGGGGGCCGCGGCGGCCAACGCGGTTCTTTCCTCCAATGAGAAAGGCGTCGGATCATCCGCGCTGCAGGAATATGGTGGCGAATACTCGAAAATCTCCGCCAGCCTGCGGCAGGCCAACATTTTGAGATATTTTATCTTTCCGAAGCTTGTCCATAAACCCTTCGCCTGGGCCTTTGCCGATGCAAGCACTCTGCAGAACGGATATCTGGATATCTTGGCAGGAAGGCATGGCTACAACGCTTTGTATGGCCTTTTTCTGCGCCAAGTCACGAAGGCTGCTCGCAAGGCTTTGATCTACTCGTCGCGAAAATTCCTTGGCATGCTGCGAATTGGCAGATGAGCCGATGTGGTGGGGTTGAATGTTCGCGACCTGGTTTCGGCGATAGCAAGGGATGCTGCGATATGTGGCTGCCGAAGGCCGCTGCTGGCAGGTCGAGGCGTCGGGCAGGCCGCGGCGGGCATGATCGGCCGAAAGCGCCTCGCTTACGGTCGCCCTCGACAATGTCGAAGGGCGCAAAAACTGTGGATCGGGCTGTTGGCGGGAAATGGTCTGTTCGCTGGCTTCCGGGGAGGGTGCTATCGTCATTCTACGAAGACGACGCTTGCGCAATGCCGTTGTTTGGCCAAGGTTTCCCGGGAAATCTGGCAGAAGTCGGCGAATTGTGCGCCGGAGCCTTCTTAAATCGATTGGAATTGTACAAAACGGCGCGTTGACATGCGCCCGGACTTTTCCGAAAAGGGGCGCAGAGAGATGTTG
Source organism: Mesorhizobium loti R88b (assembly GCF_013170845.1). Lineage (NCBI taxonomy): Bacteria > Pseudomonadati > Pseudomonadota > Alphaproteobacteria > Hyphomicrobiales > Phyllobacteriaceae > Mesorhizobium > Mesorhizobium loti. Next base: position 1,574,496 of record NZ_CP033367.1, read on the forward strand.
ATGTGGTTCTTGAGGGGTTTCGGAATGGGTTCCGCCGGCAGGCAGCGCATGCGCTCCGCCTTTGCCATGCCGCTCCTGATCCTGACCGTGGGCTTCTCGGCGATGGTCATGGCCTCGCCGGCGCGTGCCGATTTCCGCGTCTGCAACGCCACACAGAACCTGGTCGGTGTCGGCATCGGCTATCGCGCCAAGGCCGGCTGGATCACCGAGGGCTGGTGGCACATCGAAGGATCGAGCTGCAAGACGTTGATCGAAGGGCCGCTGTCATCAAGGTTTTACTATCTTTATGCAGAAGACGCTGAGCGCGGTGGACGCTGGGACGGCCCGATCAACATGTGCGTGGCTGAAAAAGAGTTCAAGATCGCCGGCGTAAACGACTGCGTAGCCCGGGGCTTCCAGCGCGCCGGATTTCAGGAATATGACACGGGCGAACAGGCAAGCTGGATGGTCCAGCTGACCGATGAGCCCGCAACGGGAGGCGCTCCAGCCGCCCCGGGAACCAACAGTCAATGAGACGCAGCCGCAAGGTCAAGATCCTAGCCACAATCGGTCCGGCCTCCTCGTCCGAGGAGATGCTGAAGAAATTGTTCGAAGCGGGCGCCGACGTGTTCCGCATCAATATGAGCCATACCGACCATGAGCTGATGCGCACGCTGGTCGGCCGCATCCGCGCCGTCGAGGAACAGGTCGGCCGGCCGATCGGCATCCTCGCCGACCTGCAAGGCCCCAAGCTTCGGGTCGGCAAGTTTGCCAATGGCAAGGAAGTGCTGACGCAGGGCCAGACCTTCACGCTCGACGACAATCCGGAGCCCGGCACCTCGACCAGGGTCTATCTGCCGCATCCGGAAATCCTGAGCTCGGTCGAGGCCGGCCATCGCCTGCTGATCGACGACGGCAAGCTCGAACTGAAGGCGGTGAAGAGCGACGGCAAGTCGATCACCTGCACGGTCGTTGCCGGCACCACGATTTCCGACAAGAAGGGCGTCAGCCTGCCCGATACCGACCTGCCGGTCGGTGCGCTGACCGAAAAGGACCGCAAGGACCTTGACGCGGTGCTTGCCACCGGCGTCGACTGGGTCGCGCTGTCTTTCGTGCAGCGGCCGGAAGATCTGGCCGAAGCGCGCAAGATCGCGCGCGGCCGGGCGCTGATCATGGCCAAGATCGAAAAGCCGCAGGCCGTCGCCCGGCTGGCCGAGATCATCGAACTGTCCGACGCGCTGATGGTCGCCCGTGGTGATCTCGGTGTCGAGATGCCGCTCGAGGCCGTGCCCGGCATCCAGAAGCAGATCACGCGCGCCGCGCGCCGCGCCGGCAAGCCGGTGGTGGTCGCCACGCAGATGCTGGAATCGATGATCACAGCACCGGTGCCGACCCGCGCCGAAGTCTCCGACGTCTCCATCGCCGTCTTCGAAGGTGCCGACGCCATCATGCTGTCGGCGGAATCGGCGGCGGGTGCTTATCCCGTTGAAGCCGTGGCAATGATGAACCGCATCGCCACCAAGGTCGAAACCGACCCGACCTATGCCGGCATCATCAACGCGCAGCGCTCCGAGCCGGAAGCAACCGGCGCCGACGCCATTTCATTGGCCGCCCGCGAGATCGCCGAGACGCTGAAACTGGCGGCGATCATCACCTACACGGCGTCCGGCACCACCGGGCTGCGGGCCGCGCGCGAACGGCCGCAGGTGCCGATCATCGCGCTGTCGCCGATCCTCAACACGGCGCGGCGGCTGTCGCTTTTATGGGGCACGCATTGCGTGGTCTCGCCCGATGCCACCGATCTCGACGACATGGTCAATCGCGCCTGCCGCATCGCGCTGGAAGAAGAGTTCGGCAAGCCGGGCGACCGCGTCATCATCACGGCCGGCGTGCCGCTGAGGACGCCCGGCTCGACCAACATGCTGCGCATCGCCTATGTCGGGTCGGAAGCGCAGGGCAGCCGGTAAGCTGTTGATTTCCTGACTGAAGCGCGTCGCGCGGTTTTCGTGCGGGGCTTGCTGTGGCCACAATGCAACAAAGGCTCGGACAATGATCCCGGCCTTTGTCTCGACACAGGGTCGCCCTGATTGCCTTTACAAGACACGGGGCGCGAGGCGGCGTCGATCGTCGCCTCCCTTCCTGTCGGCAATTCCCATCGTTTGAAAGTATATTGAATGTCATTTGTTGTTTCGCGCCGGTCGCTTTTGACCGGGCTGTCGCTTGTCGGCGTTTCGGCGATTTCGGCCTGTGCCCAAATGCCCAGACAATCGATCAGCATCGCCGCGTCTCTCAATACGCCACCGCTTGAACCCGCACCCGAAAAGGCGCCGATCGAAGTTGCCGCGCCTGAAACCCCCGCGTCGCCCGACTATGCGAGCATGTACAGCGCGGTCGATGACGGCGGCCATGCGCTGCCGGCAATCCCCTTCAGCAAGGTCGATGGGCGGTTCCTGCGGCAGATCGTTGATGATCCGACAGGCGAAAAGCCAGGCACGATCGTGGTCAACACGACCGACAAATATCTCTACCTCGTGCTTGAGGGCGGCAAGGCCATGCGTTATGGCGTTGGGCTGGGGCGCCAGGGCTATTCCTGGGAAGGGCCGCGCGATTGTCCAGTGGAAACGCAAATGGCCGACCTGGACGCCGCCTTCGGCGATGATCCGCAGAGACCCAAAGCTGGAAAAATGGCGCCAGGGCATGCAGCCCGGCATCAGCAATCCGCTCGGGTCGCGCGCGCTCTACATCTTCAAGGATGGCGTCGACACGCTCTACCGCATCCATGGATCGCCGGACTGGAAGTCCATCGGCAAATCCGCCTCGTCAGGATGCGTGCGCATGTTCAACCAGGACGTCATGGACCTCTACGATCGCGTTCCCGGCAAGACACCGCTGCTGGTCATCTAGCGTGTAGCGCTGCGCAGCTTCCTTTGAGGCATCGCTCCTTGAAGGACTTCACACGATTGCGGCCAGAAGGACTTCAAGCCGTCGCGATCCTGAGCGCTCTTGCCTCAGCTTCAGCGTGATCTATACGCTGAAGGAACCGGCTGGCACGAAGAACAGCGTCATAAAGGTACTGATCCGGCCCCAGCATCTTTCGCTGGTTCAATTCGGCCGTGTCGAGCAGGTCGAAATCGACCTTCTCGATCGTGCAGTGCCAACGGGCGCTATGGCCGGCCCAGCACTTTCGGTGATGGTCCAGGAGCCGCTCGCGGCCGGAGTAGCCGTGGTGGTCGAAAGCGATGATGCCGTCCGTCACATAAATATGGTTTCCCGAAAATCCCTCGGCCGGAATGATCCTTTCCGCGTAAAACCCTTCAAGCGGCGACTCTTTGAGGAAGGTCCCTGCGAGAATGGCGCACGCGCCGTAGCCGAAGAAGATGCGATCCGGCAGCGCCCATCGCTTTTCCGGATTCTTCTTGATGCCGTGCTTGAGGACATACATCTCAGGTCGGCGCGAGTTCGGCCTGCGGCACTTTGATGTCAGCGCACTTGCCCGCACCATAGGTGTCGCCGGCGATCCGTGCCTCCACCGTCCTGGCCATCGTCTCCAGGTCGATATTCTTGCCGGCGACCTTCTCGATGGCGCCGACAACGAGGTCCGGGGCGATCCAGTCCGGCTTGTGGCCGAGATTGTGCACCCAGACGAGTTGGGCGCCGGCTATGTCGCGCACCAGGCCGACGGAATGAATATGCGCGTAGACGACCTTGTCGCGGTCGCCTGAAATGACCACGGTCGGCGCCGTGATCTCGCTGTAGTGCGGTGCCGCGCCGATCGCGTAGCTGTAGAGGCCGGCGACATCGGTGGCGTTGGCGCGAAAGGCCGCTGGCCGAAGCACCAGCGGGATCGAGGCGATGCTGAGATAATTGTCCGGAACCTTGTTGGGCGAGAACACGCAGGTCGTGGCATCCGTCATCTGCAATGTTCCGGCGGGATAGGTCAGTGTCTCTGAAAACAGCCGGCCGATCACCGGGATTGTGGTCAGGTCGTAGTACCAGGAGGTCGCACCGCCCGGCCAGGGATGCGTCGCCGGCGACAGGAAGACAAGGCCGAGCGTCCTGTCGGCATGCTCGCGGCCGAAAGCCGCCGTCACCACGCCGCCGAAGGAATGACCGACGATGATTGCCTTCCTGATGCCGAGACGGTCCATCAAGGCGGCGATCGTGTTGGCCTGCGCCGACGGATCCTCGTTGTTGCCGGGTCCGCGTCCCGACCAGCCAAAGCCCGGCCGGTCGAAGAACAGCATTTCAGCGCGGCCTTCGAGCAGCGGTCGAAGCGGCAGCATCTGGTCCTTGAGGTTGGCGCTGGCGCCATGGATGAAGACGATCGCCGGCAGGTCCGCATTCGCTGGTGCGGGAATGTGGACATAGTGGATGCGGGCGCCGTTGATATCGGCGAATTCACCGATCGGCGGATTGCGGCGCTCGATCAGCCACGAGCCAACGCGGGTGACGCCGACGAGGGTGAAGACAAGTGCGAAAAGGAAGGCGAGGACGGCGTAGATCAGGTTCATGCGGGGATATACGGGGGTGGAGGGGGATAAGTTCTGGAGCAGGGAAATAGGCAGTAGGCAGTACGCAGTAGGCAGTAGGCAGTAGGCAGTAGGCAGTAGGCAGTAGGCAGTAGGCAGTAGGCAGTAGGCAGTAGGCAGTAGGGGAGGCTCAGCGCCTAATGCCTATTCCCTACTGCCTAATCCCTTAGAGCAATCAAATGCCTTCGCCGGCAAGCTCTTCCGAAAGGGCGGCGACTTGGTCCTGGGCGCTGCGCATCATCGGATAGATGGCCAGCACTTTCTGCCAGGCTTCGAGCGCCGACTGCTTGTGGCCGGTCAGCGCCATGATCTGCGCCAGGCCCGACAGCGCACCGAAATGGCGCGGCTCGAGCTGCAGCGTGCGGTCGATGTCCGACATCGACTTACCGTAGTTCTTCATCATGAAATGCACGGTGGCACGACGGTTCCAGCCCTCGGCGTAGCTCGGCTGCAATGTCACCACCTGGTCGAGGAAATCGAGCGCGACGTCGAACTTCTGGTTGTCCATCGCTTTTTGCGACCACAGCATCATCAGGTCGATCGAGGCGCTGCCGGACTGGAACCATTCGCTCCAGATGTTGCCGGCGATGCGTTCGGCGGCCTTTTCGTTGCGTTCGCGCTTGAGGTCGGAGAACAGCTTGTCGAGCCGGGCCTGTTTCGTCATCGGCGGCGCTGGAGCTTCAGGGGCCGTCGGCTGAGCCGGCTGGTCGTCCGCGGCCCAGGCCGGCATGCCAATGGCGCCGGAAACAGGCAAAGCTATCAAAAATGCAAAAAGAATCCGCATCGCCCGATCCTAGTCCCGGGCGGCGGAACAGCAAAGTGATTTTAGCGTGAGAGGGTCGGCAGGCCGACAATCATCAATGGGCGGAGGCAAAAAGCCTCCGGCCGAAAGCTCAACCCTGGCGCGCCTTGTAGCGCGGGGCGGTCTTGTTGATGATGTAAACGCGGCCCTTGCGGCGAACCAGCTGGTTGTCGCGGTGACGCGCCTTCAGCGCCTTGAGCGAATTCTTGATCTTCATGGTCTTGCCTGTCGGTGTGGACCCGGTTCCGGGTCGAAATTTTAAGGCGCGCCAAAAGACGCGCCTTTTCAACGGTGGGTGGCTCATAAACGAGGAGCCTTGCCCGTGTCAACCGCAAGCATGCTCCACGTCCTGATATCATCAAATATCGGCCATGTCGGCTCCCTCGGCATTGCGTGGTCCCGGTGGGGCTGGGATGATGCCTTGGGTTCAAGTGATTTGAGGATGACCATGCGCGCAATATTGCTGTCTGCCTACCTCGTCTTGCTGGCGGGAGCATCGGTTGCCCGCGCGCAGGAATGCGACCGCTCCGACGACAGCCAGCAGATGATGAATATTTGTGCGGGCGAGGACTACCAGGCCGCCGACGCCAGGCTCAACGAGGCCTATCAGAACCTGATCAGTTCCGATGACGCCGATGCCAAGGCATTGCTGCAGGCCGCGCAGCGGGCCTGGATCGGCTTCCGCGACGCCGAATGCGCGCATACCACCGCCGCCAGCGCAGGTGGGTCCATCCATGCGATGGAGGTTTCGCAGTGCCTGACCAGGCTGACCAATGAGCGCATCAAGCAACTCGCCGCCTCGGCCAATTGCGAGGAAGGCGATGCGAGCTGCGCCAGTCCCGGAGAGGACAGCGACGAGGTGCAATAGGTCCGTTTCGAGGTTAAGGTCGGCGGCTGACGCGGGTGAAGTGGCCCATCTTGCGACCGGGCCGCGCCTCCGCCTTGCCATAGAGATGCAGCATCAGGTCGGGCTCAGAGAGCAGGGCAGGCACGCGCAGCACATCGTCGCCGATCAGGTTTTCCATGACGCAATCGGAATGGCGGCCCGGGCTGCCCAACGGCAGGCCGGCAACGGCGCGGATATGCTGCTCGAACTGCGAGATGGTGCAGGCGGCCTCGGTCCAGTGGCCGGAATTGTGCACACGCGGCGCGATCTCGTTGGCCAGCAGCGAACCGTCGGCCAGCACGAAGAACTCGACGCCGATGACGCCGACATAGTCCAGCGCCGACAGGATCTTCGCTGCCGCCGCGCGCGCCGCCTCTGCCGTTTCAGGCTTGATGGCGGCCGGCAGGGTCGAGGTGTGAAGAATGCCGTTGCGGTGGACATTCTCGGCCGGGTCGTAGGCAGCGACCGCGCCGTCCAGCCCACGCGCGGCGATCACGGATATTTCGCGCTCGAATGGCACAAAGCTTTCCAGGATCAGCGGCACGCTGCCCATCGCCTCGCAGGTGCCGGCAAAGCCGCCGGCTTCCATGTTGCGGAAGACACGCTGGCCCTTGCCGTCATAGCCCATGCGCCGCGTCTTCAGGATGCCGCTGCCGCCGAATGCTTTCAGCGCCGCCGTCAGCTCGTCGTCCGTGTCAACCGCACGGAAATCGGCGGTGGCGATGCCGATGCCATTGAGGAATTTTTTTTCGCCGACCCGGTCCTGCGCCACGTCGAGCGCCCGCGCCGGCGGATAGACCGGAACCTTGGCGGCGAGCGCTTCTGCCGCGGCGACCGGCACGTTCTCGAATTCGTAAGTGACGACCGCGCTCACTGCGGCCAATTCGGCGAGAGCAGCGGGGTCGTCGTAGGCGGCTGTTATCTGCCGGTTGGCGACCTGTGCAGCCGGGCAATCCGCTTGCGGTTCCAGCACCACGGTGCGGTAGCCGAGGCGCGCGGCGGCCATTGCCAGCATGCGGCCAAGCTGGCCGCCGCCAATGATGCCGATGGTCGATCCGGCGGGCAGGCTCACGGCGTGTCCGTCGGCTCAGCGGCGACCTTGGCGGTCTGCGCGGCGCGCCAGGCATCGAGGCGCAGTGCAAGCTTGTCGTCATAGAGAGCCAGCACGGCGGCGGCCAGCAGGGCTGCATTGGCGGCACCTGCCTTGCCGATGGCAAGAGTTCCCACGGGAATGCCGGCCGGCATCTGGACGATGGAGAGCAGCGAATCCTGCCCCGACAGGGCCTTCGATTCCACCGGCACGCCGAACACCGGCAGCGGCGTCATCGCCGCCGTCATGCCGGGCAGGTGCGCTGCACCTCCGGCGCCTGCGATGATCACCTTGTAGCCGGCGGCCTTGGCACCCTTGGCGAAATCATAGAGCCGGTCGGGCGTGCGATGCGCTGATATGATCAGCCGTTTGTGCGGGATGCCCAGCGCCTCAAGGGTTTCGGCCGCCTGGCGCATCGTCGCCCAGTCGGATTGGCTGCCCATGATAATGGCGACGTCGGCGCGTTGATCGTTCAAGCTTCTGCTCCCCGGCGACAAAGGCGCGCCTTAGCGGAATTCGGCAGCGACGGCAAGGATATGCGACGATGGCCGATGTCTGGCGGGCCAGAAAAACGGGGCTATCGGATGCGGTTTCGCTCGGCCTCCGGCATGGACACCAGCAGGGCCGAAGCAGCATTGGCGGCGGTGACGGCTGCCTGGACGTCCTCTCCGCGGGCAAGACCCGCGGCCAGCGCGCCAACGAATTCGTCGCCCGCGCCATGCGTGCTGGCGACCTTGACCGGGATGGCCGGCAACGCAAAGGCTTCGCCGGTCCGCGCGCAGCAGGCGACACCCTCGCCGCCCGCCGTGACGATCGCAACCGGGTAGATATCGACCAACTGTCTCGCAGCTTGCGCGGCGCCGTCCAGCGTTTCGACCACCGCTACACCGGCAAGGAATTCGGCCTCAATGGCGTTGACGACGAGGATATCGACCAGTGCAGTCAATTCACCGGATAGTGCGCGCGCCGGTGCTGCGTTGAGAAGCACGCGGCCTCCCTTTGCCTTCACCGCGCGCGCGGCGGCGATGTTGGCGGCTTCCGGCACTTCATTCTGCAGAAGCAGCACCGCTGTTTGGGCCACCAATTCAGCGGAGGAAGCAATGTCGGCTTCACCGAGGGTCAAATTGCTGCCCGAGACGATCACCGCACCATAGTCGCCGCCGGCGTCGAAGATCGCAACGCTCATGCCGGAACCCGTGCCGGGCGCCACCCGCACGAAGCGGCGGTCGACTTTGGCATGGTCGAGATTGGCCAGCAGTGCTCGTCCGAAATCGTCGTCGCCGATCGCTCCGATCATCGCCGCCCGCACCCCGGCGCGCGCCGCCGACACCGCCTGGTTACTGCCCTTGCCGCCGCATTTCGGGTGCCAGGCATGGCCGGTCACCGTCTCGCCCTTGCGCGGGCGGTCCGGCGCGTCGACCATGATGTCGTAATGCAGGCTGCCGAACACGGTGACCAGCGGCGTTGTCATGAGCCCCGGTCTTTTCGTTTCGATGCCACCGCCGACATGGTGCGGCCGAGATTGCGTTCCGCCGCCTGGTAGTCGCGTTGCGCCACCGCTACGAACAACGCGTCGAGGATGTTGAGCTGGGCGATGCGCGCCGCCGCGTTCTCACCCATCAGCGGCGAGCCCTGCGCGGTCGAGCACAGAACGATGTCGGCGATCGCGGCCAGCGGCGAATTGTCGTAATTGGTGATGGCCAGCGTGCGCGCGCCGTTCTTGCGGGCCAGCTGGATGGCATCGATGACGGCCGACGTGTTGCCCGAATGCGAGAAGCCGACGGCTATGTCGTCGGCGCCAAGCAACGAGGCCGACATCAGCATCATGTGCGAATCGTCGTAGACGGAGGCGCGGATGCCGATGCGCAGGAATTTGTGCGAGACGTCGCGCGCGATCTGCGCCGAACCGCCGACGCCGTAGAAATCACGGTTCTTGGCTCGGAAAAGCAGCTCGGCGGCGCGGTCGAAATCCTCGATATCGAGGATGGCGAGCGTCTCTTCCAGCGCCTGGATGGAGGTGCGGAACACTTTCTGTACGATCTCGGCCGAACTGTCGTCGGACGACAGCTCCTGGTGCATCTCGGCGGTCGGCAGGCGGCTGTATTCATAGACGGCGGTGCGGAAGTCACGATAGCCGGAGAAGCCGAGCTTCTTCGCGATCTTCACCACCATCGCCTCGGACACGCCGGACTCCTCGGCGATCTGCTTCAGCGGAATCGTCTCGTCGAAGCCGCGCCGTCCGAAGACGGTTTCCACCACCTTGGCTTCCAGTGGGGTGAGATGCGGCATCATCATGCGGATGCGCGGTCCTACCGCTTTCAGGTCCAGCCCGCTCAAGGTCATCCACGCCCCCTCGTCACGCGATCGATAAGCATCGCGGCGAGGATTATAAGACCAGTTGCCAGAAGCTGATAGAAGGACTGCACGTTCATCAGCGTCAAACCGTTGCGCATCGCGCCGAGGATGACGGCGCCGAGGATGGTGCCGACCACGCTGCCCTTGCCGCCCATCAGCGAGGCGCCGCCGATGGCCGCCGCGGCGATCGCGTCGAGCTCCCAGAGATTGCCGAGGATCGGTTCGGCGGCACCCAGCCGGCCGATCAGGATCTGCGCGGCCAGTGCCGCCAGCAGGCCTGAGATCATGTAGGCGGCGATCTTGGTGCGGGCGATCGGCACGCCGGCGATATAGGCCGCCTCCTCATTGCCGCCGACCGCGAGAAGGTACTCGCCGAACGGTGTCTTCTTCAACACGACCCAGGCGACGACGGCGACGAGAGCTACGATGATGACCGCCAGCGGCAGGCCAAACAGCGAGCCGTTGAAGATGGCGCGAAAACTCGGAGGCAGGCCGAGCACCGGATTGCCGCCGGTGTAGATCAGCGCTAGCGCCCGGTAGGTGCTGAGCGTTCCCAGCGTGACGATGAAGGGCTGCAGTCCGACATAGGCGACCAGCACGCCATTGACGAGGCCGCAGAGCAATCCAATGGCGAAGCCGGCGGCGATGGCCAGTGGAAACGGCACGCCGGCAACCATCATCGAGGCCGAGATGACCGCCGAAAGTGCTGCCGTCGGTCCGACCGACAGGTCGATGCCGCCGGAGATGATGACCAGGGTCATGCCCAGCGCCAGGCAGGCATTGATGCTCGACTGCTGCAGGATGTTGATGAGGTTTCGCTCGGCGAAGAAGCCCGGCACCAGCATGCCGAACACGGCGAGGATGACAACCAGGCCGATCAGCGTGCCGGCGTCGCGCATGGAAAACCCGCGCAGGAATTCGCTCCGTGGCTGCACCAGAGTTGTATCCGACATATCCGTCACCTACTGCCTTGCCGGCGTTGCGGCCGGCGTTTGCGTTTGCGGGATGGCGTGCGCGGCTATCGCCTGTTCCGTCAGGTCTGTCCCATCGAGTGCGGCGGCGATCGTGCCGTCGCGCATGACCAGCACGCGGTCGGCCAGCCGGATCACTTCGGGAAGCTCGGAGGAGACGACCACCACCGCGTGGCCTTCGGCGGCGAGTTCCTCGATCAAATGGTAGATCTCCGCCTTGGCCCCGACATCGATGCCGCGCGTCGGTTCATCGAACAAAAGGATGCGCGTGCCCGCAGCCAGCCAGCGGCCGATGATCGCCTTCTGCTGGTTGCCGCCGCTGAACAGGCGGATCGGCCGGTCGAGCAGGAACGGCCGCAGATTGACCCGCTTCATCTTCTCGGCCGCCACCCGTTTGAGCCTGATGTGATCGATAACGCCGCGCGGCGCGAACACGCCCATCGAGGCCAGCGCCATGTTGCTGGTGATCGAGCGCAGCGGCACGATGCCTTCGCGCTTGCGCTCCTCCGGTACCAGGCCGATGCCGGCGGCGATCGCGTCGCGCGGGCTGGAAAACCGCGTCGCCTTGCCGTCGATGGCGATCGTGCCGGCGGTGGCGCGATCCACACCCGCCAGCAGCCGCAGCAATTCGGTGCGGCCGGAGCCGACCAGGCCGGCAATGCCCAGCACTTCGCCGCGATGCAAGTCAAAGGAGACGTCGCGGACTTTTGTCGCGGAGGCCAGCCCGCGCACACTCAGCATGGTCTGATTGGTGGCATGCGAACTATGCTGTTCCTGCGCCAGTTCACGGCCCACCATCATCGCCACGACAGCTTTTTCCGACAGGTTTTTCAGGTCGACGGAATCGACGACGACGCCGTCGCGCATGATGGTGGCGCGCTGACAGATGCCGAACACCTCGTCCAGCTTGTGCGAGACATAGACGACGGCGACGCCGTCGCGCGCCAATCCTTTGATGACTTCGGCCAGGCGCTCGAATTCGCTCGGCGTCAGGCTCGATGTCGGCTCGTCCATGGCGACGATCCGGGCACGATCGAGCAGCGCACGCGCAATCTCGACGATCTGCCGCTGCGCCACTTTCAGCGTGCCCAGCGGTGCCGCCGGATCGATGGAAGGGTCGATGGCCGAAAGCGCCTCGGCGGCGCGGCGCTCTTGCTCACGGCGGGCGACGAACAGGCCGCCGCGTATCAGCGGATGGCCAAGGAACATGTTCTGCGCCACGCTGAGGCGCGGTACCTGCTGCAATTCCTGATGGATCATGGCGACGCCGGCGGCACGCGCTGTGACCGGATTGGCCAGCGTCACCGGCTTGCCGTCGATGAGGACGCTTCCCGATGTCGGCCGGTAGACGCCCGACAGGATGCGCAGCAGCGTCGATTTGCCGGCGCCGTTCTCGCCGAGCAGACCATGGATTTCACCGGCGCCGACCGAGAAGGACACATCGTTGAGAGCCCGCACGGCGGGAAACACTTTGGAAATACCGTCGAATTGCAGCCGCTGGACAGACATCGGTTCGGTCTCCGGGCAGGGTGCCGTCGGAGCAGGACGCTCCGGCCGGCACCCGCCGCCCCGCCTATCTTCTTGTCTCGAACATCGAGGCCTAGTTGCCTGCCGCCGCATCCTCGAGCAGTGCCTTGCGCACGGCATCGCCATTGCCGGAATAGCGGTCGGCATTGTCCTTGGTGATCAGCGCCTGCGGCGTAGCGACAACACGCGGCAGTTTCTGGCCGGCAACAAGGCGCAGCGCGGCTTCGAGTGCTACTTCACCCGTCAGCACCGGGAACGAGTCGACCGTGCCGGTCAGTTCGCCGGCGCGGATCGAGGCGTAGGCGTCGGAGATGCCGTCGGTGCCGAACACCGCGACCTTGTCCTGCAGGCCGGCGGCCTTGACCGCTTCGACAATGCCCAGCGCCATGCCGTCATTGTTGGCATAGAAGCCGATCAGGTCGGGATGCTGCTGGAGGATGTTGGTGGCCGCGTCATAGGAGGTCTGGCGGTCCCAATTGCCGGGAACGCTGGCGACGACCTTGAACTTGCCCGCCTGGGTGATCGTCGACTTGAAGCCGTCGGTGCGCTGCACGGCGGCATAGACGCCGGCCTGTCCCTCGACGATGGCGACCTTGCCGCCATTCGGACGGTTCCTGATGAACCATTTGGCGACGCGCACGCCATTGTCGCGCTGGACGTTGCCGACATAGTGCTCGGCCTGTGGGATGACGGCGTCGTTGACGTTGACCACCGGCACGTTGGCTGATTTGGCCTGTTCCATGATCGGCTGCAGATTGGCATCGGTTTGTGGCGAGACGAGCAGGACGCTGTAGCCCTGTGTGATCAGGCCTTCGGCTATGGTGAGCTGGCCGAGCTGGTCGCCTTCGCTTTGCGCCGCCTGATAGACGACGGGCACGCCGGCCTTTTCGCCGAATGCCTTGTAGCCCTCGCCCAGCGAGCGCCAGTATTCATTTGTCAGTGTCTTGGAGACCGCGCCGGCCTTGGTGCCGTCGGGCAGCTTGGGAAACGCGCCGAACTTGGCCTCGACCTCCGACCAGTCAATGCGATCCTTCTCGGTATCGGAATTGAGCGGTGCAAGCTCAGCCGAGAAGGCTGAGCCGATTGAAAGCGCCATCAGAGCGGCGGCGGTGGCGAGCAGAAAATTCATTGCATTCCTCCCTTGTTGTAAAACCTGGCTTTGTTGAAAAATGTTGGCGCGGCCGGCGCCTCAGCTGTCCGGCCCGAGCATGATTTCCTGGATGATGGCTTGCGACGTCACAGCATCCTGGCTGTCCATGGCGGCGGACAGGCGGTTGTCGCTATCGATCCGGTCGACGACGCGCAGCATGCGCTTGACGGTGGCGATGTTGACTTCACACTCATGCACCGGGTCGAGGCCGGTCATGTCGGGAAAGGTGTCGAAATAGATGGCGCCGGCGTAGCCATCGCGGCGGATCTGCCTGAGCAGCTCGACGGTCTGCAGCGTATGCACGGCGCCGACCATCAACCCGTCGTCGCGCTTGGCGTAGCCGTCGTTGAGATGCACGCCGAGCAGCTTGCTGTGGCGCGCCACAAGCGCCGCAGCGAAGGCCGGCTGCTCGTCGGCATAGAGCACATGGGCGAAGTCGAGGGTCACGCCGAGATTGGGCAGGCCGACATCGCGGATCGCCAGCAGCGTCGTCGCCGCATCCGGCATCAGACTGTAGGAACGCGGCTCGTTGGGCTTGTATTCCAGGCTGACTTGGCACTCGGGATCATGCGCGGCTACTTCACGAATTCCATCTATTTCGTGTTGCCAGAGCGTTGCATAGTCGACCTGGAAGGCATAGTCGAAGCCATCCTGCCCGAGCCACAGCGTCATCAGGTTGGCGCCGGCCTCGCGCGCGGCGTCGATGCCGGCCTTGGTCATGTCGATCGCTTCGCGGCGCACCGCCGGGTCTGGATTGGTGAAAGCGCCCAGCTTGAAGGCCGGGTTGGAGTAGTAGCGCATGGCAAAGCCATTGATGGAAAGGCCGATATCACCCAGCTTGCGCGCGATCTCGGCAGGCTTTTCACCGACATGATCAGGAAAATTGAGATCGAGATCAGTCAGCCCGGGCACCTTGGCTGCTCGTGCAGCCATCTGCATCAGCGACGGCTTTCCGGTAAGATCCGGCCATTCGGCTTGCGGCCGCGAGGCAAAGGAATTGAGGCGTGTGGCGAAACGATTGGGTGTCATGGACGATCCTTCAATCGCCATGACTTCACATAAATACGAATATTTGTAAAGTCATTGTTTGAAGAGGCCCAGGAGACCGACTAGCTGGCTTGCAGCCGAGCCTGAGCGTGCACGGGCAGTCTCCTGGTCGGGCGACTGCCTCAGAGCGTTGGGATCACTAACGAGGCAGGACTGCCCTCATACAGCCGCCTTACGGAAGCGGGCGACGAAGTCGTCGAGCTCGGGCCGCTCCATGTCGGAGATCGCCCAATAGGAGAAGGCGCCGTCGCTCCAGTGCACCATCGAGAAGCCGCCCGATGAAAGATCGTCCGGCTGGGTGGTCTTGCCACCCTGCTGCGGTTCGGCGACCAGCGTGATCAGATGCTCGCGGTGGCGGTAGACCAGCGCCGGCACCGGCCGGCCTGATATCACCTCGACCCGGCCGCCGATCAGCGCGTAACCATCCTGGACGAGATCCGGTGCCGGCGGCGAGACGCCGATGCGGGCATCAAGCCAAGGCTTGACCGTATGGCGGTCGGACGAGACGATGTCGATCGGGCTCGCCGCAAGCAGGCTGCGGCGGTGGCCGCTGGCTACCGCGGCGGCAAAGCCGTCATCGACGCCACTCTGCATCACCCATTGCGTTGCCCCGCTGGCCAGCACCGCGCTGATCATGATCGACGCTGCCATGGCGCGCCAGTCGAACGAGCCGAAGCGGCGTGCCCTTGGCTGTGCGCGCGTTTGGGAGGGGCGTGTTCCGGCGTCGCGCCTCTGGCCACCACCAGCGACCGAAATCAATCCCGGCAGTGCCGACGGTGCGCCCCGCTGCGGCTCTGCCGCCTCGGCTGGCGCCTGCGGTTCGATGCCGGCCATGCCGATCGCCGCGATGCGGGCCCGAAAGGCATCGCTGACATCGGGGGGCGGCAAGCGGCTGACAGCGCCTTGCAAGGCGACGATGCGGGCATGTTCGGCGGCAAGCTTGGGGTCGGCGGCGATGCGACGCTCGACGGCAAGGGCGGCCGCCGCATCAAGCTCACCATCAACAAGGGCATGGATCATCAGTCTGATACCTTCGGGATCATTGGGCAGTCCGTCGTCGTGCGTCATGACGCTCTCCCCAGTTCAGCCGCAAGCAGGCCACGGGCGCGGGCGAGCCTCGACATGACCGTGCCGATCGGCACGGTCAGCATGGCCGATATTTCGCGGTAGCTGAGACCGTTGATGTCGCGCAGCACCAAGGTTTCGCGAAACGGCTGCGGCAGGGCCGCGATCGCCGCTTCGAGTGCGGCCGTATCGGCCTTGGCGATCAGGCTCGCCTCCGGACCATCCTCGTCCGGCAGGCTGGTGCCGTGTGCCGCTGCCATGTCGTCGAGATCGCCGAGGTCACCAACCGCCATCATGGCGCGCGGCCGGTTGCGCGCCATCCAGGTGTAGGAGGTGTTGCGCACGATGGTCAGCAGCCAGGCGCGTGCGTTGCCGCCGGCATAACCTGATATGCCTGCATGCGCCTTGATGCAGGCGTCCTGGACCACATCCTCGGCATCTGCGGCATTGCCGGTCAGCCAGCGGGCAAGCGCCAGCGCGTCGCCGAGATGCGGCAGCACCACCTCGTTGAAGCGCTGTGCCAAGGCCCTCTCGCTCAAAGCAGCACCATGATCCGATACTCCGGGCCGTGCCGCCTCAAGATGCGACGGCGACCGTGGCCTGCTCGTAGGGGGAAAGCCCCCGGAAACAGGCAAAGTCGCCTGTCCCGCTGAAAGTGAATTCATCTGCGTCACCAGTGTCAAGCGCTATGGGAAGAAAGGGCGCCACGGAGGAGAGCCTGCTGACGACCATGCGTGCCAGCGCATGGTCACGGTCAGTGCCGCGGCCATGGTCGCTGTTCTCGCAATGACGGGACATGCCGATCTCCTCAACGCCAGCAGTGGCGTATGTCGAGAAGACCTGATCGGGTGCCGGTTTATTCCCGCCGCGCGCTAATTCGCTGTTCACAGTCGCGTGATCAGCCGTTGCTCTTCGGGATTTTTGGTCGGTTTGGCGCTCAATCCGGCCAGCGCAACACGCCCGACGAATCCTTGCGCGGGGCTTTCATCGCATCGGCCGGGCGGTCCTTCGCGGTCAATATCGCGCGCAGACTTTCCGCGACGATTTCCGCTTCGCCGGGATGGAGATTGCAGGGGTCGAGGAAGAAATGGCCGCGCTCGATCTCGTGGTTGCGCACGATGATCGGCGGCGAGCCCGAGGCCAGCGCCGAGGTGAGCCCGGCGGCGGTGAACCGGCTTTCCGGCGATACGAAGATTTGCAGCCGGTCGAGCGGATTGGCCGTTGGGTCCGGAATGATCTTGGCAAATATGCCCGGCAGTCCCTGCAAAGCATCCTTCCAGAGGTTCAGCGCCGCCTCCTCGCGCCGGCGGATGCCGGCGTGGTCGCGCTTTTCCCAGGCTTCCAGTGCCGCCATGGTGCCGGCGATGCTTTCCTTGCCGACCTTCATGGCCCGCGCCACGCCGCGGTTCTGCAGATAGGCTGATCGCACCAGATCCTTGCGGCCGGTGACGATGCCGCTGGTCGGCCCGCTCAGGAATTTGTGGCCGCTGTAGATGACGACGTCGGCGCCGCGCGCCAGAAAACCGCGCAGATCGTATTCGGACGCGGCATCGACAATCACCGGCACGCCTTTGGCGTGGCAAATCTCGCAGAATTCCTCCAGCGACAGCATGCCGTACTGCACCGTGTGATGGGCGACGACATAAAGGCCGGCGGCTGTGCGGTCGTTGATCGCTTCGCGCACATGATAGTCCTGCGTCATGCTGACCGTGCCGGCAGGGATCACCCTGGCGCCGGCGACGCGGACCGACTGGTCGATCGGTGCGCCGTAATTGACGATGTGGCCAAGCTGGATGACAACCTCAGACTTGAGGTCGCCTGTGTCGTCCGGCAGACGCTCGATGGCGAGCAGGCTGGTTCCCGTCATCGCGCCGGCGATCGCCATGGTGATGCCGCTGGCGCAGCAGGCGGTGATGAAGCCGGCCTCGCCGCCGGTGAGGCGCGCAACGATGGTGCTCGCGGCACGCTGCAGGTCGTCCATCTCCACCCATTGCGAGGCCATTTCGGCCATGGCGCTGATTGCTTCGGGAACGATGATCGATGCGCCGAGCGCGGTCATGGTGCCGGAGACATTGATGATCGGCCGCAAGCCCAGCCGTTCGCGGATGGTGGTGTTGGAGCCGGTGGAGGAAATGGTTTTCATGTGAGCGGATCCCGTGGATGTCAGGTCAGGCGGCGATCTCGACGACCGCTTCGATTTCGACAGTGATGTTTCCAGGCAGCGAACCGACGCCGATCGCCGAGCGGGCGTGGCCGCTAATATTAGCGAACACATCGGCAAAAAGATCGGAACAGCCATTCACGACTTTCGGGTGGTCGCTGAAGGTCGGCGTTGCGTTGACGAAGCCGAGCAGCTTGACGACGCGCACGATGCGGCCGAGATCGCCGGCGGCGACATGCATGACGGCAAGCAGATTGAGCCCGGTAAGGCGCGCATGCTCATAGGCCTGCTCGACGGTGACGTCCTCGCCGACCTTGCCGGTGCAAAGCGTGCCGTCGGCGCGCAGCGGCCCCTGGCCAGACAGGAAGATCAGTCGACCACTCCCGGCATGGGTGACGAAGTTGGCGATGGGCGTCGGCGGCTCGGGCAGTGTCAGGCCGAGTTCGGCGAGCCGGATGTAAGGCGTCATGGAATCAGGCTCCCTTGGTTGGCTTCAGCCACCCGATATTCAAAAACGAGACGGCGTCGGCCGTCCAAAATGTCAGAAATGCGAGGCGCGGAAGCGCGCCAGGAAGGTGCGCAGGCGCTCGTTGCTGGTCTCCGCCGCGAGGATTTCCTTGGGCGGCCCGACGGCGCTGACGCCGCCATCGGCCATGAAGACGATGCGGCTTGAGGCGTCGCGGGCAAAGGCCATTTCGTGTGTCACCATCAGCATGGTCATGCCGTCCTCGGCAAGGCTGCGCACCACGGCCAGCACCTCGCCGACCAGTTCAGGGTCGAGCGCCGAGGTGATCTCGTCGAGCAGCAGGATCTTGGGCTCCATCGCCACGGCGCGCGCGATGCCGACGCGCTGCTGCTGGCCGCCGGAGAGTTCGGCCGGCAGGCTGTCGGCCTTGTGGGCAAGGCCGACGCGGCCGAGCCAGTGTTCGGCCACCTGGCGCGCCTCGGCCTGGCTCTTGCCCCTTACCTTGGTCAAGCCCAGCATGATGTTGCCGGCCGCCGTCAGATGCGGAAACAGGTTGAAGCTCTGGAACACCATGCCGGTCTCGGCGCGCATGCTGGCCAAGTCGCGTTCGCTGCGGCGCTGGCGCGTTCCAGCTGAGAGGTAGCCGACCTCCTTGCCGTCGATGCGGATCGAGCCTGAGTCATAGCTTTCGAGGAAGTTGACGCAGCGCAGCAGCGTGGTCTTGCCGCTGCCGGAAGGGCCGATGACGGTGACCACCTCGCCGCGTTTCACCTGAAGGCTGACGGAACGCAGCACCTCGACGGCGCCGAAGGCCTTGGAGACATCGCGCACGTCGAGAAGGGCGGGACTGGCGTTTGAGGCGTCGGACATCGTGCTATTCCCGAATGAAGGCAAAGCGCCGCTCGAGCCGCCGGCTGGCGAGCGAGAGCGCGTAGTTGACCGCGAAATAGATGAGCGCGCCGAGGATATAGAGCGGCATCGCCTCATAGGTGCGGCCGATGACCTGGTTGATGGCCTGCATCAGATCGGTTATGCCGAGCAGCGAGACCAGCGCGCTGCCCTTGACCGCATCGGTGACGCCGTTGATCCAGGGCGGCAGGAAGCGCCGGAAGGCCTGGGGAAAAATGACGTAGGTCAGGCGCTGGCGAAAGGTCAGGCCGATCGCCATCGCGGCTTCGGATTGACCTTTCGGGATCGATCCGACCGCGCCCCTGAGATATTCGATGACCTGCGCCGTCTTGAACAGGGTCAGCGCCAGCACGGCGGCCCAGAAGGATGGCAGATGCAGCCCGATCGCGGGCAGGCCGTAATAGACGAAGAACATCAGCACCAGGATCGGAATGCCGCGGATGGTGTCTGAGAAGATGCGCACCGCCCAGCGCAGCGGGGCAGGGCCGTAGACCAGACCCACGCCAAGCGCGACGCCGGCGATAAGCGAAAGGACGACGACCAGAAGCGACACCCAAAGGGTCAAGGCGAAGCCTTTGGCGAGAAAGGGCAGAGCGTAGAGGATCTGGCTCAGCATGTCAGCGTGCCGCCCTGAACTGGCGCTCGACGAGCCTGAGCCCGAAAAGCAGGATGTAGCCGGTCACCAGATACATCGCCGTCGTCACCAGATAGACCTCGACGATGCGGAAGGTGTTGAAGTTGATCCATTGGGCGCCGAAGGTGAGCTCCGGCACCGAGATGACCGAGGCGATAGAGGTGTCCTTGAACAGTGAGATGAAGGTGTTGGACAGCGCCGGCAGCGTGATGCGCAGCATGGTCGGCAGGCGCACATGGATAAGCCTTTGCCATGGCGTCAGGCCGATCGCCTTGCCGGCATCGAGCTGGCCGCGCGGGACAGCCTCGAGGCCCGATCGAAACACCTCGACCAGATAGGCGCCGCTATAGACCGACAGCGTCAGCACGAACGAGGTCGGTGCGCTGTAGGCGAGATCGACCACGGTCGGCAGGCCGTAGAAGACGAGATAGACCAGCAGGATCAGCGGCACGTTGCGGATGAATTCGACATAGGCGGCGATGATCGCCCGGACCGTGCGCCCGGCCGAAACGTACCAGACCGCGAGCACAAGGCCGATGACGACGCCGATGGCGATCGAGATGACGGCAAGCTCGAGGCTGAGCAGCAGGCCGCCCCACAGTTTGTCGAAATGCCGCCAGATCAGGTTGAAATTAAGGGCATAGCCCATGCGTCCGCCTCGGTGTGAAGGGCGTCGAATAGATGGCGGAAGGACGGGAAGCCGCCCTTCCGCTATCTGAAATCAGATGACCGGGAAGCCGGGGTGACGCGCCGGCGGCTCCTGGCCGAAATAGTCCTTGAAGGCGGCGTCATAGAGCGCCGATTCATGGCCGAACATGGCGATGGTGAAGGTCTGGTTGACGAAGGTCAGCCAGTCGAGATCGCCTTGCCGCAATGCCGCGCCGTAGAGCATCGAATACCAGCTCTTGCCGGCATCGAAGTACTTGTCGGGATTGCGCGAGGCGAGCCAGCGTACGGTGGACAGATCGACGGCGGCGGCGTCGGCGCGCTTGGATTCCAGCGCCTGCAGCACGTTGGCCTGAGTGTCGATCTGCAGCACCTGCGCCTGCGGCAAGGCGTAGTGGACGGAGCTTTCGGCATCGACATTCTGCAGGATGGAGATGCGCGTCGCCGCGCCGCCGGCAAGCAGCTTGTCGAAGGTCTTGTTCTCGGCGGTGGGCAGCGTTAGCAAGGCAACGCCTTCGACATAGTAGGGCCGGGTGAAATTGATCAGCTGCGAGCGCTGCGCCGTCATCGTCATGAACTGGATGGTGATGTCGACCTTGTTGGTGGTGACATTCGGGATACGCTGCGCCGGGTCCTGCATGACGAACTCGACCTTGGTCGCATCGTCGAACAGGCCCTTGGCCAGGATGCGCCCCATGGTGATGTCCATGCCGACCAATTCGCCGGCATCGTTCTCGAAATGCCAAGGCGCGTTGGTGCTGCCGGTACCGACAATCAGCTTGCCGCGGTCGAGCACGGTGCGCAGCAGGCTGTCGGACGCGGCCTGGGCGGCTGCCTTCTGGGCATCGACGGTTGCCAGCACGCCGGCGGTGGCCAGTCCCGCCATTCCCAATTTCAGAAAATCACGTCTTCCGGATGTGTCGTTCACGGCGACCTCCTTTCGTGTTGTGTTCCCCAATGCACAGGCAAGACACACGTCGGTGATTTCAAAGCGATTGTCTCTTACAAGAGACGCATGTATCCTGTACAAGACAGATACTAACACCAGGAATCGACAATGCAAGATGGCAATGCCTTGACCGTTTCAGACGGCGAGAAGACCGCCGGCTCCCGTGAAAAGGGTCTCAATCGGGTGCTTGAGATCCTGGACTTTCTGCACACCACGCAGCGGGCAATCGGTATTGGCGATCTTGCCAAGGGGGTGAACGCCCCGCGTTCGACCACCTACACGCTGGTGCGCTCGCTGGTCGACGCCGGCCTGCTGGAAATGGCCGGCGACGGCAACCGCGTCTATTTCGGCAAGAAGCTCTATCTCTATGGAATGGATTATGTGCGCGGCAACGATTTGTTGCGGCGCGGGCGCCAGGAGGTCGACCATCTGTCGCGCGAGACTGGCGAGACCTCGGAACTGTGCATGCTGCAGAGCGGCCGCTACACCATCGTCCACTCCAGCCCGGGCACCAGGCCGTTCCGCATCAGCTCGGCCACCGGCCTGCAGATACCGCTGCCCTGGACCGCGTCTGGCCGGCTGCTTCTGGCGGGGCTGGAGCGGGTTGAGATCGAAGCCATGGTATCGGACGACGATCTCGTGCTGCCCGATGGCCGCAAACTGCGGCTCGATGATTTCATCGCCGATATCGCCAAGGCTGGGGTGACCGGCTACTGCGTGACTTCGGGTCTGGTCGATGCCTATACGAAATGTCTTGCGGCGCCGGTCTTTTCAGCGCCGGGCAAGGTCGAGGCGACGATGTGCCTGGTGGTTCCCATCGATACGACCGAGGAGCGGACCGGCAGTCTCATCGGCCTGCTGCGCGATCGTGCCGCGAGGCTTTCGATCGCCGGATAGCGAAATGTGGATGCGTGGCGCCGGCGGTCTCAGGCGATGATGTCTGGAATGATCTTGTCTTCCAGCTTCATCAGCCGGTCCTTGAGGAACAGCTTCTTCTTTTTCATGCGCTGGATCTGCAGCGGGTCGCAATTCGTGGCGATCATGGCGTTGATCGCGGCGTCGAAATCGGCGTGTTCCTGCTTCAGCCGGGAAAATTCGAGGCGAATATCGGCCTTTTCCTGATCGGACATTCTCTACCGTCTGCACGTCTGCGGCGCCCAAAACTGGGCCTGATTGGGCGGGGGCGGCTATTTCTGCCACCGGTGCGCAGCCAATATCACATTTCACATTGTCGTGGAATGCTACCACGCAGCATTCGACATCACGGTCGGAAGGTGGCAAAGTGTCATCGTGCCGTCACAGAAACGACCTGCGGTGGACGTGCCTTTGACGGCTGCAATCGAGGAAAACCATGAAAGGGAGAACCAATCATGTCTCTTGCATCCCATCTTGATGAGTTGCAGCGGAAACACGGCGACATCGAACGCGAGCTCGATGATGCGATGAACCACCCGTCGGTGGACGACCTGGAAATCGTGTGTCTCAAGCGACGCAAGCTGGCACTCAAGGACGAGATTGAAAAACTGAGGGCGACCACGCATTGACGCTCAACTGATATAGCCGCTCACCACTTGCGGTCTTTCCTGCCGGCGGCTACCGCCGCCGGTGTTGGGGTTTTGATTTTATCGCCGGCTATGAGCCGAAGCTAATATTATTCCGCCAAGATCCTTCTGCCCAACCTATTTCCGATCCTGACGGCTGGCCATTTCTGGCCAGTGGCGACCTGTCGCCATTGACAAGCCATCTTTGCTCCTCCACCTCATGCCGGACTCTTGCGCTTCGGCCCCCGGGGTGTGCTTGTGCGTCGAAGTGGACGCTTGGCGCTCCAGAGACAAAAGGCTGCCGGCATGACCGGATATTTTTCCTTTCCTTTCCCCCGCCGCACCTCGGTCGGCGTCGATGTCGGCGGCGTGGTCGTCGGCGGTGGCGCGCCGGTCGTGGTGCAGTCGATGACCAACACCGACACCGCCGATGTCGACCAGACCGTCGCCCAGGTTGCAGCCCTGCACCGGGCCGGCTCCGAGATCGTGCGCATCACCGTCGACCGCGACGAAAGTGCGGCCGCCGTGCCGCGCATTCATGAGCGCTTGCTGCGGCTTGGCATCAACGTGCCGCTGGTCGGCGACTTCCACTATATCGGCCACAAGCTTCTGGCCGATCATCCCGCCTGCGCCGAGGTGCTGGCCAAATACCGCATCAATCCCGGCAATGTCGGCTTCAAGGACAAGAAGGACCGGCAGTTCACGGATATCGTCGAGATGGCGATCAAGCACGACAAGCCGGTGCGCATCGGCGTCAACTGGGGTTCGCTCGACCAAGAGCTGTTGACCCGGCTGATGGACGAAAACCAGGACAAGGGCTTTCCGCTGACGGCGCAGGAAGTGACGCGCGAGGCGATCGTGCAGTCGGCGATCCTCTCGGCCGAGATGGCCGAGGATATCGGCCTTGGCCGCGAAAAGATCATCCTGTCGGCCAAGGTCAGCGGCGTGCAGGACCTGATCGCCGTCTACACCGAACTCGCCACCCGCTCCAATCACGCGCTGCATCTCGGCCTCACCGAGGCCGGCATGGGCTCGAAGGGCATCGTCGCTTCGTCGGCCGCCATGGGCATCCTTTTGCAGCAAGGCATTGGCGACACCATCCGCATCTCGCTGACGCCGGAGCCGAACGGCGACCGCACGCGCGAAGTGCAAGTGTCGCAGGAACTGCTGCAGACCATGGGTTTCCGGCAGTTCGTGCCGATCGTCGCTGCTTGCCCCGGCTGCGGCCGCACCACTTCCACCGTGTTCCAGGAGCTCGCCCAGAATATCCAGGCGGACCTGCGCAAGAACATGCCGGTGTGGCGCGAGAAATATCCCGGCGTCGAAAACCTCAAAGTCGCGGTGATGGGCTGCATCGTCAACGGCCCGGGCGAATCCAAGCATGCCGATATCGGCATCTCGCTGCCCGGCACGGGAGAGACGCCGACGGCGCCCGTCTTCGTCGACGGCAAGAAGGCGGCGACGCTGCGCGGGCCGTCGATCGCGGCCGATTTCGAGAAGATGGTCGCCGACTATATCGAGCAACGGTTTGGGCAGCACGGCAAGGCCGCAGCGGAGTAGACGATGCGGCGTTTCCTCTGGGCGACGCTTATCTTCCTGTACGGGCTGGGTTGGTCGGCATTCGTTCAGGCCGACCCGCCGCAATCGGCCAAGCAGCGGCTGATCGACAAGGTCTGCACCCTCATCCAGGCCCATGCCGACCAGAATGGCTTGCCCCGGGATTTCTTCGCCCGGCTGATCTGGAAGGAAAGCCGGTTCGATCCCAATGCCGTCAGCCCCGTCGGCGCCGAAGGCATCGCCCAGTTCATGCCGGGCACAGCCAAGATGCGCGGGCTCGAAAACGCCTTCGACATCGACCAGGCAATCCCTGCGTCGGCTAAGTATCTCGCCGAAATGAAAACCAGCTACGGCAATCTTGGCCTGGCGGCCGCCGCCTACAATGCCGGCGAAAGCCGGGTGTCGCGCTGGCTGGGCTCGGGCGGCTTCCTGCCGATGGAGACAGAGAGCTATGTCTTCGACATTATGGGTGAACCGGTCGACAAGTTCACCGACCCTGCCTATGCCGGAAAGGTCGAGCCGCTCGACGCAAAGAGGGATTTTGCCGCCGCTTGCCGCAAGTTGCCGGTGATCATGTCGCAGACCGTAGCGATGGCTTCGATCAACGTCAAACCGTGGGGCATCCAGGTGGCCGGCAATTTCCGCCGCAGTGCTGCAATCGGCCAGTGGCTGCGGGTGAGAAGCCGGTTTCCGGCCCTGCTTGCCGGCCATGATCCAGTGGTGAGCCGGGTGCGCACGCCGATCGGCCGGCGCGGCATCTACGCGGTCAGGATCGGGATCGACGATCGCGCCGCCGCCAATGTCATCTGCCAGAAATTGCAGAGCGTCGGCGGCGCCTGCGTGGTGGTGCGCAACCGGTAGTCCAAACCAGCGATTTGCTTGTCGCATGCGGTAAAAATTTCGGTTATAGGCGCCCGCCATGACCGACAGACTCTACAGCGACCCCGATCTCGTCCAGTTCTACGATATCGAGAACATAGGCGGCGACGATTTCAATTATTGCGTCGGTTTCGCCGAAGATGCCCGCTCGGTTCTTGATCTCGGCTGCGGCACCGGGCAACTGGCCGCTGCGCTCAGCCACGGGCGCAGTGTCACCGGCGTCGATCCAGCGTCGCCGATGCTCGATGTCGGGCGCAGCAGGCCTGGTGGAGACAAGGTCGACTGGATTGAGGGAGACGCGCGAACAGTTCGGCTCGGCCG
This sequence comes from Mesorhizobium loti R88b, assembly GCF_013170845.1. Classification (NCBI taxonomy): domain Bacteria; kingdom Pseudomonadati; phylum Pseudomonadota; class Alphaproteobacteria; order Hyphomicrobiales; family Phyllobacteriaceae; genus Mesorhizobium; species Mesorhizobium loti. Next base: position 1,599,980 of record NZ_CP033367.1, read on the forward strand.
GCGCTTCGATCTGGTGCTGCTGACCGGGCATGCTTTCCAGGTGTTTCTGACGCCTGAGGATCAATCAGCAGTCCTGCGCACCATCGCCGAACATCTTGCGCCGGATGGTCTCTTCATTTTCGACAGCCGAAATCCGGTTGCGAATGAGTGGCAGGAATGGACGCCCCGGCGCTCCGAACGGATCGTTATGCATCCCAGCCTTGGCGCGGTGAAATCCTGGAATGATTTCGAGTGCGATGCCGTGACCGGTATCGTCACCTATTCGACGTTCTATGAAATTCCAGGCGGCGACAAGATTCTGGGAGCCGAATCGAAGATCGCGTTCCCGGCGAAGGAAGACCTTGCCAGGATGCTCAACGAAGCGGGCCTACTGGTCGAGCAATGGCTTGGCAATTGGCACGGCGAATCTTACGTTGATAGCGCTCCGGAAATCATTCCGATCGGCAGATTGCGCTGATCCGGCAACCGGCCGGTCAAGACTAAGCCGTCTTCGCCACCACCGTCTCGCTGAGCCAGGTGCCGATTTTCGTACCCAGTCGGTCCGGCGAGACCGGCTTCGGCAGATAGTCGTCCATGCCGGCCTCGATGCATTTGTCGCGATCGCCCTTCAGTGCGTGCGCCGTGACGCCGATGATCGGGATGTGACCGCCCGACGAGGCCTCGATCGCCCGGATGGCGCGGGTCGCCTCGTAGCCGTTCATCTCGGGCATCGAGACATCCATCAGGATCAGTTTCGGATGCAGCGACCGGTACATCTCGACCGCGGTACGGCCATTGCCGGCGATGCGGTAGCTCAAGCCGAGCCCGTTGAGGATCTGGCCGAACACCAGCTGGTTCACGTCATTGTCCTCGGCGATGAGGATATCGATCGGGCCGTTCAGCGCGGTGGTCGATTCCGGCGCTGTCGCGACCGGCAGGGCAGGACCACGAATGACGGTGAAGGCAGGCGGAGCCGTCTGCGGCATCGGCTGGACCGGCTCGCGAACGAAATGCGCCTTGCCGACCTGCGAACGGGCCTTCTGGATAACCGAGATGACCGTGCCGAGCAGGACCGCCGAGCGCGCCGGCTTGGTCAGATGCGCGGCAATGCCGAAATCGATGATCATCTTGCCGAAATCGACCTGGTCGACCGAGGTCAGGATGACGATCGGGATGGAAGAAAGCCGGCTGTCGGCAGCGATGGCCCGGGCGACATCGGCGCCGTTCATGCCGGGCATCTGGTAGTCGAGGATGATGCAGTCGACGCTGGCACCCAACTGGCAGGCCCGATCGAGGAAGGCGAGCCCCATCGCGCCGCTTTCGGCGGCGGCGCAGTCGAAGCTCCAGCTTCTGAGCTGCTCAAGCAGGATCTCACGGTTGACCGGATTGTCGTCGATGACCAGCACGCGCGCGCCGGTGACGTCGACCGGAACGATCGCGTCGCGGGCCTCGGCACGGTGTACGGACAGCGGCACCGCGAACCAGAAGACGGAGCCGCGCCCGATCTCGCTCTCGACGCCGATCTTGCCGGCCATCAGGTCGACAAGGCGGGCGGCAATAGCCAGCCCAAGGCCGGTGCCTTCGTGGCGGCGGGTCGAGGACCCATCGACCTGGGCGAATTTCTCGAACACGTTCTGCAGTTTCTCGGCCGGGATGCCGATGCCGGTGTCCTCGACCCGCAGCTTGAGCTGGACCACGTCGTTGACGGTCTCGCCGCCGACATCGATCAGCACATGGCCCTTCTCGGTGAACTTCACCGCATTGCCGACCAGGTTGGTGACGATCTGCCGGAAGCGGCCGGCGTCGCCGACGACATAGGCAGGCAGGCGCGGATCGACCCGCACGATCAGCTCGAGGTTCTTTTCGGCAACGCGCGCCGAGACCAGCGTCGCCACATCCTCGACCGCTTCGGCGAGGCGGAAGGGGGCAGGGTCCAGCGTCAACTGTCCGGCATTGATCTTCGAGAAGTCGAGGATGTCGTTGATGATGGTGAGCAGCGCATTGCCGGATTTGACGATGACATCGGTGAAGGTCTTCTGGCGAGGTGTGAGGTCAGTCTTGGCCAGCAATTCGGCCATCCCCAGCACGCCGTTCATCGGCGTACGGATCTCATGGCTCATATTGGCCAGGAATTCGGACTTGGCGCGGTCGGCGGCCTCGGCCTTGAACAGGGATTCGGCGGATTGGGCAAAGGCGCGGCGGATCGCCTGTTCCATCGGCCGGAAGACCCAGAAGGCGACGACAGCTAGCACGCCGAACAACAGGCCGCTCGCCCACAGCAGCAGCCGGTCGCTGGACGCATCGGCCAGATGGCGCTCCTCGTCCATCGCGGTGCGGATACGGACCAGCATCGGCTGGACAAACAGGTCGTTCTGGTTGCGGATTTCCCGGTAGCTCCATTCATCGCCCTTTTGCGCCACCGACATCAAATTGAGGTTGCGCACCATGTCGCGCGCCGACCAGAACAGGTCGCCGTTGACCGAGGAGGCTTCGAGTTCGTTGACGGTATTGGCCGACAGCCGCTGATGTATCGCGGCGAACTGGACGCCCAGCGTCTCGATCTCGCTGGTCAGGCGTACGGAATGGTCGCGCGCCGATGCGGTCAGCGCATCGCGCGTTTCGTTGCGCCAGGCCGAGCCGGTTGTCTCGGCGAAGCTGGTCGCATTGCGCAGGTCGCGGGTGAAGACGACGAGGTTGCTGCTCAGCCCATCGATCTCATGACGGAAGGAATTGACACGGTTGAGCCCAAACATGATGGCCGTGGAGGCCAGCGCGAAAATCAGCAATCCTGAAAGATAGCGAATCCGGACAAACCGGATGAAGGAAGAATATTCCGGCATGCGCAACCCCAACACATACGCATTATTTTAACGACCGGGATTACGCTTCATTTACATTAAGATTTCGTTCGCGCGCGAGCAGCGTGATTGCTCCGTGGCACGGCGCTGCGGATCAGATCGATGCGGTGATGCCACCGTCGACATAGAGTATATGGCCGTTGACAAAGGACGAGGCATCGGAAGCCAGGAACACGCAGGCCCCGACCAGTTCCTCGACCTTGCCCCAGCGGCCGGCTGGCGTGCGCTTTTCGAGCCAGCCGCTGAAGGCCGGGTCGGCGACAAGGGCTGCATTGAGCGGCGTGTCGAAATAGCCGGGTGCGATGGCGTTGCATTGCAGGCCATATTTCGCCCAGTCCGTCGCCATGCCCTTGGTCAGGTTGCCGACCGCGCCTTTCGTTGCCGTATAGGGGGCGATGCCGGGGCGGGCGAGTGCGGTCTGCACGGAGCCGATGTTGATGATCTTGCCGCGGCCGCGTCTGATCATGTGGCGCGCCACGGCCTGGCCGACATGGAACACGCTGGCGACATTGGTCTGCAACAGGCGCTCGAACGCATCGGCGGGAAAATCCTCGAGCGGCGTGCGGAACTGCATGCCGGCATTGTTGACCAAGATGTCGATCGGCCCGTTGCTCAACTCGAAGCTGTCGATCGCGGCGCGGACCGCGTCATGGTCGGTCGCGTCGAAGACAAGTGTTTCCGCCCCGGAAATCTGCGCCGCCGCAGCGGCAAGCTTTGCCTCGTCACGGCCGTTGAGGACCACCTTTGCACCGGCCTGCGCCAGGCCCTTGGCCAAGCCGAACCCGATGCCTTGCGATGAGCCGGTTACGAGTGCCCGGCGGCCGCTGAGATCAAACAAGGTGGATGACATTTGCCGATTGCCTCTCATTGCCGAATACGGTTGGGTCAAGTGAAGCGAAACTGGTGCAGGCGCGCAAGGCGATAGGCAAGCTGGTACGCCGTTGACGCGCGGCTTATGTTGATGCTGCTGCTGGAATTGCCTGGGAGTTTGCCTGCATGAAGTCGGTCGTCATCCACGCCGCAAAGGACCTGCGCATCGAAGACCGCCCGGTCGAGGAACCCGGCACCGGCCAGGTGCTGTTGCGTCTCGCCACCGGCGGCATTTGCGGCAGCGACCTGCACTACTACAATCATGGCGGCTTCGGAACGGTGCGTCTCAAAGAGCCGATGATCCTCGGCCACGAGGTTTCCGGTCGCATTGAGAAGGTCGGTCCCGGCGTCACCGGCCTGGAGGCTGGTCAACTGGTCGCCGTCTCGCCATCGCGGCCTTGCTATACCTGCCGCTATTGCCGCGAAGGCATGCACAATCAGTGCCTCAACATGCGCTTCTATGGCAGCGCCATGCCGTTCCCGCACATCCAGGGCGCGTTCCGCGAAATGCTGGTGGCGGATGCGCCGCAATGCGTGCCGGCCGATGGGCTGACATCAGGCGAGGCCGCGATGGCCGAACCGCTGGCGGTGTGCCTCCACGCCACAAGGCGGGCCGGCGAAATGCTTGGCAAGCGGGTGCTGGTGACCGGCTGCGGGCCGATCGGTTTGCTGTCGATCCTGTGCGCGCGGCGCGCTGGGGCTGCCGAGATCGTCGCCGTCGATCTGACCGATTTCACCCTGTCGATGGCGCTGCGTGCCGGCGCCGACAAGGCGATCAACAGCCGGACCGAGCCCGAGGGATTGGCGCCTTATCTGGCCGACAAGGGGACGTTCGATATCCTCTATGAATGCTCGGGGTCAGCGGCAGCGTTGGCACAAGGCATCGCCGCGTTGCGTCCACGCGGCACCATCGTCCAGATCGGCCTCGGCGGCGCCGAGATGGCGTTGCCGATGTCGGCGATCACCACCAAGGAGTTGACGCTCAACGGCTCGTTCCGCTTCCATCCGGAATTCGCCATAGGGGTCGAGCTGATGCGCAAGGGATTGATCGATGTGAAGCCGCTGATCACGCATACCGTGGCGCTGGACGAGGCTCTGTCCGGCTTCGACCTCGCCAATGACCGCAGCCAGGCGATGAAGGTCCAGATCGCTTTCGCGTGAGGGTCTGCTTGCCCGCTTCCCTGAATTCGGTGCTTGACGCAGCCGGCGCCGGCGATCAGCTCTTGCGCGCGGCGACGAAGGTCGCGGCTTGCCTTAGCAGCGCCGCCTGGTCGCCATAGGGCTCGAGCAGCGCATGGGCTTGTTCGACAAGGCCATGCAGCTGGCTGCGCGCCCAGTTCGCACCGTGCAGCGCCACCAGCGTTCCCTTGCCGGCGGCGGCGTCCTTGCCGGTCGCCTTGCCCATCTGGCTGGCGTCAGCCGTCAGGTCCAGCAGGTCATCGGCAAGCTGGAAGGCAAGGCCGATCGCCGAGCCGAATTCGGCCAGCCTCTCGCGGTCTTCGGACGAAGCGCCAGCGATAATGGCGCCGGCTTCGCAGGCGAAACGGATCAGCGCGCCGGTCTTCATCGCCTGCAGCCTTATGATGCCGGCCTCGTCGGGCGGTGTCTGTTCGGCTTCGAGGTCGAGCTTCTGGCCACCGACCATGCCGCCGGCGCCGGCGGCCCGGGTCAGCGCCAGCACCAAGGCCACGCGCCGCTCGGCCGGCAGCATGGTTGCCTCGCCGGCGATGATGTCGAAGGCAAGCGTCAGCAAGGCGTCACCGGCCAGGATGGCCGTCGCCTCGTCGAAGGCCTTGTGCACGGTCGGCTGGCCGCGGCGCAGATCATCGTCATCCATCGCCGGCAAATCGTCATGGATCAGCGAATAGCAATGTACACATTCGAGCGCGGCTGCCACACGCAGTGCCGCTTCGCCGTCGGCGGAAAACAAGGCAGCGCTTTCCATGACCAGAAACGGGCGCAGGCGCTTGCCGCCATTCAGTACGCCGTGGCGCATCGCCGCCATCAGCCGGTCGGGCCGCGCGATCTCGCCCGAAAGCGGACGATGGTCAAGCAACCGCCGCAGCAGCACCTCGACGGCCGCCGCCCGCCTGATGAGCGCCATTTCGAACGCCATTTCGTCGTCATTCGTCATGGCCGGGAGCGGTAGCCGACACTCAGACGTTGCGCAAGAAGGCAAGCGCCATTATGCCGGAGCAGTAAGAGCCCGTTTGGAAACTCTACTCCTGCGGTCATCTGACGGCGTTTTCTGCGCTTCCGGTGCTCACGTACTCGAATGTACGCTCCGCTCCGGTTCTCGAAAACACCGTCATATGACTCACAGGAGCGAGTTTCGAAACGAGCTCGCTGGTACGGGTTGGGCGGCTTGGCGGAACCGATCGTCGATCATGAAACCGAAAAGCTGGACATGGCGACGAGATCGCGGGGCGTGAACCGCCGCGGTCTCAGGCGCTGGGTCCGGCGCGGCATTGTCGTGGCCGCAGTGCTGGCGCTTATCCCGGCGGTGCTGACCTTCCTTTACCTGCCGTCCTTCGTGCATCCGGTGTCGACGCTGATGCTGAAGGATCTGGCGACCTTCTCCGGCTATGACCGGCGCTGGGTGTCGATCGATGATGTTGCGCCGGTATTGGCCCATTCCGTCATCATGTCGGAGGATGGGCAGTTCTGCTTCCACCGCGGCGTCGATCTCGGCGAATTGCGCGGCGTGGTCGACGATGCGCTGGCCGGCGAGGCGACGCGTGGCGCCTCGACCATCACCATGCAGACGGTGAAGAACCTGTTCCTGTGGTCGCGGCCGCTGGGCTCGGTGCGCAAGGTCGTCGAACTGCCGCTGGCGGTCTATTTCGACGCGGTGATGTCGAAACGCCGCATCATGGAGATCTATCTCAACATCGCCGAATGGGGGCCGGGCATCTACGGAATCGAGGCCGCGGCGCAGCATCATTTCGGCATTTCGGCAAAACAGCTGTCACGGCGGCAGGCGGCATTGCTCGCCGTCACTCTGCCCAATCCGATCGCCCGCAATCCGGCGAAACCCGGGCCGGGGCTCAGACGGCTTGCCAATCTGATCGAGCGGCGTGCCGGCCGTTCCGGTGCTTATGTCGGCTGCCTCGACTAGCCGGTACAAAAAAGATTCACTGCAGTGCTGGCCAAAACCGCATCGGGCGTGTATAGGCACCCGACTTTCTCAGATTTAGGCCCCGACATGGCCCTTTCACGAGGGCGGGCGGGGCTTTTGACCATGTAATGGAGCATATCCATGGCCGTTCCGAAACGCAAAACCTCTCCGTCCAAGCGCGGCATGCGCCGCTCGGCCGACGCCCTCAAGGCCCCGACCTATGTCGAGGACAAGAATTCCGGCGAAATGCGCCGCCCGCACCACATCGACCTGAAGACCGGCATGTATCGCGGTCGCCAGGTGCTGACCCCCAAGGAAAGCTGAGACCAGCTTTTTCTAGGGTTCGAGTTACAAAGGACCGGCCTCTGGCCGGTCTTTTTGCGTTTGGCGGGCTAATTCACCGGAGCTGAAGCTCACGTTGCCTTCTCGGCCATCGCTGGCAGCGGCTGACATGGTTGTTGCATCCAGTCTTCGAGCGTGTTGGCGGCTTTGCACGAAAAATCTTGACGGCGTGCCCGTGGCGCATTCTACAGAAGGTGCCCCCATATGGAGACGCCAGATGTTCGGTGCCGTCCCGCTTTTGATCGTGCCTTTCATTCTCTACAATCTCGGCCTGCTCGGAATTTTCGGCGGCGGCGACGATCCGTGGGCGAGCGAGATCTTCTCGTTCCACATGATGTCGGGCGGGGTGTTCTCGATGACGCTCGGCGACCTGCTGGTGCTGATCGGGCTGATCTTCCTGTTCCTCGAAATGGTGAAGTCGGCGCGCACGACCAGCGCCTCGATCATGGACCATCTTCTTTCGACGCTGGTCTTCGTCGCTTTCCTGGTCGAGTTCCTGCTGGTCAAGGGCGCCGCGCACTCGATCTTCTTCACGCTGATGATCATCGCGCTGTTCGATGTGCTGGCCGGGTTCGCGGTGTCGATGCGGTCGGCCAGCCGGGATATCAACCTGAATTAGGCTGCATTGATATTCAGGTGATGCCGGCCTGCGAAGGGTGGCTTCCTGCGCTTCCGGTACTCACGTACCCAAAAGTACGCTCCGTTCCGATTCTCGGAATCCATCCTTCTCGGCTCGGCCTGACCTGAATCTCAAAGCAGCCCCGCTTCGATGTGGGATGTCGAAGGATGCTCAGCCCGGATCGGCGGTGAAGCCGGCGGCCTCGATGCCGGCGATGGCCGCTGCCTCGTCATTGTCCGACGTGTCGCCGGAAATGCCGACGGCGCCGATGATGGCGCCGGCCTTGTCGCGGATCAGCACGCCGCCGACCACCGGCAGCACGCGTCCGCCCGACACGTCGGAAATGCCGGCGACCAGATGCGGGCGCTCTTTGGCGAAGGCCTCGACCTTGCGCGAGCCCATGCCGATCGCCAGCGCGCCATAGGCCTTGCCGGCCGACATTTGCGGGCGCAGGAACGAGGCGCCGTCCTGGCGCTGGAAAGCGACCAGATGGCCGCCGGCGTCAAGCACCGAGACGCCGAGCGGCTTGAGCTTGAGGTCGGCCCCCTTGGTGAAGGCGGCATCGATGATTTGCCTGGCTTTTTCGAGCGGCAGTGCGGTCATGGCAAGCTCCTGTTGAAAGGGACAATCATCGGCCGCCGGCCGGCCGATGCAATCCCGGTTTCGATTGAAATTGCTTCGCGTGAGAAGGCGGGATGAGGCTTATTCGGATCGCGCCGCGAACGCGGCAATGCGCTGATGCAATCAACTCTCACCAGATCAAGGGCGATGACGAAACTGGTGGATAACAGCGCGCTACTTTTTCTTGGCGCGTGCAGGCTTCTTGGCGGGCGCTGCCGGCACGTCGGCAAGGTCTTCGGCTTCCTTGGCGAGCCGCAGGGCCCTCAGCTTGTCGGTCTTTGCCTTGCGGGCGTCGCTCTCGGCGACATATTCCGCCATTGCTTTCTGGCGGACCGTTGCGGCCTCTTCCTGCTTCTTGAAGCGCTGATCGGCACGCGCGCGGGCACTATCCCTAGAGTTCTCAACCAAGACATTATCCAATCGCTTGAATTGTGATTTTCCGTATCTTCTAGCAGAGCCGGCCCTCGAACGGGAAAATAAGTTGATCAGGCGGCCGGGCTGGCGCTGAGAGCCTTGCTGGCGACCACAGCCTCATAAGCCGCCCGCAAGGTCGCGCGGACAGAAGGACCGGACGCCGTATCGAGCGGCGTACCGAGATGCTCATGGCGCAACTCGTCCATGAATTTCTCCCACATTGGCGGTCCGCCTTTTTCCAGGAGCTCGGCGCGGATCGAGAGTTCCTCGCTGGTCGGCAGCCAGACGCGGCCCCAGGCGCCGAGATGGGCCAGGATCGGCACCAGCGTGATGGCCATCTCGGTCAGGCTGTAGATCGCCTTCTGCTTGTGCGAGGGGTCGTCAGCCTTGGTCAGCATGCCGAGCTGCATCAAACGCTTCAGCCGGTCGGCGAGGATGTTGGAGGCAATGCCTTCCATCGATCCGTTGAGCAGCTCGCGAAAATGGCGCTTACCGCCGAAAATCATGTCGCGAAGGATGATCAGGCTCCAGCGATCTCCGAACACTTCCAGCGACAGGTTGATCGGGCAGCCGGATCGGCGATCGAGGCTCATTCGATTCTCTCCATAAAACCAGTTGCATTATCGTATCAGTTTTATTATGGTGCAACCGATTGCAAAGTGCAATCAGATGAGGAGGCCGCGATGACCACGATCGACCGATCCGAGATCATATCCGAAGCCTTTGGCGATCCGGCGAATCCCGCGCTGCTGCTGATCATGGGGGCGATGGCCTCGATGCTGTGGTGGCCAGATGCGCTTTGCGGAAAGCTTTCGGACGCCGGCCTGTATGTGATCCGCTTCGACAATCGCGATACCGGCCGCTCGACCAAATATCCGCCGGGCCAGCCGCCCTACACATTCGACGACATGGCCGATGATGCGATCGATGTCCTCGACAGCCACGGCATCGACATGGCCCATGTCGCCGGCATGTCGATGGGCGGCATCATCGCGCAACGCGTGGCACTCAAGCATCCGTCCCGTGTCGCGTCGCTGACCGTGATCAGCAGCTCACCGATGGGGATGGATACCTCGCATCTGCCGCAGACGACCGATGCCTATGCCGAGCATTCGGCCGAGGGGGCTGATGTCGACTGGTCGGACCGCCGCCAGGTGATCGATTTCATGGTCAGAGATACGCGGGCTATCGCTGGCATCGCGCATCCCTTCGACGAAGCCGGGATGCGCGCCTTCATCGAACGGGACTACGACCGCTCTGGTGGCTTCCTGAGCGCAACCAATCATTTTTCGCTCAAGGGCGGCGATGTGTGGAAGGGCCGCCTGCCGGCGATGGCGGCGCCGCTGCTGGTCATCCATGGCACAGCGGACCCGATCTTTCCGGTCGAACACGGCGAAGCACTGGCCGAGGCGGTCGCCGGTGCAAAACTGCTTCGCATCGAGGGCGGCGGCCACGAACTGCACCCGCAGGACTGGCCGGCGATATCAGCCGCCATCGTCGCGCATATCGAATCCCATTGAGACTTTGAGGGGGCGGGCTTGACGTTCAAGGTTCGTCGCAATAGTTAAGTAAATGCTTCAGTGTTGACCAAGCGGATGCACACCGCCCGCCATCGATGAACCAGAAAACAAACGAGCAAGAAATGTCCCTGACGCTGCATTTCCATCCGCTGGCCTCCTTCTGCTGGAAGCCGTTGATCGCGCTTTATGAAAACGGCACGGCCTTCCACCCGGCCATTGTCGATCTTGGCGACGAGCAGTCGCGCGCGGCCTTCCTGAAAATTTCGCCGACCGGCAAGATGCCGGCACTGCGCGACGATGCGCGCGACCGCACGGTGCTGGAATCGACCATCGTCGTCGAATATCTCGACGCGCACTATCGCGGGCCGGTCCAACTCGTTCCCGCCGGCATCGACCGCGCACTTGCCGTCCGCCAGGCCGACCGCTTCTATGATTTCTATGTGCAGGAGCCGATGCAGAAGATCGTCGGCGATCGGTTGCGGCCACAGGACAAGACCGATCCGTTCGGCGTCGAGCAGGCGCGCGGCCAACTGCGCACTTCCTACGCCATCATCGAAGAGGACATGCAGTCGAAGATCTGGGCGATGGGCGACAGCTTCACCATGGCCGACTGCGCGGCGTCCCCGGCGCTGTTCTATGCCAACAAGGTCGAGCCGTTCGGTGACAAGTACCCGGCCGTGAAACGCTATCATGACCGCTTGCTGCAGCGCCCTGCCTTCGCCAGGGTGATCGAGGAGGCGCAGCCCTACTTCAAGTTCTTCCCCTACAACAACGGCTGATCGCAATGCTGCACGATCCCGCCCAGCTCGACCGGATGTTCCAGGCGCTCGCCGATCCGGCGCGGCGACAGATGGTCGACCGGCTGTCGCGCGGCCCCGCCTCGGTCAGCCAGCTGGCCGAGCCGCTGGCGATGTCGCTGTCGGCCGTCGTCCAGCATCTCAACGTGCTCGAGGCGAGCGGACTTGTCCGCACGCAGAAGGTTGGACGGGTTCGCACCTGCCAGATCGAGCCGAAGGCGCTGCGGGCTGCCGAGCACTGGATCAATGAGCGGCGCCGCGCCTGGGAGCGCCGTCTGGACCGGCTCGGTGATTTTCTCGCCGAGAGCGAATGAGTTGAACAACAGGGAGAACGAGCATGGCTGCCAAAGCAAGGGCGGAGCTGATCCGGTTCTATTTCGCTGCCTATCAGGCAAATGAGCGCGATGTCGCCGAGACGATGCTGACGGACGACTTCACGTTTACCAGCCCCTATGACGATGCCATCGACCGCGCGACCTATTTCGCCCGTTGCTGGCCGGACAGTCCCGTCTTCAAGTCGATTACAATCGAGCGGATCAGCGAAGACGTGGATGCCGCCTTTGTCCTCTACCGCTGCGAAACGCTTGACGGCAAAACCTTCCGCAATACCGAACTGCATGCGTTTCGCGGCGACCAACTGCGCAGCGTCGAGGTCTATTTCGGCGCCTCCTATCGCGAAGGCGTTTTCATTCCGCAGAACCAGTCAAGCTGACCAACACGGGAGCAATCCATGACCGAACGTTCCGTCGTCCACTCTACCTTCGTCATCGAACGTCTCTATCCGGTGGCGCCGGCGAAAGTCTTTTTCGCGCTCAGCAACCTTGACGCCAAGCGGCGCTGGTTCACCGATCCCGACAACCCGATGCCCGGCCGCTTCGAGATGGACTTCCGCGTCGGCGGCAAGGAGGTCAATGCCGGTGAGCCAAAGGATGGGCCGATTCACATCTACACCGCCACCTATCAGGACATCGTGCAGGACCAGCGCATCGTTTACAGCTACGACATGCTGTTCGGCGATATCAGGATCTCGGTGTCGCTGGCCACGATCGAACTTTTTGCCGAGGGCAAGGGCACGCGGCTGGTGCTGACCGAGCAGGGCGCTTTTCTCGATGGCCATGACAAGTCGGAGACACGCGAGCACGGGACAGGCGTGTTGCTCGATATGCTCGGCGCCTCCCTGGGCACGAAGAACTGAAGGCGGTTGATCAGGCGGCGGCCTGAAAGGGTCAGGCTTCCCAGAACTGGTCGAGCCAGATGTTGAGTTTCAGGAAGCCGGCATTGCTTACCGTATAAACACGCCGCGTGCCTTCAGCCTTGGCATTGACCAGGCCGGCATCGAGCAACACTTTCAGATGCTGGGATACGGCCGGGCGTGAGACGGGCAATCCGGCGGCCAACTCGTTGACGGTCTTCGGACCGCGTCGAAGTTCTTCCAGAAGGTGGCGCCGATTGGGGTCGGCGATCGCCATGAAGGCGTCGGAAAACATCATGTCTCATTTGTGAGGCAAAGTTTTTCGAATCTCAACTGTTTGCTTCTGCTTTTCTTCTTGGATCGAGCCGCAATGCTTCCGGTGTCACCGACCGGTCGGCCGGCTGCGTCTTGAAGGCATCGCGATTTTCGATCGGCACCGGAGCGCGGCGGCTGATGCGCAGCAGCGTGTAGCCGGCGAGGCAGAGATGCGCGAAGGCGGTTGCCAGGAACAGCCCCTCCGGGCGCATCCAGCCCATCAGTGCCGCCGCCAGCAAGGGGCCGATCATGGTGCCGAAGCCGTAAAGCAGCAGCAGGCCGCCCGACACCTTGACGAAATCTTCCGACCGCGCGTGGTCGTTGGCATGTGCCACGGCGATCGAATAGAGCGTGTAGGCGAAGGCGCCGTAAGCGGCGGTCAGGACGATAACGAAGATGGCAGAGCGCGGCTCGAACAGGAAGATCAAGAGCGCCACCAACGCCCCGCCGAAAGCGGCGCCGGCGAGCACGTAACGCCGGTCGGTCTTGTCGGACAGGCGCCCGGCCGGCAGCTGCATGGCGGCGCCCGCAACGACGACAAGGCTCATCATCAGTGCGATCTCGGGCGTCGAGATGCCGATGCGCGCACCATAGACGGCACCCAGCGTGCCCCAGGCGCCGTTGGCGATGCCGACCAACAGGCAAGCGACCGCCGACACCGGCGAGTTGGCGTAGAGCCCCTTGACGTCGAGCTTGACGTCCTGCAGCGGCTTGGGATGCGAGGCCGTCGACACCGCGGTCGGGATCAGCGACAGGCAGAACAGGATGCCGGTGATCATGAACAGCGACGCCGACTTGACGTCGCCGCCGGCAACGATCATCTGGCCGCCCATGATCGAGGCATAGGTGACCATCATGTAGAGGCCGAAGACGGTGCCTCGATTTTCGTTGGTAGCTTTCTCGTTCAGCCAGCTCTCGATGACCATGAAGGCACCGGCCATGGTAAAGCCGGTGAAGGCGCGCAGCAGGATCCAGACATATTCGTCGATGATCAGGCCGGTGAGCAGCGCCACGATGGCGCCGGACGCGGCAAAGGCGCCGAAAGCGCGCACATGCCCCGCGCGGCGCACGAGACGCGGCGCGAAGAAGCAGCCGGTGACGAAGCCGCCGGCCCAGGCCGTACCCATCAGGCCGAGCGATGCGGTGGAGAAACCCTCCAGCTGGCCACGCAGCGGCAACAGCAGTCCATGCAATCCAGATGCCGCCAGCAGGAAGGCAGTGCCGCGAAGCAGGGAAAGGATCGGCCTGTAGGATGCGAGCATTTTTTTATCCGGCTGGACTCTGGAAGGGTCTGAAGACAGTCGCATTCCGGCTTTTCAGCGGCGGGCCGTTCCGCCCGTTCCTCTATCCACGGCGAAACAGCGCTTCGGCGGCCGACTTGGTGTTGTCCTTGGCCCTGAGCTCCGCCTCCAGCCGGGTGATCTCGTCGCGCAGGATGCCGATCCGCTCAGACAGTTCGCCAACGGAGAGCAGCGACAGGTCCTGCCCGATCTCGTGCGGGCGCGCCTTCTTCTTGGGTTCGTCGTCGAAGATCGCCATCGTTGCTCCTCCTCCGCCACACCAGTTTGGCCATTTGCCTGATTTGGCAATCAGCATACATAGGGCAAGGGCGCCGATGCAAACAGCCGATCTGAAAACGGCTGGGAAAGACGGGAAATCATGGCGAGTGGACAGAAAATTCCGGCAACTATGACGGCGATCGCGATCTCGGAGCCGGGCGGCCCGCGCGTGCTCAAGCCGGAAACGCGCGACGTGCCGGTGCCCGGACCCGGCGAAATCCTGATCAAGGTGCATGCCGCCGGCGTCAATCGGCCCGATGTGCAGCAGCGCAAGGGCGCCTATCCGCCACCGCCCGGAGCATCGGACCTGCCCGGTCTCGAGGTATCGGGAGAGGTAGCTGCCCTTGGCGACGAGATATCGCGTTGGCGCATTGGCGACCGGGTCTGCGCGCTGACGCCAGGCGGCGGCTACGCCGAATATGTCAAGGTTCATACCGGCAGCGTGCTGCCGCTGCCGGCCGGTTTCACCCACACGGAAGCGGCGGCGGTGCCGGAGAACTATTTCACCGTCTGGCACAATGTGTTCGAGCGCGGCGGCCTGAAGAAAGGTGAGACGCTGCTTGTCCACGGTGGCTCGTCTGGCATCGGCACCACGGCGATCCAGCTTGCCTCGGCCTTCGGCGCCTATGTCATCACCACCGCCGGCAGCAAAGAGAAATGCGACGCCTGCCTGAAGATCGGCGCCGACCGCGCGATCAACTATCGCGAGGAGGATTTCGTCAAGGCGGTCAAGGAGGCGACGGATGGCAAGGGCGCCAATGTCATCCTCGACATGGTCGGCGGCGATTATGTCCAGCGCAATTACGAGGCTGCAGCCGTCGAGGGCCGCATCGTCCAGATCGCAGTGCAGGCCGGCGCCGTCGCCAGCGCTGATTTTTCAAAGATCATGGTCAAGCGGTTGACCCATACGGGTTCGACGCTGCGGCCGCGCACCGTCGAGTTCAAGGCGGCGATCGCGGCGGCGCTGGAGGCGCAGGTCTGGCCGCTGCTCGGCACGCGCAAGGTGGCGCCGGTCATGGACATGATTTACCCGCTCACCGATGCCTGGCGCGCGCATGAGCGGATGGAGGAGGGCGAGCATATCGGCAAGATCGTGCTCGACGTCGGCTAGGACGTATCGATATTCCGGTGATGCCGGCCTGACCTAGATCTCGACACGTCCGGGTCAGCGCCCTCCGTCCCTGCCTACAAGATGAACAGAAGCTTAATGGTGCAATGCAGCATTTGCATCATTGCTATGCAAAATCGGCCGTTCAAGTCCTCATCGATGATGCCTATTTGTGCATCATCGAAACGAACACCCCATCAGGAGGACTACCATGAACCCGATCCGTGCTTTCCGTAACTGGCGTATGTACAACGAGACCGTGCGCGAACTGAACCGCCTCAACGCACGTCAGCTCAGCGACCTCGGCATCAGCCGCGGCGACATCGAACGCATCGCCCGCAAGGCGATCTGATTATAGGCATGCCCCGGCCGCAGGGCCGGGCTCATGTTGAGAAGTAGAGCCGTCGCAGACGTCTCCCGTCTCCGGTTCCGAACCCGCTGGACACTGTCCGGCGGGTTTTGTCGTTTGGTATCCAGGTGATTGCTTCGCCGATTCCAGGAGCGCGCGCAGTGTCTCCTCGCCCGGGCTGCGCAGATCAGCGACAAGAAGCGGTTCAACGGCGCTGCCCAACCGGAACCGTTCCGGGGCATTTTGCTTATCCATGATTGACCGCGGTTGCCGCCGTGGCATGGTTGACCTTGGGGAAGACCCGTCGGCCTGAAGCGGTGGTTGTTTTGGGTTCGGCAACATGCTTGCCCGGAAAGGCATCGTGTCCATGCTCGACGACCTGACGAACAGGATCTACGAGGCGGCCTTCGTGCCGGATCTCTGGCCTGATGTGCTGGAGGATATCGATGCCGTCTCCGGCTCCGTTGGTGGCGCCGTGTTTCTGTTCGGCGACGACCAGCCGGCGCGCGGCAGGGCGATCGAATTCCTGCAGGATTTGCAAGGTGAATTGCTGGCGAGCGATACGCTGCAGTTTTCGACAGCGGTTTCACGCATGTGCGCGCTGCAGCCGGCGAGCTTTGTTGACGTCGAGGCTTTCCTGACACCAGAAGAGATCGAGAATGACCCGGTACGCCAACGGCTGCGCGCCATGGGCATCGGTGCGCATGCCTGCACCGCGATACCGATGCCCAGCGGTGAGCTGGCGATTTTCGTCTTTCAGCGACGGCTGGGTGAAGGCGACTACGACCAGAAGAGCCTGGACGTGCTCGATAGCCTCCGGCCAGCCATGGCGCGCGCCGGCCTGATAGCGGGGCGGCTCGGCCTTGAACGTGCCGAGGGGACGGTTACCGCCATGACGGCAATGGGCCTGCCGGCGGCCGTCCTGTCGCTGAAAGGGCGGGTGATGGTCGCCAACGCGTTGTTCGACGGCCTGTCCTCCCTGTTCCTGCCCACCGCTTTTGGCGGCATGGCTATTGCCGACGCCGAAGCCAATCGGCTGTTCCAGCAGGCCGTCATCGCCGCGCGCAACGAATTGGAGCCGACGGTTCGCTCCATACCGGTGCAAGGCGTGGAGAACCGGCCGCCGATGGTTCTGCACATGCTGCCGCTGCGCCGTTCGGCGCATGAGATATTTTCGGGGGCCGACATTCTGGTGGCGGCTACGGCGCTCAGCGCCAGTTCGCTTGTGCCTTCGCCGACACTGCTTGCCGGACTGTTCGACCTGACGCCAGCCGAGGCGCGCCTGGCCACGGCGCTGTCGCAAGGCCATGTGCTCAAAGCCGCGGCAATCGGTTCCAACATTACGGAAAAGACCGCCCGGACCTATCTGGAGCGAATATTCGCCAAGACAGGGACACGCCAGCAAAGCCAGCTCGTGGCCCTGCTGAAAAGCGCTGGACCTTTTGGCTAGGTCGCCGGCGGTCTGGGCATTCGAATGCACTTGCCGCCTGCCTCACGTATCGGGGCCGCCTGCCTTCCCAAAAACGTTGCGAAACAGCAAGGGAACGGTTATACAGGCCGCGAATTTCCCATTTTGGTGGCTCTAAACCACCGCCCGCGCGGGAACGCGGGCGAACGAGAAGGATTTTTGAAATGGCCAATACGCTGCTGATGCCCAAGGCGACCGCCGTCTGGCTGGTCGACAACACCGCGCTGTCCTTCGAGCAGATCGCGCAGTTCTGCGGGCTGCATCCGCTCGAGGTCAAGGCGATCGCCGACGGCGAATCGGCGCAAGGCATCAAGGGCATGGACCCGATCATGACCGGCCAGCTGACCCGCGACGAGATCGCGCGCGCCGAGAAAGACCCGAACCAGCGCCTGAAGCTGTCCGACCCCAAGGTGCGGGTGCCGGAATCCAAGCGCAAGGGCCCGCGCTACACGCCGCTGTCGAAGCGTCAGGATCGGCCGAACGCCATTCTGTGGCTGGTGCGCAACCATCCAGAACTCAAGGACGCGCAGATTTCGCGTCTCGTCGGCACCACCAAGTCGACGATCGAGCAGATCCGCGAACGCAAGCACTGGAATTCCGCCAATCTGCAGCCGATGGACCCGGTGACGCTGGGTCTGGCCTCGCAGATCGACCTCGACATGGAAGTCAACCGCGCCTCGCGCGGCCGCGAGCCGGCGCAGCCGGTCGGCGACACGCTGCTGCCGGCGGCCTTGACCGAACGGCTGGTGCCGGCCCCCGAGAAGCCGAAGGACGAGGATGCCGAACTCGACGCCAACGCGGTGTTCGCCAAGCTCTCGGCGCTAAAGTCGAAGAATACGGACGCTGACGACGACGAGTGAGGCCTCGCACCCTCAATGAAAAAAGCCCGCTTCGAGCGGGCTTTTTTCTGGGATCAGGCAGCTTCAGCTGCGTGCCACGCGGTCCGGCGCCATGCCGTAGTCCTCTGAGCGCTCCACCGCGCGGTAGAAGTCGGCAAGCTGCTTGCCCCGCTCCGGCTTGAAGATGCGGCCGGCGATAACCACCGAGGCGATGCGGTCGATGCGGAAGGCGCGGAAATCGTCGCGCATCTCGCACCAGGCGACCAGCGTCCACACCTTGCCCCAGAACCACAGGCCGAGCGGCCTGATGTCGCGCGCGGTGCTACGGCCGGCCTCATCCGAATAGTCAACGGTTAGCACCTGGCGCTTTTCGACCGCACGCTCGATCAGGTCGATCGCCTCGCGGGCGGCGTCGCTGACCACCCACATCGGCGTGTGGATCTCGGTGCGGGCGATGCGATCCTTCTCGGCATCGGGTAGCACGGCACCGATCTTGACCAGCGCCTCGTCGGCGGCGCGTGCCATGGCGGCGCCGCCAAAGGCGCGCACCATGCGGGCACCGGCAACCAGCGCCACGATCTCGTCACGCGTGAACATAAGCGGCGGAAGGTCGAAACCCTCCCTCATCATGTAGCCAACGCCAGCCTCGCCGTCGATCGGCACCCCGGTCGACTGCAGGTCGGCTATGTCGCGATAGATCGTTCGCTCGGAAACCTCGAGCCACGTGCCGAGTTTCTGGGCGGTGACCAGACGGCCACCCCGCAGATGCTGCACGATCTGAAAGAGCCTGTCGGCGCGGCGCATCGTTTGCTTCCCCAGTGTTGTCTTCAGGCATGCCGTGGCTCCCGGACCGGACCCACTTCCAGATGACATGCATTACGGTTTCAGCCCTTCGTGCTTGCGCTGCGCGGCGACGAACTCCGCGCCGAAGGACAGTTTGCTCGTTGTCGGTGCCTTCGCATCAAGCACGCGCCAGAAAGGGGCGATGTCGTTCAGTGTCATGCCGCGCCCAAGGTCCTCATTGGCGGCTTCGGCAACGGTGCGCAGATGATAGCCTATGGTGACCGGGCATGTCACTTCGGCGCCATGTTCAACGGCAAGGGCCGTGCGCAAGGCGCGGACATCCATCTCGACGCCTTTGGGAATCGAGCGGATGAAATCATCGACCTGACGCGCGGTCGGCACCAGCATCGGCTGGCCTTCGACCACGTCACCCATCGTGCGCGGCGTCGGTTTCACGCCGTTGATGCCAGGCGTATTCAGCCTGTCGTTCCAGCTTTTCATCGATCGTCCTCTTCGGCCGGCCATGCGCATTATCCCACCATCGCATGTGCCTCCTGACAGCATACTGTCAGGAGGCTTCAGCATACTCCTTGGCAAACAGCGTTCGCATCTGCGCGAGATCGCCGCCTCTTTCGGGATAGAGCGTGTTGAGAAAGGCAAGGGCGAAGGTGCCGGGCGCCGAGCCTGGCGCGGAAACGATCTTGCCGTCGGCCACGGCGCGCGGCACGTCCTGATAGTTGCTGTCGCCGGCATAGCCGGCCTCATGGCCGTTGATCCAGTCAGGGCCATTGCTGGTGTGCCTGGCGTTCTCGAACATGCCGGCACGCGCCAGTGCCAGCGTTCCGGCGCAGATGCCACCGACCACGCCGCCGCGCGTTGCGACGGCATTGAGCAGTTCAGCGACATCCGGCGGTGTCTTGCCCGCCCACTGATCGGAACCGATGACGGCAACCGCATCGAGATCGGCATTCTCTTCAACGCCGGCCGAACGGTCAGGTGTCAGCCGAAAACCGCTGATTCCGGTCACCGGCTTGCCTTCGGGCGTCAGCGACACGGCGCGGGCGCCGAACCATTCGACCGCCGAGGCCGCCAGCAAACCATATTCCCAATCGGCAAAACCTTCGATGAAGAGGAAGCCGATTGTTTTCTGTTCGGGCATAAGCGCGCTCCATCCCTCGCATGCCGGACCTGATATTTGGGCGCTGGTCCGGCCACATCCAATATTCGTGTCGAAAAAATAGTCTCAATTGCCGCGGGAGCGACGTTCCGCATACATATCCGGCCAGCCGATATCCTTGCGGATGTCCGCGGGCAGTGCGTTCATGAAGCGCTGCGTGCGGATTTCGTTGCGCATGGTGCGAACCTTGCCGACATAGTGCTGCATGCCGCGCAGAATGGTGTAACCGTTCATAACCAGTCTCCTCTCTCTTGATGGAGACACTATCGCATACCCCTCCTGACAGCAGTCTGTCAGGAGGATGTCAGGCGCCAGGCGATAGTTTGGTTCGATGCATCTCCTCAGGGGAAGCCTTGTTTTTCGCTGCCGTCGTGCCTCGCCTCAGCAGCCGGTGGGGGCACCGACTGTTCACCAATAAAGAGACAATGAGCCCCGTATTGTTCATCTCACGGCGACGGACTGTCAGGATAGGTGGCCTTCAGCGAGGTGGGCGCAGTTCTGATATGAAAGGAGAAAATTCTTCCCCAAAAACAGGGAGACGACCATGAGCTTGCAACTGACAGGAATTCACCATCTGACCGCCATCACAGCCAATGCGCCGGGCAATCTTCACTTCTACACCAAGATGCTGGGCCTGCGGCTGGTCAAGAAGACGGTCAATCAGGACGACACCTCGGCCTATCACCTCTTCTATGCGGACGGCGAAGCAACGCCGGGCACCGACCTCACCTTCTTTGACTGGCCGGTCGGCCGCGAACGGCGCGGCACCAACAGCATTGCGCGAAACAGCCTCAGGGTCGGCAGCCCGGAAAGCCTCGCCTGGTGGAAGCAGCATTTGAACGGCGAGAACGTCGTAACGAGTGAGATCGCCGACATTGGCGGCTATCCGTCGTTGGATTTCGAAGATCCTGAAGGCCAGCGGCTGCGGCTGATCAGCGATGGCGGCAAGGGCGGCAGCCATCCCTGGGCGCAGAGCCCGGTGCCGGCCGAGCATCAGATCCGCGGGCTCGGGCCGATCGTCATCAGCGTTCCCGACATCACCAACACCGAGGCGGTGCTGACCAGGGTGATGAACATGCGCAAGGTCCGCGACTATGCCTCACCTGATGGCGAGGGCCAGGTCCATGTCTTCGAAATGGGCGCGGGCGGGCCGGCGGCGGAACTTCATGTCGCCGTGCAGCCCGGGCTGGCGCCTGCGAGACAAGGCGCCGGCGCGGTTCACCACGTCGCCTTCAGGGCACCGGACCAGGAGACGTTGCATCAATGGACCGCACGTCTGGCCGAATTCCGCCTGCCGTCGAGCGGCGAGGTCGAGCGCTATTACTTCCGCTCGCTCTATTTCCGCGAGCCGAACGGTGTCCTGTTCGAGATCGCCACGGACGGGCCGGGCTTCACCGCTGATGAGCCGCTGGAGACGCTGGGCGAAAGCCTGGCCCTGCCGCCATTCCTCGAACCGAAGCGCGCTTCGATCGAAGCTGGCCTCAAGCCGCTGAAGTAGATTGATTGCCGGTCAAAGGCCGGCGCCACGTTCTGGATCGTGACGCCGGCCCTGACATTGGGCGCGAATGAATGGCGTGCTTTGACAGCCGGCCGTGATGCTGGTCAAAAAGCAGCATGTCGAAACTCCTCGCGCCCGCTATCAGGCCATGACCGTCAGCCAGTCGATCAAGCAGACCGGCTGGGTCCGTCTGGGGCAGCGGGGCGATTCCCAGGTGCTGGCTATTTTGGTGCTGGCGGCGCTCTCGGCGTCGCTGGCCTTCTGCAACCTCGACTTTCCGTACGGAATCCAGCCGGACGAGCCGATCAAAGTGGCGTTTGCCGCAGGGCAGCACCACAACTACTTACACCCGCCCTTGCTGATCATACTGGCCCGCTTTGCGGGATGGCTTTGCGGCGCGTCGAGCGAACATGACTATCTGCTGGTTGGCCGCAGTGTCAGCGCTGTAGCCTGCGTCGCCGCAAGCGTCCTCTTCTATGCCGTCTTGCGACGCCACGCGGACGGCATCAATGCCTTCCTTTGGGCGTGTGTTTTCGCGGCGTCGCCGGCCATCGCGGTTCACGCGCATTATTTCAAGGAAGACGCAGTCCTGGTCTTCGCCATCTGTGTCGGGCTGCATGCACTGGTGCGGCTGAAGGAGCAGGTCAGCACGGTCAATCTTGTCTATTTCGGATTTGCGCTCGGGCTCGCCGTGACGGCGAAATATGTGGGCGCCGGCAACAGCCTCGTTCTTTTCATCGTGGCGATTGTCTCCTGCAGGCTCAATCTCCGACAAGCCATCATCATTGCCGCCACGGACGCACTTACGGTGGTCGCGATATTCGGCGTGTCGCTGTTGAGCGAGACCGGAAGCGGGCTTTCAACCGTGATCAGTGGCCTTGGTACGGAACTGAGACACGCTGAAGCGGGCCACGACCTCAAGGAGTGGTTCTGGGAGGGCTATGGGCTCACGCATTTCCGCTACCATCTGATCCCCAGCCTCACCGGGCCGACCGTGGCGATCGCCCTTGGGGCGATCGCGATCGCCATCATCGCCGACCGCAACAAATATGTTGCCGCTTACGCCGGCGGGGCATTCATCTGGCTCTTCCTGCTGGAACTCTCGCCGCTCAAACTCGTCGGCCAGATGCGCTACATCCTGCCGGTTGTTGTCTACCTGCTGCTGGCCGCCGGCATTGCCTGTTCGAGGTCGATCGGGGCCAGAAGCCGGCTGGCGGCGATAGGACTTGGACTTGTCGCCATGGTTGCCAGCGCGCATGCCGGCATGGCCTATGTCGCGAACCTGGACCGGCAAACGGATACCCGCTTTGCAGCGATGCGCTTCCTTGAAAAGCAAGGCATCACGCATTTCGTAGTGGATTATCCGATGGGAGAACCGGCACCGCAAACCAGGGACTACCGCGATCTCTCGTCAACCGACTACCTTGTATCGCAGAAATTTCAGCGATATTTGCGCGGCGGCGGGCTGAGTGCGCAGGACCCGAGAGTATACGAGCTTGCCGGCATGTTTCGCTGTCTCGACAGTCATGTCGCCGCAGAATTTTCGAAACCATACGGGGACTATGGCTACGTCGCCCCGACAGTGAGGATCTATGACCTGCGTGATGCGCGCTCCTGCGTCCCCGGGAATGGGCCGTAGGTGGCCGAAAGCACATCCGGTTCATAGGGAGACATTGGAGCTTCCGGCCTGGGCCTGTATTTTAGACGCAGGTTTTGACAGCCAGCCATGTTGCTGGTCAAAGGCGGCATGACGAAACTCCTCGCCCTTGTCATTATCGGCTTCATGGTCATCCAGCTGATCAAACCGATCGGCTGGCCGGGGCTGAAACGCCGCGGCGATTTCTGGAAACTGGCGCTGCTGGCCATGGCGGCGATCTCGCTGGCGGCCGTGCTCGGGCATTTGACATAGGCATTCATAACCACCGGCCCGTCGATGCTCAGTCAGCAAGCACCAAGCCGACGAGATGTTCCGCCCATGCCCGATAGCCGGCTTCCGAGGCGTGAAAGCCGTCCGAGGCAAAACCCGCCTCGGGGTCGATGATCGGCAGGCGCGGCGCCGGCATCGCACCGCGCTCCAGGCAGAGCCGTTCACCCATCCGGTTCATTGCGGTGGCGCGGATCTCCAGGATCTTGCCGAGCAGCGGCGGCATGGCCGGCGCGCGGGTGAACTCCAGCACCGGCGACCACACCACACGCGCTTCCGGCCATTTGGCGCGCAGGCCGTAGAGCAGGCCGCCGAACTCCTTCTTGAAGCGCGGCACGGAGTGAAAATTCTTGGTGTCGTTGGTGCCGATGGCGAGCACGATATGCGTCCATGGATCGGCCGACAGATTGGGCAGGACGTGGTCGCGGATCTGGCCCGACGTCGCCGAATTGAAGCCGGCGGCGCGCCAGCGCACGGCGCGGCCTGTGCGTTGCGCAATCAGCATGGCAAGCTGCGCGGCAAGCCCGTCCTCGGAGTTGCCGATGCCGACCGACGCGGCCGAGGAATCACCCAGCACGAGCAGCAAGATATCAGGCGCCTTGCCGGTGAGATCGTGCATGACCGGCCCTTGCGCCGGCAGCATGCGTGAGGTGCGGCGGCGCACGCCCAGCCCCTGCCAGACATAGACGGGGAAGGCGAGCCAGGTGAGAAAGGCGGGGAAGCGCATGGCGATACCGTTTAACGATCAACGGCACCCTTAGCGCATGTTTCGGGCGCCGGGAACGATCTTCAATCGCAACAATCCGTCTTGCTTGCCGGCTTGTCCTGATATTCGTCATGCAGCCGCACCCAGTCCATCAGGCCATGATAGGGGCCATTTTCGTTGCGGCCTTTCGGCGTCATGTCGAGATAATCGTAAGTGCCGATCTGCGCCTCGCCGCCACGGGCGCGAGATGTGAATGTGAGAAAGATGTCGCCGTTCTCGTCCCTGTAGAAAACACTGGTGCCGGGCAGCTCCTTCGATGTCCGGGGGCGCGTCTCGAAATTGTAGGTGGTGTCGCCGGCCGCGATCTGCCTGTCGGTGAAGGAGACCTGCATGTCGAAGTTGAAATCCGAGGCATAGGACGACACCCAGTCGAACTTCCAGCCCATGCGCTGCCTGTAGGGCAGAAGTTCCGCGAGCGGCGCGCGCGAGATCACGACCAGCGACACGTCATGATGCCTGAGATGCTGGTTGGCGCCGTCGATGTGGTCGGCAAGGAAGGAACAACCTTCGCAATGGTGGCTGCAACCCGGCCCGAACATGAAATGGTAGACGATCAGCTGGCTGTTGGCGCCAAACAAACCGGCCAGGTTCTTCGGCCCTTGCTCGGTCTCGAAGACGTAGTCCTTGCGTATTTTTAGCCAGGGCAATTCACGCCGCTCAGCCGCGATGCGCTGGCGAAGCCGCGTCAATTCCTTCTCGCGGGCCAGATGTGCCTTGTGCGCCTGGAACCAGTCTTCGCGTGAAACGACCTTGTTGCGATGCATGAACTTCTCCCTGTCTGCACCCCAAGGACGTTTGGGATGGGCGCAAACCGACATCGCGGTCAGTTTTTGTCAGAGAGGAGATAAGGATGGGCACGCTCGGTCCCAAGTCCGGGCCTGCCACAAACGAAAAACCCGGGCGCATCGGCCCGGGTTCGAAGATGACGAAAGAACTGTGTTCAGGCGGCCTGTTCCAGGCTCGCCTTCCATTTTCCGAGCGCCGCCAGATAATTCATGTGGGCGCGATGGGTGAAGGCGGCCTGTCCGGCGGCGACGTTCGAGGCCTTGCCGCTCCATGCCTTTTGCGGGGCAGCCTGCAGCGCCCGGCCATAGGAGAAGGTCAGCTTCCACGGATGCGGGCCGATGGCGTTGATGGCGTTGAGGTTGGCGGTCGCCTCCTCGTCCTCCTGGCCACCGGAGAGGAAGGCGATGCCCGGCACCGCCGCCGGCACTGTCTCGCGGAACAGTTTTATCGTTTTCTCGGCGACTTCCTCAGGGCTGTCCACGGTGCCCGACTTCTTGCCCGACAGCACCATGTTGGGCTTCAGGATCGTGCCTTCGAGGACGACGCCGGCCGCATGGAGTTCATCATAAAGCTTGATCAGCGTCGCCTTGGAGACCTCAAAACACGTGTCGATGCCGTGGGCGCCATCCATCAGCACTTCCGGCTCGACGATCGGTACGATGCCGGCCTCCTGGCAAAGGGCGGCATAGCGGGCGAGCGCATGGGTGTTCGAGTTGATCGAATTGGTTGAAGGCACGCCCTTGCCGGTATCGATGTCGATCACCGCGCGCCATTTGGCGAAGCGGGCGCCAAGCTTGTAGTAGTCAGCCAGGCGCTCGCGCAGGCCGTCGAGGCCCTCGGTGATGGTATCGCCGGGAAAACCCGCCAGCGGCTTGGCGCCGGCATCGACCTTGATGCCGGGGATGGAACCGGCCGCCTTGATGATGTCGACCAGCGGCGTGCCGTCGGCGGCCTTCTGGCGGATGGTCTCGTCATAGAGGATGACGCCGGAAATGTATTTGGTCATCGCGTCCTTGGCGCGGAACATCATCTCGCGATAGTCGCGGCGGCTGTCGGCGGTCGATTCGACGCCGATCACGTCGAAGCGCTTCTTGATGGTGCCGGAACTTTCGTCGGCGGCCAGCAGGCCCTTGCCGTTAGCCACGATCGCGGCGGCAATGTCTTCGAGACGTTCGCTCATTCTGCTTCTCCTGAAAGGGGTTCGTTCCGCGCTTAACGGAAGTCTACCGCCAAAGGAATGGCATCGGAAAGCTCGAATCGATTGAAAGTTTCCAGCGCCTCTTTTGGCGTTGTCGCTCCGGTCAGGCCTTCTTCTTCAGCACGTCGACGCCGGGCAGCGGCTTGCCTTCCATCCATTCCAGGAAGGCGCCGCCGGCGGTCGAGACGTAGGTGAAGTCGTCGGCCACGCCGGCATGGTTGAGCGCTGCCACCGTATCGCCGCCACCAGCGACCGAGACCAGCTTGCCGGCCTTGGTGCGCGCCGCTGCGTGTTTTGCCGCAGCGACCGTCGCGTGATCGAAAGGCTCGATCTCGAAGGCGCCGAGCGGGCCGTTCCAGACCAGCGTCGCGGCGCGGTCGATCCATTCTCCGATCGTCGTCACGGTCTTTTCGCCGACATCGAGGATCATGCCGTCGGCCGGCACGTCGGAGATGGCGACCGTCTCGCAGGCCGCACCCGCCTTGAACTCCTTGGCGACGACGCCGTCGACCGGCAGGATGATGGCGCAGCCGGCCTCGGCTGCCTCAATCATGATCTGCTTGGCGGTCTGGGCGAGATCATGCTCGCACAGCGACTTGCCGACATCGGTGCCGCGCGCGGCCAGAAACGTGTTGGCCATGCCGCCGCCGATGACCAGCGCGTCGACCTTCTTCACCAGGTTCATCAACAGGTCGATCTTGGTCGAGACCTTGGCGCCGCCGACAATGGCGACGACCGGACGGACCGGATTGCCCAGCCCCTTCTCCAGCGCTTCGAGCTCGGCCTGCATGGTGCGGCCCGCAAAGGAAGGCAGCAGGCGCGCCAGGCCTTCGGTCGAGGAGTGGGCACGGTGCGCCGCCGAGAAGGCATCGTTGACGAAGATGTCGCCATTGGCGGCGAGCCTTTCGGTGAAGGCTGGGTCGTTCTTTTCCTCGGTCCTGTAGAAGCGGGTGTTCTCCAAGAGCAGCACATCGCCCTTGTTCATGGCGGCGACAGCACTGCCCGCCGTGTCGCCGACGCAATCCGAGGCAAAGCCGACGGGGCGGCCGAGCACTTGCGCCGTCGCCCTGGCAATCGGCTCGAGCGAGAATTCAGGCGAGGGGCCATCCTTGGGCCGGCCGAAATGAGCGAGCAGTATGACCTTGGCACCCTTGGCGGACAGTTCGGCGATGGTCGGCGCGATGCGCTCGATGCGGGTGGCGTCGGTGACCTTGCCGTCGGCGACGGGAACGTTGAGGTCGACGCGCACCAGCACACGCTTGCCGCTGATGTTGCCGATGTCGTCTAGGGTCTTGAAGGCGGCCATGCGGGTTCCTTTCCTCGGGAAAATCGCCGGGACCATACCCCGCGTTGACGACGATGCAAGGCCCGAAAGGCGGGCGCGCGGAAAAATGATCCAACGGCCAGATCGGGCTCCGTCAGCCTTCGGTCGTCGCTTTCTGTGCCTCCGGCGCTTCGGGCGGAGTGCCTTCGGGCCGAGCCGCTTCCATCTGCGTTTCCGTCGGCTTGCGCCAGTTGCGGATAAACGCGCTCAGGCGATCGCCCATCTCGCCGGCGCTCAGGAAGACGGGCACACGCGCCACCGGCGCTGTCGGCTCGAAGGAGAGGCCGAGACCCGTGATCTTGCCTTTGTCGTCGACATCTCTGACGATCAGCTCGATCTGGCCGATCAGCACGCGATCGGCATATTCGGCATGGCCGCCAAGCCGGGCGGTGACCAGCGCGCCAACGGTCTGTTTCTGCTCCGCTTCGGTCAGGCCCGGCGTGTAGGCTGCTTCCAGTTCGGCTGCGGAGCGAGCGGGATCGACGGCGAAGGCGCCGAAGAAATCGGCATCCTCGGGGTCGACCACGGCGCGGCTGGCGAACAGCTTGTCGAGCAGGCGCGGATAGCGGTCCGGCACGAAGATGTAGACCTGGTCGCCGGCGGCGAGCCGGCCCATGTCCTGGAAGCGCATCGAGCGGCCGTCGCGCAGCACCAATGAGGGCCGCGCCCAGCGCGGAATGCGTTCGCCGCGCGCCACCGGGCTGCCGGGTGCGACGCGATAGGCGAGAAGCTCGTGATGGGCGGAGCCAGGCAGTTCCAGTTCAACCTTGTCCAGCGGCC
Organism: Mesorhizobium loti R88b; assembly: GCF_013170845.1. NCBI lineage: Bacteria > Pseudomonadati > Pseudomonadota > Alphaproteobacteria > Hyphomicrobiales > Phyllobacteriaceae > Mesorhizobium > Mesorhizobium loti. The sequence goes on from NZ_CP033367.1 coordinate 1,628,184, forward strand.
CAAGGCGCGCCGGCACGATGAGGCCAAGGCGGCGCGCCAGCGGGCCGACGGTCCAGCCCTGGATGACCAGCGACACCAGCACGATGATGAAGGCGGTGTTGAAGATGACGCGGCCGTTCTCCAGTCCGCCGAGCAGCGGCGTGATGGCGAGCAGGATGGACACCGCGCCGCGCAGGCCCACCCAGGAGACGAAGGCGACTTCGGGACGCGGCAGGCGGAACGGGATCAGGCAAAGCCAGACCGCGATCGGGCGGGCCACGAACATCAGGAACAGGCCAAGCGCTATCGCCGGCACCATGATGGCCGGAAATTGCGAGGGCGTCGCGAACAGGCCAAGGATCAGGAACATGATAATCTGCGCCAGCCACGACATGCCGTCCTGGAAGCGTTTCAGGATGGTGACGGCGCGGATGTCGGAATTGCCGGCAATGAGACCGGCGATATAGACCGCCAGGAATCCCGAACCGCCAATGGCGCCGGCCGCGGCAAAGACCATCAGCGACAGGGTCAGCACGAAGATCGGCAGCAGGCCATGGTCGAGATTGAGCCGGTCGACGAGGCGCACGATGGCAAGGCCGCCCAGCACGCCGACGAGTGCGCCAAGGCCCATGTTGAGGAAGAAGCCAAGGATCAGGCTGGTGAGCAGGACATTGGTTTCGGGGTTGGCGTGCGCAGCGATGATCTCGACCAGCGTGATGGTCAGGAAGATGGCGATCGGGTCGTTGGTGCCGGATTCCACCTCAAGCGTTGAACGCACGCGCTCGCGCAGATTGATCTCGCCGGCGCGCAGCAGGAAGAACACCGCCGCGGCGTCGGTCGAGGCGACTGCGGCACCGAGCAGGAAGGACTCCAGCCAGCTGAGGTTGAGCAGATAGTGGGCGGCGGCGCCGAAGAGCCCGGTGGTGAGAAGCACGCCGACGGTTGCCAGCGACAGCGCCGGGCCAGCCGCCTGCCGCAAGGCGTTGAGCGGCGTGCCGAAACCGGAATCAAACAGGATGACGGCGAGCGCCAGTGAGCCGGCAAAATACGCGATGCGGGCATTGTCGAACTCGATGCCGAGGCCGTCGGTGCCGGTGGCAAGGCCGATGCAGAGAAACAGAAGCAGGAGGGGAGCGCCGAAGCGGAAGGCAATCAGGCTCGAAAACGCGGCGGCGACGACAAGAGCTGTGCCAACCAGCGTGACGAGATAGATCGCATGCTCCATCCGTGATTTGCCCCTCGAATTCCTCTGCCTTACCGATTCAAGGGAGAGTGGGGCGAAGGCATGGCCAGTGCAAGGCGGGAGGGTGGTTTTTTGCCCTGAGCTGCTGATTTTCCGCTGTTGCGGCAAATGAAAAACGCCCGGACAAAGCCGGGCGTTTCAAGTCTTCAGAAGGGGAGCCTTCAGATCAGGCGATGGTCTTGCCGAAGGCGACCGCGGTGTCGCTCATACGGTTGGAGAAGCCCCATTCATTGTCGTACCAGGACAGCACCGAAACAAAGTTGCCGTCCATCACCTTGGTCTGGTCGAGTGCCAGGATCGACGACCGCGGATCATGGTTGAAATCGATCGAGACATTCGGGTGATGGGTGACGCCGAGAATGCCCTTGAGCTTGCCATTGGAGGCGGCGATGACCGCTTCGTTGATTTCCTGAACCGTGGTCGCGCGCTTGGCGATGAACTTGAAGTCGACGACCGAGACGTTAGGCGTCGGCACGCGGATCGAGATGCCGTCGAGCTTGCCCTTGAGGTCGGGCAGAACGAGGCCGATCGCCTTGGCGGCACCGGTCGAGGTCGGGATCTGCGACAGGGCAGCGGCGCGGGCGCGGTAGAGATCCTTGTGCATGGTGTCCAGCGTCGGCTGGTCGCCCGTGTAGGAATGGATCGTCGTCATCATGCCTTTTTCGATGCCGACCGTCTCGTGCAGCACGGCGGCCAGCGGCGCCAGGCAATTGGTGGTGCAGGACGCGTTGGAGATGACGATGTGGTCCTTGGTCAGCTTGTCGTGGTTGATGCCGTAGACCACGGTCAGGTCAGCACCATCTGCAGGTGCCGAGACCAGCACGCGCTTGGCGCCGGCGGTCAGATGGGCCGCGGCCTTGTCGCGCGCGGTGAAGATGCCGGTGCATTCGAGCGCGATGTCGACGCCGAGTTCCTTCCACGGCAGCTGGCTCGGATCCTTGATCGCGGTGACCTTGAATTTTTCCTTGCCGACGGTGATCTGGTCGCCTTCGACGCTGACTTCGTGCGGGAAGCGGCCATGCACGCTGTCATAGCGCAGCAGGTGGGCGTTGGTCTCGACCGGGCCGAGATCGTTGACGGCGACGACGTCGATGTCCTTGCGGCCGGATTCATGGATGGCGCGCAGGATGTTGCGGCCGATGCGGCCGAATCCGTTGATGGCAACTCTGACGGTCATTTTTCTCTCCCTGGGAGCTGGAGGGCAGACGATGGGTCCGCAGCTTCATAGCGGCGCAAGCGGAAAGAATCCAGCCGCAGCGACACAGATTTAAATCGATTAGGCTGGGCCAGCCCGGCGAATTCGTTTTGCGCGATTTCGCCGGGCTACCCCTCAACCCCTTATTTTGCGTGCAGGCGGGCTTCCGCTGCCTTGGCCGCTGCCTCGGCGGTGATGCCGAAATGCGGGTAGAGCTGTTCGATCGTGCCGGAGGCGCCGAAGCCGGTCATGCCGATGAAGATGCCGTCCGAGCCGATGAGGTGATCCCAGCCCTGACGGATACCGGCCTCGATCGCCATCTTGATCGGCGCATTGCCGATCGTCTTCTTGCGATAGTCGTCGCTCTGCTTGTCGAACAGTTCGAAGCAAGGCACCGAGACGACGCGGGTCGGGTGGCCATGCTTTTCCAACAAGTCACGGGCACCAAGGGCGATCTCGATCTCGGAGCCGGTGGCGAAGATCGTCACCGCTGCCTCGCCATTGGCCGCTGCCAACTCGTAGGCGCCCTGGCTGCTCAGGTTCTTGGCCGAATGCTCGGTGCGCACCGTCGGCAGATTCTGGCGGGTCAGCGCCAGGGTTGACGGCGTCTTTTCGGATTCGATGGCGATCTGCCAGCATTCGGCGGTTTCTACCGCGTCGGCCGGACGGAAGACGTTGTGGTTGGGGATGGCGCGCAGGGCCGCCAGATGCTCGACCGGCTGGTGCGTCGGGCCATCTTCGCCCAGACCAATGGAATCATGGGTCATGACGAAGATCGAGCGGATGCCCATCAGCGAGGACAGCCGCATCGAGGGACGGGCATAGTCGGAGAAGCACATGAAGGTCCCGCCATAGGCGATGAGGCCGCCATAGAGCGTCAGGCCGTTGATCGCGGCCGCCATGCCATGCTCGCGGATGCCATAGTGGACATAGCGCTGGCCATAATCGTCCGGCGTGATGTTCTTGGTCTGGCTGGTCTTGGTGTTGTTGGAGCCGGTCAGGTCGGCGGAGCCGCCGATGGTTTCCGGCACCGCGCCGTTGATGACTTCCAGCGCCATTTCCGACGATTTGCGGGTGGCGACCTTCGGCTTGTCGGCCGAGAGCTTCTTCTTGTAGTCGGCGATGACGGCGTCGAAGTTGGACGGCAGCTTGCCGGCGATCCGGCGCTCGAACTCGGCCTTGAGCTTGGGCTCGGCCTTGGCCAGGCGGCCTTCCCAGTCGGCGCGCGGCTTGGCGCCGGACTTGCCGGCAGTACGCCATGCGTCGAGGATGTCGGCCGGAATCTCGAAGGGCGGCGAATCCCAATTGAAGAACTTGCGCGCGCCAGCGATCTCGTCGGCGCCCAGCGGCGAACCGTGCGCCTTGTTGGTGCCGGCCTTGGTCGGGGCGCCGAAGCCGATGGTCGTCTTGCAGGCGATCATCGTCGGCTTGTCGGAATGGCGGGCGGCTTCGATGGCATAGGCGATCGCTTCCGGATCGGTGCCGTCGATGTGGCTGGCGTTCCAGCCGGAGGCCTGGAAGCGGGCGACCTGATCGGTGTTGTCGGACAGCGAGACCGGACCGTCGATCGAGATGTTGTTGTTGTCCCAGAAGACGATCAGCCTGTTGAGCTTGAGATGGCCGGCCAGCGCGATGGCTTCCTGGGAAACTCCTTCCATCAGGCAGCCGTCACCGGCCAGTACGTAGGTATAGTGGTTGACGAGGTCGTTGCCGAAGGCAGCGTTCATAATGCGCTCGCCGAGCGCGAAGCCGACCGAATTGGCCAGACCCTGACCGAGCGGGCCGGTCGTCGTCTCGATGCCGGTGGCGTGGCCGTATTCGGGATGGCCGGCGGTCTTCGAGCCCAGCTGGCGGAAATGCTTGATCTGGTCGATGGTCATGTCTTCATAGCCGGTCAGATGCAGCAAAGAATAGAGCAGCATCGAGCCATGGCCGGCCGACAGGATGAAGCGGTCGCGATCGGGCCAGTGCGGCGCCTTGGGGTCGTATTTCAGGAAGCGCGTGAACAGCACCGTGGCGATGTCGGCGCAGCCCATCGGCAGGCCAGGATGGCCGGACTGGGCCTTCTCGACGGCGTCCATGGAGAGAAAGCGGATCGCATTGGCCATCCGGTCATGTTGTTCACGCGACGTCATGGTTCCTCCAGAAATGGGGTTTGGGGGCTTGGGAGAGCCCTTGAAAAGGGTGCGCGACACATAGCAGGCGCGGGCTTTTAGTCAACAAACCGGTGCGCATTTGCCGGTCTTGTGATGCTGGCGCCAAGCCTACATTAGCGTTAGCGGGGGACAGTCGCGAGAGCTTTGTTGACGTTGCCTTCACCCGGTGCCTAATGTTTCCTGGATAACGCGTTCTGAACGCGAACGATTCGGTGATGGGCAGGGCACAGGACGAAGGCCATGACCGGGGAAACCACGCTCAAGGAAGTGATCGCCAGGCTGGGGAAGGCCATCGAAGGGCTGGAAAATGCCGTCGCCGCCAAGCTCGAGCATGAGCGCGACTATTCGGAAGCCGAGGCCGAGGTGCAGCGGATGAATGCCGACCGCTCCCGGCTGGCGCAGGAACTCGACAATTCCGAAGCGCGCGCCGAACGGCTGGAAGATGCCAACAAGGAAGTCTCGCGACGGCTGGTGACCGCGATGGAAACCATCCGCGCCGTGTTGGACAGATAGGAGCTGGCCCGATGGCACAGGTCACGGTTTCAATAGACGGCAAGCAGTATCGCATGGCCTGCGACGAGGGCCAGGAAGAGCATCTGATCGACCTTGCCGAGCGTTTCGACCGCTATGTCTCGCATCTGAAGGATTCTTTTGGCGAGATTGGCGACCAGCGGCTGACCGTCATGGCCGGCATCATGGTGATGGACGAACTCTCGGAGTTGCAGAAACGCGTCAAGGGCATGGAAAGCGAAGTGCTGACGTTGCGCAAGACGCGCGACGAGGCACTGACCAAGGCCGACAAGAATGACGGCGTGCTGACCAACGCCCTCGGCGCTTTGGCGCAGCGTATGGAAGATCTGACGGCGACGCTGGCCGTCAACAAGGCCTGAAGCGGCGTTTAGCGGCATCCCTCCCGAAAGATGAACAGGCGTCGATGACGCTGGCAGAACGAAAATACTCGTTCTGCCGCCGACAAGAGTTTCCTATTATCTTGCAGTCGCGATTTTTGCGCTAAGATGCGACGATGCCGGAGCGTGGACGCTTTGACGGCGGCGTGGTTTGCCGCTCTCGCTCCTGACCAGATTAGTTACAGGGGACCAGATTAGTTATAGGGGAAATGTGCCATGAGCCTTCGTATCAACGATATCGCGCCCGACTTCACCGCCGAGACCACGCAAGGGACGATCAGCTTCCATGACTGGATCGGCGACGGCTGGGCGCTCTTGTTCAGCCATCCGAAGAACTTCACGCCGGTCTGCACGACCGAACTCGGTACCGTGGCCGGGCTGGAGGGCGAGTTCAAGAAACGCAACGTCAAGATCATCGGTACTTCGGTCGATCCGGTTGCGAGCCACGACAAATGGCAGGCCGACATCAAGACGGCGACCGGCCATGAGGTGCACTATCCGCTGATCGGCGACAAGGACCTCAAGGTCGCCAAGCTCTATGACATGCTGCCGGCCGGCGCCGGCGACACCTCGGAGGGCCGCACGCCCGCCGACAACGCCACCGTGCGCTCGGTCTATCTCATCGGGCCGGACAAGAAGATCAAGCTGGTGCTGACCTACCCGATGACCACGGGCCGCAACTTCGACGAGATCTTGCGCGTCATCGATTCCATCCAGCTGACCGCCAAGCACCAGGTGGCGACGCCGGCCAACTGGAAGCAGGGCGAGGACGTCATCATCACCGCCGCCGTTTCCAACGAGGATGCGATCAAGCGTTTTGGCGCTTACGAGACCATCCTGCCCTATCTCAGGAAGACCAAGCAGCCTTCCGCCTGAAGCAAGCGCGTCGGAACAGTTTTCGGTTTTTTCGCTCCTGTGCGCCAAGTCATGCTTGACTGACCTGCTGGAGCGGACGACCATGCTCCTGTTGGGTTCCGGTGGAGAAAATCCTTCCTGCCGGTGATGGGTTGAGGGAGCCGGACGTGGACATAGCTTTGGCCATGCCATTGGTCACAGGCTTCTATGACAAGCCGACCGGGGCCATCCAGTATGTCGTCGCCGACCCGGCGACGAAGCGATGCGCCATCATCGATCCGATCCTCGACTTCGATGAGAGGTCCGGTGCAACGGATACAAAGAGCGCCGATGCCTTGCTCGATTTCGTCAGGGAAAACGGGCTGGAGCTTGAGTGGATCCTCGACACCCATCCCCATGCCGACCATTTCTCGGCGGCGCATTACCTGAAACAGAAGACCGGGGCGCCAACCGCGATCGGCCTAAGGATCGTCGATGTCCAGAACCTGTGGAAGGTGATCTACAACTGGCCGGATTTCCCCGCCGACGGCTCGCAGTGGGACAGGCTGTTCGCAGAGGGCGATACCTTCCGTGTCGGCAGCCTGCCGGTCAAGGTGCTGTTCTCGCCTGGACATACGCTGGCCTCGATCAGCTATGTGATCGGCGACGCCGCCTTCGTGCATGATACGCTGTTCATGCCGGACAGCGGCACGGCAAGGGCCGATTTTCCCGGTGGCAGCGCAGCGCGGCTGTGGCGCTCGATCCAGGACATTCTGGCGTTGCCCGATGAGACGCGAATCTTCGTCGGCCATGACTATCAGGCCGGCGGCCGCGAACCCTTGTGGGAAAGCACGGTGGCGGCGCAGAAGGCGACAAACATCCATCTCGTGGCCGCGCGCAGCGAGGCTGAGTTCGTAGCCCTGCGCGACGCGCGCGACCGGACATTGCCGATGCCGCGGCTGATCCTGCATGCGCTGCAGGTCAACATGAACGGCGGACGGTTGCCGGAGCCGGAAGCCAATGGCCGGCGGTATCTGAAGTTTCCGCTCGACGCACTTTGAGGTAATGCGCCCCACTGACTCAACGCACAAAAAAAGCGGCGCCAGTTTCTTGGCGCCGCTTTTTGTTCATTGGCGAAGCAGGCTTACGCCGCCGGCTGTGCTTCGATGGTGCGCAGCGCCTGGGTCTGGCGCTTGGCGGCGGCCTTGACCGCATCCTGCACCTTCTCGAAGGCACGCACTTCGATCTGGCGCACGCGCTCGCGGCTGATGTCGAACTCGGAAGACAGCTCTTCCAGCGTCAGCGGCTCCTCGGCGAGGCGACGGGCCTCGAAGATGCGCCGCTCGCGCTCGTTGAGCACGGCAAGAGCGCCGGACAGCATGCCGCGCCGGTTCTCCAGCTCGTCCTGCTCGATCAGCATGTCTTCCTGGCTTTCGTGGTCGTCGACCAGCCAGTCCTGCCATTCGCCGGACTCGCCTTCGCTCGCCCGGATCGGGGCGTTGAGCGATGCGTCGCCCGACAGGCGGCGGTTCATCGACACCACTTCGGCTTCGGAAACGTTCAGCCGCGTGGCGATCTCGGCGATCTGGTCGGGCTTGAGGTCGCCGTCATCCAGAGCCTGGATCTTGCCCTTCACCTTGCGCAGGTTGAAGAACAGCCGCTTCTGGTTGGCGGTCGTGCCCATCTTGACCAGGCTCCACGAGCGCAGGATGTATTCCTGGATCGAGGCCTTGATCCACCACATGGCGTAGGTCGCGAGGCGGAAGCCGCGCTCGGGTTCGAATTTCTTGACGGCCTGCATCAGGCCGACATTACCTTCCGAGATCACCTCGCCGATCGGCAGGCCGTAGCCGCGATAGCCCATGGCGATCTTGGCGACGAGCCGCAAATGGCTGGTGACGAGCTTGTGGGCGGCAGAAGTGTCTTCATGCTCGGCATAACGCTTGGCGAGCATGTACTCTTCCTGCGGCTGAAGCATCGGAAAGCGGCGGATTTCTTCCAGGTAGCGGCTGAGGCCGCCTTCGCCGGAAACGATACTGGGTAATGACTGGGCCATGATAGCGCCCCCTCTCTATTGGAGTGATGCCCCCGAAACGCGGCGGGCATGTGACGCAAGCACCAAAAGGCTCGCTCGCGACATCAGATCTTATACAGGAACAAAACCAGAAAAGACAGGCATTTGTTCAACACGAAACAGTGTGTCACGCTGAAGTGAACAATGCCAGTCAGGTTTTTTGATGGCTGGTTTCGGGCTTGACAGTGACAGGTTCAGAGTTTGCGAAAGCCGCCGACGAGTTCCTCCATGTCCCCCGGTATCGGCGCCTCGAACCTCATCGTTAGATGGGTAGTGGGGTGGCGAAATGCAAGGAGCCAGGCATGCAAAGCTTGCCGGGAAAATGCCTTGACCTGGCTTTTCAGCGGTTCGGGCAGCCGGTTGGCCTTGGTGCGAAACGCCTGACCATAGTCTGGGTCGCCGATGACGGGATGGCCGATATGCGCCATGTGAACGCGGATCTGGTGGGTGCGGCCGGTCTCCAGCCGGCACTCGACCAGGCTGGCGGTGGCGAAGTCCTTCTGGCCTTCGCCGAAGCGCTCCTGCACGGCAAAGTGGGTGACAGCATGGCGGGCGTCGTCGCGCCCTTCCGGCACCACGGCACGGCGCACCCGGTCGGCCGCGCGGCCAAGCGGCGCATCGACCGTACCGGTCGGTCTCGGCGGTATGCCCCAGACCAAAGCCAGATAGGCGCGTTCGAGATCACCCGTCCGGCCGTGATCGGCAAAGGCCTCCGACAGCGCCTTGTGGGCACGGTCGGTCTTGGCCACCACCATGACGCCGCTGGTCTCCTTGTCCAGACGGTGCACGATGCCCGGCCGCCGCACGCCGCCAATGCCCGAAAGGCTGTCGCCGCAATGATGGATCAGCGCGTTGACCAGCGTACCGGTCCAGTTGCCGGCGCCGGGATGCACGACCAGCCCGGCCGGCTTGTTGATGACGATGAGTTCGTCGTCCTCATAGAGCACATCGAGCGCGATGTTCTCGCCCCGCGGCGAGGCCGGCTCCGGTTCGGGCATGACGACCGACACGCGCTCGCCTGGGATCATCTTGCGCTTGGTCTCGTCGGCCGGCTTGCCGTCGATCGTAACGGCGCCTTGCCGGATCAGCATCTGCACGCGGCTGCGCGACATGTCAGGGCCGAGGCTTGTCGCCAACCATTGGTCGAGGCGCTGGCCGGCAGCGTCCGCGCCCACCACCAGCACGGCCGGCCCGGCCTCTATCGATCGGTCCTCTATCAATCGGTCCTCTATCAATTCAGGGGCCTCTTCGCTATGAGCGCTCATCGAAAACCGTTCCGGAATATTTGCCATGGCCCGGCCAGATGCCGACGAAGATCAGGGAATGCCGATCGATCCCGAGGTCGAAAAGATGCGCAGCAAGCTCTTCCGCTTCATGGCCATCAATCTCGGCCTGCTTTTCGTTGCCCTTATGGTGGTGATCGCGGCGATTGTCTACAAAGCCCGCAAGGCGCCCGCAGTGAGCCCGCCGCTGGCCGGCGACATCCAGGTGCCCGCCGGCGCGCCGCTCAGCGGCGACATCGTGCTGCCGGTCGGCGCAAAAGTGCTCGGCCAGTCGCTGTCAGGCAATCGGATCTCGATTGACGCCGAGCTTGCCGACGGCAGTGGTGCGATCTTCATCTATGATATCGCCGAGCGCCGCCTGATCGGCCAGTTTGCAATCCGCAACAAATGACAAACAAGTTTGTCACAGAAATGACCAAGGCTCAGCCATGAAAGGCTTTGCCGAACATCGTCGTGTCGCGACCGTCGCGCTTGTCGTCGCCAACTATGACGAAGCGATCGCCTGGTATGTCGGGCGGCTGGGCTTTCAGCTCACCGAGGATGTCGATCTCGGCGGCGCCAAGCGCTGGGTCACGGTGGCGCCGGCCAACGGGCAGGGCGCCAGGCTGCTTTTGGCCGAGGCGTCCGACGCTGCACAAAAGCAAAGCATCGGCCACCAGACCGGCGGTCGGGTTTTCCTGTTCCTCGAAACCGACGACTTTGCCCGCGATCATGCGGCGATGCTGGAAAAGGGTGTCGAATTCCGCGAGGCGCCGCGCTTCGAGGCCTATGGCACAGTGGCGGTTTTCGCCGATCTCCACGGCAATCTCTGGGACCTGATCGAGCCGAAACGCTAGAGCACGGACGTCTTTTCGTTCGATGCGGCAAACCGGCCAAACCCCAGTTGCTTTTTCCCAGCCGTCAGCCTATATCGCCGGTTCTTGAGCGCGCCCATCGTCTAGCGGTCAGGACACCGCCCTCTCACGGCGGGAACAGGGGTTCGATTCCCCTTGGGCGTACCAACAGATTCAATAGCTTACCCTCATAGCTTCCGAAGTCGTCAAATAACGGTCAAATATGCCGTCTGAGCTGCCGTGAAAGCTGAGCGGGAGGCTTTAGAGCAACTTGAATTGGAAGCCGATACATGGAGGAGCGCGCAAGCGGTTCGACAATATGCCGACGCGATCGAGGCTGCATCCAACTACTCCGATACGGAAAGCGCCGGACGCGTTAAGTGGGGACGGGGCACAGGCTGACAAGCTGGACCCTCTTACCGGCGTCCTTCGGATATTGACCCTCCGGATGTCCGGTATTGGGTAGCAAACTCACCAAATATGATGGTGTTTGTCATTTTTTAGGCCGTCCTGGCGAACGTAGAGCAGTATGATGTGATCCTTAGTGCTTCGCATCGGTGGCTGGTGCCGGACCGTTAAGCAATTGATAAATTAACCTTATTTCTTTTAGCAACTTGCTCATTTCCCTGGAATTGTTAAATTTTTGTTAGCTCATTGCACCGCAATCTGGTACTCAATATATGTCCCTCAAGGAAGCGCTAGCCAACGTCAGGAAACGCGGATACAAGATTCGTGAAACCTTCAGCGGTTGGTATGCGTTTAAAATTTGCACACAGGAGACTGGAACATGGTTAGAGATATCGCTCCGTTCTAAATTGGTGCTGTTAGGGGCCGCCTTGGCGACCCAAATCCAGTCTGCGTCTGCGCAGGCTATCCAATCAGGCCCGGCCACCCCGCCGGGCCTTACTAGTTTTCAGGCTATACAACCATGGACCCAGCCTATCGCGGACATATTGACCGCCTCGATATGGTTCATCGTTATGTTCTGGAACTACCTGATGGACCACACAGCTGCCGCCGGTCTGGTCGGGGCTCTCTTGGCTTTCTATGTCGCCAACCGCAGCATTGCCAGTGCCAGGGAGATGACGCGGCTTCGGGAAACATTCGACACTATTGATGAATCCATTAGGGACAATGACGTAATCCAGTCTCGCCTAGAATTCCGAAAAATTAAGCAGGAACTATCACAAAGCGGTCTTAGTATCGCGAAATTTAGAGACCCCACTGACGAGGCGGATATCAAAAGAGCCGTTACCCTTAGAACGATACTAAACAATTACGAAAATTATGCCCTCGGTGTTCGCTATCATATATTGGATGAGGAATACTTATACAGATGGACGCGAACCGGCACTCTGGCCGACTGGAATTATCTTCTGCCTCTCGTTGCCGCGTATCGCAGTTCGGGCCAAAATACCGCATATATTGAATTTGAGGGGCTAGCTACATCGTGGATCGACAGCAAGTCTTATCGGTCTGGGAAGAAAATTAAGACTCCGAACCGACGTACTAAGATTCATTGAAAGTCATACCTCCAAACCACTTCGCGAACGCCGATCACGCGTAGGGGATTGGGCCGGTCCGTGCTTCGGCATTATATTGCGAAAACGAACAGGCGTGGTTAGATACCGCCCATGATCATTTATGCCGTCCTTCCCGAAACTGACAGCCCCGCCCTGGATGGCCGGATTTTCGAACTATTTCAAGGTAATTGCAGGAAGATCGGCGTTGGACAATGGCTGATCGCGGCAAACCTCACAGTTCAAGGAGTTACGGAACTTATAGGCGTAGACAAAGGAACGTACGGGAGAACGGTCGTTGTAGGGGTTGAAAGCTACTACGGCTGGCACCTGAAGGATGTCTGGGACTGGATAGCTTTGAAACGTGGTCAGCCATGACAGTTGGCAAATCCGACATCAGCGGGACGACCCCCTCTAAGGAGGGCACCCCAAACACTGCCTATGATCAGATGAACACCATGGCCTTCCTACTGGAAATCCATAAAGACATTTCGGCCCAGTCCGCCAAGATCGAACGCCTAATCACTGATAGAAACGAAGATAACGCACGAAGGCACCTTGATAGCGACCGCCTAGACGCGTCAATAAAAGCCTTGTCGGACGAACTGACGCCTGTGAAGGCCAGCGTCGACCGCACATACTATATGATGGTTGGTGGGTTCGCAGTCGCCTGTGTAGCGCTGGCGATAATCTGGTTTTTGGTGGGCGATGACATCAAGGCGCTCCTAGCGTTTTCCCACAAGCTGCCGAAGCCATAGCGTAGCGCTACCTGGCCGTAGGGGATAGCGGGGATAAATCAGGTTCGCTTCTCGCTGGTAGTAGCGTCCGTGCTAATGTTCTACCGCGATATGCAAATTGCGCCACCGTGACGAGGCTCGTGATCCATGATCGCTGCAATGGTGCTGGTGATGAGCGCAAGCGCTGCGGCGGTAGCCTTCGTAGCGGCATCGGCGCCCGAAACTTCGCGCAGCCGAGCGATTTCAGCATAATACGCGTTACCGGTCCGCAAGTCCTGCCGTGCTTGGCGCAGTCGTAGCGCGGCCTTGCTGCGGGCTTTCGGCGTCCCTTTACGGGAGGCATACACTTTATAGCTTAGAAGCGCCGTGAGGTTGCGAATGTCTCCCACAGGGTAAACTGAGACCGTAGCGTTGCGCTGCAAAAGCCGTAGTAACTCGTTGCTCGCTTGTTCTGGCTCGCGCTCTCACGCATTTCCTGCGACAAGGTCCATCCGGAATAGACGCGAAGTGCTGGGGCCATCGAGTGAGCGAACTGAGCAAGATTGGTTCAAGGCAAAAAGCGTTCTGCGCGTCGTGCAAAGGCGAGCGGAATTGCGAAATCAAAGGTCACCACCGCGAAAGTGGCAGCGAAGGCAACTACGATTGGTGGAAAGATTGGTACCTGCTTGTTTGCTGCGGCTGTGATCACGTATTTGCCCAGTCGGAGCTCACCGATTCCGAATCGCATTATCCTGTTGGATATGACCGCGATGGAAACGTGGAGTACGAGCATGACGTTCAAATTAGGGCCTGGCCGGCAAAGTTTAAGCGCGACAGGCCTGCCTGGTTGGAAAGGCTGAACAGTTACATTGAGCACAAAAAATCATCCGATTTGGAGGCCTGCCTGCTCCAAATTTATGAAGCACTCGATCACGATCTGAACATCCTCGCTGCAATTGGGATCCGCACGGCCTTTGATGTGGCATCGGAGGTTCTTGGCGTCGACCCTGAGAAGGCTTTTGAAGACAAGCTCAAAACTATGGAAGGCTCTGGCCTAATTACGCCGTCACAACGGGACGATTTCGAAGTCCTGATCAACGCCGGCAACGCCTCCGCGCATCGAGGCTGGAACCCCTCGTTCAAGGATCTCGATCCTCTCGTCGGCAGCTTGGAACACTTCCTCACCGATAAATTTGTTACGCCTCAATTGCGGAAGAAGGCTGCTGATGGCGTAGCAGAGGTCAGATCTAAGGTGCCTCAACGCTCGAAGAAGAAGAAAGAGGGCGATGTTACCGCGTCCCTAGTTGAAAGCCCGCCACCGTGAGGCAGCGGGCGTCAAGTGTCCGAAGGGCGATTGATCAATGGCGAATGAGACGCTCACAGCCGCACCCCCTCCCCGTCGCGATACAGGGGTTCGTCAAGCCAGCCTCGGGGCTGCTTCTGCATCCCAATGATTTCATGGTGGCGCTCGACGATCAGTGCCGGGCAACGCGGCTCCGTCCCGGTTTCGTATTGGACGAGTTGCACGGAAAGCCACGCATAATCATCGATGGTCCGGCACCCTGGCGCGGCAAACTCCCGGGAGTGTCCGGCGCCGCCGATTTTCCATCCATGATATCCGGTGGTGAGTTCGTCCATCGCTGCGGCGAACTGGTCAAAGTGGTAGCGAGCTCGCTCAAGCGCGGTGTCGGCCTTTGCAGCTTCAGCTATGGCAGGGGCAATAGCTGCGGTCGATGCCAAAGCACCGACAGCCGAGTTGCGGAGGAACAGGCGGCGGGTGATGCTCATGCGACGCCGCCTTCCACCGCCCTAATCGCTTCGTCCAAGTCTTCCTCGGGCAGGAATGACCAGAGCAGCGCGTCGATGTCCTCGGACTGGAGGTCGCCATATTTGCCGGTGGCGAAGTCCTTCAGGAACTGGGCCTTGACGCGGTGCTCCTCCATGCTGGTGCAACGATAGGAGCACACAGCGTTCAGGGCGGAGCGTTCGGCGTCGGAGGCTTCGTTGCGTTCGTTGATCGCCTGTTCGAGCCCGACGGCGCTACGGCGTGCGCGCTCATCCTTGATCAGCCTCTTCAACGTCCGCAGATCGGCCTGTTCGGCCTTGCGGAGCGCGGCGGTCGACTGCCTGCCGAGGTCGGGCGCCACCTTGGACAGCGCCACCAACTTCTGCCGCTGCTCGGCATAACGGCGCTTGATGTCGTCGCGCAGATCGGCCTCGACCACTTCCAGTTCACTATAGCGAAGGCTCCGCGACTGTCCGCCACCGATCGAGAGCGGGACAAAAAGTTCCCTGCCCTTGGGCAAGTGCTCTTCCTCCAGCGGGCCGGCGCGACCGATCGCAGCCTCGAAACGCTCGTAGGCGGCGTGCTTGGCATCGATGAGGCCTTCTAGTTCACGAGACACGCTAGAGGCCGAAGTGCCCCCTCTCGCCTCCTCGCTAGCGACGGCTATCGCAGCGGCGGCGGTTGCTGATGATGTGAGAAGGGCGCGACGATCGACATGCTGGTTCATGAAACTCTCCTGTACAGGTGTTTGATTGACTGACGCGTTTTCCGCCCGGGCACCCCAGCGCATCAGCAGTTCACGTACGAAGCCGATGCGTTGTGGATTGCGGGGATAAGCGGACATACCTTCGGCGGCTGCCGGAACAGACGTGTTCGACATTGCAAATTCTCCCAAGGTTGAAAGCTGGCTACGGAGCCAGCGCTGCGAATTCAGTTTCGAGTTGGCGGCGACGCGGTTCGATGTTGACGCGAGACGACTGGTACTTGAGCCGGTCGATTTTAGTGGCGATGTTGTCGGCACGGCGCTCGGTGGCCGTCATCTGGGCGATCTTGGCTTCACGCCAAGCTGCAGCGAGATAGAAGCCAAAGTCAGATCGGCTGAGCTTGCGCACCAGATGGGGACGGGCGGCGAAGTGGGCGTTCCACTTTGCCCAAGCTGCCTTCATAATTTCGGAGCGGTTGAACATTCGATTGATCCCGGCGTCGATACCGTGTATTTAAATCGATATGACGTAACTGTCAATACCATGTAGTTAAAAAGATACGGAGTATCTATGACGCCTTCTCAGGCAAGGGCCGCCCGCGCGATGTTAAAGATGGGCGTGCGAGATGTAGCCGACCTCGCGAAGGTCACGCCGAATACGGTGAGCCGGGTGGAGCAAGACGAGTTTGGACCCCGAGGACCGCAACCTGTGACGGTTGAAGCCATTCGTCGCGTCTATGAAGACGCCGGTGTAGTCTTCATCCCCGAGAATGGCGGAGGCCCTGGCGTAAGGTTGAGGAAGACATAGAGGTTTCTAAGGGGCCAGTTCACTCTGGGTAGGCGCGCGCTTGCCATTCCAGATCAGTGATTGTTTCGGCCTCTACCGTGGTGGCCGCACCAAACTTGTCGGCGTGCAGAGCCAGCAATCGACGCGCAGCCGCAATCGCTTCACCACGACTCTCGCAGCGTTCATGAAATCGTTCTATGGGATCGCCAGTATGGCCCTCCCATCGCAAAACCTCTAGAAGAGCGTACCAAACGCCCTTGCCGGTTCTATGGCGCTTCTCGACCTCCAGGTGCCAATCGGACATTTCGGCAATCGCACCATAGAGGTACGAATACTCCGGCTCGCTCTGCGCACGCTTTCTTGCCTCGAAGGCAAGCGCCTTCTGACTCGGCCCCTTCAGCCCCTCGATCGCGCTTGAAATCTTCCAGAAGGTCCCCGAAATCTCATCAAGCGCGTGCCGTGCCTCGAAAGTCAGTGGCGGGCTGCGTTTCGTGGCGCCCTCAATGGCTTTCAAGCGATCAGATCTCTGCTTAGGCCAAACGTCAGCAATTACCCGTTCTATATCGCCTTTGAGGGGTTCCCAGCGGAATTCCTCTTGCAGCTTCTTTTTGCCCACGCGTGGCCGGAGTGGAACCACGGTGCTCCCGACCGGAACGTCGGCAACAGAATCCATCACAAGAGCCATGGCTTTATGAAGTCCATCACGAATGCCGCCAACGCTGTCGAAAGTCCAAATTGATGCTTCTGTTCGGCCAATGCGCGCAGGTTTGCCGTCGACCATTTCTAGGTCGACTGAGAGCACGCGCTGCTTGGTGTTGGAAAACTGCGGAAGAAAATTATTCCCGAACACCAGCCCCTGCACTAGTCGGAGAGACATGCGAACTGGGTCCTGGTCATCCGGGAAAAGGTAGTGTCTAGACAATTATGGACTCCGCCTATGGGGTGCCAACGAATGTTAGATCACGTCAGGTTGGAAATGAAGCATTTATGCGCAATCTGCTACTTGGAAGATACGCTTGCGGAAGGGCAGTGGTCTGATTTACGGTAGTTGCTGGGAGCGAGAGCGTTGTTTTAAAATGTTTGGGTTGCGTGCAAGTCTATCGTCGCTGCTATTTGCTTTGGCCATGGCTAGTTCAGCCAAGGCCCTCGATTACCGACCCGTCTCCCTCGACGACGGCACGCACTTTTTGGTAGTCTCGGGCGAATTCAACGATAGCGAGAACTTCGAAGAGTTCTCAGCCCGCATCAAGGCTAACGGATCCACCTTCGTTACGTTCGATTCGCCAGGCGGTAGCGTGGAGTCCGCGATAAGGCTTGGTCGTCTCATTAGAGCGTCCGGGTTGAACACAATCCAAATAAGAAAGATGGAATGTGCGTCGGCCTGCTCTCTCGCTTTTGCCGGCGGCGTCCTGAGGGGTGCAGAACCCGGATCTATAGGTGTGCACAGGTCGTCATTTGCGCCGGAATCCAACCTTACTCGCGACGACGCTGTAGCTAATATTCAGGCGACCACAGCGGAGATTATGGCGTACCTGTCAGAAATGGGGGTCGATCCCCAGCTTCTGGCAATTGCTCTAAGATATGACAAGGCCGACATGCGGTATCTGTCGGTGAGCGAGATGCACGATTTGCGGCTCACAAATACCGCTGCAAATCCAACTGGTGAAGCCGCCGTGGCTGCCGAGCCCTCTGCGCCAACGGCCACTACCCAGGCACCAACGGCCACTACTCAGGCAACTGCTTCAAATAATCTGGAGGCCGAAGCAATTAACTTTGTTCGGCGTCTAATTGAGTCCGACGGAACCGATCCAAATGCAGCGCTGAGGATGGTGGTCGACACCTATGCCGCGAACATCTCCTACTACGGCAAGCCAAGCACGCTTGCGGAGGTCTTGGTCGACAAACAGAGGTACTTCCAGCGCTGGCCAGAACGTGGCTATCGTATCCACGACAATAGCGTTATGGCCACGTGCGCCAACGACAACTGTATGGTCTCCGGGGTCTATGACTGGACTGTAAGAAGCTTGGCGCGAAACAACCAAGCTCGCGGTGTTGCCCGCTTTAGCTATACGATTTCGCTCGGCGCTTCTCCCAAGATCATAGCTGAGGATGGCAAGGTGCTCAAAAAATAACGTTGGGCTAAACGTGTCGCGGCCCGATTTGTAGGTACCTTCGACGTGGGGCCTGTTGATCCGCAATGTTGGGTAAATGCTACATAGTGGTGGCGTCGAGATAAACCCCACTCAGGCCTGGCTATAGACCCATCCATCTCCAGGGCGCATAGTTTCGCGCTGGACGAGTGGGAGCGTCGCAACGATGGTCTACACAGTGACTTGGTACGGCAAGCAGGGCGTCGTTGAAAAGACGCCCTTCGATGCCGAGAAAGACGCCAAAGAGCATGCCCGGGCGACTTTCCTTGCTCGACAGCAGGTTGATGGCGTCGTGGCGGTGGAAGTTCGCAAACACGATGGCACGGTCTGACCTGCCACTGAGAATTTCCTCCATCTGAGATTAGAGTCCGGCCCTTGATCGAAGGACGGACTGATGAAGAGAAAGCGGTTCACGGAAGAGCAGATCATTGCGGTTCTGCGCGAGCACGAGTCGGGAGCGAAGGCGGGCGATTTGGCTCGCAAGCACGGGGTCTCGGAGGCGACGCTGTATAATTGGAAGGCGAAGTATGGCGGGATGGACGTGTCCGACGCCAAGCGGCTGAAGGCGCTGGAAGACGAGAACGCCAAGCTGAAGAAGCTGCTCGCCGATCAGATGCTGGAAGCCTCGGCGCTGCGCGAGCTTCTGTCAAAAAAATGGTAGGGCCCGCCGTTAAGCGCGAAGCCGTCGCGCATCTGCAGGCCGTCATGGGCTTGTCGGAGCGTCGGGCCTGTTCCTTCGTCGGCGCCGATCGCAGGATGATCCGCTACCAGTCCCGGCGTCCGCCCGAGACGGAGCTGCGTGGCAGGTTGCGCGACCTCGCCAACGAGCGCCGACGCTTTGGCTACAGGCGGCTGTTCATCCTGCTCAGGCGCGAGGGCGAGGCATCTGGGGTCAACCGCATCTATCGTCTCTACCGCGAGGAAGGCCTGACGGTGCGCAAGCGCCGGGCAAGGCGGCGAGCGGTCGGCACGCGGGCGCCGATCCTGGTCGAGGCAAAGCCAAACGCGCGCTGGTCGCTGGATTTCGTGCATGACCAGTTCGCCTGCGGCCGCAGGTTCCGCGTGCTCAACATCGTCGACGACGTGACGCGCGAATGCCTGGCCGCGATCCCGGACACCTCGATCTCCGGCCGTCGGGTTGCCCGTGAACTGACGGAACTGATCACCCACCGCGGCAAGCCGGGCATGATCGTCTCCGACCACGGCACCGAGTTTACCTCGAACGCCATCCTCGCCTGGTCGAAGGATTGCAGGATCGAATGGCACTACATCGCGCCGGGCAAGCCGATGCAGAACGGTTACGTCGAGAGTTTCAACGGCCGGATGCGCGACGAGCTGTTGAACGAGAGCCTCTTCTTCGGTCTCGACCACGCCCGAAGCGCCATCGCCGAATGGAGGGAGGACTTCAACACCGCCAGGCCACATTCCTCGCTCGGCTACCAGACCCCGGCAGCCTATGCCGAGGTCATCACCGCAACCGGCTCCGACGCTGTGCTGATGGAAGGCTCCGCGCCTCCGCCGGTTGCTCAACCCGCGCCACAAGGCGTAACAAAAACGGTCGAGGCTCTAATCGCAGCTGGATGACAGTTCAGTGGCAGGTCAGGTCGTCTTTAGCCAAGCGGGGGGCGGTGGCGGCGTCGACGGCGGCGGCTAGGCTCATTTCGCGAAATCCTTTGTGCGGGCGCACCGATATCGTGCGGCGCGGCCTTTCTTCCGACACCCGAGGCGCGTCGATAACGCCTTCAGGGATTCTATTGAGGAGCACGAGGAGTTCACATGGCTACTACCGCAGCTCTGGTCTGGTATTTGGTAATCGCCGGCCCGCAGGGCGGCATGGTGGTGCTGCCCAGCACCTTCGACAAGCGCGAACAGTGCACCGCCGCCATCACCGAATATCAGAAGCAGCCGACACCCACTGGCTGGTCCATACAATGCGTACCCAGCGCCTCTCCCTTCACCGACAACGGATCAGCCGAATAGGCTGCGTTGTCGCTTACCGGCTTACCGTAGCGGCTAAACCCGCTGCCTACGTTGAGCGGGCAGCGGGCCTTTTGTTTCGGCGGGTGGAGGCCACCGGGCTGCAAATGTGCCGTTCGCTGCCGATGGATGGTTAGCTGGCGCTGCCAGTAACAGCCACTTACGAATCCGTAAGGAACTCAAGCGCGGCCCTTGTTTCAGGGCGTGCTAAATTAGGCCGATGAGGCTCCTGCTTATCGCTTTTGGCGTTCTGTTTTTTATGGCGCTTGCCTTTTGGCTGACAGTCAGTTTGATCCAAGGGACGTGAACCCAAACGCGACGGGAGCAGGGCTTCCGCGATCACACCATATCCAAGGATAGCCTTCGGTATATTAGCATCTGCTTGCGGCGGACCTGATGTTCGCTTGGCCGGCGTCATCCCAAGCCCACCCCAACTGGCGCCGGCCATTTTCAAAGGAACATCCAGACGTCAGCGACGTTTGCGCGGATGGCTCTCGTTACCGGCTTCGCATCTGCAGTGGTCGTTCTGTTTGTCGTCCTGCTGCTCACGCACGCAGCCCGAGACCTGCAAAGCTCGCCAATCTATCACAGGATATGTCGCCGACTGCGCCGAGCCCTTTAACGCTTCTTCGGGTTCTGAGTGATTTCCTCTACCCGCACCTTGTCGCCGATCTCCTTGGCCATATCGAGCGCCTTCTGCTTGTCCTTGGTGGTCAGTACGGTCCGCCAGTTCGGCTTCTCGAAGACGCTGACGACGTAGGTCGTTGCAGGCTTGTCGGTCATTAAACGGGCGGTCCGGTATGGGCTGTCTGTCCGGCAAGGTATTGAAGTGGGCCACGCATTCGACGGCCATAAATGACGAGGCGTAGCTCCGGCGCGCTAACTTATTCGACCCTCTCGCTCCAAATGCCTAATTAGCAAGGCCATGTTCCGCCGATTGGCGCGCCAGAACACATCAAACGCGTCTCCGGCGATCGGTATCGAACCGATCACACCTTCGATAACGACGTTCGCTATCATTCGGATGAGGACGCCGACGGGCACGCCAATTCGAAAAGCCTCGACCACGATTATGCTCGAAAGGGCAACGCCTGCCCAATCTCCCACCACGGGAATCAGACCCAGCACGGCATCAACGCCGAAGCGGACTTTGGTGCCAGGAATAGCGAAAGCTACGTCTAGCAGGCGAGACAGGCGATCTAGCCTACCAACACGTGCGCGCAGATCGCTCGCGTCGCCTATTAGTCCACGATGCTGCATGTGCCATTTCCGTGGTGTCCGAAGGCGGGCAGCGTGCCCCGCCTTCGACGCTCGGCCTAGATTCAGCCGCCCATCATCTTTGCCATCGTGCAGAAATCTGAGTGCGACTTGTTGAGTGTGGTATCGCCGCAGTCTTTCAACACCGCCTTCTGTTCCTCGGGTTTCATGGCCATCCATGAGGTCTTGAAGTCAGCCTGCGACTTCATCGTCTTCATGCCGGCATCCGTGAAGAATGGCGACATTTTCGCCGGATCATCGAGCGCGGATGTCCCGGTGCTGCTGCCCGCAAGCGCCGAGCCGGTCATCATTGCAAGCGCCATCGCGCCCATCGTGAGCATCTTGAAATTCATAGAATATTCCTCCTGTTGAAGGCTGCTCAGATAGCAGCTTGTTCCCTCAACTCCGTTCTGGATAAAAAGTTTCGCCCGCAATGTCGTCCTTTCGACGTTGGCTTGAAGGGCTCGCCTCACTAGCCTCGTTACGGGTTGCCATCTGCAGCGGCGGGCGCCCCTAGGGATTGTCGGGACTTCGTGGATATTGTTTTGCGCCCCCTGCCGGGTTAGCGGAGGCAGACCCCTTACGAATCCGTAAGTCGTACTTTTCAGCCCGTCCTACTATGGGTGGCACATGAACAAACATCCCGCCGTGGAAGCCGATCCAGCCAACCGACCTTACGAGGTTGAAGCGTTCGCCGAGAAGCATGGGCTAACGTTGAAGGCGGCTGACGTGATCTTGCTTGCGAACGGGCCATCGCGTGTCGCCTGCGACGCCGCAGCGAAGGCATTCCTCGCTGCGGTGGCAGGACGGTCCCAGTTCAAGGCCGACTGACGCCTAACAGCCATCAACCTGTGCCGCCTCTGGATTTGCTGCTTTCGCGCTCACGACAATGACCCGCCCAATCTAGGAAAACAATCGCATTGAGCGCGGTTTCATAAACGCTGCCGCGTCCTCGGCGGGGTTGGTTGCGGGGATCTTGATGCTTGCGCATTGTGGATTCGGGGAGCATTCGCGTTCCCACGGTTGGTCCCACGCTAACTCCAACGTCGCGCTATCGGCGGGTGTGCTTTTAAAAGCCGTGTCGAGGCGAGCTTCAATCCGGAGGCATCCGCGACACCAAGCCAATGCACAGAGTGCCGGGCCAAGGTTTGGCCTGGGCATTTTCCAAATGGAGATTTCAAATGTTCAAATTCACTTCGGCCGTGCTGCTTCTGTTGGTCAGCACGGCGCCGTTGCTCGCCGACGATATGCCGGTCAACGCCGACGCGATCAAATGGGGTCCGGTTCCGCCATTTCTCCCGGCAGGCGCAAAAATGGCGGTGATCGCCGGAGACCCGTCGAAAGACGGAATCTTTGTTCTTAGGCTGCAAATGCCAGCTAACTACAAGATTCCCGCTCACAACCATCCGACTTCGGAATATGTCACGGTGCTGTCCGGAGATTTTAACATTGGCATGGGCGACAAGCTTGATGAGGCAAAGGGCATGCACCTGACGGCGGGCGGATTTGGCGTTGCGCCGGCTCAGATGAACCACTTTGCCTGGACGACCAGCGCGACGATTGTCCAGGTCCACGGCGAAGGTCCGTTTGCGATCACATATGTCAATCCGGCGGATGACCCGAGCAAGAAATGATCTGCCGTTGTCCAAATAGGCAGCAAGGTCAAAGGCGCGCTGTCCCAGGACCGGACACCGCATCTTCTGGACCCTAGCGCGGTCGATGGCTTCGCTTTCAGATCCAAGTGCAGCGCGACGATATCGCTAGGAGCTAAGTTCTAGCTTTTCAGCGATCGATTGTTTCGGACTGTCGCGATACTGGGCGGCGCAAACAAATGAGGCTAAGCCTCAGTTTTCTGGCTTTACTATTCCTCGTCGCATGTGATGCAGGCGGCAGTAATTCGGCCTCGCGCATAGTCGCTGCATGCCTGCTTCCATACTCTCAAACGGCAACCTGCGGCGACAACACCGAATATTCTGTCGACAAATTCACGTCAATTGGCGCTGCGAGAAGCCTGGTCCGAACGGCCTTGATGTCTGGAAAATGGAAGACGGGATATATTCAGAAACCTATATCGGAACTGGGATCTCGCTTAGCTCGTCTGAATTCGAATATTACCTCTATGAGATAGGATTTCATGCGCCGGCGGATGGTTTCAAGCCCTAGCGCCTAGCTGTTCCTTTCAGCCTTGACTGTCCTGTCGCCCCGAACTCCCGTCGGGCTCCAGTGCGTCTAGGAAATGCTCTGCATTCATCGCCGTCAAAATCGCGACGCGTTCGCCGATCAGATCGTCGCTCCATTCCCACCATTCTAATGCCTGCAGGCGCTCGATCACGTCAGGCGCAAATCTGTAGCGAATGACGCGAGCAGGATTGCCGACCGCGACAGCGTAAGCGGGAATGTTCCTAGTGACGATGCTGCCGGCACCGATCACCGCTCCGTTGCCGATCGTAACGCCGCCAAGAATGATAGAGCGAGCGCCAAACCATACGTCATGGCCGACCGTGGTAGGTCCTTTGCTGAAGGCTTCAGCGCCATTGCGGATCTTTCCGTCAACGAGTCGAAGCGGATAGCTGCTCACTGTGTCGATGCGGTGTTCGGCCGCGCCGAGAAAGAGCACACCCGGGCCAACCGAGCAGAACGACCCTATTCGTATTGGCGATTTCTCGTGCGCACCCCAAAAGGAGGTTTTCACGAGCCCGTAGGTATGACGACCGATCTCGACACCGGGCAGCGGCGGCAAGGGATTCTTCTTCAGCCCCAGTTTTATGCGAAGCCCTCTTAGCAGTCCCACCGGCTTTCCTCCCAGAACTTGCCCTGTGATAAGAGCCTGGAAAGCATTAAGCGACTTACAGATTTGTAAGGGCATTGGAGCGGCCTAAATGCATTTGCCTTTGACATTGCTACGTGAACTTCGGCGTGATCTCGCTCCGCCATGTCCTCTCATCGGTCGGCTTGATCTGAGCCAATCCAGTCGCGCCAATGGGTAGGCAGGACATAAACACGAACTCCGGTAACGGCATCCTTCCACCCTGTCGAAGTCCTTTCGCAGGGAAATGCGAGCGGGTGCGTGCCTTCCTCGTCCAGAACGGCGAGTTCCAAACTGCGGAAGAATGGTGCGCTGAAGATCGACTGCCAGATCGAGCCACTATCCGCCCCACGCCATGCGCCGGATTTGACTGAAGTCCCTAGGAACCGCGCTCGAACGTCGGCTTCCAGTCGCGGTTGCGCTTAGCGTTGAGGCCTTCGTAGTCAGGGATGCACGTGAAAAACACTGGGCGCCGTTCGCGGCCGGCGTCCTTGCAATCCGAGCAGGCAAAGAGTCCGACGAGATCCTGGTGCATGGCGCCGTGGCCAGGACCGAGCCTGTCGATCAGCGCCTGGATATCGAGCTTGGTCGACCTACCGCAAGCGGGATGAGAGCAGTTGACGTGAACGCTTTCGCGGGCGGCAAGGGTGTCGGCAAGGGTCGTTGGGGACATGGCGATCTCCGTTTGAGGGGTTCGCCGCAACGAAGGAATATATTCCTGACCCTGATCTCGGTGGCAAGGGCTATTCAGGCAGGCCGGGGTCGTGATGCACAATTGCTGTCGCTAAAAAGAGCGGGCTGGAGCATTCCCTATGCGGGAGGTGTCGCTACCGGCGGGACCTTGATCCCCTCCATCACTAGGTAATTCAGAGCGGTAACAGCTATGCCGGCAATAGCGCTCAATATGTAAATAGCACCGCTCATAAACATCGTTGTAATATTGTCCTTGTCCAGTATCCCCATACGAACTGCGGCGTAAAAGATATTGAACACGATTGGCAGCGCAATTCCAAACGTTGCAAGAGTGAACAACGTAAAGTGCTTCAGTACCCTTGCTTCGATTTCCCCGAACCGCACATTCCATATCAAAATGGCGCACACGATCGATACAAAGGCAAAAGGAATGTTTATCACCGCTTGCCACCACAAAGGGACTAACAAGTCGCCCCCCAAATAATTTGGTAGCGAAAGAGCGCCAAAAAAAGACACCGATATTCCATACAACCAGCCCCGCCTCCAGGTGAAGTTAGATGAATCCCAAACGAGATACGCCCAAGTCGCCGCAACGGTAAAATAGAGCGCCAGAGCGGCGTCCCTCCGAAGCTCTTTCGGGTTTATGATGTCGACACCAGGAATATTCGGAGGATCCGGCAGCAGAGCGTTGATCGCAGTGAATGCAACTAGAACACCCACCAGAGACGCTAGCGCAATTAGGAAAGCGCCAACCGCCAAAATGATGCGCTCTTCGGCAGTTTTTCCCATAGCTGTGCCGCCCTTCGCATAGGGTTAATTTCTTACCATATTTAACTTTAGCACGAAACCACTGGAGGCCCGTGTGAGCCAAGAGATATTGAGCCTAAAACGTAGGAGATCTCACTTCGTCGGCGCGACGGGCTGTATTGATGCGTCGGGGTGGTTGGGCTTGCAGGCCTCGGCTATCTGCTGCTGCAGCTTTAGTACCGAGGCCTTGTTCGCTTCGCATTGGCGTCGTTGGGCATCCTTCTCCATTTCGCAAACGGCCCTGTTGCTGTCATAAATAGCATTCTGGCTCGACTTTGCCTTTTCGCACAACGGATCGTCGAACCTCCCAAGGCAGTTGCCAAGTAGGGTCGCTACACATCGCGTACAGTCCCTCGTGTCTTGCGGCTGCGTGCAATCTTGCTTGGGATCGCAATTCGGAATCTCAAGAGTGAAGCCGCATGCGATGGTTGGGTCGGACCAAGCCGGGTGGGCACTGAATAACAAGAGCGTGCAGAGAATTGCTAGGCACCGAATCATGGTTGCGACTTGGCTCCGAGCATGGGCGCCACAGAAATGCAGTTGCTCGCCAAATTTGCGATCTCAGCCTGCAGCCGTTGGTCCTCAGTCCTCTGCTGATCTGTAAGGTCTGTTATCTGGTCGTTTAATTCGTTTATCGAGGCTAAGGTTTCCTTGGAGGTATCGCCGCGCAAGATCAAAAGCCTGATCTGATTGTTGCGAGCGTCGATTTTTGTCGCATACTCGCCCATCTGAATGGGCTCCAAGGCATTCTTGATATTGGTCTGGGTTCGGCAGTCGAGGTAGTGCACCTCCGACTGCGTCGCATATGTGGCTTCCACCCTAGCAACAACCCAAGCGACCGCTCCCGACACGGTTACAACGATTGTGATCAGAATACCGATAATCTCACGGTACGGCTTCGACCACTCTAGGAGAGCCGCTAAACGACCCCTTCGCAATGCTATGGGTGCGGGCGCAACACGCTCACGTGCTTCTCCTCCGGCGGCTTTGATGCGAGGTGTTGCAGCGGTTCCTCTCCCTTGCCTCCCTGTCTTTGGCACTGCGAATAACTCCAGTCCGCGCGGAAGCAATTCACTCAGATTTTACTGGCTTATAGCTTAAATTGGGCTCGTGGTCATCAGAATACAAGTTGACGCATAACCTGCGGTGCCTTGCACATTGTCGACTCATACGCGATTGTGTCGGCGCCTTGGGGAGGGGTGGGGGATGAATCGAATTATCATGTTGACCGCGTGTCTGGCGTTGGCTGGATGCGCGTCGGCCAATACAGTCCAGACTTCGAAAAACACCGCAGTGGTACAGTCATCGGCTGCGCCTGCATGCGGTGAGATCGGCGCTGCCAAGGTTGCCCAAAAACAGGCTGCTGTCGCCACTCTTAAGGCCGGCTACGACAGCTACATCATTGTCGATGCAGCCTCTCAAAACAACGTGCAGGTCGTACAGACACCAGGTACCTACAACACGACTGCCGTTGCAAATGGCAATTACGTGACAGCTACGACAACCTATCAGCCCGGCGTGCCGATCGTGATGGGGCACCACAACCAGGCGTTTGCCATTAGAATGTTCAAAAACGGCGAACCCGGCTCTGAAAACGCTCTGTCTGCTCGCGATGCGCTTGGGCCCGATTGGCAGAACAAAATGAAGCAGGTCACGCTGACGTGCTCGACTAGCTAGGATCTGCGTCAAGGGAGAAGACGGAAGAACCAAGACCAGATTTCGCCCAAGAGCCGTGACCCGAGGCGTGTTGCTGCTTGGGATCAAGGATGAGACCGATGCCGACGGGATCAAGGTTTCGGCGGGCTTGGTCTCCCGGTCTTACCTCGCGGCCGCCCGCAGCGATCCGTCATCAGTGCAATCTTCGCACCGTCATCATCGACATGTCCGTCGGTTTTGTATGATCGAAATAGCACATTGTATGCACTGCATTCAGATCACATTGGTTCACGGTAAGTGACGCATCGAAATTACCAGATGGATCGGTTAGGAATGTACCTGGAATATCCTCTTGGAACTCAACGCTGTTTACACCTTGATGTGACATGTTATGAAAATGAACACTGTTGAAAAACAATTCCGGCCAGATATCGCCACTGCCTTTGACCGAAATTGTGGAGTGAAGTGTCGCTTTCACAGGAGAATACGGCTCAAACCCGACGCAGGAGGCTTCCAGTTTCTGCCCGCTGTCTTTTTTATATTCAGATCCCAGATATAACTGGCACTCGGTACACATGCAGTCATGTCCGTGTTTTTCCACCTGAGTGCAGGATGAATCCGTTGAGTGATGGCTCAAGCCAAAAGCGATCACGTTACATGCCGCCAACAGCTTGATATCGCTTGGCACAGGGTCGATTACTGAGGCAGCCGCGTCGACCTTAACGCAGTCTTCCCCGCTTGACGCTGCTGAACCACACGCTTTGATCAAATCGGCTATCAGCGCTCTCTCGTCACTGATCGTAGCAAGGTACGCCTCCGCTATCTTGGGCTTGAATTCGAAATAGTCGTCAGGTGAATTAAGCGCCGACTGAACAAACTCAATACGGTCGGTTGCTAAATCGTACCCCTTTATCAATTCTCCCATTATTGCCGCTGAAGAGTTAAAATTATGCCATTTTGCTTCGTTAGCCTTGTGCAGTGCGAGCTGAAACGCCACAGAATTAGCGTACGGTGCAAAAAGCACCTTAGAAGTGCTTGGCTTAGCACCCGGGGACGTAAGGTCTTTTTCAAATTTACTAGCGAATGACAGAAGAGCTGCGGGATCGGTCAGAGAGGTCGGATGATCATCCACATATCCGGTCTGCGCAATTTCAATGTGGACTCGATCCTCAGCTGTTAGCTTTTGCCAATCCGAGGCAATCTTTGCATCCAATGACGCCGCGCCATAGCTTGCCATCAATTCGCCCTGTAGGCTCTTGGCTTCCGCATCAGACGCATTTCGAAGCTCAACAACAGCAACAAATTCGCCGCCGCTAACTACATTGGTTATATAGCTGTCGCCGCACGCCTGTTTGAAAAACGCCGGCGACACCTTAAGAGCTTCCAAACCGTCATCAGTCATCTTTATATCGCCGTCGATTTGGTCCTGATCCCCATCCACGATAATCCGCACAGACAAATATTTATTGTTGTCTGAAATACTTTTACTCACAAGCGTTGACAGCTCCGTGCTGGCAGAACCGTTCATGCCAAACATCGACGCGTACGCGTGAACGCCGAGGGAGTCACGAAAAGTCGACATTGAATTTATCTGGAAAATTTCTTTTTTAGAGCTGTAATCATTGCTTCCGCCAGGCTTTTGTTTGTCCAAAACGGTGTACTTAATACAGGGTGGATGAATTTCACCGGTAACCGGGTTAAATCCATAGCCAAGTCCAATTTGCTGATCGAAGTGTGAAACATTGAGCCCAGCCGCGCTGGCTTGACCCAATGTTGCTGCAAGCAAGAGCACAGCCGCCAGTGAACGTTTCATACTTCCTCCCCATTTCCGGCCCATGATTCATCATGCGGATTGTTGGGCCGATGGCAAGATGGCCAATGCGCAATCGCGAGGTCCAAAAGATAACTAGGGACCGACGCTCTCGTCCTGAATTCACCGCCGGCCCCGCTCCGGTGAATGTTTCGGCCCGGGCGCCGGAAATGCTCTCCAGGGTCTCAATAGTGCGGTCAATCAGGTGGACCGAGCCATCTCCTGTGCTACGCACGCTCGCTGCCCGCCGAAGATCTCCACTGTTGGACGGTCGCTGAAGCTCAATCATAAGCGCCTCCGGCAATGTTACGGATCGTTTCGTTTGCGCTCGCCACTAGGTCGGCATAAAGTCGGCGAGCAGCGACCGCCTCGCAGGTGTATCGACCGTGCTTGTAGTGCCCGTGCCCCGGGCCTCTTGGCGCTCCGCCACCAGCACCGTGAAACCGGCAGACGCGATGACCTCGCTTTGCTGGGGCCTTGCAGCCGACACCTGTGCGTTTGCTACGCGCCTTACAACGCGGCGCCGCGTGCGCTTTGGCGATGTTGTTTACGGGGTTAGCGTTCATTTTCTTGCTCTGCCCCACCCCCATGGGAGACATTGCCGACGATGGCTTGGCCGCCTTGCTTCACTGTAACGTGCTTCACGATAACCCTCTGCTCTCCCTTGCTGCGGTAGCGCTTCAACGCCTCGACCTGAGCTGCAAATGTCCTGGCCAGCCTGTTCATGCTGCGCTCGTAAGCCTCTAACTGGCTGTTGTTCGAACTGTTGGCCGGCAAGGTCGCAACGAGGTTGGCGAACCTCATCATCGACATGTGGATGGCTGCCATCTGAGAGGCAATCAGTGTTTCAGTCGGATCTTGCGGATTAATCCCGCGTGCAATCGCTATCGCATAGTTCATCGCGTTGACGTCGACCGCTTTGTCCTTCTGAGCCAAGGCCGCTAGGTCTTTGAGGAGCCCCTCAAGTAGTGGAAATTCGGTCACGCCGAACGCTTCCATCATCAGGTTATAAGCAACATCACGGTTGTCGTGGTCGGGAAGGAGGCGGGCTTGCACGGTGTCGCCAACCTGAACAGATTCGCTCTTAAGGTAAGGCGCCTTGCGTGCCGCTTCCTTGCGTTTGGCAAATGCCGACAACCCCGCCGCCTCCGGCGCAGTTGGGTTGTATGCGCATGGTGCGTTCGTTGCTAAGCTCAGATTGTGGACCTTGGCCATCTGGTTTCAGGTATTCGACGGCATCCAGCGCCATGTAGGCGCCACGCTATAAGTCATGCTGATCGTGGCATCGTTATCAACAATGACCGTTGCCGGCGTAGTGACGGCGATTGTCACCCCGTTGACAATGATGGCCGTGACCGTGCCGCCGGAGATATTCACCAAAGCAGATTGACCATTGGTGTTTGATATCGCCGTCGTACTGGCGGGAACAGACGGCGTAGACACCAGATTTTGAAGCCGGCTGACCCAATTGAAGCCTTTCCGGTGGGTGGCAACTGTCGGATGGAATAGCGTGCCGGCGCCCCCATAGGTCATATTGCGGAATTCATTGGAGACGCCTGCTGTCGCATCTATGCCGACGTTGCCCACGGCAAAGAACGTCATCGTTCCGCCTGCCCATGTGTTAGCTTGGACATTAGCGGAATCGATAAGAACGTTGGTGGCGTTCACTTCGAAGTCGCATGCATCGAAGAAGTTTCCGGTGTTCGCATTCCCGGTCGATGTCATGTGCAAGCCGATATTGGCATTCCCCACGGCCAGCTTAAGCGTGTTCATGGAGCCGGCAACGATCTGAACGGCTGTCCCATTGCCGGATGCGCTGCAATTCACAGTTAGCACAGCACGTGAGGTGTAGACCCCGTTGAACTGCACTCCCATGTTGGCGGCATTTGTAGAGGCATTCTGAACGACAACATTTTCGATTACGGCGCCGTTGAGTGCATCGCCAGTCCCGCGAGCGAATTTGACCAGCACGCCGGCAATGTTGCCCGCAATGTTAAAATCAGACAGATGCAGGTAAAAGATCGGGGTTGAAACAGACGTGCCCTGGACGGTTAGTCCGAACCCCGCATCGAAGATGATGCGAGAATTCCCGTTGCCGTTACCCCCAATGACAAGACCGTTTCTCGGCACTGTCCACGTAATATTTGCTGTGGCACGGAAAACACCGTTCCCCAATTGCCCCGCTCCAACGACTGCAACCCGTGTGAACCAGTTGTTGAGCGCCGTCGTGTCATCTGCAACACCATCGCCGACTGCGCCAAAGTCATATGGCGAGAGCGCCTCTGAGGCCTTGCTGTTCCATGTGCGAGTGGCAGCGCCGGTGCCGGATTGGAGAAATCCCTGATAGCTAGGCGCGGACGCGCCATTGCCTATGAGCGCGTACCCGCTTGTCCCGAGCGTAAAGTTTGCTAGAGGAAGAAGGCCTGCAACCCCCGTCGTAAGTGGTAGTCCCGTAAGGTTGGTGGCTACGCCAGAGGCGGGAGTTCCGAGGGCACCGTTCTGGAACAATAGTGCGCCCGTCCCGCTTTCGTCAGTCATAGCCGCCCTGAGCTGCGCACTGGTGCCGCCAGCCAAGAAGGCGGCCATATTCGCGGCCAAGCCGCTGATACCCGTGCTAACAGGCAGGCCAGTAACGTTCGTCATGACGCCAGAGGCAGGCGTTCCGAGAGATGGGCCGATAAACGTCGGACCATTGGCGAAAACAAGCGCCCCGGAGCCCGTCTCGTCCGTTACGGCGGCGGCGAGTTGAGCACTGGTGCCCCCCGCGAGAAACGCCGCCATATTGGTGGCGAGGCCAGAAACGCCAGTGCTAATCGGCAACCCTGTGGCATTTGTCAGCAAGCCAGCACTCGGCGTTCCAAGATCCCCACTTTGGAACAAGAGATTCCCGGTTCCACTCTCATCAGTCATCAGCGCGCGAAGATTGGCGCTTGAGGGCGTGGCGACCCACGTGTCAAAGGCGCCCGATCGGGTGATTGCTGCCCATGTCGTCAGGTTGGCTGCCAATGGCTGGAACGGGCCGCCAAATGGAGTTGCGGGATCGGTTAGGACATAAAACGCCCCATTGTACCAAAACGTGTGCGAATTACCGGCGAACAGATCGCCAGCAATGAGCGGGATATAGCCAGATGGCCCGGCCTTGACGATCGTGCGTGGATTGGTGGCGCCGAATTGCAGGGTTGGTGCCGCACCGACATTTGAGCGATCAATGCGGATGCAGAGCAGTTCGTAGAGGTTGATCTGATCGACGCCGACTTCGGTCTGGACGATATAGGCGTCCCCTGTTCCGATGGTCTGGTAGATCGGGTTTATTTTGTTCCAGAAGCGCTTGGTCGCGGCCATCATCATACGGCCGGTCTGATCCACGTAGGCAGGCATGCTTCCCTGCGGCCAACCGGCGGGTACGGGCTCGCTGTTTCGGTCGTCGCGTTCGGACCAGGCTACGTCTGCAATATCGGGCATTTTTGGCGCGCTAGGCTCCTGTTATCAGTCAGGGCCAATGGACCACGCGCGCGAGTCTTTGAGGATTGGAAGCGTGTGCCCTTGTGTGCACCTCTGTGACCGCGTTTGGCCTCTCGAAGGACACGTGACGCCTTAATCTTGTGAAATTGCGTGAACGGTATTAAATGCCCCGATGCAAAAAATGATGTTGCTGGCGGCGGCAGTAATTCTTTCAGCCTGTGTTGATCAGAAAGCCGCTTGGCAAAACACCTTGGCTAATCAGAACCAAGAGTGTTCGGCCTACGGCTTTAAGGAAGGAACAGACGCCTTCGCCAACTGCATGCAGAGCGGCATCGATCAGCGAAGGCAACGCGCGCAAATAGCCGCCACCGCTTTCATGGCCACCCGTCCCGCTCCGCTCGCACTTCCGGCGATGCAAACAAGCCGCCCCGTGAATTGCACCAGCGGCGTTGTCGGGACCCAAATTAATACGAGTTGCTACTGATGCGCCGCGCCCTTGCCTTTGCCCTATGCACCGCCGGTATGATTGGTGTGTATTTTCTTGTCCGCTTTATCGTGACTGGCATCAGCCCCGATTTCGGATATGGCGCGGCGGTCGGATTTATGATCTGCGCTCTTCTATTCTGGCTAAACGAGCGCATTGACAGACGCGCTCGTCGCTAATCACTGTTGCAGCAGCATGTTTGGTTTGCTGACGGTCAGGCTCAAAGGCTGGCGCTGATTTACCTGCGGCACCGCCACACCCTGCGGCACGGACCTAAGCAGCATGTTACCAAGATCCGGCGCGCCTGTTCCAAGAGCATTCTGGACCATCTTGTTACCGAGATACGGGTTGCGCAGAACCGTCCCGAGGCCGCGCGACGCAATTCCGCTGGCGACGCCGGCGCCGAGTGCATACGGGATCGCGGCCGGGTTAGTTGCTAACCCCCATGCGCCAGCACCGCTTAGCAGAGGGTTATTCAGCAGCATCGAGCGTTCCGCCGTACCGCTGGACGGAGCTTCCTTGAGAAACTGTTGGCCGATACGCCCCAGGTCCACGAGATCGGCGCCTTTGCCATAGGCCGCATTGCCATAGGATTTTGCAGCCTGGGTCATCAGCAATGCGGGCGAGATGTCGCCGGTCGTGGACTTCGTGGCAAGCGGTTCGACCGTTTTCAGGGCTTTCCACTGGCTACGGGCAGTGCGGAGATCCGATTGAACATCGGTAGGCGCCGAGCGTTCAAGGGTGCCGTCGATGGCATCCCTGATCTGGTTCGCCGAAAAACTGACGTTCGGGTCCGTGGAGTTCATAAGCCGATCGAGCGGCGCACCCTTTCGAGTGATAGCCTGATAGGTCTTGCCGTCTATGGCGTTGCCACCGGCCTTGTATTGCTTCATCAGCGTCAAAAGCTGGTTGCGCAGCGGCGTGATTTCCGATGGCTGGAGGGTTTGCTGAGCCTCGGTAATTATTTTGGTGATATCGCCCTGGAATTGTCCATCTGCGCTGATGACCGGCGTGCGATCGGCGACGCTATCGAAGACGGCTCCGATGCGGCTTTTCGCAGCGTCGATCACTTCCGGCGTCACGGCTTTAGCGGTCTCGCCGAAGGAATTGGCCACCGCACTATTGAACGCCGTCTGCTGGGCTTCCTTGGCCGCAGTACCGCCGCTCAAAGGCAGGCGATTGACCACGGAATCGAGAAACTTGATCGTCGGGTTGCTCGAAAGCTGACCGGGACCGATGTCGATGCCGTATTTGTCCTTGGCGAGCTGGGCAAGTTGCGCAACTCGTTGCGGGACAGTCCCGCCGCCTAAGAGCTTGTTGACGCCCGCACCAATCGCCTTCCCTGCGATAGGCATTGCACCTCCGAAAAGCAGGCCAGTCGCTGCACCGCGCTTTATAGCTTCAGGATCTCCTCCCGATCTAACCGCAGCGTCACCGCCGCCGAGAGCAGCGCCAGACGCGGCCCCAAGCACAGTGCGCGCACCAATGCTGCCGCTCATACCAAGCGCCGTTCCCACGGCAGGAACCGCCGACGCAAGGCCCCCCATTGCCCCTACGCCCCCAGCAATCTGTGCGCCTGTGGCCAAAATCGGATGATCGGACTGGAACTGTGCGTCGCCGGCGTTCTGCTGATTGAGCGAGTTCTGATAACGCTCGCCGAATGTGCCTCCCTGAAGCTTCCACGAATCCGGCAGCAACGGGTTGATCGCTGGCGCAATCGCGGCATTCGTCGCCGCGTCCAACTTGTTGAGAGCGCCGCCAATGATAGGCACACCCGTACCGGCTTGCCGGATAAGGTTGTTGCCCATAGAGAGAACAGGACTGCCATATGCGTCGGCGAGGCCAACGCCCTTGTCGATGTAGCTGCCGATCGTTGAGCCGATTGTCTTCGGACCTGGAGGCGGACTCGCCGCCGGCAACGGCTCATCGTCGGGGATGCCCCATACCTTGAGGATATCCTGCGGAGGTGTTGTCCCTTCGCCCGACGTCGGAGCGGCGAGGCTTGTGGCTGCGTCACCAGTGTCTGAGACGTCATCCAAATGGATTCCGAAGGCAGCAAGCGGATCAACGTCTGGCGCTGCCACAGGAGGCACAGGAGCGCGTTCGACGGCTGGCGGGGCAGCAGACTGCGGCGCGGGTTGGGGGGCAGCCTGTGGCGCCGCCTGATCGCCAATCAGCGGCGTGAAATTGGGCTGCTGCCCGCTGAAGGGTGGCGGGACGTAGTTGACCGACTGGACCGGATTGGCAGCAAGCTTATTAAGAGCACCCACCGCCGGCTTTGCATCGGAGCCGCCAGCATAAGCCATAGCCGTAGGAGGCTCTGCCTTCATGCCATAGAGTGCTGCCTGATCGGGGTTGAGACCCTTATCCCAAGAGCCACCGGCCATGCCGAGACCCTTGCCGCCACCAAGGTCGAAGTGCATGAGGTCCATAGCCCCATACTTGCCCTTGCCGCCGCCGAAATAGCCGCCCCAGCGGAATTGATCCCCGAGCTCGGGATATTTCTCCTGCTGGACCTGACGCGCGGCCTGCGCAAGCTGCTCGTAGGTCTTGAAGCTTTCCGGAGTCTGATAGTTGGGCAGCGGCTTGCCATCAGGGCCAATGATCCTGATATCGGTCGCTTCGCCCTTGCCGTGGAAGCGAGGATCGCCGGGACGATAGCCGGAATAAGCCTCGACCTGCATACCGGTGCGGGCCGCTGCCTCTTTCAGGATATCGATCAGAGCCGGGTTCACCTTGTCCGCGCCTCTGGCGACAAAGTTGCCGACTTCGGAAAATTGACCCGTCATTCTGAAGCCCTCCAGCCGGGAGGCGAGCAAATCCCCAGTTTATGTGCAGTTTTGAGCGAGGCAGTCAGGCGCGTCTTTTCGGCAGCCGAGAGACAATCGTAGTAGCGCTGCCGATCCTCTTGCCCGAGCAAGTCGAAGGCATAGGCGATGGGGTCTTGTTCAAGGCTCCACGCGGCTACCCAATCTGAAAAATCGTCCTCGTCCTCACCCGATAGCTCAAACGCTCGGGCCTGTGCGGCGCGCAAGCGCTCCAGGACGGTGGCATCCTTGGCAGGCGAATTGCCTGCCCCTTGCGGGATAGGAAATCGGTTGATCGGCTGAGACTGGCCCATTGATCAGCGCACCGCCATGTCGCCGGGATGGAATACGCCGCTGAAATGGCCGCCCGCGTCGCGGAGCTTCTCCGCTGTGGCGCGCAAAACTAGCTCATTCACGGATATGCCACGTCTGGCGGCGGCATCGAAAAGCGCTGCCCTGAAGCCCGAAGTTACCCGGCCACCATTGAGGGCAACGGGAACGATTTCGTCAGCTACATGCCGCGTTCTGCTTTCAGAAATAACGTTCATTTTGGCGAGCAGAGCTCCCTATTATCATCAGGGGAATTAGACCACGCCGGAAGGTCCTTGAGGATTGGAAGCGTGCGCCCTTGTGTGAACCTCTGTGACCTATTCGGGGACGCCAACCTCGCGAATGAAGCGCAACACGTCGGGGTGGCTGCGATAGCCGTTGCGGAGGATTTCAAGGGTCTCCAATTCGCCTTGCAGCACCATCAGCAGGGCAACCCGGCTGATCTCGATCGGTGCTCCCTTGGTCGCTTGTCTGCCTATCCCGTAGCGCTTCACCCATCCTCGAATTGTCTTCTCCGTTCGCTTGGCGATATATGCCGCCTGGCTTACGCTGCAAATCTCGTCGCGGCGCATTAGGACAGCCTTGGGTCTGAAGGCACAATTCATCGATAGGCCCTCGCTCGGATAAGGGCCGCCTGTCGGCAAGCTTCAATCGCCTCTCTCGCTGAGAGGCCAAACCGGTCCCGCAATTGAGGTAATACAGCCGTAGCACTATCGGCGTTTCCAGAAGCAAGCCACTCGGCGGCTAGACTGGCGGTAAGGTCCTCGGTGGCAATTTCTGAAACAAACGCTATCCGATTGGTGGAGGCCTCGAATATCGGAACGCTAACGTTTGGTCCTGGCTCTCCTTCTCTTCCAAGCCCTTCGACGTTGGTGACGCTCTCGGCTTTCGCGATTTCCTCCGGTCTAAGGTCTCGGTCTAAGGTCTCGGTCTTGGTCTTGGTATGTGCACACGGTGTCACAGGGTGTGAAACCACCCCTACAGACTGTCTGCACACTGTCACGGCACGGTGTCCACACGGTCTCATTGGCCACCACCTCGCATAAGTCGGGTCTCCATCAGCCGCGACGTGTTGCCGACGAGCTGGGCGACCGACTTTGAGTTGCCAGCGACCTTGGCGGCCTTCTCCGCTGCCTTCCGGGCCTCGCGCTGGATCCTGATTTCGTTGGCCTCATCAAACGCGGCCACCGCCTTCTCTCGCAGCTTGTCGCTTTCGATCGCCTGGAGTCGGCGGCGCGTACCGGTGGCATGGTCATCGTTTGCCGGCGGGTTATGTCGAAACCACCGCTCTATCAGGATCACGTCGCCATCAGGATCATGGTCGATTAGCCCTACCTCGATGAGTTCTCGGAGAACGCTCGCGTAAGCAGCATCTGTCCATCCCAGATCGGCGCATGCATAGCCACGCGGGAGTTCGTAAACCCCCGCGCTCGTGACATGTGCATTGCTCAGCAAGTAGAGGAAGCCTACCTTGGCTTCGTCAGGCAGCCCGATGAAACGACGGGAACGCCAAACGGCCGGCGCGACTTTGGTGAAGGTGCGGGCGCTCATTTATGCCGCCTCGCTGTAGCAGGGGGCAAACTCGCCATAGACCAAGGCTTCCGCCGCTTTGCGGGCATTGATGGCGTCTTGCTTTTCCTTGTACCGGCCGAGATTTATAGTCCGGTTGTCGAGCCCAATGGCCGCTTCCCATTTGTTCGATGCCGGGACGAAATACACCCCCACCGTTCCACTCTTGTTGGATTTTCCCGGTTTGCGGTTTCTGGCATTTTGCTGCGGCGTTGCTTCCCTAAGATTTTTCCAACGGTTGTCAGCACGCATCCCGTTTCGATGGTCGATATGGTGTTTGGGCCACTCCCCCGTCATAATCAGCCAAGCGATGCGATGCGCTGGGAACAACACATAATCGATTTCAATTTGCAGATATCCGTGGCTGTTTCTCGAACCGGCCAATGCGCCGATACGCTGACCTCCTCTTGCCACGCGGCGCAGAAATGTACCGGTGTCCGGCTGGTATTCAATCAGAGCGCGGACACGTTCCGCTGTAGTCTCTGGCCTTCCTTTGCGGGATTCCGCGAGTGTCTTCTTCCTGGCCATGTCAGCGCACTCCCAGCCCTGCCATGCGGCAGAGTTCACGGGCGGTTGCTGCATTGACGCGGAAGCGGGCCGCGATGCTGGTGACGGCAAAGGAACCATCCTCGACCGTGGACAATTTCTTGCCAGTCGAGTACAAAGGAGCCGCTACAGCTTTCCATTCTACTGAGCCGCCGCGCCCTGCCAGGCCGGCGGCTTTGCTAT
Source organism: Mesorhizobium loti R88b (assembly GCF_013170845.1). Classification (NCBI taxonomy): domain Bacteria; kingdom Pseudomonadati; phylum Pseudomonadota; class Alphaproteobacteria; order Hyphomicrobiales; family Phyllobacteriaceae; genus Mesorhizobium; species Mesorhizobium loti. The sequence continues at coordinate 1,666,738 of NZ_CP033367.1, forward strand.
TATTGTTCATCGCTCCACCTCACGCCGCGACCGGGAGGTTTTCGATGAGCGCGCTGAGTTCGGAAACAAGCACAAGGGTGCGCTTGCCGTTCTTGCGTGGGTTGAGCTTCTTAGCCCGAAACATTTTATAGAGACCGCTCCGACTAATGCCGGAGATCTCCACTGCTTCCTCTACTGATACCGCGATTTTAGTCATCTTCCGCTCCGTAATCGCACCGGGACGTTGGTGCATACGGAGGAAGATGAAGGCTCAAAATTCGGCGGACAATTTCGGCAATTAGGCTGCCATAACTTCGCGGCCTAATTGATTTTCGGCCTAATTCAGATGGGTCTCTCACGCGGGCCGCGTGGGCCGCGTTTTTCCATTTCAGGCAGACGCTTCAACCGCCATGCAGCCCGCGCCTTTTCCCGCGAAACGCCAATCTCTAGAGCCGCTTGCTTTGCTATTTTTTCCATAGAGGGCACCGGTGTGCCGGCGCTGGCGTACCTGTCTAGAAAGCCCTGGCAGAATTGTTCCAGATCCTTTTCTTTGGCGGCCGAGGTCGTGTGCGGTCGATGCCCTACAGCAGCAGCCGGCGGCGGCGCGCTCTTAAGTTCTGGGTGGGCGAGGGCTTTTAAGCCGTCCTTCTCAATGAACAGCCAGCATTGGGGAACTTTTGCGAGAGGATGCCAGCCGTCAGAGCAAAGACTCAACGGCGCTTTGCCTGTCGCGAACCAGTTAACATGCTCTGCCCGATTCCAGACGTGCGGCGGTAGCTTGCTATCAATCGCCCCACCGCTTGTTTGAAGCACCCCCACTAATCGACCGTAGGCGCAATGCTCGCGTAGCGAAGAAACGACAGTATCGAATTGCGCGTTGTCATAAACGGCGGAAATGTCACTAGGCCATTGGCCCGCGAACTGCTTAGCGCCTAGCTGATGAATGGCTTGCGTGAAAAACACATGGTCGGGCGCCTCAAATGGCCAAGAATCTGGCCGAGACCACAGTATCCGCGTCTCTCTCCTCAGCCGTATACGGTCGGCATTATCCATCGCGAAGCACCCTTTGCGAAAACACCCTAAAAGGGCCGCAGGGAAACCGGCGGTGCTGACCGGCTTGTCGGATGCCTCCTATCCCTGCGATCTATGAAGCTCTACCCGGCGCGCAATGGCACAACCTTATCGCCGTCGTTTTCGGGAGGCATGAGCGGGACCACGGCACCGGCTGACAGTTCGTCCAGCGCGTCGATGATGGCCGATGAATAATGCGTCTCAATCATGCGTGTGCTCGTGTCGTGTAGGGCCGCGACGAGACGCACCGGAAGCCCATTACGAAGCTGGCGCACAATAGACGAGTGACGCAATGCGTACGGCACAGTGTCGGCGGGCAGTTCTGCGAGCCTAACAATCTCAGCCCACGGCCGGGAAAGCTCGGTTGCATTGAGCCACGGCCCCCGTGTGTCGCGAACCCACGGGGCCTTTTCCTGACTCTTGTCCTGCTTATGTCTCCAGCGCTCCAGCAGCGCATCCCCGGCACGCCGACCGGCGGTAGCGGGGCGCATTGTCGCGATGACATCGGTCCCGACACGCACAGCAATATGTGACGCCTTCTTGACCCCTCGTCCCTTTCGACTCGTAGGGACCATCAAGCGAGATTGCTGCACATCGCCAACCGCCATGCGCCGGACTTGCGAGAACCGCGCACCGGTCGCGCTCAAAACCACGACCAGGCGCAGAAGATCCCCGTTCCAGTCGTCGCGGTCGTCAACGGCTTTTGCTGCCGCAATGATCCGGCGAATGTCACCGTCCGGCAGCGCCGACTTGTCGCGCGCCGTCGGAGTTTCGGCATGCGACCCAGCCAGGCCATTCTTGATTATGAGCGGGATCTCTGCCGGAAGCCGAGCACGGTGCTTCGTTGCAGCGGCGTTCAAGGCGGCCTTCAAATCATTGGTGATGCGCCTGACAGTCGTTGCGGCCAAATCACCGGAAAGGCCATCGCGCCACTTCGAAAGGTCGCTCTCCTTCAAAGCATGCAGCATTTTCGCAGCCAAGGGTGACGAGAGGATGTGGCGGGTCAGTCGAAGGCGAGCATCGCCGCGACTAGCCTTTTGTCCGTCCCTCGCAACCTCACGGGCTTCCTGCGTGACGAGGTACGCGTCTATAGCCGTGCGCACCGTAGGGGCGGGGCCATCTGCAGCCGCCAGGTCGTCAGCCCTTTTTGTGGACACGTGTCGAGAGGCGGCCGTCTTTGCCTGCTCGAACGTCAGGCAGGTAACGCCATCGGCTTCCAGTTTACCGTCATCGGCAGTCGCCAGCGTGGCTTGCCTGTACTTCTGGTCACCCTGGTACCACCTTACCAGCCAGCGCCCGCCGCGCTTCTGCTTGCGGTAGCCGAGGTGAACGTCGGGGCTCAATCCACGCCAATGAACGCCCTCGGCCAAACCAGCGCGTGCATTTCGCGTGGTCAACGCGGCCTCGGTCAGTGTCTTTGACATAATGGGAAATCGCCAAACCGTCGAATATCCGTCAAATATACGCCCGTGCACGCCGTGACACAATGGGAGACGGTCGCTAATGGACGGGTGAATTTTTAGGGAACAGACGCAAAACGGGCGTGGACAAAGGAGAACAGACCGGAACTCGCCCTATTATATGAAATTGCCCTCTCACGGCGGGAACAGGGGTTCGATTCCCCTTGGGCGTACCAAGGATTTTCTGCCAGATGTGATGCTTGCGCAATACGGCATGTTGCAGCAAGTTGGCTGCATGAAACAATTGGCTTTGCCGCTCCTCATTTCCGCGTCCCTTATTGCCCTGTGCGGTCCGTCGTTCTCCAAGGACAGGAAGGTCACTGGCACCATTCGAGGTTTCGAATGTGGCGACAATTGCTATCTGACCGTTGTCGACCGCAAGAAGGTGGAGCAAGTCGGCCTGTGTGCCGCGCCCGAGTGCGAAAGCTGGAACGAGCAAACCGCGATGCCGTCCCGCTACAAGGGAAAACGCGTGACCGTTACAGTCGGGCAAGGGCAGCAGGTCGATGACAGCGGCAACGTGATGGGAGAGATGATGTCCTTCACCAAGATCAGGTTTCTCGACTAGCGGCGGCTATTCGTGACCACCTCGCGCTCAAAGCAAAAGTGGAAGGCAGGGGCAGCGCAATGCCGGCCCCTTTTGCTTTAGACTGCTGCGTACCAATTTGTCCGGCGTAACAACAGCTCGGTCGTTTCTTTCGACATTCTCGGATCATATTCAGCCAAGCACCCGCGTGGGTTGCGCTTGGCCGGGAGGGTTCGCGAACCTCGCGAAACCCGGCGCCGTGAATGCGCGAATCCACCCAATTTAAGTCAGCCCGCCACGCTTGAAAGCGCAATAATTTCTGTTACTTGCGACCCGGGGATAGCATCTGCGCCAGCGCGGATTTTGGGTCGGGTAGAATTGGAATGGCGTCAGGGAAGATGATTTGCTCGCGCTGCCATGGCGGCGGCAAGATTTTCGATTGCTCCAGATGGAGCGCGTCGAAGGGGCATTGCTGCCCGCAAGGGACGCACCAGATCAGTTGCCCGGGGAAGACCGTCGCGTGCGCCGAATGTGGCGGCCTGGGGATGCTGGTGGAAGCTGAGCTCAAGGCCGTCGCGTAGCCGCGGCTTCGGAAAGGACGCGATGAGGGCGGCTTCCGCGTTGCGATCGTGTCCGCCATCTCTTGGATGGATCCTGCAGGCTTTTACGTCCAGGAACGGTTTCACCGTCGTGCAACTATTAGGACTCGCCGCTTCTGGCGCGGCGGGGCCGATTGCATTAGCATCACGTCATGGATTTCGCGGCATGGCTTGAGCGGCACAGAGAATGCCGAGTGCGAGGCAGATCCTGACGGGCAATCGATGCCGCGGGGAGAAGGCCAATGCAGAAGCTGCAAGCGCAGGGTGTCCACCACATCACGCTGGTCGGCGCCGGGCGCCAGACCTCGATCGATTTCTGGGAAGGCGTGCTCGGCATGCCGTTCATCTTCGAGCAGCCTAATCTCGACAAGGCCGCCGAAAGCCATCTCTATTTCGATCCGGGCGACGGCCGGCTGATCACCGTCTTCACCGACGAGAGCCGCACGCCGCAGAGGCGGCGCACGCCGACCGATCCGGGCTGCGTCCACCACATCGCTTTTGCGGTGTCGCGCGTCACGTTCCTGCAGGCGGTCACCCGGCTCGACGAGCGCGGCATCAAGCACAGCGGCGTCAAGGATCGCGGCTTCATGGATTCGATCTACTTCGAGGATCCGCTCGGCCTGCTGATCGAGCTCGCCTCCTACCGCTTCGAGCCGCCGGCGGGTTTCACCCATGCCGACGTGCTGATGGAGGCGCACAGGCTGCGCGTCGCGCGCGGCGACTACAACATTGCCGAGGCGCACCTTGCCGACGCGATCCAGGCCCTTGTCGAGCGTTCTCGCGCAACCTTGTCGGACGATCGGGCGCCGAAGAATCCATACTGACGGCCAACAAAAACAGAGGGAGGACCATAATGGCAAAGACTGCGACCAAGAGTGCAAAGAAGCCTGCGGCCAAGGCGGCCGCCAAGCCGGCGCCAAAGGCTGCCGCAAAAGCGGCGGCAAAGCCGGCGACCAAGACGTCCGCACCGAAGGCCAAGGCAAAATCGGCGAAAAAGCCGGCGCTGAAGCTCAGCATGCTGAAGCCGAGCGTCAACAACATGACCGTCCGGGTGTTTGCCCGCGCGGCCGGGTTCGACGCCGCCGAGACCGACGCCTGGGGCCACACGCGCTCGCCCGAATATATGGCGCGCAACCCGGCGCATCTGACGCCGATGATCGAGGATAAAGGATTGCCCAGAGGCGTGCTTTGGGAAAGCTGTGCCATCATGCAATATCTCGCCAACAAGCACGGGCTGGAGAAATTCTATCCGAAGGCGCCGGCCAAGCGGGCCATGGTGGACAGCGCCATGTTCTACCTGATTGGCACGCTCTACCCTTATGTGGCGCGCGCCACGTATCCGGCGCTGGGTTTCCCGCACTATGCGGGCGAGGTCGGCCACAGCGACGCCCACCCGGACAAGAAGTCCGAAGCCCAGAAGGCCGCGATGGCGGCGATCGCCGAGCCGTTGGAAGTCTTCCACAGCTTCTTCAGGGACGGCAAGCCGTTCATCGGTGGTAAGCATCCGTCGATCGCCGATATCCGGCTGGCGGCGACGCTGGAGTTCCTCGCCGTCATCGACTATCCCCTGCCCAAATGGGCGAAGGAGTATGTGGCGGCGATCGAGAAGAAACTCGGCAAGGCCTATGCCGAGCCGGCTGGCGATGTGCGCGGCTACATCGCCTATGTGCGGTCGCAGGCGAAGGCTCCAGCTTAAGGATTTGTTAACCAAAGCCCTGTCTACTGCCAGGAATTCGCCGCGCGACCACGGATGTACTGGCGCATTATCGGCGGAAGGAAAGGTCGGCTCAATGCCGGCCTTTTTGCTTTTTCGGGCCTGATGCCTCGACATCACGCGACAGCGATCATGCAACGCCGGAGCTTCAACTTTTTGCGCCGAGACATTGTCATCGCCAACCCTGGCTCTAACATCCATGTCGGAGATTCGGCATCGATTGCCGGCTGGTTGTGAGAATGAGGGCTTGCGATGAAAGGCGTTGCAAAACTGGTGATTGCGGGTGCGATCTCGGCGGGGGTTGTCTACCCGTCCTATGCCGCGACGCTCAACACGATGGACGATGTCGGGGCCGCGATCCAGGCATGCTGGACGCCGCCGGCGGACGCGGGGAAGTCCACCGTGACGCTGAGTTTCAGCTTCAAGCGCGATGGTTCGCTGATCGGTCCGCCACGGCCGACCGCCGTCAAGGTGGCCGGCGATGATAAGGCGCGCAAGGCGTTCATCGAAGCGGCTATCGCGGCTGTCAAGAATTGTACGCCCCTGACCCTTTCACCGGCGCTGGCGAAAGGCATTGGCGGCAACGTCTTCACGATGCAATTGGTTTCCCCAAAACAATAACCGCCTGGGAAGGCCTAAGCCTTCGCCAAGCTGCATCCCGGGCAACTGCTCAATGGCTCAGGCGCCTTACCTTGGCATGCCGTGCCAGGTCAGGTGTCTCGAAGACGTAGTCGCTCCAGGCCGATTCCGGGATTTGCCCGGCCAGATAGCATTCCAGCAACAGGCTTTGCTCTGGGTTGAGGGCCCTTGGCGCGCGCTCGTGATCCAGCCCGAGAGAATGAAAAAGATTTCTTGTCAGTTCCGATACCGTGAAGTGGATCGACATCTGCGTTCTCCTCTGCCCTTCAACGCAGCAGTCACGCAAAGGTTTCAGCGGAAAGCGCTGGTAACAGTGGAGTGATCCAAACTCAGCGCCCGCTATCGTCGACGGCTCATGGCCCACCGTGTGATTTTCCGGTTCGTCTCAATCTTGAAATAAAAACGTAATATCGAATTCAGAGGAGCACTCTATACAACCGATGACACTTGCCAAGACCGAAAAGTCTTCAAGAATTAGTTAAGGGTCACGCAAGAGAAGCTTAGCCGAATAACGCTTCAATCTCCTAGATCAGGGCCGTTGCCTCTATGACTCGCTTCCGGCTTCTTATGTGCCTCGCGCTGATAACGGCAATGACGTTGGTGATTGGTACATCGTCATCCTATGCGGACAGTTGCGGCGCGATCAAAAGCCAGTTGGCTTCGGCCGGCAGCAGGGGAGCGAGCCCTGAGCTGGCGCAACTGCGTCGCCAGCTTGCCGCGATCCAGGGGCTGGAGCGGCAACGCAAATGTACAGCGCAGAGTGCGGCGGGAGGCTTCTTCAATGCGTGCGCCGATCTTGCAAGAAACCGGACCGAGGTACAGCGCCAGATGGCTGCCGCGTCCGGGCGCGACATGTCTGGCCTACAGGAACGGTTCGCAGCGCTTGGCTGCACGTCCTCGGCAAGCAATCAACGGTCAGCGAAGACACAATCCGCGGGCATCATGTTCGGGGGCAACGCGATGCTTTTTTGTGTACGTCAGTCGGATGGATATTTTTTCCCGGCGCCGAAGTCGCAATTCGCCGACGGTACCAATCTCAAGGACATGGCCGATCAGTGCCGTTACATCTGTGATGATCCGGCCGTCGATCTTTACACGCTGAGCGATGCCAGCCTGGAAACCGAGAAAATGGTCGCGCTTGATACGCGCAAACCCTACACCGAACTGCCAACCGCTTTTCGGTATCGTGACGATGCCAACTTCAAGGCCTGTGACATCAAGCGCTATTACCAGCGGGTTGCCGAACTGAGGGCGAGGACGGTGACACCCGCAGACATGACCAATGCCATCATCCCTCTGCCCCTGCCAAAACCGGAATTCGGCAATGTTGCGGCAATCCCGCAATTGGCGACCGAGGGTCAGGGCTTGGCCCAGCAGCAGTCGATCGACGCCAGCAAGCGGCCGGTGCGCTTGGTCGGCCCGGCCTTCTTCCCTACTGAATGACGCCCCCTCTCTTCGCGCTCTGCGGAGAGAGATCGCAGCATACAATATCAGTCCGGAACAGAGGGGCACTCACGGCGTTGTGATCGACATCAGCCAGGAGAAACGTCATGGCCACGTTCAGGGAAATGCGGGTTTTGGAGATCGTCGAAGACGGCTCCCTGACCAATGAAGAGAAGATCGCTGAACTGCGTGAAATTGAATCCGAGGCGCGTGGGCTGCAGCGGGCCGCTTCGGAGAGCCCGATGGGCGACGATGATGGCTGGCAGGACGATTTGCGCCAGGTTCGCTTCGCGCTCGACAAGCTTGGAGCGAAGGAGCCGAAGAAGGGCGCCGCATCGCTGTAGGTCCCGCTCGCATCACGGCTCAGGCCGGCGGCTTTTTGAGCCGCCTTAATCGCAGACCATGCGAACCCGTTGGCCAGGCGCGCTTACGTTCCTGCATGCCAGTTGTTTCTCCGAATCCGAGGCCGGGGGAGACGGCTGCGAAAGCCTCGTCTGGTGCCGTCTGTGCACAGCAGGCCGCATGACCCTGCGCTCGGAAAATTGTCCTGATGTCGAAAATTGTCCTGATGTCTGGGGCGGTCCTGGAAATGCGCCGTTGTCGACCTGCGGTTCGTAATCGACATTGGGCGGCGGCCGTTCCCAGAAGCGCCTTGCGTCGAGCCGCCGCGGAATCTCGACAGTACCGTCATAGCTGCGAGAGCAGCCGCTGCCGAAAAGCAGCGCAACGCCCAGCAAGAAAGGCCCAATTCGTCCAAGCATAAGCAACACCCCTGCACGGGCTTATAGCGCGGCCTTGGCCTGCCCGACAACCTGACGGAATAACGCAGGAGAAGCGGGCCGGTTGCGCCGTTAAGGTTAGCGGATCGTTAAGGCTTCTCGGGCACATTCCGCCGACGAACCGCGGAGGGAGGGTTCGGCCTTGATTTTCGGGGTGGGGACAGCATGGCGGAAGCAGACGAAGCGATCGGCGCGCGCGGCAAGCGCGGGCCGCGCACATCGACAGCCCACGGCAACGGGGCGCCATCGAGCACCGCCGAGATGGATTCGATCGGCGCGCTTCGCCAACTCGTCGAGGCTGGCTCTGATTGGACCTGGGAAACTGACGCCGAGCTGCGCTTTTCCTGGCTTTCGCAAAACTACCAGGCTGCGACGGGCATCGATCCGGCTGACGTGCTTGGCCGATTCCGCTTCGATTTCCTCAACCAGGTCCTGAAGGGCAATCGCAGCGCGGCAACGCATCTGGAGGATCTGCAGGCGCGCCGGCCGTTTCGCGACTTCGTCTACGAACTGAAGGGCGGCGGCGCCGATTGCCGCTGGGTACTGACGTCAGGCTTCCCAAGGTTTGACAGCGAAGGAAAGTTTGCCGGCTATCGCGGCATCGGCCGCAACGTCACCGCGTTGGCGAGCGCCTTCGAGGACATGGAGTTGAACCCGTTGTCGGGCAGCGAACCCGGCCGGCATCTTGCCGATCTCGAACGCACGATGGACGCCATGCACATGGGCGTCGTGCTTCTCGATGCCAATCTCGACACACTGATCGTCAACAAGGCTTATCGCGACCTATCCAGGATTCCGGAGGGGGCGGTCACCGTCGGCGCTCCGTTCAGCCTGTTGATGGCGCTCAACCGCCGCAACGGCATCTATGGCGATATCGACGAACAGCAGTGGCAGCGCTACCTCGCCACCCGTATCGACGAGATCCGCGCCGGCTCCATCGTGCCACGCGAATTTGTCCATGCCGACGGCAGGACGATGATGTTCTCGGTGACGTCGCTCTCCGGGGGCAAGCGGCTATTGACCTACTACGACGTCACCGAGCTCAAGCTTCGCGACGCCGAGATAGAGAATGCCAACGCCAGGGCTGCCGAAACCTTCACCAATCTTCGCACCATGGTCGATCAGATGCCGATCGGTGTCCTCGTCCTCGATGCCGATATGCGCGCAGAAGTCATCAACCGTGCATTTTACGATTTCTGGCAGATCGACGCCCGGCGCGCCGAGATCGGCTGCAGTTTCCGGGATCTGATGGACGCCAGCCGCGACATCGACCCGTATGGTTCCGACGATGCGACATGGCAGCGGCATATCGCCGAGCGCGAGGCGGAAATCAGAGCCGGCACAGCCGGCTCGCGGCAGTTCCCGCGCAATGACGGTCGTACGCTGATCTCGTCGATGGCGCCGCTGGCCGGCGGCAAGCGGCTCATTTCCTATGTCGATGTCACAGACATGAAGGACCGCGAAGCCGCACTCGCCGATGCGCTGGAAAAGGCGAGGCTGGCGGAAGCGGTGATCAACGCCGTCGAGGATCCGATCTTCGTCAAGGACGACAATCTGCGCTTCGTCTTTGTCAACGATGCGTTCGCGGGCCTGTTTGGCCAGACACCGCAGGCCATGCTCGGCAGGCCCGGTGGCGATTTCCTCGGACCGGCCGATGTCGTGCGCTTCGAACGCAGCGAACGGGAAGTCCTGTCGAGCGGACAGATCTACGAAGTCGAGGAAAATTTCGACGAGGAGGGTGCTGCTCGTTCGCGCATCGTCAGGAAGAACCGCGTCCGCATGGCAAGTGGCCGCGACTATGTCGCCGGCTTCCTGTTCGACATCTCCGACATGAAGCGGCGCGAGACCGAGGCACAGGATGCGCGCAAGCATCTGGCCAGCGTGCTGGAATCGCTGCCGGCAGGTGTCATCATCTACGACCGCGATGACAAGTTCGTCTTCGCCAACCACAAGCTGCAGGATTCGCTGCCGGCTCTGAAGCCCGTCTGGCAGCCCGGCTGTACCTTTCGCGAGGCGCTGGAGTTTGGCCATACGGTTGGCTATTTCCGCTCCTGTGGCGATCCCGAGCTCGACAAGCTTTACGACGCGGACACCGAACGCTGGGCCGATGGCGTGCTGGCACGTTACCATCTGCCAAACTCTTCCTACGAGCGGCTCAATGCCGATGGTCGCTGGTACCAGGTCTATGACATGCGCACTGATGACGGCACGTTCATCGGCGTGCGTGTCGACATCACCGACATCAAGAGCCGCGAGGCGGCGCTGCGCGATTCGATGCGCCAGATCGATCTGTTCCGGCACGTCATGGACGAGTTGCCGGTGGCGGCCTTCATCAAGGCGCAGGATTTGAGCATCGAATTCGTCAACAAGGCCTGGTGCGCGATTACAGGCTTGGCCAAGGAAGATGTCATCGGCCGCACCGACCGCCAGCTGTTCGGTGCCGAGGAAGCGGAAGGCTTCAGCCATGACGACACCGATGTCGTGGCGACCGGCACTGTGCGCGAGGTCGAGGAGCCCGTCACCCATCGAGACGGCACGGTGCGGCAGTTGATGACGCGCAAGAGCCGCCTGGTGGCGATCGACGGATCGGTGCATCTGGTCGGCTCCAGCACCGATATAACGGAGGTCAAGGCGCGCGAACGGGCGCTGGAAGAGAGCATGCGCGAGAACGAGGTGTTCCGCAGCCTGATCGACAACGTGCCGGTGTCGATCTACGCCAAGCGCTCCGATCTCAGGCAGTTCTATGTCAACAAGGGCTGGTGCGATCTGACCGGCCTCAGCAGGGAAGATGCGATCGGCAAGACCGACATCGAGATTTTCGGGGCGGATGGCGAGGCTTTCGTGGCCGGCGATCTGGCCGTGCTGCGCACCGGCGAAACGCAGGAGATCGAGGAAACCGTAACGCTTGCCGACGGCAGCGTCAGGCATCAGTTCGCGCGCAAGGGCGCGATGATCGCGTCGGACGGTTCGCTCTACCTGATCGGCTCGACCACCGACATCACCGAACTGAAGATGCGCGAGGCCGAACTGCGCGAGGCGCGCCAGCGCGCCATACTCGCCGACCGCGCCAAGTCGGAATTCCTCGCCAATATGAGCCACGAGATCCGCACGCCGATGAACGGCGTGCTGGGCATGGCCGAACTCCTCGCCAAATCCAATCTCGATCCGAAACAGAAGACGTTTACCGATATCATCGTCAAATCGGGCAACGCGCTATTGACCATCATCAACGACATCCTGGATTTCTCCAAGATCGATGCCGGCCAACTGGTGCTCGACCCGGCGCCCTTCAATCTTGCCGAGGCGATCGAGGACGTGGCGACACTGGTGTCGACACGCGCCAAGGAAAAGGACCTTGAGCTCATCGTGCGCATCGAGCCAAGGCTCGAGAGCCTGTTCATCGGCGATGTCGGCCGCATCAGGCAGATCGTTACCAACCTCGTCGGCAATGCGGTGAAATTTACCGACGAAGGCCATGTGCTGGTCGATGTGACCGGCGAGCGGGTGCCTGCCGGAACCAGGCTGACCGTCTCGGTCACCGACACCGGCATCGGCATCCCCGAGGAAAAACTGAAGCTGGTGTTCGAAAAATTCAGCCAGGTCGACACCTCCTCGACAAGGCGGCATGAGGGCACCGGGCTTGGCCTTGCCATCACCTCACGGCTGGTCGAATTGATGGGCGGCGACATTGGTGTCGAGAGCGCCGAGGGCAAGGGTTCGACCTTCTGGTTCACGGTGACGCTGCCCAGGGCCGAACAGCAGAACGGGCAGCGCATCATGCCGGTGGACGTGACCGGCGCACGCGTGCTGATCGTCGATGACAATGCGGTCAACCGGGCCATCCTGACCGAACAGATGACGTCGTGGACGTTCGATTCCTGTGCTGCTGAAAGCGGCGCCGAGGGGCTGAAAGTGCTGATTGCCGCCGCGGCCTATGCGGTGCCTGTCGACTGCGTCGTGCTCGACTACCAGATGCCTGGCATGAGCGGCGCCGAAATGGCGCGCATCGTGCGCAACACCGCAGGCCTCGCCGACACGCCGATCATCATGCTGACCTCGGTCGACCAGTCGCTTGCCAACACCAGCTACCGCGATCTCGGCATCGACGCCCAGCTGATCAAGCCGGCGCGCTCCTCCGTGCTCCTCGAAACGCTGGTTGCGACCATCCAGCGCCATCGCCACACCACGGGCGGCCATGCCCGGCCGCTCTCAGGCGAGGGGCTTGACACTCCCCAGCGGCCGCCGCTGGCACCCTCCGACCAGCGCGCGCAATTGCAGCCGCCGCCGGTTCGTCCGAGGCTGCCCGCCACGGGCGGCGGCGGACACAGGCTGGATATCCTCGTGGCCGAGGACAATGAGGTGAACCAGATGGTGTTCACCCAGATCCTCGGCGAGACCGGCTATGGTTTCGAGATTGTCAGCAATGGCCGCAAGGCGCTCGACGCCTTCGGCAAGCTCAATCCGTGCATGATCCTGATGGACGTCTCGATGCCGGAGATGAGCGGCCTCGAGGCGACGGCCGCGATCCGCCGGCTGGAGCAGGAAACCGGCACGCATGTGCCGATCGTCGGCGTCACCGCGCATGCGCTCAAGGGCGATCGCGAACGCTGCCTGGAGGCGGGCATGGACGACTATCTGCCCAAGCCGATCAGTCCGAGGGCCCTGCTCGAGAAAGTCGAACTCTGGGTCGGCGCCGGTCGTCAGGTCCAGCGCAACGCGGGATAAGCATCGCGTCGTCCGGTTCGCCGGATCCGGAGAGGACGTGCGATGGAATCAGTCGGGGTTCGCCACCCCTGCGTGCAAAGACTATGGTGCGATCGCACCATATCAAAGGTCGTGTCCAGTCGGGACAATGGCAACATCGAATTCCGCCTTTGCAGTTACGGGCGGGAGCAGCGACCGCCGGTATCGAACAGTGTCACCTACCCCAACGGACCTGTTTTTGGCGATGGCCCGGCCAGATACGCTCTGGCCTTGAGCAACGCACTCCCGTCCGGATTTTCTTCACCAGAGAAAGCCCCGTCGAATCCGGCGGTGGCTCCCGGCGGTGGATGGCTCAAGCCCCTGATTCCGGAGGCAAACTCGCATCAGGCCGCGACCGCCCCGCACCACAGCCTTTGCCGGTGCTGGCGACGCGTTACCGGGGTGACATGAAACTGTCATGCGACTGTAATAATCGAAGGCTATTGGCCTCAGCGGGCGCTGCCTAGCAATGGCGCCGAGAGACCATCTTCCGAACAGGAGCAGGCCACATGAGACATTTCATCCGCTCGACGGCCGTTGCTATTGCAATGGCTACAGCGTCTACCTTCACCCTTTCCGCAGCAATGGCAGCTGACCTTTCCGGCGCCGGCTCGACCTTCATCTACCCGGTGTTCGCCAAGTGGGCCGACACCTACAAGAAGGATACCGGCATCGGCCTCAACTACCAGTCGATCGGTTCCGGCGGCGGCATCAAGCAGGTCATCGCCAAGACCGTGACTTTCGGCGCCACCGACAAGCCGATGTCCGATGCCGATCTGGAAAAGAACGGCCTCGTGCAGTTCCCGATGGTGATGGGCGGCATCGTGCCGATCGTCAACCTGACCGGCGTCAAGCCGGGCGAACTCGTCCTCGACGGCAAGACGATTGCCCAGATCTATCTCGGCGCCATCACCACCTGGGACGATGCCGCGATCAAGGCGCTGAACCCCACCCTCACCCTGCCGTCGACCGCGATCGCCGTCGTGCATCGTTCGGACGGCTCGGGCACCACCTTCAACTTCACCAACTATCTGGTGAAGCTCTCGCCGGACTGGAAGGACAAGGTCGGCTCGGACACCGCCGTCGAATGGCCGACGGGCGTCGGCGCCAAGGGTAGCGAAGGCGTCGCCAACACCGTCAAGCAGACGGATGGCGGCATCGGCTACGTCGAGTATGCCTATGCCAAGCAGAACAACCTGTCCTACTCCAAGATGCTGAATGCCGCCGGCAAGGTCGTCGAGCCGTCGCTCGAATCCTTCGGCGCGGCCGCTTCGAATGCCGACTTCAAGACTGCCAAGAACTTCAACGTCATCATCACCAACGAGCCGGGCGACGCCACCTGGCCGATCGCGGCTTCCACATGGGTCCTCATCCACAAGGCTCCGGAAGATGCCGCTGCCACCGGCGAAGCGCTGAAGTTCTTTGCCTGGGCTTACAAGGACGGCAAGGAAACCGCCAAGGCACTCGACTACGTCTCGATCCCCGACAGCGTCGTCGACCTGATCAAGGCTTCTTGGAAGACCGACATCCAGGCCGACGGCAAGCCCGTCTACGCCGGCGAGTAATATTAGTTGAAGGAGCGCCGCATTCGCGGCGCTCCTTTTCTCATCAACTTGAAAGAGCCGAGCTTGACATGAGCGCTGTCCAGGAAGCCTTGCCAGCCGTTAGAGGATCGCGCGACGCTATCGTTCGACGGTTCGCGCTGACCGACGCGATCTTCCACGGCATGACCCGGGCCGCCGCTATATTGGTGCTGGTCCTGCTCGGCGGTGTCGCGATTTCGCTGTTTGCCGGTTCCTGGCAAGCGCTGTCGACCTTCGGCTTCTCCTTCCTGACCAGCGAAAGCTGGAACCCGGTGACGGAGAAATTCGGTGCGCTGGCGCCGATCTACGGCACCATTGTCACCTCGGCAATCGCCATCCTGATCGCCGTGCCGCTCGGCATCGGCATCGCCATCTTCCTCACCGAGCTTTGCCCGCGCCCGCTGCGCCGCCCGATCGGCATGGCCGTCGAACTGCTGGCCGGCATCCCTTCGATCATCTACGGCATCTGGGGCCTGTTCGTGCTGGCACCGTTCCTGCAGACGACGATACAGCCCTTCATCATCAGCGTGTTCCATGGCATTCCCGGCCTTAACAGCCTTTTTGCCGGTCCGCCTTACGGCATCGGCCTGCTGACCTCGTCGCTGATCCTTGCCATCATGGTGCTGCCCTTCATCACCTCGATCACCAAGGACGTCTTCGACACGGTGCCGCCGGTATTGAAAGAGTCAGCCTACGGCATTGGCTGCACGACCTGGGAAGTGACCCGCCGCGTTGTCATCCCCTACACCCGCATCGGTATCATGGGCGGCGTCATGCTGGGCCTCGGCCGCGCGCTCGGCGAAACCATGGCAGTGACCTTCGTCATCGGCAACGCGCATCGCATCTCGACCTCGCTGTTTGCGCCGGCAACGACGATCTCGGCCACGATCGCCAATGAATTCACCGAAGCTGTCGGCGATCTCTACACCTCCTCGCTGGTGGCGCTCGGCCTCATCCTGTTCGTCATCACCTTCCTGATCCTTGCCATCGCACGCTACATGCTGATGCGCATCGACGCCCGCACCGGAGCCTGAGCCGATGTCGACAGCCTCATCGCTTCACAGCCGCCGCAAGAGCAGAAACTCGGTGATGATGACGCTGTGCGTCATTGCCGCGGGCATCGGGCTTGCCTGGCTGGCACTGATCCTCGGCGCGCTGGTCTACAAGGGTACCGCCGGCTTGTCGTTTGATGTCTTCACGCAAATGACGCCGCCGCCCGGCGACGCCGGCGGCCTGCTCAATGCCATCTATGGCAGCGTGGTGATGACGGTCATCGCAGTCATTGTCGGCACGCCGATCGGCGTGCTGGCCGGCACCTACATGGCCGAGTACGGCCGCTTCTCGAAGCTCACCACCGTGGTGCGTTTCATCAACGACATCCTGCTGTCGGCGCCGTCGATCATCATCGGCCTGTTCGTCTATGAATTGATGGTGCGGCCGATGGGGCATTTCTCGGCGATCGCCGGCGCTGTCGCGCTTGCCATCCTGGTCATCCCGGTCGTCGTGCGCACCACCGAGGACATGCTCAATCTGGTGCCCAACGCCTTGCGCGAAGCCGGCACCGCGATCGGTGCGCCGCGCTGGGTGGTCATCAAGTCGGTCGCTTACCGCGCCGCCCTTTCCGGCATCGTCACCGGCATATTGCTGTCGATCGCCCGTATCTCCGGCGAGACGGCACCATTGCTGTTCACGGCGCTCAACAACCAGTTCTGGTCGAGCAACCTCAACGCTCCGATGGCCAGCTTGCCGGTCACCATCTTTCAGTTCGCTCTCAGCCCCTATGAGGAATGGCAGCAACTGGCGTGGACCGGCGCACTCATCATCACATTGACGGTCCTCGCGCTCAGCATCGTTGCGCGCAGCCTGACCGGACGCAGAGAGGACAAATGAGCCAGATGTTGTCTCCAGACATGACGATCGCAACCGAGGCCGCCGCCAAGGTGAAAATCGAGGTCAAGAACCTCAATTTCTACTATGGCCAGTCGAAGGCGCTTAAGGACATCACACTGTCGCTGCCCGAGCGCAGCGTCACCGCCTTCATCGGACCGTCGGGTTGCGGAAAATCGACGCTGTTGCGCGTCTTCAACCGCATCTACGAGCTCTATCCCAAGCAGACCGCCGAGGGCCAGGTGCTGCTCGACGGCCAGAACGTTCTCGACCGTTCGCAGGACCTCAACCTCTTGCGCACCAAGATCGGCATGGTGTTCCAGAAGCCGACGCCGTTCCCGATGTCGATCTATGAGAACATCGCCTTTGGCGTCAGGCTCTATGAGAAGATCAGCAAGGCCGAGATGGATGGCCGTGTCGAGCAGGCGCTGAAGCGCGCAGCACTGTGGAACGAGGTCAAGGACAAGCTCAACGCCAGCGGTCTCAGCCTTTCCGGCGGCCAGCAGCAGCGGCTTTGCATCGCCCGCACCGTGGCGGTGAAGCCGGAAGTCATTCTGCTCGACGAGCCGGCGTCGGCGCTCGATCCGCTGTCGACCGCCAAGATCGAAGAGCTGATCGACGAGTTGCAAGCCGACTACACGATCGTCATCGTCACCCACAACATGCAGCAGGCGGCGCGCGTCTCGAAGCAGACAGCGTTCATGTATCTGGGCGAACTGGTCGAGTTCGACAAGACCGAGAAGATCTTCACTTCGCCCCGCGAGAAGCGCACGCAGGACTACATCACCGGCCGCTTCGGCTGATCGCACGCATACGAGGACCAGGATCATGGCCGAACACACGGTTGCAGCCTTCGACGAGGAGCTCGGACAAATCAGCAGGCTGATCAGCGATATGGGCGATCTCGCCGGCTCGATGGTCGGCGGCGCCACCAAGGCGCTGCTGAACTCCGACAATGCTCTTGCCCAGCGAGTCGTCTCCGACGACGCCATCATGGATGCCCGCCAACGCGAACTCGACGACCGCGCCATCACGCTGATCGCCAAGCGCCAGCCGATGGCCGACGATCTGCGCCATGTCGTCGGCTCGATCCGCATGGCCGGCGACCTCGAACGCATCGGCGACCTTGCCAAGAACATCGCCAAGCGCGTCGGCACCGTCGGTCTCAGCGCCACGCCGCGCGACCTGTCGCACTCCATCGATGCCATGGCGCAGCTGGTGCTGATCCAGGTGCATGGCGTGGTCGAGGAGTATGCGGCGGGTGACGGCGCGGCACTCGCCAAGCTGAGGAATGACGACGAGCGCATCGACGTCAAATACACCTCGGTGTTCCGCGAGCTGTTGACATACATGATGGAAGATCCGCGCAACATCACGGCGTGCACTCATCTGTTGTTCTGCGCCAAGAATCTCGAGCGCATCGGCGACCACGTGACCAACATCGCCGAAAATGCGTATTATGTGCTGACCGGCACGCAGCTGCCCGCCAATCGCCCGAAGCAGGACGAGACCGCAATGTCGGCGCCGGCGGCATAACAGGGTGACAAGCCGATGATCGCGCCACGCATCATGGTGGTGGAGGATGAGGAGCCGCTAGGCGTGCTCCTCCGCTACAATCTGGAATCTGAAGGTTACCAGGTCGAGGTGGTGACGCGCGGCGACGAAGCCGAAATCCGGCTGCAGGAAAACGTCCCCGACCTTCTGGTGCTCGATTGGATGGTGCCGGCGGTGTCCGGCATCGAACTCTGTCGTCGGCTAAGAATGCGGCCCGAGACCGAGCGGCTGCCGATCATCATGCTGACGGCGCGGGGCGAGGAAAGCGACCGCGTGCGCGGCCTTTCGACCGGTGCCGACGATTATCTGGTCAAGCCGTTCTCGACGCCGGAATTCATGGCCCGCATCAAGGCGCTGCTGCGCCGCGCCAAGCCGGAAGTGCTGTCCAGCGTACTCAAGGTCGGCGACATCGTGCTCGATCGTGAATCACACCGGGTCTATCGCAAGAAAAGCGAGATCCGGCTCGGGCCGACCGAATTCCGCCTGCTCGAATTCATGATGCGCCATCCCGGCCGCGTGTTCTCGCGCAGCCAGCTGCTCGACAATGTCTGGGGCGAGACGATCTACATCGACGAGCGCACGGTCGACGTGCATGTCGGCCGCCTGCGCAAGGCGGTCAACAATGGCCGTATGCCGGATGTGATCCGCACCATCCGTGGGGCGGGTTACGCGATCCGGGAAGATTAGGTCTTTCGGCGCGGAAGGTCCTACGGAGGTTCTCCGGGCAGGAAGGCGATGCTTCTCGCCAATCTCGTCGCCGCCGTGGGCTACTACGGCCGGCCGTCATACAGCCCGACACCAAGTCGCCTCACGGCTTCGAACTCACAGCGCTGTCGAACGCCTGCACCGAAGTCGTGCAATACATCATGCAGTTCTTGATGCTGGCCGATGAGCATCTGATCGCTCTCGAGAGAGCGGTGAGGCTGGAGTCAAAACAGATTGCTTGCACGATCAGTTCGTCGACTTATTGCTTATCGCTGTTATCGATTTGTTTCAAAAGTCCTATCACTCCGGCACACCCGCCTAATTCTGACAGCGCAAGCTCTTTCACGTGGGTGTCAGCATGTTCAAGGTCATGAGTCTTGGCTTGCTCCAGGCCCAAGCCTTCCATCGCATCGGCCACACCCATCGAGGCGACTTTAGCTTCGTCGCTCTTCGCCTTTTCAACACTTGCGGCGTGTGACAGGCACTCAGACTTTTCATAAACGTCGGCGAGCCACGGCCACAGAGGTGTGTGCTCGGCATTGCAAAGTCGTTCTGCCAGCACATGGACCGACACAGCCATTGCAATTGCCATACCCGGCATGTCGGGACTTTGGCTCTTTGTGCAATGGTCGGTTCCTTCAGCATGAGCTGGCAGCGGCATCCCCAGGAGAATTGCAAGGGCCAATTCATATCGCATGTTACATCGCATCCGGCTGATACTGCGCCTCCGTTCGATGAAGAGTTAACGCGAATACTCAAGCAGCGCAAACAACAGCGCCTATCTGATTCGTGCTTACGCCGGCGGTTTTCCTGCCCTGGCGATCAACGGAATCGGCGGTCTGTGCAATCGCCTCGCGCGATGCAGGTTCGATCAGGTTGAAGGCGGCGGCGCTGACGCCGACCATGGCGACAGCGGCAAGATCAATTCGCGTTGCTGGCGGCGGGCGACCCGCTTCAGCCGATCGACAACGATCCCGTCGACGCGTTCCAGGCCCGCCAGGTCCTCTGCTCCCGCGGTGATATGCAAAGTTGGGCCATCGGCCTCCAACTTGCACCAACCGAATGGAAATCGGATTTGCCCACGTCGTCCGGAATAGGCGGTGGCATAGGCAACAAAGGACATGCAGAGTCGCTGGACGAGCTCATCGGCGCCCTCGGTTTCAAGCCTTGAATGGGATATGAGAGCCACTCTCGGCATCCGATCAGCGCGAAGGGAGTGCATCGCCGATGCCATCCAATGTGGCATCGACCGGGCTCAGGCTTTGGGAATTTTTACCTCCCACGGCGCCACCCAGTTTCCGGCAACTCGTAGTTCAACGCCGGCGTCGTCCTCGATTACCTTACATACGGTCATCTCGCCTGCTTCCTTGCCATAGCGCAAAGCCGCTTCCTTGAACCGATCATGTGTCGCGCGGGTGAGTTCGCTGCGCGTCCCTGTCTCGTTCATCAGCTCTTCGATCAGGCCCAGATCCTTGAGACAGAGCGCCAGGGGGAAGGAGGGGTCATAATGACCGGCGAAGATAGACGGCACGTCATGCTGCATGACGAAGCTGTCGGCTGCACCGCCCTTCATCGCCGACCACCAGATATCCGGCTCAAGGCCCGCGAGCTTGGCTGTGACCATCGCCTCGCCGATCGCCGCAGCGTGGACCTTCCAGAGCTGGTTGTTGACCAGCTTGGCGACATAGCCGTTTCCATGCCTGCCAACCTTGCGCACCTCGCCCATCGCCTCGATCACCGGGCGGACATGCTCGATGTCTGCATTCTCGCCGCCGACGAACATGATCATGTCGCCACGGATGGCCGAATCCACCGACCCCGTGACTGGCGCGTCGACCACGGCACCGCCCTTGGCGCGGAAATCATCGCCGAGCGTGCGCATAAGGTTCGGACTGCTGGTGGTGAGATCGATCCAGTATTTCCCTTGGCAGTCCGACGATAGAAATCCTTTCTCACCACGAACCACAGCTTCGATTTCTTTCGGGCCGAACACCATGGTGACCACGACATCGACACGACTGAGCACGTCTGCCGCGCTGTCGGCAGGCTTGGCACCTTTCTCGAGCAGGGGCTCCAGGGCATCGGGGCGGACATCGTATACGACCATCTCGAACCCGTTTCGGGCAACGTTCAGCGCCGCGTTCCTGCCCATCATGCCCAGCCCGATGAAACCAACTTTCATGTCAAACTCCCCTGAGGCTCCTCTATCCAGCGCCTGTCCGCCGCCATCACTGTTGCCATGGCGGAACCCAGTCGCCCTCAAGGCGCATCGAGATGCCGGCGTCGTCTTCGATGCGCCGGGCAACATGCAGTTCGGCCGCGCCTGCGCCGTAGCGGCTGGCGGCGAGAGCGAACGCTCCTTGCGCCGCCATTGTCATGGGCAAAGCCGCCCGCACGTTGCGGTTCAGTTCCTGGATCAGGCGAAGGTCCTTGAGGCACAGGTCCAGCGAGAAGGACGGGTCATAGTGTCCGGCGAAGATGGATGGCGCATCATGCTGGGCGACAAAACTGTCGCCGACGCTGTTGCGGATCGCATGCCAGAGCGTGCCAAGCTCGACGCCGTTGGCGATACCAGTGGCGAACCCCTCTCCGATGGCGGCCGCCGCGATGAACCACAACTGGTTCGTCACCAGCTTCACGACATTGCCGGTGCCGAGACCGCCACAATGGATGACCATACCGAGATGGCCGAGTACCGGGGCGGCCCGGTCGAACGACAGTTGATCCCCACCAGCGAAAAGCGTGAGCTTTCCGTTCCTTGCTCCGTCCACCGCTCCGGTGACCGGGGAATCCACGACCTTCACGCCGTCCGGGGCTTCCGAAGCGAGTTGGAACACGAGCTCGTTGCGATTGGTGGTCAGGTCGATCCACAGGCTTCCTGGCTTCAGGCCTTTGAGTGCGCCGTTCTCGCCGGCCATGACTGCTTCCACGTGATCGGGTCTTGGAAGGGAGGTCAGGAAGACGTCGGCCTGAGCAGCACAGTCCGCTGCCGAAGACCCAGCCGTGGCACCGACGGCGACGGTTCTTTCGAGGGCGGCTGGACTAAGATCGAAGGCAGTGACTGGGTAACCTGCCTTCGCAAGTCTCTGACACATGGGACCGCCCATGGTCCCCAGTCCAACGAACCCGATGCGAGGGAAGGCGGTCATAGGTTGCTATCTCCGGCGGCGCCAATCGAGTTGCCATCTCTCACGAGAGGGCTACTGCCTGACAGCGAAAGTGCATCCAAAGCGCCGTTGCGGAAACGTTGAAAAAACTCCGCCTCCCTAATAACCTCTGGTTATGAAGAGATACCGGACTACCCTTCCGCCGCTGGACCTGCTCATTTTCTTTGAGGCCGCCCATCGCGTCGGCAGCTTCACGGGTTGCGCTGCCGAACTCCACGTCTCGCAGGCTGCTGTCAGCAAACGCATTCACCAGCTTGAGAAATGGATCGGAGAACCTCTGTTCATCCGCAATGGTAAACGGCTCGCGTCCACCGAAAGCGGGGAGCGGCTCTATCACACCGTCGGGATGGCGCTTGAATTCCTGCGCCAAGGCCTGGGCACTTTGCGCGAGCACGCCATGCGGCCGCTGTCTATTGGTGCGCATACCGTTGTCGGCATGTTCTGGCTCACGGCGCAGTTGCAGGCCTTCGGGCTTTCTGGTGACGCCTGCCCGACGCGACTGGTCACCTCCGACAACACGGGCGACCTGCTGGCGGCCAAGAATGACCTGCTGGTGATCTATAGCGACGGTGTGGTTCCGGGATGTCGCACCACACGGCTCCTCGACGAGGAGATGGTGCCGATGGCATCTCCAGCGCTGGCGGCCACGCTGGGAGCCGATGGCAACGGCTCGTTCCAGCAGTACCGCCGAAGTGATGGTCCGCCGCTGCTCAATTACCTACGCTCGGCGCCCGACTGGGTTGACTGGCGGGTGTGGTTTGACGGCCTCTCTCTCAAAGGACTCGAAGATTGGCCTCTCGTCACAATGAGTACCTATTCCCAGACCATCGGCGAAGCCATACGCGGCAACGGCGTCGCGTTGGGTAGCGTGGCCTTGCTACAGTCAGAACTGGCAGCTGGGCGGTTGGTGCCTCTCGCCAAGGATGTGTTGCGCACCGACAGAGGTTACTACCTCTGCCACAGCAAAAACGCTCCGTTGGCTGGGGAGGCCCAACGGCTCGCAGCTTTCCTGGTCACTGCCGCCCACGTCCAGAATGCCGCTTCAACGATTGGTTGATCCAGATCCTCAGGCAACGCTCTTTCCGGCGTTCCCTCTGGCCTGCGCGCCCGGCGCGAAAATCTCCTGGTCGACGAAGGTCAGTGCACGCATGGCGCAGCCTTCGCGGATCAGCGGCAGTTCATTCGGCTCGGTGTCGAAGGATATCGATTTAGAGTGTTGGCCGCCGGCGGTCTGGGCGATGGCCTCCCGCAATGCCGGCTCGATCAGGTCGAAGGCGGCGGCGCTGACGCCGACCATGGCGACGGGGGCGGGGTCGATCAGGGCGAACAGGCTGCCGAGGCCGTAGCCCAGCGCCTCGCCCGCCTTGCGGTAGGCTTCGCGTTCCGGCCCGTCCCGCTCCCGCGCCGTCGCGGCAAGGGCCCGCATCTGCGCGTCGCTGACATCTGCGACCGGCTCGGTGTCCTCGCCGAGCTGTTTTGCGTTGCGCCAGATGGCGTAGTTGCCGGCATAGGCCTCGACACAGCCGCGGCGCCCGCAGCGGCAGAGCGCGCCGTTCGGCCGATGGATCATGTGGCCGAACTCGCCGCCCGACGAATGGGTGCCGGTGAACAGTTCGCCTTTCAGCACCAGGCCCATGCCGATGCCGTGCGAAAGCAGGATGGCGATGAAGTCGTCGCGGTAGCGCTCGGGATCGCGCCAGCGCAGCGCCACCGCCATCATGTTGCAGTCGTTTTCCATGGTGGCCGGGATGCCAAACTCGGCTTCGAGTATGTCGGCGAAGGCGATATCGGTCTGCGGCGTGATCGGCGACCAGAGCATCGCTCGGGCATCGGTGTCGGTGATGCCCTGGATCGCCAGCGCGATGCGGGCAACGCTGCGGACATCGATGTCGGGATCCGCGAGGCGTCGCCGCACGATGGCCACGCATTCGCCGATCAGCGCCTCGCGCGACATAGTCAGCGTGTCCAGCCGGCGCTGCTCCTCCGATACCACCTGGCCGGCATAGTCGATGACGGCGACGGAGAGGAAATTCAGCGACAGCACCACGGTCATGACAGCGGCGGCCTCCGGGTTGAGGCCGAGACCGACCTGCGGCCTGCCGCGTTTGAGCGCGCCGGCCTCGCTCGGCTTGCCTTCGGCCAGGATGCCTTCACTGATCAGATCGGAGGAAATCGCCGATATGGTCGAGTGGCTGAGGCCAGTGGTCGCGGCGATCTCTGTGCGTGAGGGCCGACCGGCCCGGCGCACGGCCGCGATCACCATGGCGCGGTTGCGCCGGCGCAGATCGTCGTGGCGGATACCGACCGACATCTTTTCCACATCCTCCCGGTCGCCGCGGTTCTTCCAGCCCCTCGAACACTGTCAGCGACACACCCAAATACTGGCAGAAGCAGCCCGTCCTGTCATTTATTTATTCCGAGGCTCGAAAAAAATTCGCGAGCACATCAAAATCCATCAGAATCGATGTTGACAGCGTTCCGGCGTTGGATCAGTGTTTTTTCGAGGCTCGAAAAAATAGAGCCTCTGTGCCGGCCTTCGGGTCAGTTTGGTCGCGCCATACGCGGCGCAGGGAGGATACAATGAAGAGATTCACAGCCGCCATCCTGGCGGGTGTCGCCATGTCGCTGACGCTTGCGTCGGTCGCGCAGGCGAAGGACAAAGTCATCGGCGTTTCGTGGTCCAACTTCCAGGAAGAGCGCTGGAAGACCGACGAAGCCGCAATGAAGAAGGCCATCGAGGCCGCCGGCGACAAGTATATTTCGGCCGACGCCCAGTCCAATCCCGGCAAGCAGCTCACCGATGTCGAAAGCCTGATCTCGCAGGGCGCCAATTCGCTGATCATCCTGGCGCAGGACGCGTCGGCGATCGGTCCGGCGGTGCAGAAGGCGCTGGACGAAGGCATTCCGGTCGTCGGCTATGACCGCCTGATCGAGAACAAGGACGTCTTCTACCTGACCTTCGACAACAAGGAAGTCGGCCGCTTGCAGGCCGCTGCCGTGTTCAAGGCCAAGCCGGAAGGCAACTATGTCTTCATCAAGGGCTCGGGCTCCGATCCGAATGCCGATTTCCTGTTCTCGGGCTCGATGGAAGTGCTCAAGGCAGCCATCGACAGCGGCAAGATCAAGAACGTCGGTGAGGCCTATACGGACGGCTGGCTGCCCGCCAACGCCCAGAAGAACATGGAACAGTTCCTGACCGCCAACGACAACAAGGTGGACGCGGTGGTCGCAGCCAATGACGGCACCGCCGGCGGCGTTGTCGCGGCTCTGACGGCGCAAGGTCTCGCCGGCACCGTGCCGGTCTCGGGCCAGGACGGCGACCATGCCGCCCTGAACCGCATCGCGCTCGGCACCCAGACCGTGTCGGTGTGGAAGGACGCGCGCGAACTCGGCAAGAATGCGGCCGAGATCGCCTCGCAGCTGGCCGACGGCAAGAAGATGACCGATATCGCCGGCGTGAAGGACTTCACGACGCCTGGCGGCAACACCGTCAAGTCGCTGTTCCTGACCCCGGTCGCCATCACCAAGGACAATCTCAAGGTCGTCATCGACGCCGGCTGGATCAAGAAGGACGAAGTCTGCGCGGGCGTCGCCGCCGGCAGCGTCGCGGCCTGCAACTAAACTTGACCACCTGAAAAGATAAAAACGCCGCGGCCCCAAGCCGCGGCGTTTTCTCAAAAGATTTGTGTTTCCGCGTCAGGCGGATAGCTTCTAGGCTGGTTTCGGCATCCGCGTCAGACGGCCAGCCGGTGGGAGGAAATCATGACCGATACGACGTCCAACCCGCAGTCCGACACCGCGCGTGCGTCGGAACTCGGCGCGCTGGCGCGGTTCCTGAAGGCAACCGAGATCGATACACGTATGCTCGGCATGGTCGGCGCGCTGCTGATCATCTGGATCGGGCTGCATGTCATTTCCAGCCTGCGTCTCGGCGTCAATCCGCTCGATTTCGACAGCCGCACCTTTCTCACGCCACGCAATTTGTGGAACCTGTCGGTGCAGACTTCCGCCGTCGCCATCATGGCTTGCGGCATGGTGCTGGTCATCGTCATGCGCAACATCGACCTGTCCGTCGGTTCCGCCGAAGGCGTGATCGGCATGGTCATGGGCTTTGCGCAAGTGCATTTCCTGGTGCGGTTTGTCGGGCTTGAACTTGGCAATCCTTGGATCTGGGTCCTGGCCCTGGTCATCGGCCTGGCGCTCGGCTTGCTGATCGGTGCCTTCCAGGGGTTCATCATCGCCTATCTCGAAGTGCCGGCTTTCATTGTCACGCTGGGTGGGTTGCTGATCTGGCGTGGTGCCGCCTGGTGGGTCACTTCAGGCCAGACCGTGGCGCCAATGGATGCCACCTTCCAGCTGATGGGCGGCGGGCCGGCAGGATCGATCGGGGCGATGTGGAGCTGGGTCGTTGGCATCGTCGCCTGCCTGGCGGTGGTGTTTGCGCTGTTCAACGGACGCGTGCAGCGCAAGCGTTTCCGCTTTCCGCTGCGGCCGATCTGGGCAGAGACGCTGATCGGCGTGGTCACCTGTGCCGTCATTCTGGGAGCCGTCTGGCTCGCCAATTCCTATCCTTGGCCGATCGGCATCGTGAACCGCTACGCAGCGGCCAACAACATCACCGTACCGGCAGGCGGCCTGTTCATCGCGCATGGCATTGCGATCCCGGTGCTGATGGCGATCGCGGTCGGCCTGATCATGACCTTCGTCACCAACCGTACCCGTTTCGGCCGCTATGTCTTCGCCATCGGCGGCAATCCTGAAGCCGCCAATCTCGCCGGCATCAACACGCGCTGGATCACCATGAAGGTGTTCATGATCATGGGCGTGCTGGCGACGATCGCCGCCGCGATCTCGTCCGCCCGGCAGAATTCGTCGACCAATGTGCTTGGCACGTTGGATGAGCTGCTGGTTATTGCCGCCGCCGTCATCGGCGGCACGTCCCTGGCCGGCGGCTCGGGAACGATCATCGGTGCCATGCTCGGCGCGCTTTTGATGCAGTCGCTGCAGTCCGGCATGGTGCTGCTTGGTGTCGACTCGCCGCTGCAAAGCATCGTCGTCGGTGCCGTTCTGGTCATCGCGGTGTGGCTCGACACCGTCTATCGCAAGCGCGTCTAGGAAAGGAGAAGCGACATGGACAAAACCGCTCCCGCCGGCACGCCGCTGATCGACATGAAGAACATCTCGATCGCCTTTGGCGGTATCCGCGCCGTCGATGATGCCTCGATCGATCTTTTCCCCGGCGAGGTCGTGGCGCTGCTCGGCCACAATGGCGCCGGCAAATCGACGCTGATCAAGATCCTGTCCGGTGCTTACAAGCGCGACGCAGGGCAGATTTTCGTCAATGGCCAGGAGGCGTCGATTTCCAACCCGCGCGATGCCAAGAAATATGGCATCGAGACCATCTACCAGACGCTGGCGCTGGCCGACAATGTCGACGCCGCCGCCAATCTGTTCCTCGGCCGCGAACTGATGACCGCCTGGGGCACGCTCGACGACGTCGCGATGGAGGCCGAGGCGCGCAAGGTCATGGGCCGGCTCAACCCGCGCTTCCAGCGCTTCAAGGAGCCGGTGATCAAGCTGTCGGGTGGCCAGCGGCAATCGGTGGCGATCGCACGCGCCATCCTGTTCAACGCCCGCATCCTGATCATGGACGAGCCGACCGCGGCGCTCGGTCCGCAGGAGACGGCGCAAGTCGGCGAACTGGTCAAGCAGCTCAAGTCCGATGGTATCGGCATCTTCCTGATCAGCCATGACATCCACGATGTGTTCGAACTTGCCGACCGCGTCTGCGTGATGAAGAACGGTCAGGTCGTCGGCACCGCGCGCACCACCGATGTCACGCAGGACGAGGTGCTCGGCATGATCATCCTGGGCAAATGTCCTCCAGGTGCCATTCCCGGGCCGGGTGCACTGAAGATCGCCGCCTGAGGCCTGTCTGCGCTCCGGCCTGGGTTGATCGGGCATGGCCGGTTTGCCGCTCACGTGATGTGCCAGTGATCACGATGGCTTGGCCTTGCCATTGTGTTGGCCCGGCGACTTGCCCATAAAGGTCCGGTATTGCACCTGGACCGCATCATCCGTTGAAGAAGCTTTTTCCGATTGTCGCGTTCATCGCCGTTGCGCTGATCAGCATGACCATGGCGGGGTTCGCCTATTTCGCGACGCAGGAAGCCTCCCGCATCAAGTTCGAAGCGGCGGCCGACGACGCGCTTAACCGGATCGAGAGTCGGATTGACCTGCATCTGTCGCTGTTGCGGTCGACACAGGCCCTGTTCGATGCCCGCAATGGCGATATCTCCCAGAGCGAGTTCAAGGCGTTCTTCAACGCGCTGGATGTCGACAACAATTTCGCCGGCCTGCGCGGCATCGGCTTCCTCGGGCTTGCCAAGACGGGCGACGAGGCGGCGGTCGAACGCGATATCCTCCACGATTTTGGCGCCAG
This sequence comes from Mesorhizobium loti R88b, assembly GCF_013170845.1. Lineage (NCBI taxonomy): Bacteria > Pseudomonadati > Pseudomonadota > Alphaproteobacteria > Hyphomicrobiales > Phyllobacteriaceae > Mesorhizobium > Mesorhizobium loti. Next base: position 1,695,029 of record NZ_CP033367.1, read on the forward strand.
CCATCCGGTCTATCCGGACACGACGCAGCCCTGGCGCGCGCCCGTCATGTTTTTCGAACCGCTGGACCCGTCCAACCAGGCCGCCATCGGCTACGACATGTTCAGCGAACCGGTGCGGCGCACGGCGATCGAGCAGGCAATGGCCGATGACCAGCAGCACGCGAGCGGGTTGGTGCAACTTGGCCAGGGCACGGGTGCGGCGCAGACGTTCACCGGTTTCCTGGTCTTCGTGCGGCTCAATGTCGAAACAGCACCGGAGGTCATCAACGCATCGCGATCCTCGACCGCGGGCTTTCTCTACGCGGCCTTCCGGGCCCGGGATCTGTTCCAGGTCGCGCTGAGCCGCGCGCCGCTGCTGCCGGTCAACACCGAGATCTATGACGGTGCGGCGGTGAACGGCGACAATCTGTTGTTCCGGTCGGAAACGCCGCCAGCGTCGTCCTCTGGCGACCGGCTGCTGGTCACCCGCAAGATCACGGTGGCCGGCCGGCCGTGGACCGTGCTGTTTCGGCCGACCAGCGCTTTCTCGCAGCCGTCGTCGCGCGCCATCCCGGTGATGCTGGGGCTGTTCGGCCTGCTCGCGGCCGGTGCCATCGCGCTGGTGGCGCGCTATCAGGAGCGGGCCTATGAAGCGGCGTCACGCCTGCACGAGACGACCGAAAAGAGCCTGCTCGACAAGGATCTGATGCTGCAGGAGATGAAGCATCGCATCAAGAATTCGATCACCAGGGTGCTGGCGATCGCGCGGCAGACGGCTTCGCGGGCGACCGACGTCAACGAGTTTTCAGCATCCTTCTCTGCCCGGCTGCAGGCGATGGCCGCCTCCCAGGACATGCTGACGCGCTCGCGCTGGCAGAAGGCCGACCTCGGCGATCTCCTGCGCATCGAGCTTGGCCAGGTGTTCGGCAAGGACCTGCCCGAGGGGATGCTGTCAGGACCCGAGGTGCTGCTCGATGAGACCACGACGCAAGCGCTTGGCCTGACCTTCCATGAACTGGCGACCAATGCGCTGAAATATGGCGAAGCCGGAACGTTCGTCGGCGCTCTCAAGGTGGACTGGTCGTTGGAAGGGCGCGGGCGCGAACGAACGCTGGCACTGAACTGGCGGGAGTCCGGGATGAAGAAGGTCGAGGCGCCAGTGGGGACCGGGTTCGGCACCAAGCTGATCGACCTCAATGTCACGCGCGAACTGCGCGGCACGATCAAACGCGATTATCAGGTCGATGGTCTGAAGGTGGAAATAAGAATTCCGCACACGGACTGACGTCGCGCCCTCACGGAATGGGTCCATCAGGAGAAAATCCGGAGACCAGATCAGTGGTCCCCGGATTGACTGATATCGCCGAATTAGTTGCAGCGAGCCGTATAGATCCGGCCGTGACGATCGCGATACTGGCAATAGCCGTTTTGCAGGTTGCGGACCAGCAGGCCGGTACCGGCACCGACAGCCGCACCGATCAGCGCGCCTTTGCCGCCGCCGACAAGACCGCCGACACCGGCACCAATCAAGCCGCCGCCAACCACGTCCTTCTCGGTGCTCGTGCAACCGCTGAGAGCTGCCATCGCAACCAGGGCAATAATCATCTTCCGCATTGAGTCACTCCTCACTTTGTGTCCACACTTTGGTAAGCTCCAACAGCCATTTAGCACGAAATGACGGCCTTTGCTGCTCGAATTTATTGTTGGCTAACGTAGTCTTTTTCTGGGCGTACGGCGTTCGATGCCATGACGAGGCTGGATATTGCCAGCGAAGCGTCAAGGTTGCCATCGGGGCGCACCTTCCAGACGATCTGGTCATAATCATCCTCGAGCGCGGGATCAACAGCAAGGCATCTGGCGACGATATGCTGTGCCTGCCCCTGCACGTCACCCATCGCGAACGGCCGCTCCGCAGTGCACTCGTCAGCGGTCGCGAAGATGCTGACAGGCACCTGCAGTTCACGACAGTCGGCCATCGTGTTCGAGCAGCCGATGACCAGCAGCAATGCAGCGATGTGTTCCATGGCGACGTCCTCTCGCCATAATAACGGCCCATATCGGCCAAAGTTCCTGACCGACCGGGGTGACATGCAAATAATGTCAGTGCTGCAAGCGGTTAACACTAGGCAGGGCTGCCGGAGGGCGGATTTCAATCAGCTCAATTGGAAGAAGGCGATCAAAAGAAGTGTCGCCGTTGCTGCCAGCACGATGACCCATAGCAGGCCGTGGTGCGGCTGCGAAAGCGGTTCCGCGGATGTCTCGGAATCCTGGAATTCGCCCATCGAAATACGAGCGGCCTGTTCCAGTCTGTTCATGTCGGCGACGGTCAAGCGCTCCTCCCCACACCTGCCGAAACCTTAACGGGCTGCAGCGGTATCTGGGTAAAACAGCATCCGCTCTTATGGTGAACAGCCGGTTAAGGATCGTTGCTTGCCGCAGGCCTCACGGCGTCTCGAAATTGCTGTGCGGAACGACCAGGCGATACTCCAGGTGGCCGTCCGCGATGTCGAGACTCGCGGTCCCGCTCAGCGACGCCGGCACCACCCGCTCCAGCGCGACGCTGCCGAAGCGCTTCTGATAGGCCCGGCCGCCATTGCCGCCTATTGTTTCGGCCCATGTCAGCGACAGGGCGACCTCACCGGTCGCCGCGGTGTTCAGATCGGCGGTCAGTTCGACGTAGCCATCCGGCCGGGACAGGGCGCCGTAGCTGACCGAGTTGACGGCCAGTTCATGCATCGCCAGGCCGATATGCAGCGCGGCGTTGGGGTTGAGATAGGGGTTGGCGCCCCGGAAGCGCAGACTGTGCGATGTGTTCGTGCCGTAGCGGCCAACCTGGCTCGTCACCAGTTCATGAAGTGCGGCACCGCGCCAGTTGGAGGATGTCACCAGGTCCTGGGAGGAGGCCAGTGACTGCAGCCGGCCGCGAAAACGCGTCAGGAAATCGCTGATGCCGTCGGAATAGCGACCGGTCTGGGTTGCGATGCTCTGGATGATCGCCAGCAGATTCTTCGAGCGGTGGCTGACCTCGCGCAGCAGCGTTGTCAGTGTCTGTTCGCGCCGCTTCTGCTCGGTCGTCTCGACCATGGTGGTGACGACACCCTGGACGTCGCCGGCGTCGCCGCGGTCGGCATCGACCCAGACCTGAAACCAGCGGACACCATTCTCGACCGGGACACTGATCTCAAGCCGCGCCGGATTGCCGGTAGCGATCACATCGCGCTTGGAGGCGGCGATGCGGTCAGCCTGCGCCATCGGCAAAATGCCGTTGCCATCAGCACCGTCCGATACCCATGGCGCACGCATGTTGCGGGCCCATACGGTCTTCATTTCGCGATCCTGATAGAGGACGGAAATCCCAGCATTGTGTAATGCGTGGAGAAGAGCCCGGCCAAGCTGCATGCCATTCTCTGCCGGATGCAGGGCGATGACTTCGTCGCTCCGCGCGCCTTCCGATTTATCGTCAGTCCTGGAGCGCATCGGTCAATCTGTCCACCCAACTCAGGTTGAACGGCTTACTGTTGAATGGGTTCCAAAATGAAATTTCCCCGGAAAACTGTCCCTAAAGCGGTCCGCCGGACGGTGTCCACTAAAGGATACCGCCCGGCGGTGGCTGGAAACCGTTTGAGGGGTGCGGCTTCCAGTGTTCGCTCGGATCTACCTTCGCTCTCACGCCCGTTTGAACAGGCCGGCCAGGAGCGAGATGACCAGGAAAGCGAGGAAGATGAAGAACAATATCTGCGCTATGCCAGCGGATGTGCCGGCGATGCCGCCGAAACCAAGCGCGCCGGCTATGATTGCCACGACGAGAAATACGAGCGCCCAGTAAAGCATGGTTCATCTCCTTCCGAATGGTGCGATGAAAACGTGAGTGGATGCGGTTTGTTCCACCTTTTGCCGAAAAAGACGATGCTTGCAAACCGTTAGAGCCGGAGCCGGCCTCGAATTCAGGGATGATGGGTCCGGTTGCAAAAAGGCCGGCCGATGCATCGCATCAGCCGGCCTTCGATGTTGTGTGTTTCTGCTAAAAAAGCAGCGAAACTATGCGGCGGCTTTCGCCTGGCGGTCGAAGAACAGCGCCTGGCTGATCAACGCCTTGACCATGTCGGGATTGAACGGCTTGGTCACCAGGAAAGCCGGCTCGGGGCGCTCGCCGGTCAGCAGGCGCTCGGGAAAGGCGGTGATGAAGATCACCGGCACTGAGGTTGACGACAGGATTTCGTTGACCGCCTCGATGCCCGAGCTGCCGTCGGCGAGCTGGATATCGGCCAGCACCATCTTCGGCCGCGTCTTGCCGAACATCGTCACCGCTTCGGCATGGGTGCGCGCCGTTCCAACGACGCGATGGCCGAGGCTCTCGACCATTTCTTCGATGTCCATGGCGATCAGCGGTTCGTCCTCGATGATCAGCACGTCGGTCGCCACCTGGCGGGAAATCTCATTGCTGGCCTGGGCAAGCAACTCGGAGAATTGCTGGTCGCCGACGTCGAGGATCTCGGCCGCCTCGTCTTCGCTGAAGCCTTCGACCGCAACCAGCAGGAAGGCCTGGCGGGGAAGCGGCGCGATCGCATTGAGGTTGGCGGCGGCGCGCTGCTCCCACGCCGATTGTGCCTGCTCCTGCGGCACGCGGATGGCGACCGAGGTGAACAGCTTGGCGAATACCTTGTAGAGCGCGATACGGTCCGTCGATGCCTCGGGGAAGATATCGGTATCGGCGATGATGGCTTCGAGCATCGCGGCGACCAGCGCGTCGCCGCTCTCTTGCGATCCCGAGACAGCGCGCGAGAAGCGGCGCAGGAACGGCAGATGCGGCGCGATGGTGGCGGATAAACTCATGGTAAGACGTCTCCCTCAGAATGACGTTATTGCCTGGATTGCAGGTCAAGCTGATTGCAAGCCCCGCTAATACAACGCGGGTTTTCCGAAAAAGTTCCGCCGCCATGGAACGAAAAGGCCGGGCCGGCGTTTGGTGTCGGGATGGGCAACCAGACGAGGGTGCCGCTTGCCTTGTGTTGAGTGATATGAGCGGCCTGGGTGCTGGGAATATAAGGGCAAAATGAAGGATATGACGAAAGATATTTTGGCTGGCGCCGCGGGCAAGCGCCGGAATGGAGTTGGCGACCCGCTCGGGGCCAACTCCGAAATCGGACGTAAACTCAAACAATATTACGACGAGCTTGTCTCCGACGATGTGCCGGATCGCTTCGCCCAATTGCTCAGCCAATTGGAACAGACCGAACCCGCACAGAAGAAGGACTGAGGCATGGCCGCGGTCTCCCAAGGCTTCAAGACCGATCTGCTTGGGGCAATCCCGAGCTTGCGGGCCTTTGCCGTGTCGCTGACGCAGAATGCCGACAAGGCCGACGACCTCGTTCAGGAAACGCTGGTCAAGGCCTGGGACAAGCATGAGAGCTTCCAGCCCGGCACCAATCTCAAGGCTTGGCTTTTCACCATTCTGCGCAATGAATTCTATTCGCAGATGCGCAAGCGCGGTCGCGAGGTGCAGGACAGCGACGGCATCATGACGGCCAGGCTTGCGGTCCATCCCGCCCAGCACGGCCAACTGGATCTTAAGGATTTTCGTGGCGCTCTCGAGCAATTGCCGGAGGACCAGCGCGAGGCGATCATCCTCATTGGCGCCTCGGGATTCTCCTATGAGGAGGCCGCCGAAATCTGCGGTTGCGCGGTCGGAACCATCAAGAGCCGCGTCAGCAGGGCGCGCACCCGCCTGCAGGAAATCCTGAAAATCTCCGGCGAGGACGAATATGGTCCTGACGCGATCTCGGCTCAGGTGACAGGCACGGCGGCGCGTTGAGGTGAAGGCCCGGATAGCAGCTCCGGGTCGAACGCTCTCACCCAGGAGAGCCGCGTCCGTAGGCCGCTGCCACCGCTTCGACGAGGTCTTCCCCTGAATAGGGTTTGGTCACCAGCCTCACCCCGGGAAAGGATGTCCTGATCTCTTCGGCATCCGAATATCCCGAGGCAAACACAAAAGGCATGCCTGTTTCCCGCAAGCCGGCGGCGAATTCCAGCGTCGAGGTGCCGCCCAGCATCAGATCGACGATGGCGGCGTCGAATTGCGTTGCGACTTTTTGGTCGTCGATCTCTGTCAGGTCGCGAGCGATCACCACCTCTTGCGCACCATGGTCGCGGCAAAGCTGCTCGACATCCATGGCGATGAGGAATTCGTCCTCCAGGACAAGAATCCGCAATCCGTCAAGCAATGTGGGCACAGGTGAAGGCTCCTTGAAACGCCCGGAGTCATGATCGCTATTGCGCGCGTTGTCATTTAAAAAAGACATGCCTTCAACCCCGGAACTCCAATCCCGGCAAAACGTTTAAATGGACCTGCTGACCGGCAGGCTTTCGAAGAGGGGTCGAAATGCCAGGGCAGAATGGGCGTACTTTTTCCGGTCGCCAGTATCCTTGCGAGAATTGTCCTTTGCGGCCCTTGCCGGTTTTCCGGGAGTTCGAGAAAGAGGAACTGGCTTTCATCAGCAAGTTCAAGAAGGGCGAACTCGCGGTCGACAAGGGCGCAACGGTCCTCGTGGAAGGAAGCCACAGCGCCCACCTTTATACGGTGCTGTCCGGCTGGGCGTTCCGCTACAAGCTGTTGCCGGATGGTCGCCGACAGATCCTCAACTACCTGATGCCCGGTGACCTCATTGGCCTGCAAGGCAGCGTCATGGGGGAGATGCAGCATTCCGTCGAAGCCCTGTCGCCAATGCTGCTTTGCGTCTTCGAGCGCGACAATCTGCACGAGCTCTACCGCAGCCATCCAGGCCTCGGCTACGACATCACCTGGATCGCATCGCGCGAAGAACGCATGCTGGACGAGAACCTGCTCAGTCTCGGCCGACGCAGCGCGATCGAGCGCGCCGCCTATCTGATTGCTTTCATAGCCAGCCGTGCCAAGGTTGTCGGGCTGAACGGAAAGCAATCCATCCAGATACCGATCACGCAACAGCATATCGCCGACACGCTCGGCCTGTCACTGGTTCACACCAACAAGACGATCCGCAAGCTCATGGACCGCAAGCTGATCCTCTGGCGCGACGGTGGCTGCGAGGTCGTCGATACTGAAGGGCTCAAGCATCTCGCTGGCTGGGAAGGGCTGGGCGAGGGCCGCCGGCCGCTGATCTGAAGACGCGCCTCTCGCCCATTGATTGGCGGCTGGCGCTTACGCGCACGTTTTCGGCTCTATCTCTTCTTTTGACGCAACTTGGGACGGAAAACCGCTTCACACTTTTCCTGGAGTTGCTCTAGTTTATCCCGATATCGGAACCTTGAGACGCACGGCGCGTTTGAAATCGAGCAATCACAAGGAGTTAAGCAATGGCAACCGCCGCAGGGAAGACCGCCAACGAGGCGCGGGCGAATTCGGACCTCGAGGCCGACATCCGGCAATTGAAGGCCGATATCGACAAGCTCACCAAGCAGTTGGCCAAGACCGGTGAACATGGTTATGGCACAGCCCGCCGCGCGGCCACCGAAGGTGTCGAGCAATTGCGCGCACAGGGCGAGGCTGCGTTTGACAGCATTCGCGGCAGTGCCAAGGACATCGAGGCGCAGTTGCTGGCAAATGTCCGCGAAAAGCCGGTCACGTCGCTGGCGATCGCCGCCGGTGTCGGCTTCCTCTTCGCGCTGCTCGCGCGTCGCTAGTCGAAAAAAATGGGAATGTTCGCGTCCCTGATCTCGGGGCTCGCTTCTGGCGAGACCTTGGCCGCCATGCGCCGCGCGCGCACGGCGGCCATCATCTATGTGCTGGCGACAATCGCCGCGCTGTGCGGTCTCGGCTTCCTCATTGGCGCTGCCTACATCTGGGCCGCTTTTCGCTATGGGTCGTTTGCCGCAGCTCTGGGTTTTGGCATCGGGTTTCTGATTCTCGCGGGCCTGATCCTGTTGATTTACCAGATATCGGCCGGGTCGCGCGCCAGGCGTCGGGCGGAGCGCCGCAAGTCGGACATGACGGCGATCGGCATTACGGCAGCGCTCGCGGTGCTGCCAACCCTTCTCAAGGGCAAAGGTGGCTTGGGGGTCATACTCGGGCCGGCCGCCGTGCTTGCGGCCTATGCCATCTACCGCGAGAACGTGAAACCGCGCAGCGACGATCCGGATGTCGATCCCCGGAAGTGAGTCTGTCAGGCCCGATTTCGGCTCATTTCGACAGATCTTCCAGCGGCATCGATATTTCGGCGAAGACGCCTTCCGGCCGGAATTCATGGGTCACCTCGCTTGAGATGACCTTGGCCAGGCTGCGGCGGATGAGGATCGAGCCGAAGCCGTGCCGCTCGGGCGGGGCGACTTCCGGGCCGCCGCTCTCGCGCCAGGTGAGCACCAGGCGCCGGCCGTCCTTCTTGCCTTGTGCCTTCCAGTCGAGATTAACCTTGCCCGATGCAACCGACAACGATCCATATTGCAGCGCGTTGCTGGCCAGCTCGTGCAGGATAAGTCCAAGGCCGACGGCCTGGTCGGGCGACAGCAAAAGGTCGGCGCCGGAGATTGTGATGCGCGGCTGGTCGGCGGCGTCAAAGGGCCTGATCTCGATCTGGACGAGTTCGCGGATGCCGATGCCGCGCCACTCGCGGTCGGAAAGGAGATTGTGGGCGATGCCAAGGGCCTGAAGCCGGGCACCGAAAGCCTCGAGGAATTCGCTCGGCTGGCGGGCATGACGCACGGTCTGCGTCGCCAGCGCCTGGACGGTCGCCAGCGTGTTCTTGACGCGGTGGTTGAGCTCGCGCAGCAGAAGCCGTTGCCGCTCGTCGCCGAGCTTGCGCTCGGAAATGTCGTAGTTGACGCCGAAGATCAGTGTCGGCTTGCCGTCGCCATCGCGCTCGATGACGCGGCCGCGCGTGGCTATCCAGCGCGGCGGATGAAAGCCTTTCACCCGGTATTCGCCGAAATAGTCGTCACTGCCGGACAGGGCATCGCGAAAGCGGGTTTCGGTCTGGTAGACGTCGCGCGGATCGATGGCGCCCAGGATGTCGCGCGCCCGAAGCCGGGTCGAGCGCGGCAGGTTGAACAGTTCCGACAGCCGGACATCGCATTCGATCATGTCGGTGCGGATATCCCATGCCCAGCTGGCGAGCGAGGCCGCGTCGAGCGCAATGGCGCGCCGTTTTTCCTCGCGTGCCAGTGCTGCCTCGGCGATGGCGCCGCTGCGGGTCGCGTCCTTTAAGGTGAACAGGCTGGCGGCAAGGCTGGCGAGTGTCTTCAACTGGTCGAGCTCGGTCTGTGACGGAAAGGCGTGCGGCTCGCGGTCGAGCACGCACAGCGTGCCGATCCTCGCGCCTGCCACGACCATCGGCGCGCCGGCATAGAAACGCACATGATGCTTGCCGGTGACCAGCGGGTTGGCTTTGAAGCGCGGGTCCGTCGTCGCGTCGGTCACCACCATGGGCGCGTCGCCGGCGGCGATGGCGTGGGCGCAAAAGGAGATGTCGGTCGCGGTCTCGGTCTCGTCCAGGCCAACACAGGATTTGAACCATTGCCGCTCGAGATCGACGAGCGTGACCAGGGCGATCGGTGCCTGCATCACCGTGGCGGCGAGGCTGCTGATGCGGTCGAAATCCGGGTCGGCCGCCGTATCCAGCATCTCCAGCCCGTGCAGCACGGCCAGCCGGTCCTTGCCATTGACCGCAAGGGCCACTTCAGCCGGCAGGCTGCCCCCTATGTCCGCCTTGCTATTCACCCCAGTGCCCCAATGTCCGTGCCGGCCTTTGCCGTTTTGCCGCTTCGCCAGGCTGCGGCCGGTCGGCTCGCCCGGAACCATCCTAGCGAGGAACCGTTACCCGACCGTGATCTGCCGCGTGCGCCAACAGACGCAAAACGAAACAAGGACCGGCCATGACCAAGATCATTCCGCAGGACAAAGCGCGGCAGGGGCGGTGGGGCTGGCATGGCTTGCGCATCCTGATCGCTGCGCTGCTTCTGGCTATCGCGGCCTGGGGCATCGCTGAAATCTATGGTCAGATGGTCAAGACACCGGCGACAGAGCAAGGAAGTGCGCCGGGTGGCTAGAGTTTCGGCCGTCATTGTTCGAGATTGCATCAGGCAGCCTTTGCCTCCGCAACTCTGGCGGGCACCAGGACATTCAACGCGCCAGGCCGGATTTCGATCGTCGTCTCCCGCTCGAGCCTGACCAACTCGCCATCCATGACGGCGCGGAACTTCCTGCTGCCGGAGTGGATTTTCAGGATCGTCCGATCTGATTGATGGATTTCGACATGTTCATTGTCGCGCCATTTGCCTCGCGCGATGTTGAAGAGGAATTTCATCAGTTCGGTCCGTTGCTGCGCCACCGTGACATAGATGCCAAGCACGCCGCCCGCCGGGTTGTCCGCATAAGGCAGATGGCCCTCGCCGAACAGATTGTTGGTGACGCCGATGGCTGTGATGCGCGCCGTCATCTCGGCCTCCCCGATCCCCAGTGTGACGTTCATCGCCGGCGGATTGTTGATCGTTTCCCATGCGGCCTTGGCCGAAGCGCCGATCTTTCCCAGGCGCGAACCGAATTCCATCCTCTGGCGCAGTTGCACCATCCTGGCATGCATGCCGATCGAGAACTGGTGGATGAAGGGCCGGCCGTTGGCCGTGGCCATGTCGACCGCGATGATCTCGCCATCGGCGAAGGAATTCAACGCGGCATCGAGCGACTGCGGAATGCCGAGGCCACGTGCGAACAGGTTCATGGTGCCGGCCGGCAAAATGGCAAGCGCCTTTTTATTGCCCATCAGCCTTGCGGCCGCCGCAGAAATGGTCCCGTCACCGCCACCGGCCAGCACGACATCGACCGCGTGGCGCGAAGCAGCATTGTCGAGGGTTTCCACCACGTCCCTGCCGGCAACCACATCAATCGTCAGCGAATGGCCTGCCGCTTCCAGCGTCTGATGCATCCTATCGGAAAAAGCGTTGAGATCTGTGGTGCGCAAGGTGCCGCCGTCCCGGTTCAGCACCGCCGCAAATTTCATGCCCCACTCCGTCGGCTCAACCAAGACAGGGCCGGGACGCGCCCAGCCGCAGGCTGAAACGTGGCGATGCCGGGAAGGTTCCATTGCAAGGGCGCAATTCAGCGCGTGCGTCTCCGGCCGTTACGCAACTGTTGCGTGTTTTTTGGCAGTCATTTTTGTCGGAACAACAGCATGATCACGACGTTGTGAACCCGTAGAGAATGCCGTGCCGGCCGTCCTAATGACGGTCAAATCGAGCGCGGCGCGCATGAAATCACGCATTAGGAGATATCATCATGATCCGCACGCTTTTAGCCACAACCGCACTCGCAACATTGATCGCGACCGGTGCCTTTGCGCAGAGCGCGACGACGTCAGCCCCTGCCGCCACCCCCGCTGTTCAGGAGCCGGCCGCGGCCGCTCCGGTGCCGCATGCGGAAGGCAGCATCGTCACCAACATCATCGGTGAATCCGTCTATAATGGCACCGGCGATGACGCCGAGAACATCGGCAAGGTCAGCGATGTCGTCTTCGACAAGGATGGTATGGCGAAATCCGTCGTCATCGGCGTCGGTGGCTTTCTGGGCGTAGGGGCAAAGAATGTCGCCTTCGACTACGACAAGCTGCAGTGGGCCGAAAAGAACGGCGACCGCTGGCTGGTTGCCCAGACAACCAAGGACGAACTTACGGCGCATCCGGAGTTCGACAGCAAGCCTTACGATCCGGCATCGGCGCCTGCCGCTTCCACCGACGCAGCAGCCCCGACCGCGCCCGCGACGACGGATACCGCACAGGCGCCAGCCGCCGCCCCAGCCGAGCCTGTCAAGCGTGCTGACGGCAATCTCGCCACCAAAATAATCGGCGAAACCGTCTACAATGGCACCGGCGATGACGCGCAGAATATTGGTAGCGTCAACGACATCGTGCTGACCAAGGATGGCAAGGCGGAATCCCTGGTCATCGGCGTCGGCGGCTTCCTTGGTCTCGGCGCCAAGAATGTCACCTATGATTTCAGCAAGGCACAGTGGGCCGAGAAAAATGGCGACCGTTGGCTGGTGGCCCAGACCACCAAGGAAGAGTTGACGGCACAGCCGGACTTCAACCGCAAGGCTTACGATCCGGTGCCGGCAACCACCGCGTCCAACGCGCCGGCAGCAACCGCTCCAGCCGCCGCTCCGGCGGATAAGACGGCCGAGGCTCCGACCGCACCCGATCAGACTGAGACCGCCGCCATCGACAAGTCGACGCTGACCGCGATGCCGATTGGCGAAATCAGGGCCGATGACCTGAAGGGCACCACCGTCTATGGCGCCAATGACGCCAAGGTCGGCGAGATCGGCGATGTCGTGCTGACGCCTGACAAGAAGACCGATGCGGTGATCGTCGATGTCGGCGGTTTCCTCGGCATTGGCGCGAAGGAAGTCGCTGTCGGCCTGGATAATCTCAAATTCATGACCGACAAGGATGGCAAGAAATATCTCTACACGACCTTCACCAAGGAGCAGCTTCAGGCGCAAACCGCCTATGATAAGGGCAGCTATGCGCAGAAGCGCGACCAGCAGCGTTTGATCGTGCAGTAATTTCGTTCAGCCGGTGAAAAGCCCGCGCCGACACCGGCGCGGGCTTTTTCATGTCAGGTGAGGAGGAAGGCCGGCGACGTGCCCGGCGACACCATTTTCCGTCAACTCCGCCAGCGCCAGTGACTGGTCGAGATGTTCGGCCCGCCAGGCGAGAAGCCGCTCGGCGAATTCCAGGCGGGTGGACAGATGCGCGGGGCTGTTGGCGAGGTTAATCAGTTCGCCAGGGTCTGCCTCGACGTTGAAAAGCAAGGGTGGCAGACCGCCGCCAAAATGCACGTATTTGAATTTCTTGGTGCGGATGACAGCCAGGTTGCACTGGCGCGAGGCAATGCCGAAATGTGCTTCGGGCTCGCCGCCTGCGATCGAGCGGAAATCGAACTCCCAATGCGCGGCGTCGCGCCAGATAGCAGGGGTTCCGCCGCTCAGGAAGGGTTTCAGCGAGCATCCGTCGAGATGCGGCTCAGGCGCCTCGCCAAGCAGGTCGATAAGCGTGGGCAAGATGTCGACCGCTTCGGTGAAGCGATCGACCGTGCTGCCCGCAGCCTTGCGATGCCGCGGATCGCGAATGATCAGCGGGATGTGGTAGCTGCCGTCGAAATAGCCACCCTTGCCCAGCATGAAATGGTCGCCCATCATCTCGGCATGGTCCGAGGTGAGGACAATGACTGTGTCGTTCCACGCGCCTGAAGCCTTGAGCGAATGCCATATCCGCCCGAGCTGTGCGTCGACCTCCGAGATCATGCCGTAATAGATCGCCCGGATGCGGCGGAAATCATCCTCGCTCCAGTCGTGCACCTTGCCTGCGGCGCCCGGGCGGAAGTTCGCGCGTGTCTTCCGGCTGAGATCATAAGCGAGATAGGGATGGCTCTGCGCTTCGGCCCGCCAGCTCTCCGCACGGCGAAAGGCGGGGCCGTCGGCTGGATCGTATAGTGTGTTGTAGGGTTCCGGCACGACGAAGGGCGGGTGCGGGCTGATGAAGGACAGATGCGCAAACCACGGCGTGGCCTGTTCCTGCTCGCCCAGCCAGCGGATGAACTCACCTGCCAGGAAAGCCGTTGGCGTATGGTCTTTTGAATAGATTGGCGGCGCCTCGGTCACGCCATCGACGTGGCCATCTTCGTCCACGGCACGGTGGATGTCCGGGGATCCGGCGCTGGCGTCGATGCCCTGCAGCTTCAGCCAGGACAACCACTGTTTCTGATGCTCCGGCAGCAGCTGGCGCACCGTGAATCCGGGCAGCACGCCCTCATAGCTTTTCAGCCTCGGATCATCAGGCGCCAGCAGGCGCGGATCGAGCGAGACGTCGGTGTAGCCGAACAGGGTTGGGTCATACCCCGTGCTGCGCGCATGCCGCGCGATGTTGCCATGGCGGGCATCGAGCGGCGAGCCATTGCGGCAGACGCGATTGTTCATCTGGTAGAGGCCGGTGTAGAGGCACGCGCGCGCCGGCGAGCAGGGTGCGGCGCCGCCATAGTGCTGCTTGAACAGCACGCCCTCGGCGGCCAGTGCGTCGGCGCTCGGTGTCTTCACCACGGGGTGGCCCGCGGCCGACAGGCAATCGCCTCGCCACTGGTCGCAAGTGATCAGGAGAACGTTGGGGCGCCTGGCTTTTCCTGTCACTCGCGACACCTTTCGCTGTATGTTCGAATGCAGCTCATGGAACCGATTTCCGGCAACGGCGCAAGGCCACCTGCACTAGCCAATTGGTGAACAAATCTCTTTTGATTGTTCACTTTTACAGCACAGTCCATTCTGTGTTTGCCGCCTTTGCCGCAAGCAGGGCTGTCCTCATATTGGCGTGGACAGCGGCAAGGGCCGCACAAACACCAAGGGAAGGAGCAAGAGACAATGCTCGACCAGATCAAGGGCCTGCATCACGTCACCTCGATGGCCAGGGATGCCCGGCAGAACAATGATTTCTTCACCCACAAGCTCGGCCAGCGCCGGGTCAAGAAGACCGTCAATTTCGACGCGCCTGACGTCTACCACCTCTATTATGGCGACGAGGCCGGCACACCCGGTTCGGTGATGACCTATTTTCCGTTTCCCAACATCGGCAAGGGCCGTCACGGCGTCGGCGAGGTCGGCACCACGGTTTACTCCGTGCCGGAAGGCACGCTCGACTATTGGGAAAAGCGCTTCACCGACGAGGGCGTGACCGGTGTCTCCCGCGAGTAGAGCTTTGGTGAGAAGCGGCTCGGATTTGCCGGGCCGGACGGCGACGGTTTTGCGCTCGTCGAGGACAAGGCCGATAGCAGAGCACCCTGGGTCAAGGGCGGCATTCCAACTGACGAAGCGATCCGTGGCTTCCACTCGGTTTCGCTCAGGTTGAAGGATGGCGGTGCCACCGAGGAGCTCTTGAAATTCATGGGTTACGAGGAAGTCGACAAGTCGGGCAATATCAGGCGGCTTGCCGTGAAGAATGGCAATGGCGCCGATGTCATAGACATCGAATCGCTTCCGACCGCGCCCTTCGCCGATCTCGGCGCCGGCTCGGTCCACCATGTCGCCTTCGCCGTCGAGAACCGCGCCAAGCAGCTCGAAGTGCGCAAGGCGTTGATCGATACCGGCTATGGGGTAACGCCTGTCATCGACCGCGATTACTTTTGGGCGATCTATTTCCGCACGCCGGGCGGCGTGCTGTTCGAAGTCGCCACCAACGAGCCGGGATTCGACCGCGATGAGGATACCGCGCATCTGGGTGAGGCGCTGAAGCTGCCGACGCAGCACCAGCATCTCCGGCCCTATCTCGAACAGCATTTGCAGAAGCTGGAAGGCTAAGGCCATGAGCAAGGACGCTTACATCCACAAGGCGCTGCCCGGTTCGCCGGGCGGTCCGCTGCTTTTCGTCTTCCATGGCACGGGAGGCGACGAGAGCCAGCTTGTCTCGCTGGGGCGCGATCTCGTGCCCCAGGCCACCGTCATCTCGCCGCGCGGCGATGTCTCCGAACACGGTGCGGCGCGCTTTTTCCGCCGCACCGGCGAGGGCCTCTATGACATGGACGATTTGGCGCGGGGGACGAGCAAGATGGTCGCCTTCGTCAAGGCGCATGTTGAGGAGGCGAAGCCCTCGGCGGTGCTCGGCCTCGGCTACTCCAACGGCGCCAACATCCTGGCGTCCGTGGTGTTCGCCGAGCCTGAGCTGTTCGACGCTACGGTGCTGATGCATCCGCTGATTCCGTTCGAACCGCAGGTGAAGGGCAGCCTTTCCGGTCGCCACATCCTGCTGACCGCTGGCAAGCGCGACCCGATCTGCCCGCCGAACGTGACGACGCGGCTCGAGGCCTATTTGCGTGCCGATGGCGCCGATGTCACAGTGGCGTGGCACGAAGGCGGGCACGAGGTGCGGCCAAACGAAATCGAGGCGGCCCGGCGGCTCTTCGCCGGTGTCGCTCAAGGAGTGTAGAAATGCCCGACCAACTGCCTGAAATCGAACTGGAAGACCGCGGCTCCAAGGGGCGTTATGTGCTGCGCGGCCCCGGTGGCGCCGAGGCCGAGATGACCTTCACCAAGATCGGCGAACACCAGATCATCATCGACCACACGGAAGTGCCGGACGCATTTCGCGGCCAGGGTGCCGGGCTTCGGCTCGTCACCCGTGCCGTCGAGGATGCTCGGGCAGTGGGCAAGAAGATCATCCCGCTTTGTCCCTTCGCCAACGCCCAGTTCCGCCGCCATCCGGAATGGGCCGACGTGCTGAAGCAGTAGGGGCGCGCAAGCACATCGTCGATCGGTATGCATGGGAAGAAGGGGCGGTCGCGGCAGCCGATTGGCTTTGTCATTTGCCGCGACCGGATATCTTGCCTAGATATGATATATCGCCGTGCCGACAAACGAAGTGAATGATCCCCCTATGACCGAAACAGACCTCGTCCCCGTCTTCGACGGCCACAATGATACGCTGCTGCGACTTTATCAGTCGAAGGACACGGACGTCGAAAAGCTGTTCATCGAGGGGAAGTCGGGCGGTCATATCGACCTGCCGCGTGCGAAAGCCGGCGGCTTTGCCGGCGGCATGTTCGCGATCTTCCCGCCGCCGGTCGAGAAGGCCAGGCGCAGCGCCGTGCCATTGGCGCCGAGCGACAGCGAGCCGCTGCCGCCGGAGGTGCCGCGCGCCGATGCGCTCAACTCGACGATCGCGATGGCCTCGATCCTGTTCCGGCTGGAACGGGCCGGAGCGCTTGCCGTCTGCCGGACCGCCGCCGACATACACAACGCCATGGCCAGAGGCACGATCGCCGCCGTGTTCCACATCGAGGGCGTCGAGGCGATCGATCCCGAACTCACCATGCTCGACGTACTGCATGCGGCCGGCCTGCGCTCGCTCGGCATCGTCTGGAGCCGGCCGAATGCTTTCGGTCACGGCGTGCCGTTCCGCTTTCCGTCCTCGCCCGATACCGGCCCGGGTCTGACTGACGCCGGCAAGGCGCTGGTCAAGGCCTGCAATCAGCTGAAGATCATGATCGATCTTTCGCACCTGAACGAGAAAGGCTTTCGCGATGTCGCCGCGCTGAGCGATGCGCCGCTGGTCGCCACTCATTCTAATGTGCATGCGCTCTGCACCCATTCACGCAATCTCACCGATTGGCAGCTTGGCGCGATCCGCGAGTCCGGCGGCATGGTCGGGCTGAATTTCGCCACCGGCTTCTTGCGCGAAGACGGCAGGATGAACAGCGACACCAGCCTCGACATCATGGTGCGCCATGTCGATTCGCTGCTGCAGGCGCTGGGCGAGGACGGCGTCGGTCTCGGTTCGGATTTCGACGGCGCCATGATTCCGGCCGTCATCGGTGACGTCGCCGGCCTGCCGAAGCTGATCGATGCGTTGGCCGCGCGCGGTTTCGGCCGGGCATTGATCGAAAAAATCGCCTATCGCAATTGGTTGAACATGCTTGAAAAGACAATTGGATAGCGCGCAGGCGCTATTCGAAACCAATTCTTTTGAGCCAGTCCTTGCCGACGCCACGATCGCGGATGATCGGCAGCGGATTTTCTGAATCAAGCCGGGCGCAGATGCGGTAGACTTCGAGCGTCTCGGCGCTCATCTCGTCGCGCTTGTAGAAGAACATGGCGGCGGCGTAGCGCGTGCGGCCGGACCATTGTTCGCCAAGCGGCGTGTTGACCAGCTCCCACTGCTCTGCGGCTTCCCCATCTTCTTGTAGCTTGTCGGCTTCGTCGGCCATGGTCAGAAATCCGCTGGCGGATTGGCGGTGCGGCGGTCGAGCTTGATGAAAGGCCGTGCCACCACCTTGGCCCGTTTCATCAGCTTCTGATACTGCAGCTCGCGCATGGCGTAGATCTCGACCCAGAGGTCCTCAACCATCGTATCACCATATGGCCGCTCCAGCGAAGCGATGGCGATGTTGCGCTTGGCCATCGGCGACCACATGGCGGCACTGACCAGTCCGACCTCCTGGCCTTTCTTGTGGTAGACGATGGCGTGTTCGGCCGGGATGTTGCCTTCGATCTCCAGCCCGACCAGCACATGGCGGAGCTTGCGTTTGGCGCGCGCTTCGAGGATGGCGCGGCGGCCGTTGAAATGGCCTTTTCCCGGATCGATCATGAAGCCCAGCCCGATCTCGTCGGGCCTGCGCAAGCGGTCGGCGCGGATGGCGTGTTCGGCGGTGGTGAAATCGGCATTGGCAACGATCAGCCCGGCCTCGAGCCGGGCGCGGTTGAGCGCGATGTAGCCGATGGCCCTGATACCGCGCAGTTCGCCCGCTGTCATCAACCGATCCCACAGGCTCAGCGCCTTGTCTGCCGAAACGAACAGTTCGTAGCCGAGATCGCCGGTGAAGCCGGTGCGCGATATGGTGACGGTGCCGCCATCATGGGCAAACTCGGCGAGGTCGAAGATCTTCAATCGCTCGACGGCGGCAAAGCCGGCATCGCGCAGTACGGCGAAGGAGGTTGGCCCCTGCAGCGCGAGCCCGGCGACCGCCTCGGTTTCCTCCTCGACGATGACGTCGAAGCCGATGGCGCTGTCGAGCAGCCAGGGCAGATGCCGCTCCTGCGAACACAGGCGGAAGCGGGTCGGCGACAGCCGGAACAGAGTGCCGTCGTCGAGGACAAAACCTTCGTCGTCGCACCATGCCGTGTAGTGGACGCGGCCGGACCTGAGTTTGGTGACATCGCGCAAGGTGACCCGATCGAGGAAGGCTTCGGCTCCCGGCCCCTCGATCCGGTATTTGGTCATCGGCGAGATGTCGAACAGCGCCGCCTGGCTGCGGATGGCGAAGTATTCGAGCTCCTCGTCCCACAGCGAATGCGGTGCGCGGTAGCCGGCCCAATTGTACCAGTCCTGGGTTCTGGCCAGCGCATCGAGGCGCGGCTGGAATGGCGTGCCAAGGCGCAGCGTGCGGAAATGGCCTTGGGCGGCGATGCGCGCGGAAACAGCCACATTGGCCGCCTTTGCAACGGGCTTCTTCCTGGTCGCTTGGGCCATGACCTATTCCTTCATCGCGATGATGCGCTTTGCAGCGTTGAGCCCTGGTGCACCGGAGACACCGCCACCGGGATGCGAGCCGGCGCCGGCCAGGAACAGCCCTTCGAGCGGCGTGTTGTAGCCGGACCAGCCGGAGACCGGGCGCGAGATCAGCATCTGGTCGGCCTGTAATTCGCCATGGTGCCAATGGCCGCCCGGCATGCGGTAGCGCGTCTCGATATCGGCCGGGGTGAGAAGCTCGGCATGGACGACGCTCTTGCCGATGCCAGGCGCATAAGCCTCGAGTTGCGCCATGATCGCCTTGAGCAGTTTTGGCTTGCCGGAATCCCAGCCTTCTTTCAACGCGTAGGGCGCGTATTGCACCACCGCCGACAGCACACAGGCTCCATCAGGCGCAAGCGAGGGTTCGGCGAGGCTGGGCAGGGTGATCTCCATCACCGGCTCGGGCGAGAATTCACCGTATTTGCATGGGTTGAAGGCGCGTTCGACATGATCGGGCGAGGGGGCGATGACCAACCGGCCCTTGTGGCCTGCTGCATCGACCCCGCCAAATTGCGGCGGCCGGTCGAGCGCCAAGTGGAGCTTGGCGGCGTCGCCCTTCATGCGGATGTTTTTCACCTTGCGCACGAAGCCGGTATCGATCTCGCGCGGCCCGACAAGGTCGAGGAACGTGGTTGCCGGATTGATGGCCGAGACGATGGTCCTGGCGCGCAACTCCTCGCCAGTGTCGAGCACGACGCCGACAGCGCGACCTTTCTCGACGATGATTTTTGCCACGGAAACCGATGTGCGGATGGTGACACCGGCCTTCTCCGCCGAGGCGCGAATGGCGGCGACGACAGCGCCCATGCCGCCCTTTGGCAGAGCTTGCGCACCGGATGCCCCGCCGGTCTCACCCGCCAGTCGATAATAGAGCCCGAGCAGCGAGGTTGGCGAGCGCGGGCCGAGATGGCTGCCAAGGGTTGCGTCGAAGGCGAGCAGGCCTTTCAGCCTGTCGTCCTCGAGCTGTTCGTCGAGCAAATCGGCGATGTTCATCAACAGCACGCGCAGGAAGTCGCGCATGTCTTCCTTGCCGAGCTTTTTCAGCGCCAGTGCGGTCTGGCCGAGGGACGCGGTCTCCAGCAACGACATGCCGGCGAGATCGGGGGCGCGGCGGGAGAGGAACGGCTTCAGAATGCCGGCATAGCGCAGCAGCTGCGCGCGCAATTCTTTCCAGGCCGATTGCTCGGAGGAACTGGCGCCGGTCAGCACCTCGCCATAGGCGCCATGCAGCATCAACGATGGGCCATCCTTCGACAGGGCAACAGACGGCAGGAAGTCGGCGCGGGCAAATTGCAGCCCATGTTTCTCCAGCTCCAGCGTCTTCACCACATCGGGATGCAGACGGTTCAGCACGTGAGCGATTGATGAGGCGCGGAACCCGGGTGCGAATTCCTTGGTGCGCGCGGCGCCGCCGACTTCGGCGCCCGCCTCCAGCACCAGCACCTTGCGGCCGGCTTTCGCCAGCGTGGCCGCAGCGACAAGGCCGTTGTGGCCGCCGCCAATGACGATGGAATCAAATGACGTCATGGGCTGGGCTCATATGCGAGGTGGATTTGGCGAGATCGCGCAGGATCTCGGCGGCGGCATTGCGGCCGGGCGCACCCATGACGCCGCCGCCGGGATGGGTCGAGGAGCCGCACATATAGAGCCCGCCGACCGGCGAGCGATATTGCGCGTAGCCCGGCACCGGGCGGTTGAACAAAAGCTGGTCGAAGGTCAGTTCGCCCTGAAAAATGTTCCCTTCGGTGAGGCCGACCTCGGCCTCGATCTCGCGTGGCGTGCGCACCTCCATGTGGATGATGCGGTCACGGAAGCCCGGCGAGTATTCGGCTATCTGCGCAATTACGCTTTCGGCGAAACCATCGCGGTCGGCATCGGTCCAGTCTTGGCCGTTCACCTTCGGCGGCGCGTACTGCACGAAGCAACTCATGAAGTGTTTGCCCGGCGGCGCCATGGTCGGGTCGAGCGTCGTCGGGATCACCATGTCGAGGAACGGGTCAGACGACCAGCGACCGGCCTTCCAGTCGTCATAGGCGCGCTCCATGCGCTCCATCGAATCGGTGAAATGCATGTCGCCGCGATAGACCGGCGAATCCTTCGGCAGCGCGGGGAATTCCGGCAGCGAATCGAGCGCGATGTTGACCTTGCCGGACGAGCCGCGGATCTTGAAGTTCTTCACCCGGCGCAGGAAAATGTCGGGCAGTTCCTTCTCCTCGACCAGCTTCAGGAACGTGCGCTTCACGTCGGCGTTGGAGACGACGAGCTTGCCGTAAATCTCCTCGCCGCCGGCCAGAACCACGCCCTTGGCCTTGCCTCGGCTCACCAGCACATGGTCGACCTCGGCGCCGGTGCGGATGGTGCCACCCGACGCCTTGAACGACGCGGCAAGCGCCTTGGTGACCGCGCCCATGCCGCCGCGCGCATAGCCCCAGGCGCCGACCGAGCCGTCGACCTCGCCCATGTAGTGGTGCAGCAGCACGTAAGCCGTGCCGGGCGACATCGGCCCGAGTGCTGTGCCGATGATGCCGGACAGAGCGAAGTTCGCCTTGATGACATCGGTCTCGAAATATTCGTCGAGGAATTCCGAGATCGACATGGTCCAGAAGCGCAGTGTCAGCGCCATTTCCTCAGCAGACAGGCCGGCGAATTTCTTACCAAGGTACAGCAGCTCGCCGAGGTCGCGCGGCTTGAGGCTGGTCGGGTCGGGGGCGGTCCGCATCAAGAGCGGCTGGATGAAGCGGCACTGCCGCGTCACGTCGCGGGCGTAACGGTCATAGGCTTCTGCATCGCGTTTGGAAAAGCGGGCGAATTCGCGCCGGTGCGCATCGTGGTCGCGGTAGTTGGCGAGGTAGTCGCCATCGCGGGTGAACACCGCGCCGCCCTCATAGGAGATGACCTGCAGGCCGAAGCGCGGCAGTTCGAGGTCGCGCATGATCTCGGGGCGAAACAGCGAGCAGACATAGGAGCAGTTGGAGTAAAGGAAGCCCGGCGTCAGCTCACGGCTGGTGGCTGCACCTCCGACCCAGTCGTTCTTCTCGACCACCAGCACGTCGAGCCCGGCACGCTGCAGGTAGCAGGCGTTGACCAGACCGTTGTGTCCGCCGCCGATGATGATCGCGTCCCAAGCTTTCATGTTGGCCCTGTTCTCATGCGCGACCCGCTGTTCATTTTTGCGTGATCTGTTCCCGATTGGGCGGAATCTGGCACGATATCAGCCGTTCTGTCCAGCCATACTGAATGAATGTTCAACAAATGATGTTGCGTTTTCCCCAGCATGGGTTACGCTTTGCCGGCATTCGAAACTGATGAAATCGGCTGACGGAGCCGAAGTCCGATGATCGAAACGGCAGATGCCGAGCCGGAGTATGACGACACCGCCATCCGCTTCCTCGAGGCGCTGTGGGGCGACGGCTACCTGTCACCGGGTGGGCCAGAAGAGGTCGACCGGGTGGTCGAGGGCCTTTCGCTCCATGACAAGACGATCCTCGACATCGGCTGCGGCTCCGGCGGCATCGCGCTGCATCTGATCGAGCGCCATGGCGCTGCCCAGGCCACCGGTTTTGATGTCGAACAGCCGGTGATCGAGGCGGCCCGGCAACGTGCCGCGGCGCGTGGGTTGGAGCAGAAGGCCAGCTTCATCCTGGGGCCGCCGGGACCGCTGCCTTTCGCCGATCGCTCCTTCGATGTCGTCTTCTCCAAGGATGCGCTGCTGCACGTGCCTGACAAGGACGCGCTGTTCGCCGAGATATTCCGGGTGCTGAAGCCGGGCGGCGTCTTTGCGGCTTCCAACTGGATGATTGGCCATGACGGTGAACCGTCGCCCGAGATGAAGGCCTATGTCGCCGCCGAGGGGCTGTCCTTCGCCATGGCCTCGCCCGCGCGCTATGCCCAGGCGATGCGTGGCGCCGGCTTTACCGATGTCACCGTGCGCGACCGCAATCCCTGGTACCGGGAGGTGGCGCGCGGGGAACTCACGCGGCTCAAGGGACCGCTCTACCGACAGGTCGCGGCAGCGGTCGGCGCGGCCTATGTCGACAAGAACATCAAGACCTGGGAGGCAATGCAGAAGGTGCTTGACAGTGGCGAGCACCGTCCCACTCATCTGCGCGGTTGGAAGCCGGTAGGATAGCCGGCAATGCTGGAGACCGTCACATCCATGAAGACTTCCGAGGCCAGGGACATTCTCGCCGAAACGGCGCGAAAGGGCGATGCCGAAAAGCGCGGCCGCAAGGCTTCGAAGGAGGTCCGTCAGCTGCAGCTGATCGAGGCGACGATCGATTCGCTCGCCAAGCGCGGCTACGCCGAGACGACGATGGCCGATGTCGCCGATGGCGCGGGCCTGTCGCGCGGCATCGTCAACTTCCATTTCGAGAGCAAGGAAAAGCTGCTGATCGCCACGCTGCAGCACATGTATGACGAGTATTCGGCGCATTGGCGCGCTTCGCTGCAGAAGGCAGGCGACGATCCGGCGCGACAGCTGCAGCAACTGGTGTGGGCCGACTTCGACCGCTCGATCTGCAACAAGCGCAAGCTCGCCGCCTGGCTGGCCTTTTGGGGCGAGGCCAAGTCGCGGCCGACCTACCAAGCGCTGAGCAGTTCGCGCGATAATTATTACCAGCAGGTCTTCATCGATCTCTGCACGACGCTCAAGCAGAGCGGCTCCTATGCCTATGAGCCGCAGGTGATGGCGTTGGCGCTGTCGGCCATGCTGGAGGGGCTATGGCTGCGGCTGATGATGGGCACCGAGGACACAACGCGCGAAACAGCCTTGCAGGCGGCCAACGCTTTCTTGGCCTCTGCCTTCCCGAAGCACTTCGGTTAGCAACAGCCGGCCGCCAAGACCGGCAAGACCAAAAGAGGATGGAGCAGCATGAAGAAACTTAGCCGACGCCTGACATTGACATTGGCGCTGGGCGGCGCGCTTGCGGCTTCGGCCACAGCGTTCGCCGTCGCCGCCGACAAGGACCTGATCGTGTTCGACTGGTCCGGCTACGAGGATCCGAGCTTCCATCCGAAATATGTCGAGAAGAACGGCGATTCGCCGACCTTTGCTTTCTTCGGTGACGAGGATGAGGCGTTTGAGAAGGTGCGCTCCGGCTTCAAGTCCGATCTTGGTCATCCCTGCTCGCAGAGCGTGACGAAGTGGCGCGAAGCCGGGCTGCTGCAGCCGCTCGACACCTCGAGGATCACGGGCTGGAAAGACCTCAATCCCGGCATCATGGCGATGAAAAACCTCGCCACGACCGCTGACGGCAAGGCGTGGTTCATGCCTTGGGACTGGGGCAACACGCAGCTCACCTACAACTCCTCCAAGATCGACGCCAAGGACGTGCAGTCGCTGAAGGCGTTTGCCGATCCGAAGTTCAAGGGCCGGGTGTCGATCGGCGACAATGTCGACGACGCCTATGCGCTGGCGGCGCTTGCCATCGGCATGAAGGACTGGACCACGATGACGGACGACCAGTTCAAGCAGGCGTCCGACTTCCTGCGCCAGGTGCACAAGAACGTCCGCTCTTACTGGACCGATACCACCGATATCGTGCAACTGTTGAGTGGCGGCGAGGTCGACCTCGCCTGGGCCTGGAACGACGCGACGGTGCAGTCCGTCAAGGCAGGCGTGCCGATCAAGTCCATAAAGGACACCAATGAAGGCATCTCGACCTGGGTCTGCGGCTATGTTCTGTTCAAGGACGCGCCCGGGAACATCGACAAAGCCTATGACTACCTGAACGCCGTGAACGATCCGGAGACCGCCAAGGTGCTGGTTAAGGACTGGGGCTATGGCCAGGCCAACGCCAAGGGCATGGCTGGCGTCGATCCGGCGATCCTCAAGGAAAAAGGCTATGACGACGTCCAGAAATTCGTCGACAAGACGCTGTTCCAATCGCCGCTGCCGTCCGACCTCAAGCTGAAGATGATCGCCGAGTTCGAGAAGATCAAAGCCGGGTATTGATCTCGTTTCTACTGCCCGTCCGCCGCCGACATGGCGGGCGGACGGGCCTCGCCAAAGCAGATGATTTCTCCTAACCTCGCAGCAGCTTTTTCGCGATGGGGGAGTTTCGCCATGACGTCAGTGCTGCGCCGCCTTGCCCTTGCCGCCGCCTGCCTGATCGGCGCCGGCGCGGTCTATGCGTTCGCGGCAGGCGGCGGCGATCTCGTGGTGTTCGACTGGTCCGGTTACGAGGATCCGTTGCTGCATCCCGCCTACACCGCCAAACATGGCGCCGAGCCGACCTTTGCCTTCTTCGGTGACGAGGACGAGGCGTTCGAAAAGATGCGGGCGGGCTTCAAGACCGACATTGCGCATCCCTGTTCGCAAAGCGTGGCGAAATGGCGCGATGCGGGTTTGCTGCAGCCGCTGGATACGTCCCGGATTGCCGGCTGGAAGGACCTCAATCCAGGCATCATGGGGATGAAGAACCTCACCACCACCGCCGACGGCAAGGCCTGGTTCATGCCGTTCGACTGGGGCAATACGGCACTGCTCTACCGCACCGACAATGTGACGGCTCAAGAGGCGCAGTCGCTGCGGATCCTGGCCGATCCGAAATTCAAGGGCCGCGTCACCATCGGCGACAATGTCGACGACGCCTATGCCCTGGCAAGCCTGGTCATTGGTCTCAAGGACTGGACCAAGATGACCGACGCGCAGTTCAAGGAGGCGTCCGATTTCCTGCGCCAGGTGCACAAGAACGTCCGTCTCTACTGGACCGATTCGAGCGATATCGATCAGGCTTTTTCCGGCAATGAGGTCGACCTCGCCTGGGGGTGGGGCCAGACGCTGATCGCGATGAATGGGCAAGGCGTTCCCGTCGCCATGAACCGCGATACCAAGGAGGGCATGTCGACCTGGGTGTGCGGCTACGTGCTGATGAAGGACGCGCCAGGCAAGCTCGACCAGGCCTATGATTTCCTGAGCGCGGTCAATGCGCCTGGCATTTCGAAGTACATGGTCACGACGTTCGGTTACGGTCATGGCAACAGCGCCGGAATGGCCGCGATCGACCACAAGGTGCTGGCCGAGCGCGGCTTCGACGACATCGACAAGTTCCTCGACAAGACGCTGTTCCAGCAGCCGGTCGCGCCCGAGCTGAAGAAGCGCATGGTCGACGAGTTCGAGAAGATCAAGGCCGGCTATTGACGAGCAAACTGCAAAGAACCGAAATCATCATCGTCGGCGCCGGCTTCACCGGCGTGTCGGCGGCGCTTGAACTGAAGCAGGCCGGCGTCGATTTTGTGCTGCTCGAGGCACGCGATCGTGTCGGCGGACGGGTCGAAGCGATCCGCAACGGGCTTGACGAGCGCATCGATAGCGGCGGCCAGTTCCTCTGCGAAGATATGCCTGAAGTGATGGCGCTGGCGAAAGCCCGCGGCAAGACATTCGTCGAAACCTATGTCGACGGCGATTTCATCACCCATCCGTCGATGTCGGCCAAGGACGCCAAGCGGACCTATCACGGCGCGATGGCGATCCGCGAGCGTATGAACGGGATCGAACCGGACGACCCCTCGATAGTGGGGCTGACCGTCAACGTCTGGCTCGACCGTCAGAAAGACGCTACCGATGCCAAGACGGCTTTCCGGTCGATGATCGAGGGCCTGTGGTGCCTGCCGATGGACAGGGTGCCGCTCTGGTACCTGATCGACAATGACCG
The DNA here is from genome assembly GCF_013170845.1 of Mesorhizobium loti R88b. Taxonomy (NCBI): domain Bacteria; kingdom Pseudomonadati; phylum Pseudomonadota; class Alphaproteobacteria; order Hyphomicrobiales; family Phyllobacteriaceae; genus Mesorhizobium; species Mesorhizobium loti. The sequence continues at coordinate 1,721,676 of NZ_CP033367.1, forward strand.
CCGCATCACCAACGAAGTGCCGGAGCTGCAATATTTCCTGCGCGAGACCATGCAGTCTCTGGCCGAGGATCTGGCTGGCGATATCGGCGACCGGATGCGGCTGAATGAGCCGGTAACGCGCATCGAACATGGGCCGCGAGGCGTTCGGGTCGTCTCTGCCAACAGCACGATCGAAGCGCGTCAAGTGCTGGTCGCCCTGCCGCCGGCGACGGCCGCGAAGCTCGACTTCGCGCCCGCCTTGCCGCTCTGTCTCGGACGAGCGCTTGGCGTCTGGGAAAGTGGCGCGGTGATCAAGGTCCTGGTGCGCTATCCCAGCCCATTCTGGCGCGAGCGGGATTTGAGCGGCATGGTGATGTGGCGCGACCTGCCGGGATTGTTTGCCTGCGACGCCAGCAAGGACGCGGAGCATGCCGCGCTCGTCGTCTTCATCGGCGGACCGCTGGCGCTGCGCTGGCGGGGGTTGAGTGGGGCGGCACTGCGTGCGGAAGTGACGGCACGATTGCAGGAGGCCCTCGGTCCGGATGCCGGCGATGTCATCGATTTCAGCTCGCGCGACTGGATTGAGGACTGCTGGAGCGGTGGCGCCTACAGCGACCTGATTGTCGACGTGACGGCGAGGGATGCTGAGCGCACGATTCTGGCGGGTGCATCACCGGTCCATTTCGCTGCTTCGGAACTGTCGCCGTCATTTCCCGGCTATGTCGAAGGCGCGATCGTTGCGGGCCGCATCGCGGCCAGGAAGATCGTGATCGACCTTCAGTCTCCCATCGCCACCAGCGCCTCGGGGTCGTAGGCGAGGCGGATCGAGGTGCCGACCGGGATGTCATCGGCGCCGAAATCATTGGTTTCGGTCACCGATAGCGGCTTTTCCAGCCCGGGTATCTCGACGATCAGGTGGGTGATCTCGCCGAAATAGTGGCGTTCGACCACCTTGCCGGCGACCTCGAATTTTGCCGTCGCATTGTCCCACAAAACGCGCAGGCGCTCGGGCCGGATCCCTAGCGTCGCGCCACCGCCATTGCGCACGAAGGCCTTTGGCTTGTCGGTTTTCACACGCCCGAAGCCCAACGTGTCGACGACCAGCGAAGCGGCATTTTCCTCGACGATCTCAGCCTTGACGAAATTCATGCCGCCGAGGAAGTCGGCGACCTGGCGGTTGACCGGCCGCTGGTAGATTTCCTTGGGCGAGGCGACCTGCGCTATTCGGCCGCCGAACATCACCGCGATGCGGTCGGACATGGCGAGCGCTTCATACTGGTCGTGGGTGACCAGCACGAAGGTGATGCCGACGGCCTGCTGCAGGCGCCGCAGTTCGACCTGCATCTGCTCGCGCAATTTCTTGTCCAGCGCTGACAGCGGTTCGTCGAGCAGCAACACCTTGGGCCGCATGACGAGCGCACGCGCGAGCGCCACACGCTGGCGCTGGCCGCCGGACAGTTCTGTGGCCAACCGCTTGCCGAGGCCGGTCAGCGACACCTGCGCCAGCGCCTCCTCGACGCGGCGCTTCTCCTCGCCGCCCTGCAGCTTCAGCCGCTTCAGCCCATAGGCGACGTTCTGCTCGACATTGAGGTGCGGGAAGATCGCATAGCTCTGGAACACCATGTTGGTGGGACGGCGGTTGGCCGGAATGCCTTCCATCGGCTGGCCGCCAACTGCGATCGATCCGCTGGTCGGATTGTCGAAGCCGGCGATCATGCGCAACAACGTCGTCTTGCCGCAGCCGGACGGACCAAGCAGCGAGAAGAACTCACCTTCCCTGATCGTCAGCGAGGCGTCGTCCAGCGCCTTGAACGATCCATAGCTGCGGGTGACGTTGCGGATTTCGATCATGGCCCGATCAGATTGGGCCCGATCGGATTGGGAGCGCTCGATCTGCGGCTGGTCAGGCATAGAGGCCTCCCTCGTTCTGGGTGCGTCTGGCCGCGCGGCGACGCAGGATTTCGGCGACGGTCATCAACAGGAAAGAGGCAACCAGAAGCAGCGTGCCCAACGCCAGCACGCCCGGCAGTTTCGAGGCGAAACGCAACTGGCCCCAGATGTAGATCGGTAACGTCGCTTCGGTACCGGTCAGGAAGAACGCGATGATGAACTCGTCGAGCGAAATGGTGAAGCAGACGAGCAGGCTGGAAATGATCGCCGGCGCCACCATTGGCAGCGTCACACGGCGGAAGGTGCCGAAGGCGCTTTCGCCGAGATCGGCGGAGGCCTCCTCCAGGCTGCGATCAAAACCTTCGAAGCCGGAGGTCAGCACGGTCATCGAATAAGGAATGCAGACCAGCACGTGGCCGAGCACGACGGTGAACAGCGACAGGCTGAGGCCCAGCTGCAGCATCACCAGCAACATCGAGATGGCGACGATCACCTCCGGCAGCACCAGCGGTGCCATGATCAGGCCGTTGATGGTGCGGCGGCCGGGGTAGCGGTAGCGGGTGATGGAGCGCGCGGCGAGGATGCCGAGCACCGTAGCGAGAATCGAAGCCGAGACGCCGACTTTCAGGCTGTTCCAGGCGGCGTCAAGCAGAGCCGGCGTGTGTGGCAAGTCCGCATACCATTGCAGCGTGAAGCCGGTGAGCGGGAATTTTGGCGTCGGAGCGGTGTTGATCGAGAAGATCGGCAGGAAGATGACAGGCAGATAGAGAAAGACGACGTAGAGGAACGCATAGACGGACAGCCAGCCGCCCGACAGGAAACGCCGCGCCCTCATCGTGCGAGCCTCTGCAAAGCGCGGATGATCAGCACCGTAGCGCCCGCCATCAGCGTGACGATCAGCATGGTGGTGACGGAAAGGGCGGCACCCAGCGGCCAGTTGGCTGCCTTGCCGAATTGCGCCTGGATGGCGTTGGCGATCATGACGCCATCCTTGCCGCCGACAAGCTTTGGCGTGACATAGTCGCCGACCGTCGGGATCATGACGATCAGCGCCGCCGAGATGACGCCCGGCGCCGACAGCGGCAAGGTCACGCGCAGAAACGAGCGCAAGGGGCCATCGCCGAGATCTGTGGCTGCTTCGACCAGCGTGCGGTCGACCTTTTCCAACGAGACGAAGATCGGCAGGATGGCGAAGGCCGCCCAGGCATGGGTGAGCGTGATGATGACAGCAGTCGAATTGTAGAGCAGCGCCGTCGACGGCTCATCAATGATGCCGAGGCCCATCAGGCCGGAATTGAGCACACCATTATAGCCAAGGATGACCTTCCACGACATGACGCGCAGCAGATAGCTGGTCCAGAACGGGATGGTGATGAGGAACAGCCACAGGCTCTTGTGGCGGCCGCCATGGAAGGAGATGAAGTAGGCGATCGGATAGGCGAGGATGACGGTGAAAAAGCTGACCGTCAGCGAGATGTAGAGCGAGCGCCACAACAGGTCCCGGTAGATCGGCTCGGTCAGCGCGACGCGGTAATTCTCCAGTGTGAAGGTGCGGTCGATGGTCAGATAGTGCTGCGTCCAGAACGAGTGGGCGATGACCACCAGGATCGGCAGGACCAGAAGAATGAGGGCGTAAAGAAAGGTCGGGCTGATCAGGGCAAAGCCCTGAACGGGCTCGGATTGCAGAAGGGCATTTCGTCTGGCCCGCGTCATGCGCAACGGGGGCGACCCTTCCGCCGCCGCCGTCATTGGCAGACTCCGGGGGGCATGGCTCCGGGTGTGATCTCGGTTGCTGGCCTGGACTGTTCCGCCATGCGGCATCCCATTTGTGCTGGCGCCGGCTGTTGTTCCCCTTGCCGGCTTTCTTTGATCATGCCCGCATCCAACGATTGAAATCAAGCGCTATTTCTGCAATATTGATTGAACGGACATTCAAAATGATGTGAAGAAAGCCGTCGTTTCCGGCCTTTGATGCTGAGTTTCATGTCCGCGAAAAATTCGATGGTATGGTATGGAGGCGACAATGGCTGCTGTCAGAGATCTCAAGGCGACGGAAATGGCTCCTTCCGGGGGCGACGATGCCATTGAACTGGGCAAGCGCCATCTCATCCAGCCCTGGCCCTATGCCGGTTCGGTCGGTGCTGAAGCGCGCGCGCTGATCGGCGAGGGCGACGGCATCTACATCACCGACAACACCGGCAAGCGCCTGATCGATGGGCCCGCCGGCATGTGGTGCGTCAATGTCGGCCACCGCCGCGAGGAACTGGCCAAGGTGATGTACGACCAGGCGATGGCGCTGTCCTACAACACGCCCTGGTACACGATGAACGCGCCGTCGGCGGAACTTGCCAAGCGCATCGCCGATCATGCGCCGGGCGATCTCAGCCATGTCTTCTACACCACCGGCGGCTCTTCCGCCGTCGAGACGGCACTGCGCTTCATGCAGTTCTACAACAATGTGCGCGGCCGGCCGGAAAAGAAGCTGATCCTGTCGCGCGGCGGCGCCTATCACGGCTCGACCTATCTGTCGGCCTCGCTGAACGGCCGCCCACGCGACCGCGACTGGATGGACGGCGCCGACGAGTTGGTGATCAAGCTGTCCTCGCCCGATCCGTTCCGCCGTCCGCAAGGCATGAGCCTTGCCGCCTTCACCGATTTCCTCGTCGACCAGTTCCGCGACACGGTCGCCCGCGTCGGCGCCGACAAGATCGGCGCTTTCGTCGGCGAACCGGTGCAGGCCTCGGGCGGCGTCGTCATTCCGCCCGACGGCTATCTGAAGCGCATCCGCGAGATTTGCCGCGACAACGACATCCTCTATGTTTCCGACGAAGTGGTGACGGGCTTCGGCCGGCTTGGCCATGTCTTCGCCTCGGGCGACGTGTTCGGCATCGACCCCGACATGATCACCTTCGCCAAGGGCGTCACCTCAGGCTATTTCCCGCTTGGCGGCGTCATCATCTCGGAACGGCTGCTGCAGGAGTTGCGCCGCTCGAACCATCCGGACGCCATGTTCGGCCATGGCCTGACCTACACCAGCCACCCCGTCGGCTGCGCCGTGGCGCTGAAAAACCTCGATCTGCTGGAAGGAAGCGTGCTGGCGCACACGCAGGACGTCGCGCCCTATTTCCAGGCGCAGTTGAAGACGCTGGAAGAACTGCCGCTGGTCGGCGAGGTGCGCGGCGTCGGGCTGATGGGCTGCGTCGAATGCGTTGCCGACCGCGAAAGCAAGGATCCGCTGCAGCTCGACAAGGATGTCGGAAAACGCATCGACGCGCATTGCCACGAACTCGGCCTGCTGGTGCGGCCGCTGATCAACATGTGCGTGATGTCGCCACCGCTGATCATCACGCGCGAGCAGATCGACGACATGGTCGGCATTTTACGCGAAGGCATTTCGCGGACCATGGACGATCTCAGGAAAGAGGGCGTGTGGCGGGGTTGATGGCTTTTTCCTTCTCCCCGTTTCACTGGGAGAAGGTGCTCGAAGGCCGCGCGATTCAGGACATCTGGATCAGGCCCAGGCGCCCAGCGCCGTCCACCATGTATGGCACGACCTTGCGCGTCTTCGATCCTGGAATCGATGGCTGGCACATCCTCTGGAACGACCCGCTCAACCGGGATCATTCACACCAGATCGGACGGGCCGAGGGCGCGGACATCGTCCAGCTCGGCAATGACTCGCGCGGTCTGAAAGCGCGATGGCGTTTCACGGAGATCACGGCCGACAGCTTCCATTGGATCGGCGAGGAAAGATCGTCCGAGGGCGATCCCTGGCAAATCACCTATGAACATTTTGCCCGCCGAACAAAACCCTGACGCTGGTCGTATCCGTCTAAGAGCCTGCAGCGGCACGTTCGGCGGTGGGTCGGCGGCGCAGTTCCGGCTTCAGGACCGCCGGCGGGTTGTAGGCCGCATCGATCGGCCCGACATCGGTGCCGGGCGGCACGATCCCGTCGATCCGGTCGAGAACGGCGTCCGTCAGAACGACTTCGGCGCCGGCGAGCACATCGTCGAGATGTTCCATCTTGCGCGGACCGATGATCGCCGACGTCACGCCAGGGTGAGCCGTGGCGAAGGCCATCGCCATGTGTGTCAGCGACAGGCCGGCTTCCTCCGCTAGCGGAATGAGCTGTTCGATCGCGTCCAGCCTGCGTTCGTCGGACATCTGCCTGGGGAACCGCCTGGCGCGCCCGCTGTCGGGTTGCTGCTGGCCCTTGCGGTAGCGGCCGGTAAGCATGCCCATCGCCAGCGGGCTCCACACCATCGCGCCCATTCCGTGGCGCTGGCAGACAGGTAGCACTTCACGTTCGATGCCGCGGTTCAGGATCGAGTATGGTGGCTGTTCGGCGCGGAAGCGCGCCAGCCCGCGCTGTTCTGAAACCCACTGCGCTTGCACGATCTCCGAGGCAGGGAATGTCGAAGACCCGATCGCGCGCACCTTGCCCGCCCGCATCAGGTCGGTCAGGGCCGAAAGGGTTTCCTCGATGTCGGTATCGGGTGACGGCCGGTGAACCATATAGAGATCGACGTGGTCGGTCTGCAGGCGGCGCAACGAAGCCTCCAGCTCGCGGGTCAGCCAGCGCCGCGAATTGCCCTGGTGGTTCGGATCGTCGCTCATCGGTAGGTGTGCCTTGGTGGCCAGCACAATGTTGTCGCGCCGGCCCTTCAGAGCCTTGCCGACGATCTCCTCGGATTCGCCCCGGCTATACGCATCGGCGGTGTCGATGAAATTGATGCCCGCGTCGAGCGCCCTATGGATGATGCGAATCGACTCATCATGGTCGGGATTGCCCGCGGCGCCGAACATCATCGCCCCCAGGCAATAGGGGCTGACCTTGATGCCGGTTTTTCCAAGTGTGCGGTACTGCATGATCTATTCCTTTTTTTCCTTGATCCGTCGTCAGCGTCGGCTGTTGTGGCGGATTTCATGCGCTCCGGACTGCCTCACCACGGGATAGGGCCATTCGTGCCTGAGAACGCTCCCGTCGGTCCCTCCGGGCCGAGCAGCGCAACGCGCACCACTTCGCGGGCGCCCTCCTCGACGGTCTCGGTGCCCGCATAGTTGTTGAGGTTGGTCTTGGTGAAGCCGGGCGAGACGGCGTTGACCTTGATCCCGGTCGGCTCCAGCTCGATCGCCATGGCCAGCGTCATGGCGTTGAGAGCGGTCTTGGACGCAGGGTAGACCGGGCCGAAGATTTGGCGGTAGGGAAAGGCAGGGTCCGAGTTCCGCGTCAGCGAGCCAACCCCGCTCGACACGTTGACGATGCGGGCTGCCGGCGCCTCGCGCAGCAGCGGCAGCATCGCCTGGGTAACGGCAAGCACCCCGAACACATTGGTCTCGAACACCGCGCGCACCTCGTCGAGGGACACGTTGCTCGGGCGGGTCGACTGAGAGTACTCCTCGACGGACATGCCGGGCCGCAGTCGGGTATTCGAGATAGCCGCGTTGTTGACGAGCACGTCGAGGCGGCCCAGTTCATTGCGGATGCGCTCCGCGGCAGCGCCTATCGAAGCCTGGTCCGTCACATCGAGTTGAAGCGCACGGGCATCCTGCCCGATCTTCTCGGCGGCTGCCTCACCTTTCTTGAAATTGCGCGACCCGACCAGCACGGTGAAGCCGTGTGTGACCAGGTCCTTCGCGATCTGAAGACCAATCCCTTGATTGGCCCCGGTAACCAGGGCGACGGGTTTGTCCTGCATGGTGATCTCCTTTTGCGTTGATGTGGCCAACGCCAGCCTGCTGTGTTATTCAGATAATCGGAACAGTATTCCGTTTTATACGGAACATTGTTCCGTTTAGCAAGTAGGTTCGCCGTGAACGATAGAACAGACGATTCAGATGATGGCTTGAAGCCGCGTGGCGACACCGAGCGGCGCGTGCGCGCCGACGCCCAGCGCAACCTCGATACGTTGCTGCAGACGGCGATGGCGGTGTTCGCAAGCTCCGGCGTGGACGCGCCGGTGCGCGAGATTGCGGACAAGGCGGGCGTCGGCGTCGGCACCGTCTACCGGCACTTTCCGCAGCGCTCCGACCTGGTTGCCGCCGTCTTCCGCCGCGAGATCGACGCCTGCGCTGAGGCAGCCCCCATCCTGTCGGCCACGTACGCGCCCTTTGAGGCGCTGGCGGCCTGGATGCAGCGATACGCCGCCTTCATTGCCGCCAAGCGTGGGCTGGCCAAGGCGCTGCACTCAGGAGATCCGGTGTTCGACAATTTGCCGGGCTATTTCGACCAACGGCTCCGGCCTGCCTTGCGCACGCTGCTGGAGGCCGCGACCACCGCCGGCGAAATCCGTTCCGATGTCGATGCCGAGGAGCTTCTAGGCGCGGTAGCGAGCCTGTGCATGTCGGCCCACAATGCCGGAAGCGGCCGCGCTGAGCGCATGGTCGCGCTCCTCGTTGACGGGCTGCGCCACGGCGCGCAGTCGTCGTAGCGACGCGGCATCAGTATTGCCCGACCTGGTTTGAAGTGTGCGATCCCGGCCCGCGCCTGGTCCGGTGCCCCGTCCCTTATGACCGCGACCTGAGCGCGTCGTTCAAATTCCACATGTCCTTCTCCTCGGGCGCGGTCTCCAGGTCCAGCACCGGCAGCATCTTGCGCAGATGGTCGTGGTGGGTGCGCACGCCATATTCCAGATCGGAGAGGTAGAAACCCTCGAAAGCCTCGGACAGCATGGACTCGTTCGACCATACCGAAAGCTGCACATCCTCCGACATGGTGTCACGGTCGATGCGGAACGACAGATAGCGAGCGGCCGCCTGTTCACGGCTTTCGTCACGGTAGCGATAGATGGCGCCGCGCAAAAGGGTCTCGCCCGTCGACAGCGGGAACTCTTGATAGAACTGCACCGATTCCGGCATCACCGAAATGACCGCGTTGGGGAAGATGCCATAATAGACCCAGGCCTTCTTTAGGTGGTCCGGCAGATGTGCCGGCTCGGGCGCGATCTTGACATAGTTCTTGACGCTCCAGCGGCGGCCAGCATGCGGGTTGTAGGTGGCGAAGGAGCGCGACACGCCATTGATGAAGGGCTCGTCGAAATAGGTGGCGCCGTAGAGATCCTGCAGCGCGGGGTGCGCCATGGCGACGTGATAGCCTTCATTGTCGACGTCGCGCACGGACTTCCAGTTGACCGGGGTCTTCTGGGTCCAGATGCCCCAGGATGGCACCATGTCGGCTGCGTTGTAATGCGCGAGTTCGGTTTCAATGGGCTTCAGAAGCTCAGCGACTGAAGGTTGCGGTCCACCATTGCGAAAACGGATGAAGATGAAACCCATCCAGATTTCGAGGTCGAGCGGCATCAAGCCGAAGTCGGTCTTGTCGAGATCGGGGAACGAGCGCGGGCGCGCCGCGCCGCGCAGCGTGCCGTCGAGATTGTAGACCCAGCCATGGAACGGGCATACCAGCGCGTTCTTGCAATTGCCCTGGCTGTCGGCAACGACGCGGCTGCCGCGGTGGCGGCACATATTGTTGAAGCCGCGCACGACGCCGTCCTTGCCACGCACGATCAGGGCACGCTCGCCGACCACATCCATGGTCAGATAGTCACCGGCGTCCGGCAGGTCCGAAACATGTCCGACGATCTGCCAGTGATTGCGAAAGACGTGCTCCTTCTCGAGTTCCAGAAGGGCATCGGAATGGTAACTCCAGCCCGGTAGTCCCCGCCGGTCCCAATCGTTGGGGATCGCCACGTCACGGAGGTGCGGGTTCATAAAACGTCTCTTCTTTTTGTTGAATAATCATTCAATAAAATCATATTTTGCATTGAAATGCAATGGCTTGTGAAAATCAGAAAGATTCTGACGCGAAGCTCGTACGCCGCCCTCGGCTCAATTCGATGTAGCCGCAAGCCAGGAAAATCACGGAGAATCCGGGTGTTAGCTCCAGTTCCGAAAGACCATTTCAGCGCGATTCTGCAAAGCGTGGGGGGCTGAAGAGCAAGGTGCCCTTACAGGGACGCAAAGCGCTCGCCGCTCGCCGGTACGACTGCTGTTCGGCAGGCGCTTGGGCTGGGGTTGGCTTGCGGGATTCGGCCTGCGATCCGTTTGCCTTTGGCAAGATGCAGGCAGAAATGACCGATTCTGCCCGGTTCTGCCCGAAATCGCTGTTTCAATTTGGTTACATTGCCAGGCTGGCACCATGGTTGTGCCGTTACAAAGCGCGATTAAGTTCGTTTCATCACCAAAAAGAAACTCAGCGAAGGGGAAGGCAATGCATGCGAAAGTCGAGACCATCAGCGGCGAGCGTCGGCTTCAGGCTCCGGCGCGCGCTGACCGCCGCCCGAAACTGGCGCTCCGCCAACGCGCCAGCGACCACCCCATGGCCATGTTCATGGCGCTGGCTGCTTGCGCCTTCATCGGCATGGCGCTCACGCCGACAGTCGGGCCGGCCTTCGCTTCGTTGAACCCGCCGGCCAACGTCGTCGACGGCGCGCCGACTACAATCAAGACCGCGCGCCTGCCGGTGCCGGAGACCTATTTCGCCTGCAAGGGACAGAATTGGGGTGCCGAGAGCGTGGATTGCCTGCGCGCCATCGCCGAGCAGTCCGGCACGCACAAGGCGCGCGCGATCCGCATGATCGCCAATGCCGCGCCGCTGACCAACACGCCAAACATTTTCTAGATTTCCGTCGAAGCGTGACCCCGAAACCGGTTCCCAGCTCGGGACCACGCCCTGACCTCCCCGAGCGCTTCCTCCAGCGCTCCATTCGGCTCCTGTCCGCAAAGTCGGCCGGGAGCCTCTTTTTTATCCTTTCAACGCGGCCTGCTCGGCGATGGTTGAAAGCACGCTGCGTACATCCAGCGTGCTGAACGGTTTCTCCAGGATCTGCGGCCGCTGCGGCGCCGGCAAGGCTTCGATTTCCGCTTTGGCGCCAATCAGGTCGCCGGTGACCAGCACGAAACGCCGCGCGAGATCGGGCCTTTCGACCAGCAGCTCGCGATAGATGGCAATGCCTGATATGCCGGGCATGCGCAGATCCGAAAAAACGATGTCCGGGGGCATGTGACCGCCCAGGGTGGCGGCGCCCGATTCCCAGATGGGCGCGATCCGCGATTTGATGCCCATCAGTTCGAGAATGTCGGATAAGGAGCCCGCGACATCAGGCTCATCATCGATGATCAGGGCGTGGCGCAGGCCGCTCGAGCGTGGCTGGTTCTCGCCGGCGGCAGCAATGCCCGCCGAGATGGCCGGCAGCTGGACGACGAAACGCGCGCCTTTCGGCAGCACTTCCTCGAACCAGACATTGCCATTGTGCCGTTCGATAATTGATTTCGAGATCGACAGGCCGATGCCGGTGCCGACGCCGACCGGCTTGGTGGTAAAGTAGGATTCGAAGATGCGGTTGCGGATCGCTTCGGGAATGCCTGGCCCATTGTCCTCGACCGAAAAACCGGGTTTGCCCAACTCGCTGCGGAACGTCCGCACCTTGATCAACCGGTCGCCCGCAACACCGGCCAAGGCGTGCTGGCTGTTGATCAAAAAGTTGGCGGCCACCTGTGTCACGTGGTCGGCGTCGGCCATGGCCAGCAGCGGACCCGGCGCGAAATCGGTATCGATGATGATGCCGCTCGAGCGTGCGCCATAGGCGGTCACCTCGAGTGCCGCGCGGATCACCTGGTTGAGATCGGTCTCGGCCTGCGCTGCCGGATGGAGGCGGACCATCGACAGGAAGCTCTTGACGATGCGTCCGCAACGCTCGGCGGCGGCGCGCACCTTCTCGGCACGCACCTTGGTCTGCGGATCGGTGGCGAATTCATGCAGCAGCGTCGATTGCGCGACCACCACCGCGAGCGGGTTGTTGAGCTCGTGCGAGACACCTGCAAGCAGCGAGCCCATCGCCGCCATCTTCTCGTTCTGGTGCAGTTTTTCGCGCTGGCGGTTGATCTCTTCCTCGGCGCGTAGCCTGTCGCGCAGGTCGCGGATCGAGCCGAAGATCAGGCGACGGTCGGCGACGCGCATCTCGGTCGCCGTCAGCTCGATCGGAAACACCTCGCCGGCGGCATTCTGCGTCACCGTCTCGATCCGCTGGCCGACCATTGGCGCGCCGCGACCGGACATGTAGTCGGCGCCGGAGGAATAGCCCTTGCGGTAGTATTCGGGCACGACGGTGTCGAGCAGGTCCTTGCCGAGGATGTCGCTGCGCAGGAAGCCGAACATCTTCTCGGCTGCCGGATTGAATTCGATGATTGATCCGGCCTCGTCGATGACGATGATGGCGTCGAGCGAGGCCTGCAGCATGGTGCGGCGGATGACTTCGCTGGCATGGGCGTCGGAGGGCGAGTGTTCGATGGCGTCGCCAATGGCGAGCGCGATGATGTGCAGCGTCGCCTCTTCCTCATCGGTCCATTCACGCTCCTCGACGCAATCATTGACGGCGAGCGTGCCCCACAGATGGCCGTGCGCGAAGACCGATACCGACAGGAACGACTTGATGTTCTGCTTTTCGAAATCGGTTCTCAGGAACCCTTCTAGGTCGCGCGTATGCCCGGCGAAGATCTTGCCCTGCCGTTCGTCCTCGGCCACGCGCTCCAGCAGCGGGTCCGAATTGACGATCGACTGCATGATGACGGTTGGAGACGCGAGCTCGCCGCCAAAGTCGGGATCAATCCAGTAGGCGGCGACCGACTGGGCAAAACCCTGGCCGGGCAGTTCGCGCAAGCGAAACAGGATGCCGCGCTGGCACTCCATGGCACGGCACAGCGTTTCCAGTATGCCGTCCATCTCGCGCTGCCAGTCGCCGGCCTCGCGCAGCCGGCGAACGACGCGCACGGCCGCCATCGCCGCGCCTTGCCTGAAACCTTGCATTTCGGTGCTTGTTGGTTCGCCCGTCATTATCAGCCGTCATTCCAAAGTGATGCCAATTCGATCGGCGAACAACGGCTGCGAAGCTGAAGCCTCGTGGGCCTGGCGCTCAGTTGCCGTCGCCGGTCGGCAGCGAGAAGATATAGCCTTCGCCGCGCACCGTGCGCAGGAATTTCGGGTTGGCCGGATCCGCCTCGATCTTCTTCCTCAGGCGCATGATGCGGATGTCGACGGCGCGCGACGATTCTGGGTCCTCGGTGAAGCCGATTGCCTCCGAGATCGCGGCGCGCGTCAACAGCCGGTTGGCGCGGGTCAGGAAAACCTCCAGCACGTCGAATTCGCTCTTGGCCATGTCGATCACCGTGCCGTTGGCGCCGGTGACGAGCCTGCCGTCAAGGTCGGCCTGGAAGGGGCCGAAGGCGACGGAGCGCCGGTTTGTCGCGAGCTTCTTGCCCTGCGGCTCTGTCGGCTGCGGGACGCGGCGCAGCACGCTGCGGACCCTGGCCAGCAATTCACGCAGTTCGTAGGGCTTGACGATATAGTCATCGGCGCCCAGTTCCAGCCCGACGATGCGGTCGAGCGCGGTGCCGGCGGCGGTCGCGTAGATGATGCCGATCGGCATTTTCGAGCGCAGCCAGCGGCCGAGCGACAGTCCGTCCTCACCCGGCATGGCGATATCGAGGATTGCCAGATGGAAGGCTTGAGTTTCGATAAGGCTGCGTGCGGCGGCCGCGGTTTCGGCGGTCGCTACATCATAGCCGGCGGCGCCGAGATATTCGGCAACCGCGTCCCGCAGGTCGGGCTCGTCCTCGACAATGACAATTCTTGCCCGCACGATGCCCTCGCTGCCACTTTCAGTGGAAAGTAGATTGGGTATAAACATGATGTCCAGCACTCATATCCGGTTGCCAGGGAACGGTTGGAAAATATGGCCACACGAGCCGTCATCGCGCTTGTTTCCGTCGCCGAAATGGTCGCAACCGAGCTTGCCGACCATCTTGAGCGGCGTGGCCATGATGTGCGCCAGGCGCGGCAGCCATGGGAGGCGGAATCGCTGCTGGCTGGCAAGGGCATCGACGTCGTCGTCGTTGGCGACAGTCTCAGCCAGGCGGAAGGGCGGGATCTGCTCAGGCGTTATGGCGGCCAAGGCGGGGAGGGTGGGCCGGATTTCATCCTGATCTGCCGGCCGGCCGATCTCGTCGACAAGGTGCTGGCACTCGAACTGGGTGCGGCCGACGTTGTCGAAAGCCCGCTCAATGTCCGGGAACTCGCCGCCCGTGTCGGCGGCCTGCTTTCGCGGCGCGGCAGGGGCACCCAGGAACTGATCGTGCTGGAGAACGCGACCGTCGATTTGAGATCGGCGATCGTCATGCATCGTTCCGGTACCGAGGAACAACTTTCGCCCGGTCAGGTGGCGCTGCTCAGATTGTTCCTGGCCAGCCCGCGCAAGGTGCTGACGCGTGACGACATCATCGCCGCCGCGCCGGCCGAGAATGCCGATGCCTTCGATCGCTCGATCGATTCGCGCATCGTGCGGCTGCGCCGCAAGCTCGACACCGAGACCATCACCACCATACGCGGCACCGGCTACCGGTTCGATCCGCCGCGCCAATTCGCCGACTGACGGCGGCGCATCCGGGTTATCTTTCTGGCTGAGCATCGGATTTTCCAATTCACCGATGCTCCCGACGCTCAGCGGACCGCCAGCAGCGACGGACCCGACGGCATGTCACTTGCCATGACGAGTTCGTTTGCCTGGGCGCGGTTCTTGAGCAGCACGGTGGCAAGGGCGGCAAAGCCAAGCAGGCCCTGCGCGTAAAGCAATGCGGAAAGCACCGAGGCCGCGAATTTCGTTTTCATCGTTCCAATCCCCAGAAATGCCAATTGGTCAAAATGCCAATTCTTCAAAGATGATGTGTCGCGGGTCGCTTCAGGAAACTCCCGAAGTGCCCGCGCCGCTTACGGAGCCCCCCGTCGCGGCGCGGGCCTTCGGTCCTCCAGGCAGCAAGTTGCCGGAGGGGCCGCGCAATGCCAGCAGCCGAAGGCCAACCCGCCAGAGGGCCTTCAACCGGGCGATGCGCAGGCTGGATACAATCCAGACCGTGGCGGAAAACAGGGCGACATGCAGGGTTGAAATCTCGCTCGAACTCATCGCCGCCAGCCTTGCTACCGGGCCGCCGGCAATTGTGCCGAGACCGCTGATGGCCGCCGCTGCGATGCTGATCCTGAAGAGCCAGGACCGCGTGTTCGTTTTCGTTCCCATTGGTCGTTGCCGTCTGCTTTCGTTGCGTCAACTTTTGCGTCCGGCTCGTATCCGGATCATGCCGCCCAAAGCCGCGCTTCGTTGCAGATTGGTTTCGAGATTGACCCCTTATCTTTCATATTAAGGCAATTCGAACTTTCGTTTCGCAGAGAATACCTATGTTCCCCATCTCGCCCCATTTGGCGAGTGCCGGTGTGTCACGACTGTGATCACTTGGCTGTTAACCAGAGGAAACAGATTCGAAACACAAACGAGCATTTAGCGAAATCTGGCCGAAACATGCCGCGCCGATAAGCCGCTCATCGAATTGGAGCCGGCCGGACCGGCAGAGAGAGGGGACATCATGAACACCACCATCACCGCCAGGCTCATCAACATCACCGCCGCCGCGCTCACGGCTACGGCACTTCTGTTCGGCGCCGACGCGGCGCACGCCGCCAACAAGATCGTGGCGCGGGTGTCGCTTTCGCAGCAGGTCATGGAAGTCTCGGTCGATGGCCGGCCGACCTTCGCCTGGAAGGTTTCGACCGGCGACCGGGCGCATGTGACGCCGACCGGCTCGTTCAAGCCGACGCGCATGCATGAGATGTGGTATTCGAAGAAGTACGACAACGCGCCGATGCCGCACTCGGTGTTCTTCAGCGGCGGCTACGCGGTTCACGCCACCTATGCCATCAAGCGCCTTGGCCAGCCGGCCTCGCATGGCTGCGTACGGCTGCATCCCGACAATGCCGCCGATTTCTACCAGCTCGTCGAGACCTTCGGGCCGGCCAACACCAGCATCGTCATCGTCAAGTAGCAGGCTGAGGGACGGGCACGGTTTACTCCCGTGCCCGTTCGAGGCTCCCGCTGGAAAGCGTCCCGCGACACTGGGCACTGCTTAAACCAGCGGTATCGAGCGCAGCCAAAAAAAGAGGCCGGAGATTTCCGGCCTCTTTTTTATCAGTTCGGCAGTGCCGGCATCAGCTTCGGATCCGGCTTTTCCGCCAGATGCGGCAGATCCTTGCTGGCGATGAAGGTGTAGAACATGGGCACGACGAAGAGCGTGAACATGGTGCCGACCAGGATGCCGGTGAAGATGACCAGGCCCATCGAATAGCGGGCAGCAGCACCAGCGCCGCTGGACGTGATCAGCGGTACGACGCCAAGCGCCATCGCCGCCGTGGTCATCAAGATCGGGCGCAGGCGCACTTTGGCCGAAGCGATGATGGCGTCGCGCCGCCGCATGCCATGGAGTTCGCGCTGCTGGTTGGCGAACTCGACCAACAGGATGCCGTGCTTGGTGATCAGGCCGATCAGTGTGATCAGGCCGACCTGCGTGTAGATGTTGAGTGTGCCGAGGCCCAGATTGAGCGGCACGATGGCGCCGAAGATCGACAGCGGCACCGCCATCATGATGATCAGCGGATCGCGGAAGCTTTCAAACTGCGCAGCCAGAACCAGATAGATGACGATGACGGCGGCGCCGAAAGCGATCAGGATCGTGTTGCCCTGTTCCTTCTCCTGCCGGGACTGTCCGGAATAGTCGATGAAGAAGGTGTCGGGCAGGCTCTCCCTGGCAATGTCCTCGAGGACTTTCAAACCGTCGCCCGTGGTAACACCGGGCAGCGGCAGCGCCGAGATCGTCGACGAATTCAGCTGGTTGAACTGCTCGATCGCCGCCGGCGACGGATTGTTTGAAATCTTCACCACAGCCGACAGCGGCACCATCTCGCCTGTCACGCTGCGCACGAAATACTGGCCGAGCTTTTCGGGATTGTCGCGGAATTCCTGCGGCACCTGCGGGATGATGTCGTAGCTGTTGGAATCGCGGTCGAACTGCGCCACCTCGGCACCGCCGACCAGCAACGTCAGCGTCCGACCGATATCGGCGATCGGCAGATTGAGCGCGGCGGCCCGGTCGCGATCGATGGTCACTGTCACCTGCGGTGAATCATAAGACATCGAGTTCTGCACGACGATGAAGCGGCCGGAGGCCTGCGCCTTGTTCTTGATCTGCTCTGCTGCCTCGTACACTTCCGAGGAATTGCCGGTCGATCGGACCACAAGGGCGATCGGCAGGCCACCACCGGAGCCCGGCAGCGTCGGTGGAGCGAAGACGAAGGCCTGGACGCCGGCCACCTTGGCGATGCGAGCCGTGATGTCGGCCTGCAGCTCCTTCGAATTGCGCTTGCGCTCCGCCCAGTCCTTGAAGGCAAAGCCGACGAAGGCACTGTTCGTCGCGCCACCGAAGGCGACTGCGGAGAACTGCGCTCGGGTTTCGGGAATATCCTTCACCAGGCCGAGCATCTGGTTCACATAGGTTTCGGTATAGTCCGATGTGGCATAGGTCGGTGCGGTCACGATCGAGAGCAGGAAGCCCTGGTCTTCTTCCGGCGCCAGCTCGCTCGACGTCTTGGTGAACATGAAGCCGGTCACGCCGACAAGCGCCAGCACGATCAGCAGCGTCAGAGGGCGATAGTTCAGCGAACCGGTAACGGCCCGCTCATAGGTGTGTTCGACCCGCGCGAAAATGCCATCGACAATGCGCTGGAAACGGCCGGGCGTGCCGGCCTTCAAGAGGCGTGCCGACATCATCGGGGTGATGGTGACGGCAATGATGCCCGACAGCACGACCGAGCCGGCGAGCGTCACCGCGAATTCGCGAAACAGCGCGCCGGTCAGGCCGCCAGTGAAGGCCAGCGGCGCGAACACGGCAGCCAGCGTCATGGTCATGGCAACGATGGCCGAGGCGATTTCGCGCATGCCGCTGAACGCCGCCTGCATCGGCGACATATGGTCTTCTTCCATGTGGCGGTGAATGTTCTCCACCACCACGATGGCGTCGTCGACGACAAGGCCGATCGCCAGCACCATGGCCAGCAGCGACAGAAGATTGATCGAATAGCCTACCGCAAACAAAAGGAAACAGACGCCGATCAGCGATAGCGGGATGGTGATGATCGGCATCATCACCGAGCGGAACGAGCCGAGGAACAGAAGGATGACAACGACGACGATGGCAACTGCTTCGGCGATGGTCTTGAACACTTCGTCGATCGAGGCGCTGATCTGCCCCGTCGCATCGTACACCACTTCGATCGTCATGCCTTTCGGCAGCGTTTCCTGGATCTGCGGCACGAGCTTGGTGAGCGCTGCCGCTGTGGTCAGCGGGTTGGCCGCCGGGGTCGGGAAGATGGCGAGGAAGGTGCCGGGCTTGCCGTTGAAGGAGACCCTCGTGTCGGTGTTCTCAGCGCCGAGTTCGACGCGAGCCACGTCTCGCAGCCGCACGACATTGCCGTCCGTCGAGCGCAGCGGCAATTCGGCGAAGGCTTCCGGCGTCTGCAGCGTCGAACGCACCGTGATCGACGAGACGACATATTCGTTCTGGGTGTTGCCGGGCGCCGACAGGAAGTTGGAGTTGTTGATCGCCGCCAGAACTTCCGAGGCCGTCACGCCGCGCGCGGCGAGCCGGATCGGATCGATCCAGACCCGCATCGAATATTGCTGGGCGCCGAAGATCTGCACATCGGCGACGCCTTCGACCGTCGACATGCGCGGCCGGATGACGCGCTCGATATACTCGGTCAGCTGCTCCTTCGTCATGTTCGGATTCTGCATCGAGATGTACATCATCGCGAACTGCTGGCCGGTACCCTTGACGATGACCGGGTCCTTGGAGGCGTCCGGCAAGGTGCCGCGCACGCCCTGGACCTTGGACAGCACTTCGGTCAGCGCCACGTCGGGGTTGGAGCCGAGCTTCATCTGCACTGTCACGGTGCTGGAGGAAGGGCGGCTGGACGAGGTGACGTAGTCGATGTTTTCGGTCGAGGCGACGGCGCGCGCGATCGGGGCGGAAATGAAGCCCTGGATCAGGTCGGCGCTGGCGCCGGGATAGGCCGTGGTGATGGTGATCGCGGTTTCGTCAACCTTCGGATACTGCCGGATCGACAGGTTGAAGATGCCCTGGAAACCGAGCAGCAGGATCATGCAGGCAAGAACCGTCGACAGGACGGGCCGGCGGATGAAGAGATCGGAAAAGCTCATTGGTTGTCGGCCTGCTTGTTCGCCGATTTGGTCGGATCAATGGTGTTGTCGACGTTGACGGACATGCCGTTGAAGAGGCGGTTCTGGCCTGCGGTGACCACCTCGTCGCCAGCCTTCAGACCTTCGACGATCTCGACCATGCCTTGGTTGCGGCGGCCGGGCTTGACGAAGACCTGCGACAGAACTAGTGCAGGCTTGTCACCTTCCGCCGCCGGCTTGGCTGCATCAGCCGCGGGCTTCATGGCGTCGGTCGGCTTGGCATCTGCGGGCTTGGCATCCGCTGGCTTGGTATCCGCTGGCTTGGTATCTGCAGGTTTGTCGGTGGCCGCCGCGGCAGGCTTTTCTTCCGCCTTGGCCGGGGCCGCCTCGGCAGGCTTCGCCGGCTGCACCACGAAGATGTAGTCGCCATAGAGGCTGGTGGTCAGGGCCGTCTGCGGCAGCACCAGAACGTTTTGCTCCTCGGGGAGTTCGACACGCACCTGCACGAACTGACCGGGGGTCAGCTTGCCTTCTGGATTGGCGACCTCCGCCCTGATGTTCACCAGCCGGCTGGACGGGTCGATCTTGGGGTCGATGCCGCGGATGGTGCCGGCAAAAGGCTTGTCGTCGCCACCAAGCCCGAGCCGAACCGTCTGGCCGATCTTGAGCAGGGGGAGCTCCTGTTCGGGAACCGTGAAGTCCGCCCGCATCGTGTCGAGATCCTGCAGCGTCACCACCGAGGTGCCGGGTGCGATGTACTGGCCAAGGTCGATCTTTGGAATGCCGACCGTGCCGGCGAACGGCGCCGTCAGCTGCTTCTGGTCGAGCACGGCCTGCAGCCTGGTGACCTGGGACGCCGAAGCGGACGCCGCGGCCCGCGCGGTGTCGAGCGTCGAGTCGGAGCCGACACCACGCTTGGTCAATTCGATGGCGCGGGTCAGCGATGTCTGATCAAGCGCGGCCTGCGCCTTCTGCGCCTCGAGATCGGCGCGCTCGACGGCGTCGTCGAGCTGCAACAGCACCGCATTGGATGCGACTTTCTCGTTGGCATGGAAGGGGATTTCCTTAACGATACCGGCGGTCTCGACCGTCAGGTCGACACCGCGCACGGCCCGCACCGTACCGATCGCCTCGACGCCCGGCGTCCAGTTCGATGGCTTGACGATGGTCGTCGACACAGTCGCCGCCGGTGGCTTCATCGTGGCGAAATACTGCTTGATGCCGTTGTCGCGCAGGAAGTTGAAGCCGACGATGCCGCCGACCACGATGACGAGCACGACCAACACCAAGACGATGAGAAATATACGGAGTATGCGCTTAAACAAGGAAGTCCCCTCAGTCGAAATCCGGCGCTAAGCTCGGACATCGGGACACATATCGACTGCGGGTCCCGATTACAAATAGCGGTGATCTTACTGTACCGTCTGGACGGTCTTGTCAATTGGGCCTAAGCTTGCTTGGGGAGGCGCCATGAGAGCCCAACGACCGAACTCGCGCGAGAAAATCCTCGCCGCGGCGGCTGATGTTGCCCGGGAATCCGGGCCCGGCAGCCTGTCGCTCGAAGCGGTGGCCAGCCGCGCCGGCGTATCGAAGGGCGGGCTGCTCTACAATTTCCCGACCAAGGCCAAATTGATGCAGGGGCTGGTCGAAGGCTATCTGCGCGATTTCGAGCAGGCGCTTGAATCCGCCAACAGCAACGACAACGGCAAAAATCCACTCGCCGTCTATATCAGCCTGTCGGCCGAGGACTGCGAGGAAAAGCAACCATCGGCATCCTGGATCTTTTCGGCCATCGCCGAGGATCCGGATTTCATGACGCCGATCAAGACATTCAAGCGGCAGCTTTTCGAACGGCTGAAGGGCGAGACACCAGACCTCAAATCGCTGCTGGTCTGCTATCTCGCAATCGAGGGGTTGCGCAGCATGAACCTGTTCGATGCGGATGTGCTGTCGAAGGACGAACGCGAGCTGCTGGTGGCGTCGTTGCTGGACATCGCCGGATCACCAAATGCCGCCGCTGCCCAAGGGAAACGATCCTGACAGGCTTTCAGCCGGCAAAAGCCTTGCCCGTGTCAGGGTCAAAGAGCCGCACCGCATCTTCGCTGAAGGTGAAGATACCAGCCTGACCTTTCGAAACACGAGACCCCGGCGGCAAGCAGGCCGTCAGCCGCTGCGCTCCTATCCGTGCGGTCGTGACCAGTTCGGGGCCAGTCAGCTCGACGACTTCTATCTCCACGGGCAGCGATGGCACGGTTGCGTCGGCTGCCACACGGAGCGCTTCGGGCCTTATCCCGACCACGACCCGTGCGTCGTCACCGACCATATCGCGGAAGCGGGCGGGCAAGGGCAGCCGCGCGTCGGCGCCCTCGATTGCCAGCGTCGCGCCCTCGACTTTCGCCTGCAGCATGTTCATCGACGGCGCGCCGACGAAGCCCGCGACATAGAGTGTGGCTGGATGGTTGTAGATTTCTTCGGGCGTGCCGAGCTGCTCGATCCTGCCGTCGCGCATGACGGCGATGCGCGATGCCAGGGTCATGGCTTCGATCTGGTCGTGAGTGACATAGACGACGGTCGTCTGCAGCATCTGGTGCAGCCGTTTCAGCTCCGTGCGCATCTCCAGGCGCAGCTTGGCGTCGAGATTGGACAGCGGCTCATCGAAGAGGAAGACCTGCGGCTTGCGCACCAGCGCCCTGCCGATGGCGACTCGCTGGCGCTGGCCGCCGGAAAGCTGGCTCGGCTTGCGGTCGAGCAGAGCCTCGATCTGCAGCAGTCTTGCCGCTTCGTTCACCGCCTTTTCGCGCGCCTCGGCGGCAACGCCGCGCATCTCCAGTCCGAAGCCGATGTTGCGGCGCACGGTCAGGTTCGGATAGAGCGCGTAGGACTGGAAGACCATGGCGATGTCGCGGTTCTTGGGGTGGACGCCAAGGATCGAGCGGCCGCCGATCAGCACATCGCCGCTTGTCGCTTCGGCCAGGCCCGCGATGATGTTGAGAAGCGTCGATTTTCCGCAACCCGACGAGCCGAGCAGCACCAGGAACTCGCCGTCCTGCAGCGCAATGTCGATGCCTTTCAGCGTTTCGACACTGCCGTAGCTCTTGCGGACGCCGCGGATTTCAAGCGCGCTCATGCATGGATTCCTTGAACTGCATCGGCCCGCCATAGTTGCGGGGCAGGCTGGAAATGGCGCGCGAGGCGACATGCGTCGCGGCGGAAAGGCAAGCGGACAGCGGCTGTTCCTGCGCCAATGCGGCGAGGAAGGCAGCGTTGAAGACGTCGCCGGCGCCGATCGTGTCGACCACGCGGACGTCGGGCGCGACGGCTTCGACAAGCGTGCCGTCCGGGCCGATGGCGATGGCGCCTCGCGGTCCGCGCTTGACGACGAAGGTGGCGCCTTGCCGCATGCTGGAGCGGATTTCGCGCGCGGCGTCGATGGTGCTCGACAGCCCCGCCAGCGTCACCGTCTCAACCTCGTTGAACAGCGCCAGCGCGCAGCGCGAGAGCCACGCCCGTGTTGCGGCGCAATTGGCCTCCGTCCAGCCATCGATCGGCCAGCCTGTGTCGAGCGCGACGGCAATGTGGTGGGTGTCGGCCCAGTTGAAGAAGGCCTCATAGTCGCGGGTGAGATCATCAGTCAGGAAAGAACCGCACAGCAGTGCGTAACCGCCGGAGAGCGCGCTGCCGTCGAGAACCGACAAGACGTCGGCGAGGCTGAAGCGCGGCAGGTGCCCGCGCGTGGTGAAGAAGGTGCGTTCGCCGTCCGGGTGGGTCATGCCCACGGACAGTGTCGTGCCTTCGGGGCGGACCGGCCACGTCTCGGCGCGATGGCCAAAAGCCTCGCGAAGCCAGTGTCCGAACTGGTCGTCGCCGACATTGGCGGCAATGGTGAAGTCGACGCCCAGCGCTTGCCATGCGAGCGCGCTGTTGCCGGCCTGGCCGCCGACGCGCAGTTCGTCATGGTCGACGACGGTTTCCGTGCCTGCCTTCGGCCATGGCGCGACCGGGCCGACAATCAGGTCGACATTGACATTGCCGATCACCGCGAGCGGACGCATCACTCGCTCCTGGTGATCTTGGTCGAGCGCACAGGCGTGCCGGCATTGTCGACGCGGCTGTCGGCGAACGCGATCATCAGGCGCTGCGCGACCGGCAGCATGGCGAAGATGGCGGCTAGGCCCGAGGCAGGCTTGAACGATAGCGTGACGGCACCGGCGACGGGCGATTGCCCTGACGCGTCGAAGATGATGAGCGGTGCGCCGGCCTCGACCACGGAGGTGGCCATGACTGTCACCAGTTCCGCTGTCGGGTCGTTGCCGCGAAACAGGATGACGCCAATGTGGGGGCCGAGCATCTCCATCGGCCCATGCCGCAACTGGCCGCCTTCGAGCGAAAAGCACGGCAGCCGCGACAGTTCGGTGAGGCCGAGCGCCAGGGCCTCGGCGACGCCTTGCAGCCGGCGGCCGGAGGTGACGATACTCGTGACCTTATCCAGCGCCGCGAGCGCTTGCGCGATATCGTTATCCTGTGGCTGATCCAGTGCGCCGAGCGCGGCATTCGGGTCTTCGCCAAGGGCTGCCAGAATGGCCAGATGCAAGGCGAAGGTCACGGTCAGGCTGCGGGTGGCGGCGAAGGCCAGTTCGGTGCCGCCAGCGCCGACCAGGCAGGGCACGGTGCGCGCGAGGAAAGAACCGCCTTCGAGCGTCAGGCCGAAAACATCGGTAGTGCTGCCGGCCTCCGCAAACCACCTGAC
Organism: Mesorhizobium loti R88b; assembly: GCF_013170845.1. Taxonomy (NCBI): domain Bacteria; kingdom Pseudomonadati; phylum Pseudomonadota; class Alphaproteobacteria; order Hyphomicrobiales; family Phyllobacteriaceae; genus Mesorhizobium; species Mesorhizobium loti. The sequence goes on from NZ_CP033367.1 coordinate 1,745,362, forward strand.
GACCTCGGCGCTCTCGCCTGATTGGGAGGTGACGAGCACAGTCTTGTTCGCGAGCGGCAGTGGCTGGCCGAGTTGTTCGGACAGCGGCAGCGCCAGCGCATCGATGCCGAGCGCGCGGTAGAGCGGCTCGACGGCGCGCCCGACCGCATGCGAGCCGCCCATGCCGAGCAGAAGCAGACGACCGGTCATCCTGATCGAGGCGGCGACGTTTGCCGCCATGGCAGCGTTGTTCTCGAACGAGGCACGCGCATCCGCATGCTGGCGCTCCATTTCGCGGTCGATGGCGACCAGTCCGGCCGGCCGGGATTTTGCTGCAGTCATCATCATCCTTTCACACCGCCACTGGTCAGGCCGGAAATCAGCGCGCGTTGCATGACCAGGCCGATCAGCACTGGCGGCAAAGCGGCCAGGACGCCGGCGGTGGCGATCAGTCCATAGTCGGAAACACGACCGCCGGCCAAATCGGCGATGGCGACGGTCAAGGTCTTGGCGCGCTGGTCGGAGGTGAACAGCAGCGCATAGAAGAATTCGTCCCAGGCGAGCAGCACGGCAAACAGCGCCGACGTCGCCATCACAGGTGCCGCCAGCGGCAGCGTGATGATGCGCAAGGTCTGGAACAGGCCGGCGCCGTCGATCATCGCCGCCGCCTCGATTTCGCGTGGGATCGAGTCGAAGCCGGATTTCATCAGCCAGGTGGTGAAGGGCGCCAGGATGGTCAGGTAGACCAGGGCCAGGCCGAAGACATTGTTGAGCAGGCCGAGATGAGAAAGACCCATATAGAGCGGCACGGCGAGCGCCACCGGCGGCAGCATATAGGTGGCGATGACCATCGAGAGCGACCAGCCGATCGCCGGCGTGCGCGAGACCGCCCAGCCGGCGGGGATGGCGAGCGCCAGTGCCGCCAACGTTGCCATGCCTGCGATCTCGAGGCTGTTGCGCAGCGACGAGGTGAAGGCGGCGCCGGCGCTGTTTTCAGCCGTCGACAGCAATGTCTGGTAGCGAGAGAAATCGGCGGCCTGCGGCCACCAGCGCAGCGGCTTGGCGGCAAGGTCGGCGGCCGGCGAAATGCTCATGATGAACAGCCAGGCGATCGGCGCCAGGATGACGGCGGCGAGCAGAAGCGCGCAGGCATAGATGAAGATTGTGAAGGCGGGGCTCTGGCGTTCCATCAGGTGGCGCTCCCGGCGGTCTTCCTGACCAGCGCCGCATAGGCGACGGCGAGCACCGTGACCAGCAAGGTGACGATCAGCGCCAGCGATGCGCCGGAGCCGGCGCGCTGGAAGGAGAAAGCCTCCTGGTAGACGAGGATCGACAGCGAGCGGGTGCTGTTGGCAGGGCCGCCGCGGGTCATCACCCAGATGATGTCGAAGACCTTGAAGGCCTCAATGGTGCGCAGCACCAGCGCCACCATCAGCGGGCCGGCAAGATAGGGCAGGATGACGAAGCGGAAGCGGTTGAAGGCTCCCGCACCATCGACCAGCGAGGCGGCAGTGATGTCGCGCGGCACTGCCTGGAGGGCAGCGAGCGCAATCAGCGCCACCAGCGGAAAATTCTTCCAGCAGTCGGCGACGATCAGCGCCGCCAGCGCCGTGCCGGGTTCGCCGAGCCAGGAGCGATAATCGTCGACGAGATGCAACTGCGTCAAGGCAGCGTTCAGCGCGCCATATTCGGGATTGTAGATCAGCCGCCACAGCGTCGCGTTGACCACCGTCGGCAACGCCCAGGGCAGGATCATTAGGGCGCGCAGGACGGCGCGGCCATGGAATTGCTGGTTAAGCAGCAAGGCGGCGAGCACGCCGATCACCATCTCGGCGGCAACCGAAATCACCGCGAACAGCGTCGTGGTAACCAGCGTACGTGAAAAATTCGAGCTTGAGAGCATGTTGGTGTAGTTGGCGAAGCCGACGAAATCGCCGCCGGTGCCGACCAGCTTGGCGTCGGTGAAGGAAAGACTGACCGTATCGACCAGCGGCCAGCCGATGACGGCGACCATGACCACGAGCAGCGGCAGCATCAGCAACCACGCGCGGGTCGTCATCCAGGTGCTCGACATCAGAGCAGCCTCTCTTCATTCATGGTGATTTCAGACATAGCACGGGCGGCAAGCTCAAAAAGCGCTACAGCGTCCTTTGCCCGTCCAAATGGACGGGCGGCGCTGTAGTGCCGCCCGTAACTGGAGAAAGATGCTCAGAGGCCGCTGTTCTTGGCGGCCGTGTTCAAGGCATCCTCGGGTGAAGACTGGCCAAGCAGCGATTCCTGGATCGCCTGCTGCAGCGCGGTCGACAGCTCCTGGTATTTCGGCGTGGTCGGACGCGGATACATGGCGGCAAGGCCAAGCTTGGCGGCGGCGATCAGCTCTTCCTGGCCCTTGGTGACCGCCGGGTCGTCATAGGACGAAGCCCAGATCGGCAGCGACAGCTTGGCATACTGGTTCTGCGTCGCCTGCGAGGTCATGAAGGTGATGTACTTCCAGGCCTCGTCCGGATGCTTGGAGACGGCGGTGACGCCGAGGCCCATCGAGCCGTTGACGGCCGACACGTCGCTGATGCCGGTGACGCCCGGTGCCGGCACGACGCCGACCTTGCCCACGACCTTCGAGTCCTTCGGATCGTTGGCCATGTTGTACATGTAGGTCCAGTTCAGCGCGAAGGCGGCGTCGCCGTTTTCAAAGACCTTGCGCACGTCCTCTTCCAGGAACTCCTTGGAATTCGGGTTGGTGAGGCCGGACTTGTAGCTGTCGACCATGTATTTCAGCGCCGAGAGGCCGCCGCCATTCTGGAAATCGGGCTTGCCGTCCTTGAGGAAGTCGCCGCCATAGGCGCTGACCAGCGTGGTGTAGTCGCAGATCGCGGCTTCGGCCTGCGACCAGCTCCAGGCGATCGGCGTCTTCAAGAGGCCCTTGTCCTGGATGATCTTGGCCTGTGCGCCGAGCTCTTCCCAGGTCTTCGGCGGCGTCTTGATGCCGGCCTTTTCCAGGATATCCTTGTTGTAGAACAGGTATTTGGTGTCGAGGATCCAGGGCATGCCGTAATATTTGCCGTCATACTGGACCGTGGTCCAGGCGCCAGGCAGCACGCCCTTCTTCATGTCGTCGGTGATCTTCGGCGTGACATCGACCAGCACCTTGTTGGTGGCGTATTCGGCCGGCCAGATAACGTCGAACAGCACGACGTCGTAGCCGCCGCCCGAGCCTTGCGCGAGCACGGTCTTGTCGTGCAGGCCTTCATAGGGGACGAATTCGAGATTGACCTTGACGTCCGGGTTGGCCTTGGTGAAGGCATCCGTCATGGCGCGCACGTCCGCCTCGCTATAAGCGGCCTGCGCCATGAATAGCGCGTTCAGTGTCGTTTCGGCGAAGGCGTGGGGGACGAGCAGTCCTCCTGCGAAGACCGCGCCGACCAGTGTCTTGGTGATTGTCTTAAGCATTTTACTTCTCCCATTTCAGGCGTTGACGGGCTGGCGATACGGATATGTCGCATCGTCTTCCCGGATCCATGTCGCGTGACCTGATGGTTACCCGGCTGACCAGTGGCGTCAGGCCGAGGGCCTTTGCCATCTTTTTTTGGGCGTCCGGTTCGCATTAAGTCAACTCGCTTGACTTAATTAGTCGATCAATATTCTAATGGAGTCAAGAGGGGAAACGCCGGTGGACGACATCAGCCCGATCCGCGCCAAAAGCGGCACCAATCAGGAAGGCACGAGCGCGCACAACCGCCGGGTCATGATCGAGGCGCTGCGCCTCAACGGCGCCCTGTCGCGCGCCGATCTGGCGCGGGCCACGCAGCTCACCAAGCAGGCCGTGTCCAACATCATCGAGGATCTCGAAAGCGACGGCCTGGTCGTTGCGCTCGATACGGTGCGCAAGGGCAGGGGGCAGCCGTCGACCCCCTACCGGCTGGTGCCCGAAGGTGCCTTCGCCATCGGCCTGCATATCGACCGCCACCTGACGCGCGCGGTCGCCGTCGACCTGATGGGCAGCGTGCTTGCGCGGGCCGAGGCGAACCTGCCTTTCGATGAGCCGTCGAAGGGCGTCGAGATCATCCTCGCGCTGATCGCTGGTGTCCGCCGCGACCTGGCCGGCATTTCGGCCCAGTCGGAAAAACGGCTGGTCGGTCTCGGCGTCGCCATGCCCGGCCCATTCGGTCTGAAGGATTCCGACGACAAATGGATGATGCCGGCCTGGCAGAAATTTCCGCTGCTGGAGACGCTGGCCAAAGGAACGGGACTGAATGTCGGCCTGCAGAACGATGCCGCCGCCTGCGCAACAGCGGAGCGTATCGTCGGCGCGGCGCATGGCGTCGATCACGCGGTCTGCCTCTATGTCGGCTATGGCATCGGCGCCGGTCTGATCCTCAATGGCGAGCTCTACAGCGGCGGCCATGGCAATGCCGGTGAAATCGGCATGGCGCTGCTGGTACCGGCCGGTCCTGGCTCGACACCGCTCGAGCATCGCGCGTCGCTGGCTTCGCTCTACCAGCATCTCGATCTCAATCCGGCAGACAGCGATATCTACCAGCAGATGAACGCCCTCGTGCTGGCCGAGAACCCCGGGATGATGGCCTGGATCGACGGGGCAGCCCATGATCTGCGCTGGAGCGTGCATCTCATCGAAACGATCTTCGATCCGCAGACCGTCATCCTGACCAGCGGTGCGCCGGAGACGCTGGCGCGCCGGCTGGTCGAGGCGATGCATCCGCTGCTGCCGTCGATCGCCGACCGGCCGGGACGAACCCTGCCGCGCCTGCAGCTCGGCACCACCGACCCCTGGTCGATCGCGCTTGGCGCTGCGGCGGCGCCGATCAGCCGTGCCTTCGATCCGCTGTTCTCGGCGATCCTGAAGACAAGCTCCGGCTCGGTGTAGGCTCGTCACGAGCCCAAAGCGCATCGCGTCGAAACGGATTCAGGCGACGCGTTTTGGGCCTTTGTTCCTACGCATGCCTTCTCCCCGAAGCCGAGGTCACTTTTGGGTAAGATGCAATCATGTATCAAAGCCGGCTGTCGGCGTCACACAGGGTTCATCGTCCGGACATAGCGTCTTTCCCAGTTCTTTGCTGCAATGCAATAGGAGTGGGACATGGTGGACATAGTTTCTAGTGAGGCGGGGATTCCGAGACCGGAGCATCCGCTGGATAGTTCGGCCAGCGCGAAGTGGTTCCTGCCGGCCTTTGGTGTGCTCGTGCTGGTCGGCGTCGTCTATGTCGGCTACGCGCTGAGCCGGGATCTGGCGGTGGCCAAGGCCGTGCCGTGGATCCTGCTCGGCATCGCCTTGCTGATCGCGCTCGGCTTCGAATTCGTCAACGGTTTCCACGACACCGCCAATGCGGTGGCGACGGTTATCTACACGCGCTCCCTGCCGGCCGAGTTCGCGGTCATGTGGTCCGGTGCCTTCAACTTCCTCGGGGTTCTCACCTCGAGCGGTGCGGTGGCCTTCGGCATCCTGTCGCTGCTGCCGGTCGAACTGATCCTGCAGGTAGGCTCCTCCTCCGGCTTCGCCATGGTGTTCGCGTTGCTGGTCGCGGCAATCCTATGGAACCTCGGCACCTGGTTCCTCGGCCTGCCGGCCTCAAGCTCGCACACCATGGTCGGCTCGATCATCGGCGTCGGCCTCGCCAACCAGTTCATGGCCCCTGCCGGCAGCGCCACCAGCGGCGTCGACTGGTCGCAGGCGACCAATGTTGGCGTGACCTTGCTGGTGTCGCCGATCATCGGCTTCTTCGCGGCGGCAATCCTGCTCTATGTGATGAAGCTGCTGGTCCGCAATCCGGCGCTCTACGAGGCACCGAAGGGCAATGCCCCGCCGCCCTGGTGGATCCGCGCGCTGCTGATCTTCACCTGCACCGGCGTCAGCTTCGCGCATGGCTCCAACGACGGACAGAAAGGCATGGGCCTGATCATGCTGATCCTGATCGGTGTCGTGCCGACGGCCTATGCGCTGAACCGTACGCCCGACATCAACTATCTCGAAGCTTACAAGTCGGCTTCCGTCGGCGTCGAGACCGCGTTGGGCAAATACGTCAAGCCCGGTGTCACCATTGCCGATGCCAAGGCCGCAAAGGCGGCCGTCCAGGATGCCGTGCGCACCCGGAGCTGGAACGACCAGACGACTGTTGCGCTGCAGACCTACATCCACAACACGACTGCTGAGCTGGTGCCCTATGCATCGGTCGACAACGTGCCGACCGATCTGGTCAGCAACGCCCGCAATGACATCTATCTGATCGGCGAGGCGCTCAAGCTGATCGACAAGAAGCAGTTGCTGCCGATGCAGGCCGACGATCTCAAGGCGGTCACCGACTATCACAAGGCCGTCGACAACGCGACGAAGTTCATTCCGATCTGGGTGAAGGTCGCGGTTGCGCTGGCGCTAGGCCTTGGCACCATGGTCGGCTGGAAACGCATCGTCGTGACCGTCGGCGAGAAGATCGGCAAGAGCCACCTGACTTATGGCCAGGGCGCCGCCGCCGAACTCGTCGCGATGGTCACCATCGGCATGGCCGACCGGCTCGGTCTGCCGGTGTCGACTACCCATGTGTTGTCATCGGGTGTCGCCGGAACGATGGCCGCGAACGGCTCGGGCCTGCAATGGGCGACGGTGCGCAACCTGCTGCTGGCCTGGGTGCTGACCCTGCCGTGCTCGATCACGCTTGCCTTCGTGCTGTTCATCATCTTCCGCCAGGTGTTCTGAGCGGAGCGTATGGCTTCCAAACAAAAGGCAGCGCCGGTCACCGGCGCTGCCTTTTTCTTTGAGGGAGCGCTGTGTTCAAGCGGGGGATTTCGAGGGAGGTATTCGCGTTTGTATTGACGCGAAACACGCCTGCGAGGTTGGCGTGAAACGCCTCTAACGCTTCGTCATCCTGGGACGAAGCAAGGAGCGCAGCGACGCAGCGCAGACCCCAGGATCCATGCCGGGACTCTTGAGCGTTGCCACGGTGCAGAATTCTGCTCGGCTGCACTCCACGGCTAAGGCCACGGAATGGATCCCAGGGTCTCCGCGACGGAGCTTCGCTCCTGCTTCGCCCAGGGATGACGAAGTTTGGAGGCGCCGGCCAATCTCAACCGTTGGCGATACCGGTTCAAACGAATCCCGACCAACAAAGTTTGAACCGTCGAGAATAACCCGCCTGACCTTAAGTCGGATCCTCACGATGCAGATCGTGGATGGCAACGCCATCGACATTGGTCGGCATCGTCAGCCACTTGCGGTGGCGCAAGGTGCGCTGCGTATCTTCCAGGCCGGTCTCCCAATGCTCACGCATCGAGGTGCCGGAGAATTCATAGTCCTTGGCGTGACCCTCGTAGCCTTTGTGCTGGTAGATGAGGTGGACGATGTTGACGATGCCGGCGTCGGAATAGTCCGCGATCAAAGCTTCTTCGGCGGGCGTCAGCTGGTCCTTGGGCACACGTTTCAACGCATCGAGCAGGCGCATCTTCAGGCCATGGATGCGTTTGAAATTGTCGGTGTTCTGGCGGGTGCGGCTGGAATACATGATGTCCTTGTGGCGCGACAGCACGTCCGGCATGCTGCGCGGCAGCACACCGCGGGCGCTGAACAGGTCGACCTGGAACACCAGCGACGAACGGTCTTCCTCCTGGTCGAGCAGGTATTGCAGCGGGGTGTTGGAAACGATGCCGCCGTCCCAATAGTACTCGCCTTCAATGCGGACCGACGGGAAGGCCGGCGGCAGCGCGCCGCTGGCCATGATGTGCTCCGGTCCGATGCGCACCTTCTCGGTATCGAAATAGACGAAGTTGCCGGTGCGGACGTTGACCGCGCCGACGCTCAGCCGCTTCTTGCCGTCGTTGAGCACATCGAAATCGATCAGGCTCTCCAGCGTGTCCTTCAACTCAGCTGTGTCGTAGAAGCTGGTCGCACCCTCGGCGCCCTGCGGCTCGAACCAAGGATTGGGGTTGCGCGGCTTGAAGAAGCCGGGCTGGCCCATGGTCATCGTCATCCAGGATGAGGTGCGGTTGCGAATGTCGCGGTAGATGTCGCCTTCAGGCGTGTAGGACCAGATCTTGCGGCCCGAGATGGTCTGCCAGAATTGTTCGAGTCGCTGCAGGCGGCGGCTCGGCTCATTGCCGGCGATGATCGAGGCATTGATGGCGCCGATCGACACGCCGGACAGCCAGCTCGGCTCGCAGCCGGCGTCGGCCAGTGCCTGGTAGACGCCCGCCTGATAGGCGCCGAGCGCGCCGCCACCCTGGAACACCAAAGCGATGCGGTCATACTGCGCCGAGATCTCCTCGATCGTGGCCGCGGCTTCCTTGTTACGATTGCGTTCAAGCACGAATTTTCTCCGGCTGGGTTGTGCTGGTTGCGAACCGGCTGTGATCACTAAGATAGTCGTGCATGACCTCGCCCAACCCAAGCGTCAGATCGGCCTTGAAGTGGACGGCGGAGACGATGTCGAGCACCGGCAGTTTCGCCACGTCGGCCATGACGTGGGGCCTGAGATCGAGTGCCGCCGGCGCCGTCCAGGCTTCCTTCAGCGTGATGTCGGTGAGGTAGTAGCGCACCAGCTCGCAGATACGCGGCGTGCCGTCCACATGCGGGATGATCTTGATGAGGAAATTGGGAGCGGCGAGCGCCGCGAGCACGGAATCATGATCGGCCTCCCGGTGCTTGTAGCCCATCGTGCCGGTGGCGCAGAGAACGCTGCCATAGTGCAGAGTGCCGACGATCACCTCGCCTTCATGGACGATCTTTGGATTGGCCAGCTTCTTGGGAAAGCCCCACAATTCGCGGCCGCCGGCAATCGGTGCGTCGTCGTCGAGATACATCGAATGGACATAGCCGCCATGCTGGCCCTTGTACTTCACCGGGATGACCTGGCCGGTCTCGGTGTAGTCGCCGAAGCCTGTCGAGTCCGGCATGCGGATGAATTCGTATTTGACCAGCGGCTCGTCGATTTCCAGCGGCGCCGGCACCACAGCTTCGAGCGCCTCGCGTGTCGTGCGGTAGGTGATGATGATGTATTCGCGGTCGAAGAAACGGTAGGGGCCGGGCGGGAAGGACGGATTGGTCAGCGGCATCGCATAGGCGCGCTTCACGACTTCGGCGATTTCCATGCTGCACCCCCAAGGTTCTTCAGACGGATTTTCAATCAGGAATAAGAGCGCGAATGCGCAACCAATTATGTTGCACGGCACCATGACAGTGCCGTGTCAGCCTGAAGACCATAGTTTCGAACCGGTCGCGGGCCATGCCGGCGGCGCTGTCGTCCGGCTGTAATCGCATCGACACATGGCTCTGTCATTGTCATGTTGCGACGCACAATTATATCCTCCCATTCCCTTCCACCTCTCGCGAGATCATCATGGGTTCCCTGTCTTCGAAGAATGCCCTCGTCACCGGCTCGACCAGCGGTATCGGCCTGGCCATCGCCCGCGCCTTTGCCGCCGAAGGGGCCAATGTCACCATCAACGGCCTTGGCGATCCTGCCGCCATCGAGCAGGAGCGCTCGGGTATCGAGAAGGATTTCGGCGTCAAGTGCCGTTACTCCGACGCCAACATGATGGACGGCGCGGCGGTGAGCGCCATGGTCCATGACGCCGAGGCGGCGTTCGGCAGCCTCGACATCCTGGTCAACAATGCCGGCATCCAGCATGTCGCGCCGATCGAGGACTTCCCTGACGACAAGTGGGAAGCCATCATCCGCATCAATCTCCTGGCGGCCTTCTATGCCATCAAGGCGGTGGTGCCCGGCATGAAAAGCCGCAAATGGGGTCGCATCATCAACACGGCTTCCGCGCATGCGCTGGTCGCCTCGCCGTTCAAGTCGGCCTATGTCTCGGCCAAGCACGGCATTGCCGGCCTGACCAAGACAGTGGCACTGGAAACCGCGCAGGACGGCATCACCGTCAACGCGATCGCGCCGGGCTATGTCTGGACGCCGCTGGTCGAAAAGCAGATCCCCGACACGATGAAGGCGCGCGGCATGACCGAGGAACAGGTCAAGCACGACGTGCTCTTGGCTGCACAGCCGACGAAGGAATTCGTCACTGTCGAGGAACTTGCCGCGCTGACGCTGTTCCTGTGCTCGGATTCGGCCAGGCAGATCACCGGCACGACCTTACCGATGGATGGCGGCTGGACGGCACAGTAAGGCGGCCCCTGGCTCTGTTGTCGCGATTGCAGCCGGACGCGACAGCTTCGGGATGGCGGCGATCAACTCACGGGTATAGGCCTGCTGCGGCCGGTCAAGAACGTCTTCCGTGTTGCCATACTCAACCAGCTTGCCGTGCTGCATGACCGCAACGTGTTCGCAGAGATAACGCACCACGCCCAGATCGTGGGAAATCAGGATCAGCGTCAGCGACAATTCGCGGCGCAGCCGCGCAAAGAGGTCGAGCACCTGGGCCTGGATGGTGACGTCCAGAGCCGAGGTGACTTCATCGGCGATCAAGATCTCTGGTTCCAGCGCCAGGGCTCTGGCGATGCCGACGCGTTGCCGCTGGCCGCCGGAAAGTTGCGTGGTGCGGCGGTCCAACAGCTGACGCGGCAATTCCACTTTTTCCATGAGGTCGCGGATGCGTGCCGGAATTTCCGCCTGCGGGCAGATACTCTGTTGCCGCAGCGGTTCGGCCAGAGTCTGCGCAACCGTAAAGGCTGGATTGAGAGACATGAACGGGTCCTGGAACACCATCTGCAGTTTGCGGACCTGCTCGGGCCGGCGCCTTGCGAGCGCGCGATCGAGCGCTTGGCCGTCCACCTCGATCTCCCCTTGTTGCGGCTGCACCAGGCCGGCAAGGGCCCGGGCGATGGTGCTCTTGCCGGACCCGGACTCGCCGACAATCCCCAGCGCCCCGCCGCGACGCAGCGCCAACGAAACATTGTCGACCGCGCGCACGATCTGCGGCGGCTTGCGCGCCGCCCAGGCCGCAAGGCTCTGCCCCGGATAGAAGTTCACGCACAGGTTCTTCACCAGGAGATGCGGTTCCGCCGCCACGGGACAGGCGTGCGTGGTTGGCGTCATCAGCGAGGGTTGGGAGGCAATCAGGCGCTTCGTGTATTCATGGGCGGGTTCGCGCAGGATCTGATCGACCGATCCGATCTCCAGCACGGCACCGTCCTTCATGACGACGACGCGGTCGCACATTTCCGCGATCACGCCAAGGTCGTGAGAGACCAGGATGATCGACAGCTTGCGTTCGCGCCGGATGCCGCGGAGCAGGTCGAGTATCTGAGCTTGCACCGTGACATCAAGCGCCGTCGTCGGCTCGTCGGCAATCAGCAGTTTCGGTTCGCAGGCAAGGGCCGCCGCGATCATCACCCGCTGGCGCATGCCACCCGACAGCTCATGTGGATAGGCGCCCGCCCGCCTGGCCGCGTCCTTGATATGCATGTCTTCCAACAGCCCGATCGCGCGCGCGTTTGCCTGCCGCCAAGATATGCCCTGATGGACCACCATCGCCTCGCCAACCTGGCGCCCAACCGTCATGATCGGATCAAGATGCGTTGACGGATTCTGGAAGATCATCGCCGCTTGCCCGCCACGCAGCTGCCCCAGTTCGACATCCGTCATGGCGAGGACATCGCTGTTCCCGAACATGATCCGGCCCGACTTTACGAGTGCGTTGCCGGCAATCAGGTTGAGGATGGCCCTGCAGGCCACCGTCTTGCCCGAGCCGGATTCACCGACGATGCCAAGGACCTCGCCTTCCCTGAGTGAAAAACTGACGCCGCGCAGGGCATGGACGTCGCCAAAATTGGTGGCAAAGTCGATGGTGACGTTCTCGACGCTGACGAGGTCGCTCATCTCAGGATTCCGTGTTCAAGAGGCGGGCAAGACCGTCAGCGGTCAGTGAGAGGCCCAACGCCAAGAGGCAGATGGCGATGCCGGGGCAGATCGCAATCCACCAGGCTGATGTCAGGTAGGTCTGGCCGTCCGCGATCATGGCGCCCCATTCGGGTGTCGGGGGTTGTACGCCGAGGCCGAGAAAGCCCAATGACGATCCAAGCACGATGGCCAACACCGCATCGGTCATGACGAAGACGATCGATGGGACGATGGCATTTGGCAGGATGTGGAACAGCATGATGCGCGAATGGCCAAAACCCATGCCGCGCGCCGCCAGCACGAAATCGGCGCCGCGCAGCACCAGCGCCTGGCTCCGTACCAGTCGTGCATAGCTGACCCAGTTCACCAGGGTGAGCGAGATGAAGTAGCTCTTGAGGCCTGGCCCCAGCACGGCAACGATGGCGATGACCAGGACAAAATAGGGAAATGATACTGTGACCTCGAGGATGCGCATCAGCACCGCGTCGATCCTGCCGCCCAGATAGCCGGCGATGAGGCCGATGATCGTTCCCAGGATGATCGGCCCGACCACCCCGAAGAAGGCCATTGCGAGATCGTAGCGCGCGGCAAACAGTGTCCGCGCCAGGACATCGCGGCCGATGGCGTCGGTGCCAAACCAATGCTCGGCGCCGGGTGGTTTCAGTGCCTGCATCACATCGACCTTGATCGGGTCGAAACTGGTCAGCATCGGTGCCAGTATGGCCAGGATGACCCAGGTCAGGGTGATGGCGCCGCCAAGGACCAGGGTTGCCGGCAGGGTCCGAATTCGCGCCATGGCCAAGGGGCGGCTACCCCGCATCACATCGCTCACAATTTCACCCGTGGATCGAGAATAGCGGTCAGGATGTCGACGGCAAAATTGGAGATGACGACACCGACGGCGAGCAGCAGGGCCACTGCCTGGACAACGAACTGGTCGTGCGTGAGCACGCCGCGGATGAGCAGGTTGCCGAGCCCTGGAATGTTGAAAACATTTTCGACGACGACCGTGCCGCCGATCAGGAAGGCGACCACGACGCCCAGCAGATTGACTGTCGGCAATAGCGAATTCCAGAACACATGCCGGGAAAAGATGTAGCTCTCCGGCAGGCCCCTGGAACGGCAGGCGACCGCATAATCCTTGTCCATCTGCTGAATGAAGGTCGCGCGCAGATTGCGCGCGAGGATCGGCGTCACTCCGATGCCGATCGTCAGGGCCGGCAGGAACAGATGCCACAGATTGTTGGCAAAGGTCGGTCCGTATCCCGATACGGGGAAGATCTTCAGCCGCAGGCAGAAGCCCATGATCAGCAGCAGGCCGACAAAGTAGGACGGCACACCGACGCCCGCAACGCAGAGGAGACGGATGAGATGGTCGATCCACCGCCCGCGTTGCCGGGCAGCGGTGACAGCGAGTGCGAATGTCAACAGCAGCGAGATGACGAGCCCATAGAGGATCAGGAAAACCGTTGGCGCGATCCGCGCCACGATGACGCCGCTGACCGGGCCACGAAAGGCGATCGACTGACCGAAATCGCCACGCAGGCAATTCATCACATAATAGAAATACTGCACCGGGACGGGCTGATCGAGACCGTATCGTGCCCGCACGAATTCAATCGCTTCTTGGCTGGCCTTGGGGCCAAGCATGAGGCGAACCGGATCGCCGGGCGTCATTTGCAGCAGCAGGAAGGTGATCACGCTGATACCCAGCAGCACGGGGATCAACTGTATCGGCCGCCTGAGCACGAAGGAGAATCGATTCATGGTCGGAATCCTGGTGTCAAATCGATGCGAGGCGTGGACGAACTGCTTCATCCCGCCCCGCATCCTGTGCCGATCAATCCAGGCTGGTTCCGCCGATGGACGAGAACTGCAGGCCGACGTTCAGGATCAGTCCCTTGACGTTCGGAGCGTAGGCGTTGAGCCACGTCGGGTGATAGAGCGCCACCTGCGCCACTTCATCGACCACGGTCTTCTGGATCTGGGCATAGAGCTCGGCCCGTTTGGCATTATCGGCTTCGCCCGAAGCTTCATCGATCAGCTTGTTGACCGTCTCGTTGTTGTAGCGGGTGTAATAGGATTTGTTGTCGCCGGCGCCCCAGACGCACCAGCGCAAAGCGTTGTCGGGGTCTCGCGTCTCGTTGTACCACCAGTTCATTTCCGCCTGATATTCGCCGTCGGCGAGGCGGGTCCAGGCCTGCGTTGAATCGATCTTGGCGATGTTGACGGTGATGCCGACTTCCGCCAGTTGCGCCTGGATCAGCACGGCCGCCTTTTCCTCATCGGCACTGCCGGCATTCTGGATAAGTTCGAAACTGGCTCCGGTCTTGCCGGATTCGGCCAGCAGGGCCTTGGCCTTTTCGACGTCCCGGGCAATGACCGGCAGCGATTTGTCGAAGTAATCGAGCGCCGGGCTCATGATGGAACTGGCCGGTGCGCCGAGACCCAGCGTGACGGCGGCGTTGATCGCCGCCCGGTCGATGCCGTAGCTGACAGCCTGGCGGAATTTCAGGTCGTTGAAGGGTTCGGCCGAATGGTTGATCAGCATGTCATAGGTGGTGCTCGAAGCTTCGGGGTCGGCCCGGAAGCCGGCGGCCTTCAATTCGGCCATGCGCGGGGCTGGCACGCCGAGGCAGACATCGAGCTCGCCCGCCTGCAACATCGAGACCCTGGTGTTGTCGTCCGGGACATAGCGAAATTCGACGCCGTCGATCTTCGGCTCGCCTTCGCGGTAATAGTGCTCGTTACGGGCAAGGACCACGCGGTCGCCAGGCTTCAACTCGACGAATTTGAATGGCCCTGATGTGACCGGTGCCTTGGCGAAAGCGTCGTCTCCCATTTTCTCCACCGCTGCCTTCGGAACGATGCCGGTGTTCCAGATTTCGGTCAGCGTCAGGAAGGGCGTGAATTTGCGATCGAGCGTCATCACCACTGTCTTGGCATCTTTTGCCTCGATCTTGGTCAGCGGCTGGAACGGCGCTGCATAAGCTGAGTCCTTCTGGAAGCGCATGCGGTTCCAGCTGAATGCCACATCCTCGGCCGTAATCGGCGATCCATCGGAGAATTTGGCCTCGCGCAGGTGGAAGGTATAGGTCTTGCCGTCATCGGCGATGTCCCAGCTCTCGGCAAGGCCCGGGCCGACTTCGGTGCGATCGGCATTGGCATGCAGCAGGCGTGCATACATCATGCCCTGGATGAGGATATCGGCTCCATAGGTGGTCTTGATCGGGTCCAGGGTGAGAACCTCGGCCCCATAGGCCATACGCAGGACCTTGCTGCCGTCGGCATTGGCTCGAAGCCATGTCGCCGGCAATGTCGCGATGCTGAAGCCGGCAAGTGCCGCGCTCTTAAGGAATACTCTTCGGTCCATGACAGACTCCCATTTGCGTTGATGATGTTCCCGGGGCAATCCATGCTTGTTGGTTCAAGCAGTCCTTGTTGGTTCAATCAGTCTTGGTTAGTTCAGGCAGTGTTGGGTGATGTGGGTGGGTGGTTTGCGCCGCTGCCAGGCGTATTCGGCCTCGAGCACCGCACCCAGCCGCAGCAGCAGGTCGTCACGTCCGAATGCGGCGACAAACTGCACTCCGATCGGCAGGCCGTTCTGCGTCCAGCCGAGCGGCAGGGATATCGCCGGCGATCCGGTGCCGTTGAAGAGCGCGCTGAAAGTCTCCTTCGGCGCCAGATCCGCGAACACCGTATCGATGTCACTGCCAGGACGATCCGGGTTATGCGTGCCGAGCAGATCCGGCGAGATCGCGCAGGTCGGCGTCACCAGCACATCATGGATGGCCAGGAACTCACCAATGGTCCGCGTGATCTTGTCGTAAACAGCCAGAGCCGCGATCAAACTTGCTGCGTTTAGCGTGCGGCCATGGCGGTAGACGGCAAGTGTCGTCTGCTGCAGGTGCGCCTCATCGACCGGCCGCCGCAGCAGGCTCGCCAATTCGTCGAGCGACTGGGCCGTGGAGGCTGCCCAGATCACTTTCTGTGCCGCGAGATAGCGCTCATAGTCGAACGTGGGACCGGCCTCCACGACCTTGTGGCCCAGTTGCTCCAGCCTCTTGCCCACTTCGAGGACGGCCGCCTTCACTTCCGCGTCGAGCGGATAGCCCGACCAGGACGTCGTGCAAAGGGCAATGCGCAAAGCCTTGGGCGGCGCGGCGATCGCCTTGCTATAGCTGGTGGTTGGATGGGCGATCTCATAGCTGTCGCCGGGTACCGCGCCAGACCCCAGATCAAGCAAAGCCGCCGTGTCCCGGATCGAGCGTGTCAGCATGAATGAAGTGGCGAGACCCAGCATTGGTGCATTCGATTCCGGCGCGCCACTGATCCGGCCACGCGACGGCTTCAGGCCGACGACGCCGCAAAAGGCGGCAGGGGTGCGAATGGAGCCACCTCCGTCGCCACCTTGCGCAAAGGGAACGATGCCGGCGGCAACCGCGGCAGCCGCTCCGCCGCTGGATCCTGAAACGCCCCTGCTGGTATCCCAGGGGTTGCGCGTCGCGCCGTAGAGCGAGGATTCGGTTGCTGCCGCGATGCCGAATTCCGACGTGGTGGTGCGCCCGATATTGGCAAGGCCACCGGATCGCAATTTCACCCAGAAGGCGTCATCCCCGCCCGAGGTGAAGCCCTTGGCGAAAACGCTGCCGAATTCTCCCGGCCGGCCGGCTTCGATGGGGAAATCCTTTGTCAATGTCGGCATGCCGTGGAAAGGTGCCGGCCCGGGAACGTCGCCAAGGGCTTCGATCGCATCGGCATAGGTTTCGATCACCGCATTGAGCTGCGGATTGACCGCGGCGATCCCCGAAAGGATGCAGTCTCCAAGCTCGCGCGGGGTGACTTCCCGGTTGCGCAGGAGCTCGGCCAGACCAAGGCCGTCTTGGGCGGCGTATTCCGTGAGCTTCATGCGCCTGCCCTGACCGTCCACGAATCCAGCAACGGGTGATCGATCGTCATTCTTCGCCTTCTTCCTCTTTGATATGCCGCGCTACGCGTCGTGGTGGCTTGTGGAAGGTCCGCAGGATCCCGGCGATATCCTCCAGCTCATTCATCCTTGTCTCAGCCGATTTGCCGAGTTTCTCGGCGACGGAATGCGTCAGCAGGTTCAACACCGAGCTGATCGCGGCGGTCGAATCCCAGTACAGATCGACACGTGTCGACACTTCAAGCTTGAGATTTGTGTATTCAGATGCCCAATGACTGTATTTATCTGTAACGATGATCAGCGGAATCTTGCGACGTTTGATCTGGGCGCAGAGCCGAAAGGTCGTCGCGGCGTATTCCGCCGTGTCGATCAGGAGGACGCAGGAATTTTCGCCGCCGTCGGTGAGGATTTCCGAGAATGTGCCGCCCAAACCTTCGGCAAAGCGAACACCGCTACGCACCCAGCGCAGACGCGTCGCGAAATCGAGCCCCAATCCCTTTACGGCCTGGAAGCTCACGCAGTTCACGCGCTCGCAGGTGCTGAGCAGGTGGACGATTTCAGACCACATCTCGCCCTGGGCAAGGCCATAGGCGGCCGTCAAGGCCTGCTGCTCCATCTCCAGGCTGCGGGCCAACCGCTCCTGCTTCTCGCCGCCGATGCGAAAACGCAACTCAGCACTGTCAAGGCCCGGGCCCGTGACTTTCGGCGCGGAGCGCAGGCCACGCTTCATTTCCTTGAGGTCGGTATAGCCGAGACGCCGCACGAAACGAGTGACGCTTGCCTCGCTCACACCAGCGCCGGCGGCAATGGTGGCGCCAGTTTCAAAGGGGATGTCATGAATGTTGGCGAGCAGGTATCTCGCGATTGCTTGCTCGGTCCGGGCGAAATCCAGCCAACCCTCACGCAACCTGGCTTCAAGCGCACTGGCCACCTCGGTTTCGTCAGACACAGCCTTATTGCCAGGCGCCTTCGTCTTCATCGACCGCAACGTCCCATGAGAGATCTATTTCGGAGCAGGCCGGAAAAATGCCGCCCAAGGAAGCGCACTTCATTCCAGCTACGGACGCGACGCTAGCATGCGAAAACACGTTGTGAAAGATAAATTTTACAATTCAATATTCCGGTATTTTTATTTCACCGGCAGCCAACGCGCGGTGCTGGCACTGTCCCGGTGTTCGGATTCAGCCAAGCAGATCACCGGCACGACCATGGTCGATGAACCGCGGCTGGACGTCGTAGTAAGGCTCCGCGATGGATTCGCTGCAGCATTCTGGTGGCGGTGCTGACGGTCATCGTCTCGCTGGCGCTGGCGATACCCGCCGGCTATGCGCTGGCGCGGCTGAAACTGCCGCTGCGCGGCTTGATCCTGCTCGCCTTCCTCATCCCGCAAGCGTTTCCGAACCTGCCGGTCTATGTCAACATCGCACGCGTCTTCTACCAGATCGGCCTCAATGGACGATCACCGGTGTGGTTCTGGTGCATGCCGTGCATGGTCTCGTCTATGCGGTGTGGATCGCCACGGCGGCCTTTTCCGCCGTCGATGTCGAGCTCGAGCAGGCGGCGCGTTCGATCGGTGCCGGAGCGTTCCGCGCCTTTCGCGACCTGACCTTGCCGCTCGCCATGCCCGGTCTGATGGCCAGCGCCATCTTCGTCTTCCTGGAATCGCTCGACGAATTCACCGGCAGCTATTTCGTCGGCGCGCCGGATGTGAATATGCTGCCGCTGCTGCTTTATTCGGCGGGCGCCGGCGGCAATTATCAGATCGCCTCGATCACGGCACTGCTGCTGCTCATCCCGTCGATCGGCTTCATGCTGATCGTTGAGCGGTTCCTGAAGGCCGATGTGCTGTCGCGGGTTGGCCATTGAAGAGTATGAGCGTCAACCGATGACGGCGGACAAGAACTCGACCACGGGCGACAAGACCTCGGACAAGCTTCGCTCGGTCAGCGCGCTGCATGTCGCGCGCCAGGCGGGGGTGTCGCGCTCGGCGGTGTCGCGCGCCTTCACGCCGGGCGCCAGCGTCGCCACCGAAACGCGCGAAAAGATAATGCGCGCCGCCGAAGAACTCGGCTATCAGGTCAACGATCTGGCGCGTGGCCTGCTCGCCAACCAGAGCCGGCTGGTCGGCCTGGTGGTGACCAAGCCGGAGGTCGGCTTTCGCGCGCATCTTACAGCCGCACTCACCAAGGCGCTGATCCATCGCGGCAATGTTCCGGTCATGATCAACACCGGCCAGACCGAGCAGGAACTGATATCAGCCCAGAAGACGCTGCTTGGCCATCGCGCCGAGGCGACGATCATCCTTTCCGGCTCGCCGCCTTCGTCCTTCTTCGAACTCGCGCGGCGCAATGGCCAGCCGCTCGTCGTCATCGGCCGGTCCGAACCGGAGGCCGATCATATCCAGACCGACGGCAGTGCGGCAGCAAGGCTCGCGGCAGCGCTGTTCGTCGCGCGCGGTATGGTGAAGCTCGGCCTGGCGGGATCGCTGTCGGGTACACCCACCATCACCGAACGCGAGGATGCCTTCTGCGCCGAGGCCGCGCGTCTGGGCGCAGAAGTCGTGATCGCGCGGGGCAGGGATACGGATTATGCGGGCGGGTTGCAGGCGGGCAAGGCCCTGATTGATGGCCAGGACCGACCGCAGGCGATCTTCTGCGTCAACGATCTCGTTGCCTTTGGCGTCATGGACCATGCCCGTCAGGCGGGGCTCGACATCCCCGGCGATCTCTCCGTGATCGGCTTCGACGATATCCCGGAAGCCGGCTGGCTTGCCTACCAGTTGACCACCTTCCGCCAGGATCCGGAGACGATGGCCGCCAGGGCCGTCGCACTGCTCGACCTGCGCCAGCAACAACCGGATCTGGCGCCGATTCGAGAGCGCCTAAGTGTGCCGCTCGTTGTGCGCGGCAGTTTCGTTCCGCTGGACGCGGAACGACTCCCAAGCAGTTCCTCCTGACATCCTTAGCCACAGGTCGTTGCCCTATGAAAATCATCCAGCTCTCCGATCCGCATTTGATGACGCCGGGTGGCCTTCTCTACGGTTCCGATCCGCTGGCGAGGCTGGAGGCCTGCCTTGCCGACATCGGCAAGAACCACGCCGATGCCGATCTGGTTGTGATTTCAGGCGACCTGACCAATGACGGCGAACGTGTCGCTTATGCGGCGTTGCGGGAGAGGCTGGCGCAATTTGCTTTGCCCTGCCGGCTGATGCTCGGCAACCATGATGACCGGGCGCTTTTTCTCGAAATGTTCCCCCATGCCGCCACCGAGCGTGGGTTCGTGCAGAGCGTGTTCGACGGCAGTGAGGGTCGGCTGATCCTCCTCGACACGCTGGACAGCGGCCATGTCGAAGGCAGGCTGTGCCCGGCGCGACTCGAATGGCTGGACGAAAAGCTCGGGGAAGCGCGCGGCCGGGCCTTCCTGTTCATGCATCACCCGCCATTCCGAATCCATATGCCGGTGCTCGACGAGGTAAGGCTCGCCGATGCAGACGCCTTCCATGACGTCCTGTCGCGCCACGGCAATGTCCACCACATCTTCGCAGGCCACGTCCATCGGCTGATCGCCGGCAGCTGGCGCGGCATACCGGTCAGCACGCTGCGCAGCACCAACCATCAGAGCGCGCTCGATTTCTCGCAGAGCTGGAGCCTGGGCCACGAACCGCCCGCCTATGCCGTGATCTTCTTCGATGCGGATGGGGTGATCGTCCATTTTCACGATTTTCCGGTGGCGCCGGTGTCGGATCGAGTTCCGTAGAGCTCTTCATTCCGAGAATGAGTTCGACGGTCGTGACGAGGGACCGTCGCGACCGGCCGAGCCAGCCCCGGCTACGATGCATCTCCCGTACGCCGAAGATCATATCCCGGCGATGGTCTGCCCGCGCGCGCGTCGTCCTGTGCGATTGGTGTGCTTCACTGTGCTTTTTGGGCGCATACGGAGTCTCCCCGAAACGGTGCCAAAAAGCACGCGATTTTGGACATTAGTCTTGACAGAAATACAGATGTTCAATACCCGTCAAGCGAATGAACAAGCCTGCACTATGGGAGGAATAAGCGGTATGGCGTCCAATGTTTCGCTGACGGGCCTTGCCCGCGATCTCGAGGAACGCGGCAAGTCGGGCAAGCCTATCCGCATCGGCCTCATCGGCTCCGGCGAGATGGGAACCGATATCGTCACCCGCGTTGCCCATATGTCCGGCATCGAGATCGGCGCGATTTCCGAACTGAACCTGCCAGCCGCCAGCAAGGCGGTGGATATCGCCTTCCAGGAAACCGGCCATGCGCGCGAAGTGTCGAACGCCTCGGCGATGACCGCTGCCATGGAAGCCGGCAAGATCGCGGTCACCAACGACGCCAATCTGGTCATCAACAATGACCTCATCGACGTCGTCATCGACGCCACCGGCGTTCCCGCCGTCGGCGCCGAGATCGGTTTGCGCGCCATGGAGCATGGCAAGCACCTGGTGATGATGAATGTCGAGGCCGACGTCACCATCGGGGCCTATCTGAAGAGCGAAGCAGACAGGCTCGGCGTCACCTATTCGCTGGGCGCCGGCGACGAGCCGTCCTCATGCATGGAGCTGATCGAGTTCGTCTCGGCGATGGGCCATCCGATCGTCGCCGCCGGCAAGGGCAAGAACAATCCGCTCAACATCGATGCCACGCCGCCCGCCTATGAGGAAGAGGCGAAGCGCCGGCACATGAATGTGCGCATGCTGGTCGAATTCGTCGACGGCTCCAAGACCATGGTCGAGATGGCGGCGATCGCCAACGCCACCGGGCTGGTGCCCGACAAGGCGGGCATGCACGGCCCGGCCGCGACGCTCGGCGAACTCTCGAAAGTCCTGGTGCCGCAGAAGGATGGCGGCGTGCTGTCCAGGGTCGGCGTCGTCGACTATTCCATAGGCAAGGGCGTGGCGCCCGGCGTCTTCGTTGTCGCCGACATGTCGCATCCGCGCATTTCGGAGCGCATGGAAGATCTGAAGATGGGCAAGGGCCCGTACTTCACCTTCCATCGTCCCTATCATCTGACGTCGCTCGAAGTGCCGCTGACCTGCGCCCGTGTCGTCCTCTACGGCAAGGCCGACATGGTGCCGCTGGCGAAGCCCGTGGCCGAAGTCGCCGCAGTCGCCAAGAAGGACATGCAGCCCGGCGAGAAGCTCGATGCGATCGGCGAATATTGCTACCGCGCCTGGATCATGACGGCACCGGAAGCGCATGCCGCCAAGGCCATTCCCTGCGGCCTGCTGCAGGGCGGTTCGGTGACGGCGCCGATCAAGAAGGGCGAGCTCATCACCTATGCGAATGCGGCGCCGGCTCCGGGCTCCAAGATCGCCGAACTGCGTGCCCGCCAGGACAAACTCGTCTACGGAACCGTGGGAGCCTGATCATGGCCACAGCCAGCAAAGCGGTCGCCGACAGTCGCGCCAACTTGCCTTTCGTCTATCGCCAGTACAGCGCCGAGCAGCTCAAGCAGGTGCTCTACAAGATGTACCTCATCCGCCGCTTCGAAGAGGGCGCGGAGGACAGCTACACGCGCGGCCTCATCCACGGCACCATGCATTTGTCGATCGGCCAGGAAGCCAGCGCCATGGGCATCTGCATGCCGCTTGGCGAGGATGACCAGATCACCTCGACGCATCGCGGCCATGGCCACTGCATCGCCAAGGGAGCCGAGGTCAAACGCATGTTCGCCGAGTTCTTCGGCAAGACCACCGGCTACTGCAAGGGCCGTGGCGGTTCGATGCACATTGCCGATGTCGCCAAGGGCAATCTCGGCGCCAATGGCATTGTCGGCGGCGGCATTCCGATCGCGGTCGGTGCGGCTTTGTCGTCCAAGATGATGAAGACTGGCAAGGTCGTGGTGTCCTTCTTCGGTGACGGCGCCAACAATGAGGGCGCCTTCCACGAAGCGCTCAACATGGCGGCGGTCTGGAAGCTGCCGGTCATCTTCGTCTGCGAGAACAATGGCTACGGCATGTCGACGTCGACCGCCCGCTCGACCGCGGTCAAGAACATCGCCGACCGCGCCGCCGCCTATTCGATGCCCGGCGTGATCGTCAACGGCAACATTTTTTCGGAGGTCGCCGAGGCGTCCTACAAGGCTGTCGAGCGTGCCCGCGCTGGCGAGGGGCCGACGCTGATCGAATCCAAGACCTACCGCCATCGCGGCCACTCCAAGAGCGACCGCAACCGCTATCGCACCAAGGAAGAGATCGAGGACTGGATGTCGAACCGCGATCCGATCACGCTGTTCGAAAGCGAATTGCGGGAATTCGGCTTCATCGACGACAAGGGCATCGAGGCCATCCGTGACGCGGTGGCGCAGGAGATCGCCAACGGCATCGAGTTCGCCAAGGCGAGCCCGTCGCCTGACGTCAGCGAGACCGGAAATTACGTGTATACGGAGCAGGCGTGATGGATGCGATGGTGCGTGAACTGAGCTACGCCCAGGCGATCCAGGAAGCCATGGCGATTGCCATGGAGATGGACGAACGCGTCTTCCTGATGGGGGAGGACATCGGCGTCTATGGCGGCGCCTTTCAGGTGACCGGCGACCTGGTCGAGCGCTTCGGCACGGAACGGGTCATCGATACGCCGATTTCGGAACTGGGTGGCGCAGGCGTCGCGGTGGGTGCGGCCCTCACCGGCATGCGGCCGATCTTCGAATTCCAGTTTTCCGATTTCGCCACGCTCGCCATGGAGCAGATCGTCAATCAGGCGGCCAAGATGCGCTTCATGCTGGGCGGCGAGGTTTCGGTTCCTGTGGTGATGCGCTTTCCCGCCGGCTCCGGCACGGGTGCCGCCGCGCAGCACAGCCAGAGCCTGGAAGCCTGGCTCGGCCATGTGCCGGGGCTGAAGGTCATCCAGCCGGCGACGCCCTATGATGCCAAGGGCATGCTTTTGGCGGCGGTCGCCGACCCCGATCCGGTGATGATCTTCGAGCACAAGCTGCTCTACAAGGCGAAAGGTCCGGTGCCCGAGGGCTATTACACGGTGCCGATCGGCAAGGCCGACATCCGCCGCGAGGGCCGTGACCTCACCATCGTTGCCACCTCGATCATGGTGCAGAAGGCGCTCGACGCGGCGGCCGTGCTGGAAGCCGAGGGCATCGACGTCGAAGTGGTGGATCTTCGGACCATCCGGCCGATGGACAAGCAGACCGTCATCGACAGTGTCAAGAAGACATCGCGGCTGATGTGCGTCTACGAAGCGGTCAAGACGCTGGGCATCGGCGCCGAGGTCAGCGCCATGATCGCCGAGAGCGAGGCGTTCGACTATCTCGACGCGCCGATCGTGCGGCTGGGCGGCGCCGAGACGCCGATCCCCTACAATCCGGAGCTGGAAAAGGCCACCGTGCCTCAAGTTCCCGACATCATCACCGCCGCGCGCGACCTCGTGAAAGGGGTTCGCTGAGCGATGCCGACCGAAGTCATTCTACCCAAGGTCGACATGGACATGGCGACCGGACAGATCTCGCGCTGGTTCGCCGAGGAAGGCGCGACCGTCAAGAAGGGCGATGTGCTGTTCGAGATCGAGACCGACAAGGCGGCGATGGAAATCGACGCGCCGGCCAGTGGCGTGCTGCGCGATGTGACCGGTAGGGAAGGCGTCGATATTCCGGTCGGCGCGCCTGTAGCGTGGATTTATGCGGATGGCGAGGTCTATGGGACTGATGCCGCCGAGGCGAAGCAGGACAAAGCGCCAATCTCCCCACCCGTGGGGGAGATGTCGGCGAAGCCGACAGAGGGGGGCGCTGTCCCGCCAACGTTGCATTCTGTCGCGCCCCCCTCTGCCCTGCCGGGCATCTTCCCCACAGGAGGGGAGATCGGCCAATCGCCGTCGGGCGCACGTGCAACACCGCTTGCTCGACGTCTGGCCCGTGAGGCGGGCCTTGCTCTCGCCAGCATCGCGGGCACCGGCCCGCGCGGCCGCGTAGTCAAGGCGGATATCGAGGCGGCGGTTGCCGGCGGCGCAAAGGTTGCACCCGAAGCCAAGATCATGCCCGCCATAACGCCGGCCGCTACCGCCCCGGCGCCAAAGGCGATGTCGGACGATCAGGTGCTGAAGCTGTTCGAGCAAGGCTCCTACGATCTCGTCCCGCACGACAATATGCGCAAGACCATTGCGCGGCGGCTGGTCGAGGCCAAGACCAGCATCCCGCATTTTTACCTGACGCTCGACTGCGAGCTCGATGCGCTGCTGGCGCTGCGTTCACAGCTCAATGCGGCAGCGCCGACGAAGAAGACCGACAAGGGTGATGCGCCCGCCTACAAGCTGTCGGTCAACGACATGGTGATCAAGGCGATGGCGATGGCCCTGAAGGCGGTGCCGGATGCCAATGCCTCGTGGACCGAAAGCGCCATGGTCAAGCACAAGCATGCCGATGTTGGTGTTGCCGTGGCGATCCCCGGCGGCCTGATCACGCCGATCATTCGGCATGCGGACGAAAAGACGCTGTCCACCATTTCCAACGAGATGAAGGATCTGGCCAGCCGCGCCCGCAGCCGCAAGCTGAAGCCGGAAGAGTATCAGGGCGGCACCACAGCGGTGTCGAACCTCGGCATGTTTGGGATCAAGGACTTTGCCGCTGTCATCAACCCGCCGCATGCAACCATCCTGGCGGTGGGTGCCGGTGAGGAGCGGGCCGTGGTCAAGAACGGCGAGATCAAGATAGCCACCGTGATGTCGGTGACACTGTCGACCGATCACCGTGCCGTTGACGGAGCGCTGGGTGCCGAACTGCTGGTCGCCTTCAAGCGACTAATCGAAAACCCGATGGGCATGCTGGTCTAGAAGATGAGCCCGTCGGGGCGGTTGTCAGGCTCGTGGAGCGTCAGTTCTGCGGGCCTGTATTGTTATGCGTGAGAGCATTTTGCGCTAGGCTGTTGCCTGATCGGAGCAGGCATGCGCACTGTCATCCACCAGTCATATGCGCCGTGCAGGGAGGGAGACGGGAACCGGCCATGACGCCGGACCGCTCATGCATGGACAAGACAGGAGGTCTCATGAAGACGCACTTCATCAAGCTGCTGGCCAGCCAGCTGGCGCTCGCGGCAACTTTGTTTGCCGGCGTGGCAAACGCCGAAACACTGACTCTCTACACATCGCAGCCGGAGGCCGACGCGGCCAAAACCGTGGACGCCTTCAAGAAGGCGCAGCCCGGCATCGACGTGACCATCTATCGTTCCGGAACCAGCGACATCCTTACCAAGATGGCGGCCGAGTTCGCCGCCGGCAGCCCGCAGCCCGACGTGCTGCTGATCGCCGATGCGGTCTCGATGGAGCTGTTGAAGAAGGACGACCGGCTGCTGCCTTATGCCGAGGCAAAGCTCGACGGCATCGAGGCTGATGCCTATGACGCCGATAAGACCTATTTCGGCAGCAAGCTGATCACCACCGGCATCGTCTACAACACGGCGGCGGCCGAAAAGCCGCAGCATTGGGCCGATCTCGCCAAGCCCGCTTACGCCGATGGCCTGGTCATGCCGAGCCCGCTCTATTCGGGGGCCGCCGCCTACCTGCTTTCAGGCTTCGCCGGCGATACCAATTATGGCTGGGATTTCTTCCAGAAGCTGAAGACCAACAACACCGTCAGCGTGCGCGGCAATGGCGCGGTGCTGAAGTCGGTGGCATCAGGCGAGAAGCCCTATGGCATCCTGGTCGACTTCATGGCGATGAACGCCAAAAAGAAGGGTTCGCCGGTCGAGTTCGTGTTCCCTAGCGAAGGCGTGCCGGCGGTGACCGAGCCGGTCGCCATCATGAAGACCGCCAAGAATGTCGACGGCGCCAAGAAGTTCGTCGACTTCATTCTGTCCGATGAAGGCCAGAAGCTGGCGCTGTCCATGGGCTATCTGCCGGCCCGTGCTTCGGTCGGCCGCCCCGACTGGCTGCCGGAAGGCGTCAAGGTCAAGGTAATGCCGTTCGACACCAAGGCAATCGTCGCCAAGACCGATGCCGACAAGGCGAAATTCCAGGAACTGTTCGGCGGCTGAGCCGACACTATGGCGGGATGCCGGTGAGACGGCATCCGGATCTCAGGACACGCAATCATGGCAACACGCATCAAGGAAAGTCGGGGCCAGGAAATGGCCCTGACGGCGGCGGTGGCCGTCTTCATCGTGCTGCTTTCGCTGCTGCCCATGCTACGCCTGGTCAAGGAGATCGTGGCACCCGGCGGCACCTTGTCGACCGTGGCCATTGCGGCCGGATTGCGCAGCCCGGCTACCTGGATCGCCACCTGGCATACGCTGGTGGTCGGCATCGGCGGCACCTTGCTTGCCGTGCTATCGGGGACCCTGGTGGCGGTCCTGGTCTCGCTGACCGACATACGCGGCCGCAGCGCTCTCATGCTCTGCTACGTCATGCCCTTAATGATCGCGCCTCAGGTGACGGCGCTGGCCTGGCTGCAATTGTTCGGTCCGGCCAGTCCATTCCTCAAACTGTTTGGAGCGGCTCCGCCGCTTGGCACGAAAAACCCGCTCTACTCGACCTCGGGCATCATCCTGCTGCTCGGCGTGCAATACGGCCCGCTGGTCTTCCTGCTGGTGCGGGCCGGCCTGCGCAAGCTGCCGCGCGAACTGGTCGAGGCCGCGCGGGCCGGCGGCGCCGGCTGGTTCACCGTGCTGGTCACCATCATTCTGCCTTTGATGACGCCGTCGATCATGGCGGCCGCGGCACTGGCCTTCGTCTCCTGCGTCGGCAATTTCGGCATTCCCGCCTTCCTCGGCATTCCCGCCAACTATCTCGTCCTGCCGACGCTGATCTACCAGCGGCTCGCTGGCGGTGGTCCGGCGATGCTCGGCGAGGCGGCGTTTCTTTCGGTGCTGATCGGCGTCATTGCCATGGCCGGTATCCTTGCCCAGGAACTCCTGAGCCGCCGTCGCGACTATCGCATCAGTTCGACATCGTTGGCGGCCGAACCCTACGAGCTTGGCCGCTGGCGGGTGGTTGTGCAAGCCGGCATGTGGCTGCTCATCGCGCTGGTGCTGTTCCTGCCGCTGTTCGGTCTGGTGCTGACATCACTGGTGCCCGGCTACGGCATCGCGCTCAACGCCAAGACGGCGACGCTCGACAATTACCGCTTCGTGCTGTTCGAGCATGACGCCGCCAAGCGCGCCTTCTTCAACAGTTTCTGGCTGTCGATCGCTGCCGCCTTCTTCGCGGTCATTGTCGCCGTGCCGGTCGGCTACCTCATCGCCTGGGGCAAGCCGCGCTGGGTGCGGCTGCTCAATTTGTCGGTCGAACTGCCCTATGCGTTGCCCGGTGTGGTGCTGGCGATCGCCTCGCTGCTGCTCTTCCTGCGGCCGATCCCGCTGACCGGCATCCAACTCTACAACACGGTCTGGATCATTCTCTACGCCTATCTCGCCCGCTTCCTGGTGCTGGCGCTGCGGCCAACCATCAGCGGCTATCACCAGATCGACCGGGCGCTGGAGGAGGCGGCACAGGTGGCGGGCGCCGGGCTGTTCACGCGCATGCGCACCATCATCTTCCCGCTCGTCGCGCCGGCTGCGATCGCCGGCGGCCTTTTGATCTTCATGACGGCGCTCAGCGAGCTCACCGTCTCGGCACTGCTGTGGTCCTCGGGTTCCGAGACGATCGGGGTGGTGATGTTTTCCTTCGAACAAGGCGGCGATTCCAACTATGCGGCGGCGATGTCGGTCATGACGGTCGCGGTCACCTTCGTACTGATGCTGGTGACCAATCTGCTTGCCCCTCATCTTCCGAGCGGAGTTCTGCCATGGCGCGACTGAGCCTGGACAACGTCACCAAGAGCTTCGCCGATTTCGACGCGGTGAAGGATGTGTCGATCGACGTCGCCGACGGCGAGTTCCTGGCCGTGCTCGGACCTTCCGGCTGCGGCAAGACGACGTTGCTACGCCTCGTCGCAGGCTTCGAGAAAGTGACTTCGGGAGAGATCCGCATCGGCAGCGATGTCGTGTCGAACAGCGGCGGCAATGTCGCGCCGGAAAAGCGGCGCGTCGGCATCGTCTTCCAGAACTATGCGCTGTGGCCGCACATGACGGTTGCGGAAAATATCGGCTATTCGCTGAAGGTGGCAAAGCTCGACAAGGCTGTCGCACGCCAGAAGGTCGAAGACGCGCTGGCCTTGGTCAATCTGCAGGGGCTGGGCGAGCGCAGGCCCGCCAATCTTTCCGGCGGCCAGCGCCAGCGTGTGGCATTGGCGCGGTGCCTGGTCGCCGCACCCTCGCTGGTGCTGTTCGACGAGCCGCTTGCCAATCTGGACGTGCATCTCAGGGCCTCGATGGAGGATGAATTCGCTGCCTTCCACAAGCGCACCGGCACCACCATCGTCTACATCACCCACGATCAGGCCGAGGCAATGGCGCTGGCCGACCGCATCGCGGTGATGGACCATGGCCGCCTGGCGCAACTGGCGACGCCGCGCGAACTCTATCA
Organism: Mesorhizobium loti R88b; assembly: GCF_013170845.1. Lineage (NCBI taxonomy): Bacteria > Pseudomonadati > Pseudomonadota > Alphaproteobacteria > Hyphomicrobiales > Phyllobacteriaceae > Mesorhizobium > Mesorhizobium loti. Next base: position 1,774,491 of record NZ_CP033367.1, read on the forward strand.
TGAGCCGGCAAATGAAATGGTGGCATCCTTCATCTCGCAAGGCATCTTGCTGCCAGCTGATGTTTTGACGGGCGAAGAGGGCGGTCGTTGCAAAGTCCGTGTTCTCGGAACCGAACTGGTGGTCCGCTGCCGCCCCGGCGAAAGGCCGCGCGCCGGCGCGAAGATCTGCTGCCGGTCGGCGGATCTCGACGTATCGCCGGATGGTCCGGGCTTCGATGGCCTGGTCAAGCGGGTGATTTACCAGGGGGGTGCCGCGCGCATCGAATTCACGCCATCGGCAGGCCCCGATCTCACCTTGCATTTCGAACAGCCCGACCCGGTCTTGCTGGAGAGCGGAGCGCAAGCGCGGCTGCGGATAAGGTCCGGCTGGCTGATCCCGGCGGCAGGGACGGCATCGTGATGATGCTGGACCTGCTTGGCGGCTTTGGCGAAAAGGGCCGCACCAGCCTCACTGTCAACAGCGGCAACGACCGCATCCTGCTCGATGTCGGCATCAAGGCTGGCGCCTCCGGAGCGGAATACTATCCCGCCCTCGATAGGCCCATCGGCGACATCAACGCACTCTTTGTCTCGCACGCCCATGAGGATCATGTCGGCGCGCTGAGCTGGCTGTTGTCGCGCGGCTATGTCGGCCCGATCTTCATGACGGCCGAGACCCGCGACGAGGCGCCCGCCACGCTTGCCGCCTATGCCGATCCCGGTGATCTCAGCCGATTTCCTCTGCCGGTCAATCGCATCGAGATTTTTGAACCCGGCGACACGATTGAGATCGGCAATCTGACAGTCAGGACCGGACGGTCTGGGCATGTCGTGGGCGGCGTCTGGTTCGCCGTCGATGACGGGAAAAGTCGCGCGGTCTATACGGCCGATGTCGTGCCGGACAGCAATGTGTTCGTCATGGACACGATCCCGCACTGCGATCTTCTGGTCTTCGACGCGTCCTACGGCGCCGATCCGGTACCGGGAGCGGCGCGGGCGCGAGAAATTTCGCAATGGGTGGCGCGGCATCCGCAGGGATGTCTCCTGCCGACGCCGCTGTCTGGACGGTCTCTGGAATTGATCGCGGCTCTTCCGGGGTCATGCGCCATCCATACCGGCATGCGTTCGTCGCTGGAAGCGCAGATCGGCGCCTCGGCAGCCTTGTTACCCGGTGTTTCGGACCTCCTGCGTGCCCGCCTGGCGGGTGCTGCCGACTGGACCGATGCCGATCCCCTGCCGTCGCTGCCGCTGCTGGCCGATGACGGCATGGGCGAGGCCGGTCCGTCGTCCAGGCTGTTGCCCCGTGCCGACGATGCCGGTTTTCCTGTGCTGCTCACCGGGCATCTGCCGGCGGGTTCTCCGGGCGATCTCCTGCACAGAGCCGGTCGGGCGGACTGGGTGCGCATGCCGACCCATCCGACGCTGTCGGGTAGTGTCGACATCTGGGAGAAGGCAGGACGGCCTGAGGCGATCGGCCATTCCTGCACCACCGATCTTCTCAAAGACCTCAAAAGCCACATCCCGTCGCTGCGCACGCAATGCCGTATCGGCCAGCGCATCGCGGTGCCGCAAGGAAGCAAATCGTGAGAATCCTGATCTGCAACGACGACGGCATCGAAGCACCCGGGCTTGCCCGTCTCGTTAACGCGGTCACGGACCTGAGCGACGATGTCTGGGTGGTTGCACCCGATGGCAAGCGCACGACCGCCGGTTCGTCGCTGACGATCGCCAGACCTTTGACGATGCTGCGCGTCAGGCCGAACTGGTATTCCTGTTCCGGCACTCCGGCCGATTGCGTGGTGAGTGCGATGACCTGGCTGTTCGAGAATGAACCGAAACCTGACCTCGTCTTGGCGGGCGTCAATGACGGCCGCAACGTTGCCGAGGACCTGGCCTATTCCGGTACGCTCGGCATTGCCCGGGAAGCAACTTTCTGGGGCGTGCCGGCGATCGGTTTTTCGCGGGTGAAAAATCCGGATTTCACCGATGTTGACGACCAATGGCTGGGAGCCCTGATCGCCTCATTGTGGCATGCGCGCGGGGGCTGGGCGACAGAGGGCCATTGGCTCAGCGTCAACCTGCCGGCCGCACTGCCGGCTGAAATCCTCCAGCCGCGCATCGGCCGCGACAAGATCGGCCGCAAGGCCGAGACTGTGGAAAGCGATGGCGAGCGCACGGTCATCATGGTTCCGCGCGGGCGCGCTCATGCCAGCGAGCCGGGCGACGAGAACGAGGCGATCGATGCCGGTTACGTCGGCATCAACCGGCTGAACTGGTTTGGCGAAACGCGGCTGGATGAGCGGCTTCTAGGCGGGATTCAGCGGCAAAGCTAGCTGATCTCAGGTCTGGATTGTCGAGCCGCTTCAACCGGGCCAGCATCTTGGTGACGCGCGGTCCACGACCGCAGATCACCAAGCTGTCAGCGGCCAAATTGCGTCAATCCAACGCTTATGCTTGAAGCTGCCGTTATTTCATTCCACATCGACTGGGATGAAGGGCGAGACAGAAGAACGGCGTCGGAATCTGTTGTGGGGCATCCCCGCATCGCTGATCCTGCATGCGCTTTTCGTGGTTGCCCTGGTATACGGCGTACGCACGCCCCCCACACAGCCGCAGCAGGACGAGCCGGTCAATGTCGCGCTGGTGCCTCCGCCCGAGCAGCCAAAGCCGAAACCTGTTCCGCCACCGCCACCAAAGCCCAAAGCCGAAAAGCCGCCGGAACAGAAGGTTGAAAAACCGCCCGAGCCGCCGCCGAAGCCGGTGAACATTCCCGTTCTGAAGCCTGTTTTCCAGTATGGCAAGAAGGATACCGGGCCCGAGAAATCTCTCGACGGCGGCAGCGCTCAAGCCAACGCGCCTTCGCCGGCCAAGGATGAGGCGGCGAAGCCGCCTGTAGTGCCGACACCCGCGCCGACCCAGCCCGCCGCGGCTGCAACGCCACAGCAGAAGGCCGAGCCCAGCAAGCCTGACGAGAAGCCGGTCACCGCCGCACCGGACGAAAAACCCGCGCAAAGCGAGGAGAAGCAGCCAACTGAGGATACTGACAAACAGCCGCCGGAACAGCAGGAGGCAGCGCCGCAACCCGCCGAAAAGCAAGCGGTCGTGACGCCAAAGCCATTGGCTGCCGAGGCTGGTGACAAGCCATCACCGCCACCCTCTGCCGAGAAGGCAAAGCCCAAACCTGCAAAGACGATGAATTTCAAATCCGCGCGAGCCTTCAAGGCTCCGAGCGGGAAAGCAGGGAAGTCAAGTCCCGCGAACACTGCCGCTGCAGGATCGCCGATGTATTCCGGCCTTCCGGGAGTTCGAAAGCTCTTCTCGCAGGGCGCTACCGGTGATGCGCTGGCCACAAGTTCCATGGATAACGTGCCGCGCGGTCAGCGCGTGGCCAACCTTTGCGGCAACGTTCTGAGCCAAGAATTGCAAGGAGCCGACTATTCGATCAAATGGGTGCCAACCATTACTCTGGACAAAGGCAATGTCCTTAATCCGCCGCAGGCGGCCTTCAGCACCAGAAACACCTGGTATAATCTAAACTTCCGGTGTGAAGTCGACCCCGATGCGACGCGGGTCCTATCCTTCAACTTCAGTGTCGGGTCATCAATTCCGCCCGGCGAATGGGCCAGCCGTGGATTCACCAAGTATCCGCTCAATTAGGCACGCGGAGCCCGGAAAGTTGCCTGGCCAATTTCATGCCAGTCGGCGCAAACGAATTGGCCCCAGCGGCCTTCAGCCGCGCGGCATGCTCTTGATAAGTGTGTCCTACGCCGGTGTAGCCGATCGATGGATCGAATCGTGGGCAGTTGCTCGTTGAGTCGCCCCAGGGCCTTGGTCGGGCTGCCCTGGGTACAATGATCCAAGTCAACACGCTGTCAGCGGCTAGATTGCGCAAATCCAATGCCTATGCTTGAAGCCGCCGCTATTTCATTCCACATCGACTGGGATGAAGGGTGAGACAGGAGAACGGCGTCGGAATCTGCTGTGGGGCATCCCCGCATCGCTGATCCTGCACGTGCTTGTCGCGGCGCTCCTGTTGTATGGCCTGCCCATGGCTCCCCAACAGCCGCAGGAGGAGCAGCCGGTCAATGTCGCGCTCGTGCCTGCGCCCGAGCAGCCGAAACCGAAACCTGCTCCGGCGCCGCCTCCTAATCCACCGGAGCCGAAGGCTGAAAAACCACCCGAGCAGAAGGTTGAAAAGCCGCCTCCGCCGGAAAAGCAGGCGCAGAAGCCCCCGCCGGTTGAGGTGCTGAAGCCTGTCTTTCAGTTCGGCGACAAGGATACCGGCCCGAGGAAATCCCTGGATGGGGCCAGCGCTGAGGAAAGTTCGCCGGCGCCGGCCAAGGATGACGCTTCGAAGCCGCCGGTCGAGCCGAAGCCCGTCGAGAACCAGCCTGCGACGCCGCCAGACCCCGAGCAGCGGGCAGATACAACCAAGGCCGACGAGAAGCCGGTAACCGCGACGACGGATGCCAAGCCGACACAGGACGCGGAGAAGCAGGCGGTGCTCGACGCCGCCAAGCAACAGGGCGCGGTACCAGCGCCTTTGGCTGCCGATGGCGAGGTTGAGCTTCCCATGTCGGCTGCAAGGCCTCAGCCCAAACCCGCAAATACACCCAAGCCCAGCCCCGCAAAGGCTTCGAAGTCTGCATCCCGGAACGACTCGGGCCCTCCGGGTGTTCGCAAGCTCTACTCGCAGGACGCCACGGACGATGCGCTGGCGACGACCTCGATGGGTGGCGTGCCTCGCGCTGAACGTGCATCCATGCTTTGCGCCAGCGAGTTGCAGCAGCAACTGCTGGACGGCTCTTATTTTCCCTACATGTGGCCAAAAGTACCACTGAAGGGAGGCAATATAATTGACGCTCCGGATGTCGCTTTCAGTACGACAACCACATGGTACCATCTGAGCTTCCGGTGCGAGGTCGACACCGATGCGACCAGGGTCTTGTCTTTCGACTTCCGTGTGGGCTCCGAGATTCCACGCAGCGAATGGCCACGGCCTCTCTAGTCTCTGCTAGAGTCTCTGCTAGCCTACGCCGGCACGCCGAGCCCGGCCAATTGCCGGCTAATTTCATGCCAGTCGGCGCAGACGAAATCGGCACCGGCGGCCTTCAGCCGGGCAGCGTGCTCGGCATAGGTGTGGCCGCCGCCGGTGTAGCCGATCGCCGTCATGCCGGCGGCAACCGCGCCCTGGATGCCGAAGGGCGAGTCCTCGATGACGATACAGTCGGCCGGATTGGCGCCCATCCTGGCGGCGGCGAACAGGAAGATGTCAGGCGCCGGCTTGCCGTTCTTGACCATCGAAGAGCTGTAGATCGCATCGCCGAAGAAATGCGCCAGGCCGGTGACGGCAAGGCTGTGGTTGATGCGCTCGACGGACGACGACGAGGCGACGCAACGGTCGCCGGCAAGCGTTTCCAGAAAAGAAGCAATCCCCGGCGTCGGCTTCAGCTCCTCGGAAAACAGCACCTTGGTCTCGGCCCAGATGTCTTCATCGGCCGAAGCCGGGAACTGATGACCGGTCAATTCCTTGATCCTGGCGATGATATCGGACTGCTTCATGCCGACGCACTGGGCGATGATGCCGCCATGAACACCGGGCATGCCGTGCTTTTCATAGACGCGCTCATAGGCACGGGCAGCCAAGGGTTCGCTGTCGACGAGAACGCCGTCGCAGTCGAAAATGATAGGCCTTGATTGCGCCACGCGCTTCTCCCCCGAGTCGATTTTGCACATCGCTATCGGCAAAAAGTCAAATGTTCAATAGTGCGGCGTTTTGATGACCGATGGATCCAATCGGCAGCGCGTAATCACAGCTGGCGCAACGCATCGCTTGCGCGGGACGATCCAAGCGCCCGTTGCATGGCTTGCCGGGACTGTGCACGGTCCGGCGTTATCCAGTTCGGCTCGGCGCCCAGGAAGCGGTCGAGGAAAGCCACAGCATAGGCCGGCATCTCGGTCACGTTCTCGCGATAGGACCACCAGGTGCGCAAATCGTCGGCGCATTTGTCGATGCTCGGCGCGCTTCCGAATTCCTGCTCGTGGACCGCCGAAATCACCGATACGCAATAGTTGGTGTAGAGAAAACCCTCCGGCCAGAAGCGGATGATTTCCAGCGTTCCGGCATTCTGATCCGTCTCGGTCAGCTGGGTCAGGCCGGAGATTTCCCGGGCCGGCGCCTGTTTGATCAGCTCGCGCAGCACGAGGCCGGCGGCGAAGACGATGAAGTCGGCACGGTCGACCGCGGCGAAGCGTTTCTGCGCTTCCATGATTTCGACCCAGTCGAGAAAAGCCCTGGTGAGTTTGGCTTCGTCGATGTCGAAGCGCACGCCGAACGTGTCCGAGACCACCTTGGCGCTGCCGCGGAAAGTCGCGCGAAACCAGCGCAACTGCCGCAACCGGTGGCGCAGGTCGGGCATAAGGGCCAGTTCATCCCTGAAAGGCAGTTCCATTTAACGCATCCCGTTTGCCGACAGGCTAGCACAGCCACGCCGCTACCGAAATCGCAGAGCGTCCTGTGGATGACCGTGGCTAAGGCCAATATCATACATATTGACATTCTCGGAAACAAATGTTCTCACTTTGCTGTTGTCGCGCATCGGTCCAAGGTGCGTGTTCAACTGAGGCTTCGGGAGGAGAACCGAATGGCGATTTGGCAGTGGGGACTGCTTTTGCTGGTTATCGTGTGGGCGCTGCAGTCGCTCGGCGTCTGGCTGCAGATGCGGCACTATTCGGATGTCTTCCGGGGCGTCACCGACCAGTACAAGGATGGCTTCGTCGGAGCCGGCAATTTTCGCGGCCGATTTGCCAAGGGCACCATAGCGCTGGTCGTGGTGACGCCTGACATGATCGTGCGCCGCGTGATGGTGATGACCGGCCGGTCCGTCTTCACCAAATTCAAGAGACATGAAGAATTCGAGGGTGTTCCCCTCGAGAGACTCCGGTCCAATCCTGCAATCAAGGGGGAGGGGGAACCCGGTGTGGCCGAGGCCGTGAAGCGGGCGATCGAACAGATCGACAAAGCACGGTCGGAGCCTGGGAAGAAGCCGGGGCTGTCCGGTTTGAACGTAGCAAGGGCCTAGAGGAACGCCGCGCACCGACTGGGATCAACCGGCGGGCGGCATAAGGAGGAGAAATGTCTGTATTTTCGTTGTTGGCGCAGCATGCCGACATGGCCGTGAACAATCTGCATGTCGCAGGTGCCATGGTCTCGGATGCTGCTTTGCATGGCAAGCTCGCCGTCGAGCATGCTTCCGACCATCTCGTTGTCCTTGCGCAAGCAGACAGCGGACCGATCACCGTCGAGCAGTTCAAGGAAAAGCTGAAGGACGTCCAGCAGGAAGAGCAGCTCGGCTGGCTGACCGCCATCGGCAAGTACTTCATCGGCATCTTCCAGAAGGGCGGCGAAGTGTTCGCCGGCTTCGTCACCGGCATCATTCCGACGCTGGTGGTGCTGATGACCGCATTCTACGCCGTTACCGAACTGGTCGGTGAAGAGCGCGTGCATGGTTTGGCGCGCGGCGCCGGCCGTATCGCGCTGACGCGCTACACGCTGCTGCCGCTGCTGGCCGTGTTCTTCCTCACCAACCCGATGGCCTACACGTTCGGCTCGTTCCTGGAAGAAAAGCACAAGCCCGCCTTCTATGACGCGGCCGTGTCCTACGTGCATCCGCCGCTCGGCCTGTTCCCGCACATCAATCCCGGCGAATATTTCGTCTGGGGCGGCATTCTCGTCGCGCTGCTGGAGCTGGAAAAGAAAGGCGCCGTCGTTGCCGGTTACCACGTCAAGGTGGCGATCTGGTACGCCATCGTCGGCCTCGTCGTCATCCTGCTCAAGGGCATGCTGACCGAACGCATCACCGCCATCATGGCGCGCCGTCAAGGCGTCGAGCTGTAAGGGCGGGGAGGACATCATGGCCAAGACATACAAAGCAGTACGGATTTCCCGGGGCAAAACCGGTTGGGGTGGCCCGCTCGTGATCGAGCCGACCGAACAGCGCAGCAAGGTTGTTTCCGTCACCGGCGGTGGCATTCACCCGGTGGCACAGCTCATCGCCGATATGACCGGCGCCGAAGCCGTCGACGGCTTCAGGGCGCCGCCAATCGAAAGCGAGATGGCGGTCGTCGTCGTCGATTGCGGCGGCACCGCACGCTGCGGCGTCTATCCGCGCAAGCGCATTCCGACCGTCAATCTGACGCCAGTCGGGCAATCGGGGCCACTCGCCCAGTTCATCACTGAGGACATCTACGTTTCGGGCGTGAAACCGGCCGACGTCACAATGGCGGACGGGTCCGAAACGGTCACCACTGCGGGGGGAGCAGCAGCGATGAGTTCGAGCAACAGCAATGCGACGCCGACAGCACTGCCCAGCGAGGGTGGTCTAATCGGCTTCATCAGCACGATCGGCCGTGTCATGGGTCGTGTCGTCGGCATCTTCTTCAATGCCGGCCGCCGCACCATCGACCAGGTCGTTCGCAACGTGCTGCCGTTCATGGCCTTCGTGACCATGCTCATCGGTCTGATCCTCTACACCGGCATCGGCGATGTGCTGGCCCAGCCGATGGGTCCACTGGCCAACAACATCGTCGGTCTGCTGGTCATCTCGGCCATTTGCGGCCTGCCGTTCCTGTCGCCCATCCTCGGGCCAGGCGCCGTCATCGCGCAGGTCATCGGCGTTGCCATCATCGGCCCGCAGATCGCCAACGGCACGATTTCGCCGGCGATGGCCCTGCCGGCGCTGTTTGCCTACAACACCCAGGTGGGCTGCGACTTCGTCCCCGTCGGCCTTGCTCTGGGTGAAGCCAAGCCGAAGACCATCGAAATCGGTGTTCCGGCGGTGCTCATCAGCCGCCAGATCATGGGTCCTATCTCGGTGCTGATCGCCTGGGTTGTCAGCCTGATCGTGTTCTAAGAAAAGTAGGAAAATGAGGTTCGCCATATGACGGTTCTGTTGAGAACACGGGTCACTGCCATCGGACCCGAAGTGGCGGACCTTGCCGAAGGGGGCGTGGTCATCCTGTTTGCGGATGGCTCGCCGCCGGAGCTTGCCGAGGTGTCGGTGCTCCACAAGACGGAGCAGGGACCCAGTGACGGAGCGCCTCAAAAGGGCGCTTCGATCACCCTTGGTCCGGTTTCCGCTGTCATAACCGCCGTCGGCTCCAGCGCCTGGAGCAAGGTGCTCGAAATGGGCCATGTCGTTATCTCGTTCAACGGCGCCACCGAGGCCGAGAGGCCGGGCGAAATCTGCGCATCGCAAGTCGATACACAAGCGCTCGTGGCCGCCCTGAAGACCGGCGCGATCATCACCATCGCCGCCTGACAACATTCGCGCCGCAGCCTATGTTGGCGGTGGCGCTCAAAACCAGAGTATTTGCCATGGAACGCTCGACCATCGTCAGAGTGCATGAAGGTTTGCACGCCCGTCCCGCCACGCGGTTCGTCAAGCTCGCCAAGGGTTTCGAATCCGATGTCGAGCTGGTCAAGGACGGCAAGGCAGTCAGCGCCAAGAGCTCGGTCAAGCTGATGCTGCTGGCGGTCAAGGAAAACCAGGAAGTTACTGTGCGGGCGAACGGTGCTGACGCCATCGAGGCCATCGAGGCGCTGATTGGCTATCTTGAGAACCCTAAGGCGGGCCTCGACGACGAGGAGCCCAAGCCGGCCGCCGATGCCGTATCGGACACGCCAGTCGCGTCGGTTGGCGAATCCGCTCTGCCAGCACCCGGTGGGCCAAATGGCCTGCGCGGTGTCGCCGCAAGCGAGGGTTTCGCCATCGGGCCTGCCTTCGCGCATTTCCCGCCTGACATCGCCGGACAGGGCCGCATGCTGCAGGAAAGCGAAATCGCCGGCGAGATCGACAGGTTTCGAGCTGCCATTGGGGCCGTTCAGGCGCGGATGGACAAGATATTGGCGCAGGATACGCTGTCAGGTGGAGACCGGGGCATCGTCGCCGCACTCAGGGATATCGCCGCCGACGACAGCCTGACCGGCGAGGCCGAAGGGCTGATCGAGGGTGGCAATGACGCTATCTCGGCTGTCATCACCGCCGCTTCCACCATCGCCGCGGATTTCAGCGCCGTCGACGATCACTACCTCAATGCGCGCGCCGACGACGTCCATGCCGTTGGACGGCAGATCTGCCTCGTGCTGCTCGGCCAGGACGATGTCAGCCTGGAAAATATCCCCGAGGGCGCCATTCTGATCGCCGACGATATCGGCGCCTGGGATCTGGCGCGCGCGCCGCTGAAACGCATTGGCGGGGTGATTTGCGGCCATGGCGGCGCCACATCGCACATCGCCATCATTGCCCGCTCGCATGGCATTCCGGCGGTGCTGGGCCTTGGCGACAGCGTCAATGCCTTGCGCACGGCGCGCGAGGTGGCGCTCGACGGCACCAGCGGCCATGTCATCATCGACCCCGATGCGGCGACGCGCGCGGATTTCGCCACCCGCGTTGAAGCGGCGGCAAAGGAGCGCGCCGGGCTGAGCGTCTTCAAGACGGTGACGCCGAAGCTGGCCAACGGCAAGGTGATCGAGGTCGCGGCCAATATCGGCTCGCTCGAGGAAATCGAAGCGGCGCAGGAGGCTGGCGCCATGGGCGTCGGCCTGTTCCGCACCGAACTCCTGTTCATGCGCCATATGCATCTTCCCTCGGAAGACATGCAGGCCGAAACCTATGCGGCGCTGGCCGAGGCCTTCGCCCCCTATCCGGTCATTGTGCGCACACTTGACATTGGCGGCGACAAGCCGATCGCTGGCATCGAATTCCCCGACGAGGAAAACCCCTTCCTCGGCTGGCGGGGCATCCGCATGTGCCTTGACCGGCCCGATATCTTCAAGCGCCAGCTTCGGGCGCTGCTGAGGGCAGCCGTGCATGGCAACATCAAGGTGATGCTGCCGATGGTGGCCGACATCGAGGAGGTCAGGCAGACGCGCGTTCTGGTCGATGAATGCGCCGCCGAGCTGAAGGCCGAAGGCGTGCCTTATGCGACGTTCGATCTCGGCGTGATGATCGAAACCCCGGCGGCGGTGCTGATCGCTCCGGCGCTGGCCAAGGAGGTGGCGTTCTTCTCCATCGGCACCAATGATCTGACCCAGTACATCATGGCCGCCGACCGGCTCAACCCTACTGTGGCCAAGCTCAACGATGTCACCAATCCGGCCGTCATGATGGCCATCGAGCTGACGGCCAAGGCGGGTGTTGCCGCCGGTATCATGGTCGGCATGTGCGGCGAGGCGGCCGGACGTCCCGACCTGATTGCGAGGTTTCTCGAGATGGGGCTGACGGAGCTGTCGATGAGCCCAGCCTCGATCCAGCGCGCCAAGAAGACCATCATGGACTTGGCCGCCGGGGCCTAGATCGTTCGAGACAGTTGCCGGAGCTTACGGCAAATGCGCGAGCAAGGTGGCAAAGACCGGTGTCAGTTCCTCGGCCGGGCTTGCCTTGCCGCAGGCCTGCACGATGCGGTCATGACGGATATCGGCCGCCAGGATCGCGATCTCCAGCATGTCCGGCTCCGGCGCGCCATCGCGGCCGGTGGTCGCCAGGCCGCAGGCCAGAACGACCGGCGCCAGGCAACTTATGTCGAGCGCCCGGCCACCAATCTCAGGCGTTTCCGGCGCGGTTTCGGCAAAGCGGACCGGACGCTGGTTGAGCAACTCGACCAGCAGCGCCGCGCAGGTGGCCGCGATAGCCTGCAGCCCGGCATCCGGCGCGACCAACGCGGCCAGGAGATCGCCATGGCGCTTGCGCATCGTGGCATGCACGGCGGCGAAATCGGCTTCAAGGATGCGGGCATTGTCGATCTTCAGGTCGGCAAGCACGGCCTTGGTCAAATAGTACATGTCGCGCCGGAACAGGCGCTCGGCGCTCAATTGCCGCTCTTCGTTTCCGCCCGGGAAATAAGTGCCGAGGCCTTTTACGGTCGTGCCGTCCACCTTGATCGGGCGCTCATGCGGGACAAAGGATTCGGCTATCGACAGCGCTTCGTCGAAAGCGCTCGCGGCATGGCTGAGCAGGCCTTCGATGCCTTTGCCCGGAAATGGCGGCAAGCGGCTGGTCGCCTCGCGCAGGGCACTGGCTTCACCGCTGCCGTCATGGCGGCTCTGGCGGATGATGTCGCGGACTTCCCGCAACCGGTCCTTCAAATTGACGCGGACATCTTCGGAGATTTGTCGGAGCATCGCGGATCGCCTCGAAAGTGCCGTGGAGAACGGCCAGCAAGCGGCCGGCCACCAACTCTACATTGTTCCTATCGATTGGTAGATCAATAGGCGATACTAGACCAGCATGCAGAATCGGTGACGGCGCGCTTGTCCGTCGCGGGGGAGGGATGATTTGGCCAGGCGACGACACAGCGAAACCGAAGACGGTCGCGGCGGCGGCGAGGCGACCGAGCCGGTCGTCAGCGAGAGCCGGACGGATCGCCTCAGGATCCGCGCCGCCTGGATGTATTTCGTCGAGCAGATGACGCAGAACGAGATCGCCGACGTGCTTGGCGTCGGCCGCGTCACCATCGTGCGCATGCTGGCCGAGGCGAGGGCGCGCAACGAGGTGAAGATCACCATCGAGAGCGAATTGGCGGAGATCGTGCGGCTGGAGCGCGCGCTGGAGCGGACGTTCGGCCTGGAGCAGGCGCTGGTGGCGCCGCTCACCGCCCCCAACGCCGATCCGCTCCCGGCGATCAGCGCCAAGACCGGGATTTTCCTGTCCGATACGATGAAATCCGGCATGCGCGTCGGCGTCGGCTGGGGCCGAACGCTGTTCTCCAGCCTGCCCTTCATCAGCGCCAAGTCGCTCTCCGACTTCAAGGTCATCTCGCTGCTGGGCGGTGTCGGCGTTGTGCGGCGCTACAACCCGGCCGAGTTCTCCTGGCGCTTCGCCCAGATCTTCCAGGGCGACGGCTATCTGATCCCGACGCCGGCCGTCGTCGACAGCGTCGAGACCAAGATCGCGCTGGTCGAGCGCTGCGGCCTGCAGGAGGTTTTTGAAATGGCCAACGTGCTCGATGCCGTTCTGCTGAGCGTCGGCGGCATCGCTTCGGCCACCACCTTCTCGCGCGGCGGCTTTCTCAACGAAGCGGATCGGGAGGCGCTGGTTGCCCGCGGCGCGGTTGGCGACCTTCTGTTCCACTTCTTCGACCGCAATGGCGATCTGGTCGACCATCCGATCAACAGCCTGGTGATGTCGGTGGATGTCGACCGGCTGCGCGCGGCGCCGATCCGCATCCTGACCTCCGGCGGCGAGGAGAAGATCGAGGCCCTGCTCGGCGCCATGAACCTGATCGCACCGACGATCCTGATCACCGATGAGGAGAGCGCGCGGCGCATGCTCGAAGCGGTCAGCGAAAGCTGAAGGACCCTGTGATGTAGGTCGGCCAGGCCTGCTGTTCGTCGAAAATGGCGGCAAGATCAGATATGCCCGCCAGTATCCCGCTGAGAACCAGTGCCGTGGCGATGCCGGCGCCGTTTCCGCCTGATATGTCATGCTCGACGCTGTCGCCGATGCAGACCACATCGCCGCGCTCCGGCTCGCCGGCCAGTGCCAGGGCTGCGTCGAAAATCGCAGGATAGGGCTTGCCGATGCGGGTGACGCTGCCACCAAGGCTTTCATAGAGATCGGCAATCTCGCCGGCGCCGAACCGGGGTCCGACCGCCGTCAGCATGATCCTGTCGGGATTGGTGCAGAAGCACGGCACCTGCCGTGCCGCCGCTGGGGCAAGCAGGCGGCGATAATGGTCGAGGTCTTGGCGGTCGCCCTCGCTGGCCGAGATCAGCACCAGTTCGGCGTCTTGGCCGGTTTCCGCCAGCACAAAGGGCAGGCCTTCGATTGCCGTGCGATCGCCGTCGCGGCTGATCAGCAGGCATTTCGTGCCGGGTCGCAACGCTCCATTTGTCGCCATCTCGTGGAAGCGTCGCCACGCCACCTCGCCCGAGGACACAAAATGGTCCCAGCTGCCAGCGGCGAAGCCGAGCTTCAGCAGGCGATCTTCGTTGGGCCTGGCGCGCTTGCCGGAATTGGAAATCAGCACCACCGTCTTGCCGGCGCGCTTCAGCGCCGACAAGGCCTCCACCGCGCCGGGATAGGGTGCCTGGCCGTCATGCAGCACGCCGAACTGGTCGAGCAGGAAGACCTGATAGCGCTCAGCCAGCGGCCCGATTCCGTCGAGATGTTCGATGCTTTTGGCACTCATAACAGCCCCGCCTTGCTTGCACCCTTCAGTGCCAGTCGCGCCGTGCCGGCCGCCGCCTCGTCGGAAAGTGTGGGCAGGAAATCGACTCCGAGCTTGCGCCGGCGGATATCAGTCCAGGCCGGGTTCGCCGCACCGCCGCCGACACTTCTGACCGATGTCAGCGCCGGCGCGCCAAGCTCGGCAAGCCTGCGGTAGCCGAGTGCTTCGATCGCGGCCATGCCTTCGAACATCGCCTTGAGATAGTCGGCGTCGTCAGCCGGCCGTGGCACAAGGCGCGGCGGCAAGGCCGGATCGGCGATCGGGAACCGCTCGCCTGATGTGCTGAGCGGATAGTAGTCGAGGCCGGTCTCGGTCGTCGGGTCGATTGCCGCGCTGAGTTCGATGATGCGCGCGAGCGGAAAATGTTGAGCCAGCACCTTGCCGCCGGAATTCGACGCGCCGCCGGCCAGCCAGGCGTCGCCGAGGCGATGGCTGTAGATGCCGAAGCGCGGCGCCGAGATCAGCCGGTCGGAGAGGATCTTGATGGTAAGCGAGGATCCCAGTGCCGTGACGCCATCGCCGGCCGCCGTGGCGCCCGTCGCCAGGAACGACGCGCAGCCATCCGTGGTGCCGGCGACCACGACCACATCGCGCGGCAGGCCGAACAGCTCTGCCGCGGCCGCGGTGAGCGTGCCAGTGACATCGCCCGGCTCGACGACATCCGGCAGCAAGTCCATGCGCAGTCCGGTGGCCGCGATCCAATCCGGCCAGCGGCGGGCCTCGACGTCATAGCCTGTCTTCAGCGCATTGTTCTCGTCGCTGACGTCGAAGCGGCCGGACAGGTTTGCGGCGATCCAGTCGGCCTGGTGCAGCACCGCGGCGATGCCGGGCAGATGCTGGAACTGCAAGGCTTTGGCGAGGCCCGAAGTCGCCCCGTGCGCGGCGCTCGCATTCGGCGCCTCACGCGTGATCGCGGCCAGGATGTCAGCGTCGGCGACCTTGTCATTGTACATCAGCGGCTCGGCCAAGGGCCGTCCGGCGTCGTCGACCGGCAGCAGCGTGCCGGACGTACCGTCGACGGCGATGGCGCGGATCGCGGCGCGATCAAGGCCCGAAAGCAGTTCCATCAGAGCTGCCTGGACCGCTTGCCACCATGCCGAGGGGTCGCGGGGGTTTTGGCCGAATCGGTCGAGGCGGACGGCGGACTGGCCGGCAATCGAAAAATCCGGGCGCATGGCGACGGCGCGCGCGCCCGACGTGCCGATGTCGATGCCGATGACAAGAGGCATCATATTGTCAGTCCTCTGCTAGCCGGCGGCGGCGTTGAGCTTCTGGCGATATTGCTCGGCGTCCCAATTGACCAGTTCGTCATTCTCGGCGGCGGTAAGGTAGTTCAGCCGCGCCGCGATATCGACGCGTGCCGTGACGTCCGCGAGGCAGCGTAGCATGGCGTCGGCGCCGGCACTGGCGTCGCCGCGCATCAGCACGCCGGCCCCGGGAAACAGGAGCGCCGCTGGTGCCGCGCCGAGCCGAGCGGCGACGCCGGCTGCGTCCTCGCCCGGTCTGGCCGCGACCGAGCCCTGGCCGAGGAAGATGACATGGTCCGGATAGAGGCTGCCGGCCTCAGCCATGCGGCGGCTTTCCGCGTCGAGGGCTACCGCATGCGCTTCGACATCCGCCGGCAATCGATAGATGCTGTCGCGGGCAAGCGTGGTCAGGGCCGCGATGTCGGGCGCGGCGGTGACGCGCGCCGGCCGCGCCAGCAGCGACCGGACACGGCGGAGCAGAATGTCGGCCTCGGCGACGGTTTCGGCGGCGACGACCAGCCCGTGATTGCCAAGGATCAGCACGTCGACACCGGGGCGCAGTTTCTCGGCAATGCCGCGGGCAAGCGGCAGGCCCGGCCGGAAATAGGGCACATAGGCCCATTCGATGCCGTCGAGCCGCCTGGCGACCTCGGCCTTGCCATCGGCCTGCACGGCAAGCGAAATCGTGTCGACACAGTGGACATGCAGCACCACGCGTTGCGGCATCAAGGCGTGCACCGTGGTTTCGATCGACGGACGCAGGCCGCGCGGATTGAGTTCATCGATGGCAAAGGCCTGCGGCTTGTCGGCTGCCGGATCTCGCTGTTCGACGGCCCTGAGCAGCGGCGCCATCGCCACCGGCACCATGATGTCGTCGCTGAGCGCATCCTTCAGCCATGTGCCCGAGGCCTTGATCCACAGCGTGTCGCCGGCCTTGAGCGAAGTGTTGCCGCCCGCCGCCTGGGTCATATGCGGGTTGAGCCCGATGCTGGCCGAGAGCGCCCGCAAGGCCGCCAGTTCCTGCGCGTCAGCTTGAGTTGCCATGGGACCCTTCCTTGCACGCCTGTACGAAATCCCGTCGCCGGTGCCGCTGTCGGCGTTGATATCGCAGATGCGAGCGACTTGCGTCAATGGTGATCTACTATCATCAAAACCGGCTTGCAATCTGATTGATGTTGAGTAAGTTGCATCAATTGTCATTGGAAAAATGGCATTGGGAGGAAAGAATTGAGCGACTCCGGCCGCCAGCGCCAGATCGTTGAACTGCTGCGGGACCGCCCGTTCGCCTCGGTGCGCGAGCTGCAGGAGCGGCTTGGCGTTTCAGCAGCGACGGTCAGGCGCGATATCGACCGGATCGATGAGGCCGGGGAGGCGCGGAAGGTCTATGGCGGCATCTCGGCGCTCGACGGGGCATCACAAGGCGTGGCCTTTGCCCGGCCCTATGACGAAAACCGCGACCTTGCCGTCGAGGCCAAGCGGCAGATCGCGGCCGTCGCCGCGACCATGGTGCGCGATGGCGACGCGGTCATCGTTCATGGCGGCTCGACCTGCTTCCATCTCGGCGTCAAGCTCGCCGAGCGTAACATCCGCCTCTACACCAACTCGATGCCGCTGGCGGTCTATCTCAGCGACCATGGCCATTGCAGCCTGACGGTCGCCGGTGGTGACCTGCATCGCGAGCCCGGCATCATCCACTCGCTGACTCAGCCAACGCCCTTCTACGCCTCGAAATTCTTTCTCGGCGCGCAAGGCCTCAACCAGGAAGGCGTGCTGGAATCGCATCCGCTGCTGGTGCGTTCGATTGTCGAGCTCAGCCTCTGCGCCGATCAGATCGTGGTGCTGGCCGACAGCCGCAAGCTGTCGATCCACGCGCGCAATGTCGCGCTGCCCCTGTCGCGCATCGGCACGCTGGTGACCGATGACGGGCTCTCCGACACCGATGCGCGCATGCTGGAAGATGCCGGCGTCATGGTGCGGGTTGCTTCCACCTCAGGAGCCGTCCCGTGAAAATGGCGGTGCTCGATTTCGGCAAGACCAATTCGAAGCTGTTTGTCTTCGGCCAGGACGGACGCATCCTCGACGAGCGCCGGACCCAGCCGAAATGGGTAGACCAGGACGAGTTCAGCGTGCTCGACGAGGCCGCCCTTCATGACTGGGTGCTCGGCGCCGTCACGGACGCGGTCGAAAACCATGGCGTGGACGGGGTGATGGTGTCGGGCCATGGCTGCACCTTTGCGCTGGTCGACGATAGCGCGCTGACGCATCCGATCCTCGACTACGAGCAGGAGCCGCCAGCCGAAATCGCCGCCCGGATCGATCGCAGTATTCCGAATTTTGCCGAGACCTTCTCGCCACGCCTGCCGCTTGGCTTCAACTATGGCCGTCACATGTTGTGGCTGCAGGAGGTCGATCCCGACGCGTTCTCGGCGGCGAAGTGGATTCTCGGCTATCCCCAGTACTGGAGCTGGCGCCTCGGCGGCCGCCCAGTCTCGGAAGTGTCCTATCTCGGCTGCCATTCACATTTGTGGGCGCCGCGCGCCCGAGACTTTTCCTCGCTGGTCGATGCGGAGGGATGGCGCGGCCAGATGCCGGTCTTCGAGCGGGCAGGCGCTGTGATCAGTGAACGGCATTT
Organism: Mesorhizobium loti R88b; assembly: GCF_013170845.1. Lineage (NCBI taxonomy): Bacteria > Pseudomonadati > Pseudomonadota > Alphaproteobacteria > Hyphomicrobiales > Phyllobacteriaceae > Mesorhizobium > Mesorhizobium loti. The sequence goes on from NZ_CP033367.1 coordinate 1,792,578, forward strand.
CGGCCAAAACAAGCGACCGATCGCCATCCACAATGGCGTCCACGATTCCAATGCGGCGCTGCATGCCTATCGCCGGCAAGAGCTTGGTCCGCTGACCGTGGTGTCGACCGGCACCTGGGTCATCGTGCTCAATCCCGACTGCCCGCTGGAAGTGCTCGACCGTGACCGCGACATGCTGGTCAATGTCGATGTCGACGGCGGCCCGGTGCCGACCATCCGCTTCATGGGCGGGCGCGAATTCGCTACCATCAGCGGCGGCTGGCAAGGCGCGATCCCGCATGGCTCGGTACAGCAGGTGATCGACGACGGCATCATGGCGCTGCCGAGTTTTGCGCCGGGCGGGCCGACACCCGACCGTCCCGGCCGGCTGGTCGGGCGCATGCCCGATGCCGGAGAACGCGCCGCGGCGGCACTGCTCTATGTGGCGCTGATGGTCCATCTCTGCCTCGACCTGATCCATTCGGAAAACACCGTGATTGTGGATGGCGGGCTGAACACTGGTGGCCTGCTTGTGGGGCTGTTGGCGCAGCTTCGTCCCCACCAGGCCTTCCTGCAAGGCGCCACGCTGGAAGGCAGCGCCACGGGCGCGGCCGCGCTCGCCTTCGAGAGCGTCGGGCGTGACTTCGCCGCCGAGGCGCCGCAGCCGGTGCATGCAACGCGCTTCACCGGCCTCATCGGCTACCGCGATGCCTGGCGCGATCTCGTTGCCGGGCACGGCATCGCCGGCAAGATGGCGGGTGGCGCACGATGAGCGCGACCGCGCAGATGCAACCGATCCACCAGCCGGTGCTGGAGATGCGCCACATCTCCAAGACCTTTGGTGCGATCCGCGCCTTGCAGGATGTTTCGCTCAACGTCCATGCCGGCGAGCTGCATGCGCTGATGGGCGAGAACGGCGCCGGCAAGTCGACGCTCATGAAGGTGCTGTCGGGCGCCTATCGGCCGGATGCCGGCGGCGAAATCCTGATCGATGGCGTGCCTGCCGCGACCGGCGATCCGATCAAGGCGCGCGCCGCCGGCATCGCGGTGATCTATCAGGAGCTGTCGCTGGCGCCCAATCTGACGGTGGCGCAGAATATCTTCCTCGGCAACGAGCCGCGGCGCCTTGGCTTCGTCGACCGTGACCAGTGCAATCGGCGCGCGAACGAAATCATCGCGCGGCTCGGCGTGTCCTTCACGGCGCGTGCCCTGGTCTCGAGCCTCTCGCTCGGCGAGCGTCAGTTGGTCGAGATCGCCCGGGCTTTGTCGACCAATGCGCGCATCATCGTCATGGACGAACCGACCACCTCGCTGACCTCGCGCGAGACCGACCGTCTGTTCGAGGTGATCGCGACGCTGAAGGCGCAAGGCATCGCCATCATCTACATCAGCCATCGCATGGAAGAGGTCTATCAGCTCGCCGACCGCGTCAGCGTGCTGCGCGACAGCGGCTATGTCGGTACGCTGGAGCGTGCCGAGCTCAACGCCTCGCGGCTGGTGTCGATGATGGTCGGCCGCGATCTCTCCGCCTTCTACAAGAAGGATCATCGTCCACCGGACGAGAAGCGCGTGGTCGCGCTCTCGGTGCGCGGCATGTCCGACGGGCGCCTGCTGAAGAACTGTTCGTTTGACCTCTACAAGGGCGAGGTGCTGGCGCTCTCGGGTCTTGTCGGCTCCGGCCGCACCGAGCTTGCGCGGCTGATCTTCGGCGCCGACAGGCGCAGCGCCGGCACGCTGGAACTCGACGGCAAACCGATCTCCATCGGCTCGCCGCGCGAGGCGCTCGATGCGGGCATCGCCTACCTCACCGAGGATCGCAAGGAACTCGGCCTGTTTCTCGACATGTCGATTTCCGACAACATCAGCATGGGCGTGCTGGCGAGGGACGCGCGGGCCGGCGGATTTCGCGATTTCACCGCCGCCGACAGGCGCGCCGCAAAAGCCATCGCGGATCTGTCGATCCGCGCCCGCTCGGCGCAGGCCAATGCCGGCTCGCTGTCGGGCGGCAACCAGCAGAAGGTGCTGCTCGCCCGCCTGCTGGAGACCGAGCCAAAGGTCGTCATCCTCGACGAACCGACGCGCGGCGTCGACGTCGGCGCCAAGTCGGAAATCTACCGGCTGATCGATAATCTCGCCAACAGGGGCATCGCCATCCTGATGATCTCCAGCGAATTGCCGGAAGTGATCGGCATCGCCGACCGCGTGCTGGTGATGCGCGACGGCGCCATAGCAGGCGAGGTGACGGCATCCGAAGGCACGCCACTCAGTCAGGAGAAGATCATGGAACTGGCAACGGGAGCAGCTCAGCAATGACCGAGAAGACGACCGGGAGCAGCGCTGGCGACCAGGCCACCGGCACGAGCCGGCGGTTGCGAACCGCTTTCGCCGCGCTTGGCATGTTGCCTGTCCTGATCCTGCTGGCGGCAGGCTTCCAGTTCATGAACCCTCGCTTCATGACCGAGACGAATCTGTTGATCGTCACCCAGCAGTCGTCGATCAACATCGTGCTGGCGGCCGGCATGACCTTCGTCATCCTGACCGGCGGCATTGACCTGTCCGTCGGCTCCATTCTGGCCGCTTCGGCGATGGTGGCGGTGATGGTGTCGCTGGTGCCGGACTGGGGACTGCTCGGCGTGCCGGCGGCCATCCTGGCCGGCCTCGGCTTCGGACTCATCAATGGGCTGCTCATCGCCTATATCAGGCTGCCGCCCTTCATCGTCACGCTGGGTTCGCTGACGGCCGTGCGCGGCATTGCCCGCCTGCTCGGGCAGGACACGACCGTGTTCAATTCCGACCTGCCGTTCGACTTCATCGGCAATGGCTCGCTGTTCGGCATTCCCTGGCTGGTCGTCATCGCGCTCGCGGTGGTGGTGCTGTCCTGGCTGGTGCTCAAGCGCACCGTGCTCGGCACCTGGATCTATGCCGTCGGCGGCAATGCCGAGGCGGCGCGGCTGACCGGCATCAAGGTGCCGCTGGTGCTGCTCTTCGTCTATGGCGTGTCGGGCCTGCTCGCCGGTCTCGGCGGCGCCATGTCGGCGGCAAGGCTCTACGCCGCCAACGGCCTGCAGCTCGGCCAGTCCTACGAGCTCGACGCCATCGCCGCCGTCATCCTCGGCGGCACCAGCTTTGTCGGCGGCGTCGGCTCGATCTGGGGCACGCTGATCGGCGGCCTGATCATCGCGGTTCTGTCCAACGGGCTCATCTTGGCCGGTGTCTCGGACATCTGGCAGTACATCATCAAGGGATTGGTCATCATCGTGGCGGTCGCCCTCGACCGCTACCGGCTCCAGGCCGGAGCAAGAACGTGAGTGACCTGGTCGCCGGCATCAACGACCGGCTTGTGTAACGCACCGCGAGAGGCGCGGGGCATCAGGAGGAAGTAAGCGTCATGAAGATCATCGCCAAACTGCTCTGCGGCGCCGCATTCGCGGCCGTCGCCATCGCGCCCGCATCGGCCAAGGACTTGAACAAGGTCGGCATCTCGGTCGGCCTGCTCGGCAACCCCTTCTTCGTCGCCACCATCAAGGGCATCGAGGACGCGGCCAAGAAGATCAATCCGAAGGTTGAGGTGACGTCGGTATCGGCCGACTACGATCTCAACAAGCAGGTTTCGCAGGTCGATTCCTTCATCGCGGCGGGCGTCGACGTGATCATGCTCAACGCAGTCGATGCCAAGGCGATCGCGCCGGCGGTGAAGAAGGCGCAGGCCGCCGGCATCATCGTTGCCGCGTTCGATGTCTCGGCGCCAGGCGCCGACGTCACGGTGATGACCAACAACGTCAAGGCCGGCGAGGAGGCCTGCCAGTACCTGGTCGACCACACTGGCGGCAAGGGCGATTACGTCATCCTCAACGGCCCGGCCTCGTCGTCGATCCTGGAGCGGGTCAAGGGCTGCAAGAACGTGCTTGCGCAGCATCCCGACATCAAGATCCTGTCCGACGACCAGAACGCCGAAGGCTCGCGCGACGGCGGCCTGAAAGTGTTCCAGTCGCTGCTGACCCGCTTCGACAAGATCGACGCGGTGTTCGCCATCAACGACCCGACGGCGATCGGCGCCCAGCTGGCCGCCAAGCAGCTCAACCGCTCGGAGTTCATCTTCACCGCGGTCGACGGCGCGCCCGATATCGAAAAGGAGCTCTCGTCCGGCAAGTCGATGATCAAGGCCTCGGCCTCGCAGGACCCCTATGTGATGGCCGGCCAGTCGCTGACGATGGCGGCTGATTTGCTGGCCGGCAAGAAGCCGGCTGAGCCGATCGTGCTGCTCGATCCCAAGCTGATCACTGCCGAAAACCTGAAGGACTACAAGGGCTGGACCGCGGCCCGCTGATCCGTCCAAGAAACGGGCGCGGCCGGGCTGACCCGGCCGCGCTCTCCTCTTTATCGCCGCTAACCGGAGACGATCATGGCGCGCATCGGAATCCATTCTTTCGTCTGGTCGGCAAGTTCGGTGCAGAGCGCGCTTGAACGGACGCTGGCCAACACTAGGGAGGCCGGATTCGACCTGATCGAATTCTCCTATCTCGACCCGGCCGATGTCGACATCAGCGGGCTCGCCAGGCGCATCGCCGATCTTGGTCTTGGCGTGGCGATCAGCATCGGACTGCCCAGTGATGGCGATATATCGAGCGCCGACAAGGCGGTCGCAGCGCGCGGCGTCGAGATCCTCAACCAGACCATCGCCCTGACGCGCGACCTTGGCGGCAGCAAGGTCGCCGGCATTCTGTCGGCCAGCCACGGCCTGCAGGTCGAGGCACCGGCGCGCGATCAATGGAACCGCAGCGCTGCAACGCTGGCCAGGGTCGCCGAGACGGCGAAGGCGGCCGGCGTCACGCTCAACCTCGAGATCGTCAACCGCTTCGAAAGCAATCTGCTCAACACCGCTTCACAAGGTCTGGCTTTCATCGAGGACAGCGGCTCGGACAACATCTTCCTGCATCTCGACACGTTCCACATGAACATCGAGGAGGCCGATGTCGGGCTGGCCATCCGCCACGCCGCAGCCAAGATCGGCTATGTCCATATCGGCGAGAGCCATCGCGGTTTCCTCGGCACCGGCAACATCGACTTCGCCGCGATATTCGATGCGCTGACGGCCATCGGCTATGCCGACGACCTCAGCTTCGAATCCTTCTCATCGGAGATCGTCGACGAGAACCTGTCGAAGAAAACCGCGATCTGGCGCAATCTTTGGACCGACAATATGGCGCTCGCCAAGCATGCGCGCGCCTTCATCGGCCTCGGGCTGGAAACGGCGCGGCGCAAGGCGGAACTCGTCTCGGCGCCGCACAAGCCGTAACGCGGCCGCGGGCGCAGGACGTCCCAAGCTGTACTGTCCAGTGCGTAACGGCACTGGTCTCATGGTGCATGCATTGCTCCCGTCATGCGCATCGGCTATCCGACCTCCAGACAGATGAGCAAATGGAGCCCGGCATGACAGAGCAGACGATCCTCAAATTCGGCGCGATCGAACACGCGGAAGCCGGCGACCTGCCTGGCTGGATCGCGGTCGAGGGCCAGCCGACCATGCAAACCGCCGTGCAGCACACGACCGCGGACGGCAAGGTGATGTCGGGCACGTGGCGGGCGTCGCCCGGCACCTATCATGCGACCTACACCGATTATGAGTTCGTCCACATGATCGCTGGCCGCATCATCATCACCCCCGACGGCGGCACACCGGTCGAAGTGGGCCCCGGCGACGCCTTCGTGGTCGAAGCCGACTTCAAGGGAACCTGGAAGATCATCGAGCCGGTGACCAAGCATTTCGTCGTCAGGGTTGCCTGAGCCGGCCTGATCGCAGTTGCAACATGAAGAAGCCCGCCATGGTTCGCCATGGCGGGCTTTTTCTTTGCCACATCGGTTTCGACGGGTTGCCTCACTGGCCCCGTGCAATCACCAGCTGCACCGTAATGGGTCAGGACGTCTGGCACGGCGTTTGCTCCTGTGGCGACGCGGCCATGGGCCGTCCCGATCCACAACGGTTGGCAATGATGTACTTCCCACAGTTCCTCATCGGAATGATTGCAACGTCGGCGTCCGTCGCGATGTCGGCCTATCTCAAAACAGGGTCGCCATGGGCCGCTCTTGCATGGGCCGCCACAAGCGCGGTGCTGTTGCAGATCGGTTATTTCGCGCTGGTTGTCAGACTGGTCTATCAGCCTGCAACCTCTGAGGGGACAGCGGCCAGCCAGGATGCAAGTCAGTCGGAGGTTCGCCTGCCGGCGAGGCTAATTGCACTCATCGCCATTGGCGTGCTCTCCACCATTTCCTTGAAAGGCACGGCCCGTGCGGATGATGATGCCTATTTCGACTGCGTCATCGGCAAGGCCGAGGCAATCATGAAAAAGCAGACGCACAGGGATGCCGAAGCGGCGCTGGAGAGGGCCTATGCACTGTGCCAGCCCGTGGAGTCGTCCCAGGAAGCGGATATGAGCAACGAACTGCTGTTGCCGGACCATTCCTGAGACCTATATCCGCTAGCGACTTTGTGATCGGACCGGTCCCCTAAACTGTCTGTCGTACAAGGGGTAATCCGGTACGGTCGCGCCTCCCGCAGCGATAGGATAGCCCGTATGACAATGTTCAAATCCACCGCCAGGCTGATGGCCATGACGGCCTTGATGGCTCTTCACCAAGGGTTGGCAATGGCGCAGATGCCGGCGCAACAGCCGGACGCCAAGACGTTCAAGCTTGGCAAGCTCGACATTGTCGCCCTGCACGACGCCCAGTTCGTCAAACCCAATGACGGCAAGACCTTCGGCATCGACCACAGTCCTGCGGAAGTCGGCGAACTGCTCAAGGCAGCGGGAGCCCCCACGGATAACATCACGCTAAGCGTGGACGCCTTGCTGGTGAAATCGAAGAACAATTTGGTGCTGATCGACACCGGCGTCGGCGGCGCGCTGCAGGACAGCCTGGCAAAGGCTGGGGTCAAACCCGGTGACGTCAACGAAATCCTGATCACCCATTCTCATCCCGATCATATCGGCGGACTGGTCAAGGACGGCAAACTGGCCTTCCCCAATGCCACGATCCGGATGTCGGACGTGGAGTGGAATTTCGCCAAGTCCAACAAGGGCGTGGCCGACATCGTCAAGGTCATCGCCGACCATGTCAAACCGTTCAAGGCCGGCGCCCAGGTCGCGCCCGGCATCACCTCGGTATCCCTCAAGGGGCACACACCGGGCCATGTCGGCTACCAGATCAAGTCCGGGAAGGACCGGCTTTTCGATATCGGCGATACCGTGCACAGCTCGATCCTTTCGCTTGCCAAGCCGGACTGGGCGGTGGCCTTCGACGGCGACAAGCCGGAAGCGGAGCACAACAGAGCCAAGACTTTGGCGAAACTGGCCAAAGACCAGGAGTTGATCTTTGCGCCGCACTTCCCGTTCCCTGGTGTTGGGTACATCGAGAAGGATGGCGATCACTTCAAATGGGCGCCAAGCGACAAGCCCCAGTAAGCGTTTCGATCCTTCGGTTTTAGCACGCCATTTAGCTGCACAAGCTACATGGTACGCAGCGGCGTTCATTGCTCAGTTTGGTGTCAAATCGACAGCAACCTGCTGATGGTGCCGACGATCACCTCGTCCTGCGGCTCGATGTCGGAGCCGTAGCGACCGACGACGGTTCCCTTCCGATCGACCAGAAACTTCTCGAAGTTCCAACTGACCTCGCCGGACGCAGGTGCTACGCCGCCTCCGCCCAGCCGGCTGAGCAGCGTGCTGCCCGGTTTGAAGGCAGCCTGTGGCTGCGCCTCGACCAACGCCTGATAGAGCGGATGCTTGTGAGGTCCTTTCACCGTGATCTTGGCGAGCACCGGGAATTCAACCCCGTAGGTCAGTCTGCAGAAGTCCTGGATTTCGGCATCCGTGCCCGGTTCCTGGCCGGCGAAATCATTGGCCGGGAAGCCAAGCACCACCAGGCCCTGGTCGCGATGCGACCGGTAGAGCGCTTCCAGCCCGTCATACTGCTTGGTGAAGCCGCATTTGGAGGCGACATTGACGATCAGCAGGACCTTGCCGGCATATTCGGCAAGGCTCGTGTTTGAGCCATCGGCGCGGCTGAATGGAATGTCGTAGATCGGGGCTGTCATAGGCAGAATTCCCTGCATGCAATATCGCTCTCGTACATTGGTGCCTTCGTCGTTCCCGTCAAGGAAAGCGTTCTCCAGAACGAGATTGCCGGGCCTTTTGAGAGACAGCCCTATCTTCGCTGCCGTGACGGGTCGAGCTGCATGATCAATCGATGTCTCAGGTCTCGTTCGCAAACGGGTCTTTGGCAGCCCGCATGAGGGGGCTGTGGTGGTCGCCCGCGCTGCTCGATCGTCGACGAGCTTTCCGTCAGCCATGACGCGGGGTCGACCAGGCGGCCCAAACGCCGCATTGACCTAGCCGGGGATCGGCAGTCTTCTCAGGATTGCCACTAGAGTTGTTCGCTGTTTCACGGCAACGACGAGACTCTATTTCTTTGTTTTGACGTAATTCCGAACGGAGAATCGGTTCACACCTTGCTGTAGCGTTCAACGACTGATCGAGGAGACGACCGATGCATCGGCGAGGTTTTCTGGCGGCAGGTCTTGCGACGGTTCTTGTGAGTGAGCGTGCCGTTGCGCAGATGAAGATGGACGACATGCCGGGCATGGATATGGGGGGCCACGACATGGGAGCCGGGCCGCAAGGCGCGGCCGTTTTGCCAGAGGGCGAGGCGTTGCGCGAATTGCCGCTGCTGGCGAACGAAGCCAGCACGCCCCGGCGTGTTCAAGGCGACCCTGACGGCCGGGTCCGCCGTGGCGCGTTTTGTGGAAGGACTGGACACGCCGATCCTCGGTTACAACGGCACCAGCCCCGGGCCGCTGATCGAGGCGGTCGAGGGCGACCGTGTCGAGATCACCTTCGCCAACCGAATTGCGGACGAGGCGAGCACCATCCACTGGCACGGGATGCCGGTGCCGGCCGACCAGGACGGCAATCCGATGGACCCGGTAGAGACCGGCACCGATCGCACCTACAGTTTCGACCTGCCGGAAGGCAGCGCCGGCTCTTACTGGTATCACCCGCATCCGCACGGCAAGACGGCCGAGCAGGTCTATCGCGGCCTTGCCGGCGCGTTCGTGGTCAAGCCGAAGGCCGATCCGATCCCGGCCGCCTATGGCGACACCGTGCTGATGTTCACCGACCTGCGCCTTGCGGCCGACGGCACCTTGCCCGACAACACGATGACGGACCTGATGAACGGACGCGTCGGCGACCATGTGCTGGTCAACGGACAGAAGAATCCGACACTGACGGTTCCCCGTGGCACAAAGCGGCGCTTTCGGTTCTATAACGCGACCAACGCGCGCTTTTTGCGACTCTCCTTTGGCGCTGCGGCGATGACGATCATCGGAACGGACGGCGGTCTGCTGGAGGCCCCAGTCTCAGCCGACGACATCCTGCTCAGCCCGGCGGAACGGCTTGAACTGGTCGTCTCTTTCGAGAAATCCGGCGCTGCCACGCTTACCACGCTAGCCTATGACCGCGGCTGGATGGGTCCAGGGCGACCTGCCGATGCCGGGCTGACGCTGCTGACGTTCAATGTCTCGCAGATTGAGGCGGATTCCGTTCCGCCACTGCCCGACAGGCTGCGGCCGATCGCGCAGCTCGGCGCTCCTGTCGTCAGCCGGCGCTTCGTCTTCACCGAAACCATGACCATGAACGCCAGCGGCATGGAGATGGGGTTCCTGATCAATGGCGCGGCATTCGACATGAACCGCATCGACGTCATCGCCAAGGCTGGACAGGTCGAACTCTGGGAGATCGTCAACCAGGCGGACATGGATCATCCATTCCATGTGCATGGGACGCAGTTCCAGGTGATCGAGCACGAACGTGGCGGCACCATATCAAAGCCGGCCTATCGCGCCTGGAAGGACACCGTCAATGTCGCGCGCGGGGAGACGGTGCGGCTGCTGTTGCGGCAGGACCGGCCGGGGCCGCGGATGTATCACTGCCACATCCTCGAGCATGAGCAGCTCGGCATGATGGGCATTGTCGACGTGCAAGCATAGTTCGCCGTGATGGCGCTCCATGGCGCGTTGTTCCTCAGCGCGTTCCTCGCCGCAACCGTCCTGCCGATCTCGTCGGAGGCGGTGCTTGCCGGCCTTGTCGTTTCCGGCCGTGGTGATCCTGCGCTGCTCCTTGCCGTTGCCACGGTCGGCAATACGCTCGGCTCCGTGGTGAACTGGATTCTGGGGCGTGGCATCGACACGCTGCGGAACAGGCGCTGGTTTCCCGCCACTCCCGATCGCTATGCTACCGCCTTTCCCCCCACCAATCGGATCGGCGGTAAATCGACTTGTGCGAACTGGAGCTCTCTGCTGGGCGGCAGCGTTCAAGGCCGGACTGGAATAGGTCTCATTTAAGTTCGCTGCCAATGATCAGGTGCGACAGCGTCTCGGTCCATAGCAACCCTGAAATTTGGCCGCCGAATCTTCGTGGCGATACATCATTGATTAATGGCAACTGATTGCGGCTGCCTTGAAGGCATCCTATTCTGGACGGTAGTAGCCGCCAGTGGGCATAGAATGTCGGTACTGCCTTTCTTAAGAATTTACGCGCCGCTCAGCGCGGTGCTGGCTGCGCCTGGGTTGCTGGCGGTGGCGGCGCTGACGATACCGGACATGTCCGGGCGAAGCAGGCTGGCTCTGACTGCCCTGCTCGCGGCGATTTGGGGCGCCTATCTCCTGCAACTGGCCGCGACGCTGCTCAAGCGCCGGGCGGGGGACGTGCGGGACAGGGCGCCCAAAATCGCCATCGATGTGCTCGCGGTCTTGGTTCCACTCGCCGCATTTCTTCTCGTCGGCACGCCCGACCGGAGCCTCTACTGTGCTGTCTGGCTGCTGAAACCGCTGCGCGACTCGACTTTCTTCCCGGTGCTGGGCAGGGTCCTGGCCAACGAAGCGCGCAATCTGATCGGCGTCACCACGCTCTTCGGCGTCGTTCTGTTCGCTGTCGCGCTCGCGGCTTATGTCATCGAGCGCGACATCCAACCGGAAAAGTTCGGCAGCATCCCCCAAGCAATGTGGTGGGCGGTAGTCACGCTGTCTACCACCGGCTATGGGGACACTATCCCGCAAAGTTTCGCCGGCCGCGTCCTTGCCGGTGCGGTCATGATGAGTGGCATCGGCATCTTCGGGCTCTGGGCGGGCATTCTTGCCACGGGCTTCTATCAAGAAGTCCGCCGGGGGGATTTTGTCCGCAATTGGCAATTGGTCGCCGCCGTGCCGTTGTTTCAGAAGCTCGGCCCGGCCGTGCTGGTCGAGATCGTGCGCGCGTTAAGAGCTCGCACGGTGCCGGCGGGCGCCTTGATCTGCCGCATTGGCGAGCCCGGTGATCGGATGTTCTTCGTCGTGGAGGGGCGCGTCAGCGTCGCGACGCCGAATCCGGTGGAGCTTGGCCCTGGCGCCTTCTTTGGCGAGATGGCGCTGATCAGCGGCGAACCGCGTTCGGCGACCGTCAGCGCCGCAACTGTGGTCTCACTCCTGTCACTGCACTCGGCGGATTTCCAGATGCTGTGCGGCAGCAGCCCGGAGATCGCGGAAATCATCCGCAAGACTGCGCTCGAGCGGCGCGGCGCGGCGGCGAGCGCGTGACCGTTTCCTTGCACGACTGTGCGGCTGCGCGACGGAGAGAACGTGAGGCTGTATTCAATTGAGGCGCTTACCGAGGCGCTCGATGTAGCTCCAGCGAAAGCGGCTGTTCGTGGGAAGTCCGAAGCCGATTTTGCGGCTCATCAGGCGCACTGGGATGCCGCCGACAGGGAGATTGGCTACTCGGCGAAGTTGCGCGCCGAACGCGAGTCTGCCGATCGAGCAGAGGACCTGCTTGAGCTATCGTCGAAAACCCCCACAGCTTCCCTTGCCGGTGCGGCAGCCAAACTTGATGCCGTGCTGAGGGAAGGGCGGTCTTCGCAAGCCGATACTGAGTTTCCTTAGCCCCAGCTTCGCTCGGTCTTCGACGATATTGGTCGGATTAGCGGCAAGGTGGGCTGAGTCAGACATTCGGCCCTGACGTTACGACAACGAATACAGGCGCGTCCGAGGGATTGCCGTAAGCGACCCTTGAAGCGAACAGTTCCGGGAAGCGACCCTTGAAGCGAACAGTTCCGGGGTGAAGGTTTCGATCATGGCATCGACCCAGCGACGATAGTTTTCCAGATCGAATTTATGGCCCCCGACTCGATTCCCTTTCTTGTAGTGATCCATCGCCTCCTTGTAGCGGCAGTGGTCGTTGAGCACTTTTCCGGCGGCGTGATGGAGCGCAGATGCGTCATCCGATCCAAGATCCGGGTCGCGAAGCTCCGCCAAGATAGACTCGAGTTCGGGGGCTCTTCGGTGAATTTGCGTGTTTGTACCAGTGCACTGTACGCGGTCGGTACCGCGATGCGCCGTTCTATTGCCTCTTTCAAAAGAACCACGGCTTCGTCCATGCGACCGAGACTTGCGAGTGCGTGGGGCAGCTCCAACCGGGCCAGAGGATGATTTCGGTCAATCTTGAGCACCTTTTCGAATAGCGGTTCAAGGAAGCCGCCCGTGAGCTAGAGGCTGATGAAAGCGGCAAGGATTTCGAACACGCTATAGGGCGAATTCTGTCGAGGAAAGCCAATGGTCCGGCAACTTCAAACGGAAGCGACGCTTAAGCCAACCATAATCGGGCCTTTCGTAGGCTTCGGAGCTACCACCTATTGCGGGCTAGACTGTATTCGATAGTCGCCTTTCCCTGCAGATGGATTTCAGATTACGAACAAATAAGGAAACGTCTCCGAAGTAATTCGGATACATTTCAACAAGCTTTTCGACCTTATCTACCTCGACCAAGACAGCCGTTGCATCAATGCCCCTTAGCTCAATTTTTTGCTCTATCTCTTTCAATCTCCGCGCGCCTAGCATAAGTGTCGAGAATGGCTCGATGGCAACTTTATGGTCCTTGCTATATTGGAGAAAATAGTATCGAGATTTTTCCGTTGCCTGTACGAAGCTCTCTGAGTAGTGGGTAAGATTCTTGATGTCTTCTAGTATGCTGGTTGCACCTATACGCTTGTCGATATCCTGCAATTCTCGCACCCGGTCGTTGTGATCGGGAACGCCGATATGGACGGGACACTGCTCAACGTGCGCGAATTCCGCCGACATAAGCTGGAAAAGGCGTAGCCAATCCTGCTCGCCCTTTCCGTGCTTCAAATCCTGGCCCCGGAATAGCCCGACAGCCTCAACTGCAGTTGCCCATGAGTGCTGAAGTCTGGTCCGAACTTGCAATTCGATGCGTCGTCCCTCGAAAGCCTCAGTGTCGACATCTCTGGGACGGTACTTGAAAACAATATGGTGACTTCGATAGCCGTCCGGCTTCGGCTCATCGATATAGTTAAATTCCCGAGTGTGGATCTCATGGGGGAACTTGTCTCGCATCGATGCGAGAAGCGAGCGAACACCTTTGATGTCGGCCATGATCGCTCGGCAACCGCCGATGTCGTTCATGGTGTCCAAATTGGTGGTGGACTCTCGAAGCTTCCGACGAATGGATGCCATACGCTTCGGACGCGATGCCATGTCGCCCTTCAGTCGCAGGGCTCTCACGTGGTGACCGACAGAGAACCGAACGCTCCGCATCGGCAGAAAGTGCGAGTCGCGCCAGCTATTGGCGATTGAGAAGTTTTCGAGTGCGTCCACGTACTGGCCGGCAGTGGTGTCTCGTCCGAACTGAATAGGTTTTGCCAGCCGGTCGCCTGCCTTGCGAACGGCTTTCATGCTGTAGGCAAGGCGCGGGTACTCAGTCATTGGACCCATGAAGTCAAGGTAGTCCGCCTCATTCTGGACTGGCGGGATTAGCGCAAGGGAATCAAATCTCATGGATCATATCCCTTTGGGTACACGCCTCCAAAAGACCCTAGCCGACACCCTGGTCGCTCACGAGCCAATTGCTGGCACCCGATGTGCTGCAAATCGACAAAGCTAGGCATCGGTGCACTGACAGATAGGCTGAGCCCTGATCACGGCTCGATGCATTCCGATCTCATCGGGCTGTTTGGCAGCTCGAATGCAAGGCAGTCGGCCGCGACCGCCTGCCTGTGTTCTTTACCGTCATCCCCGGTTACGAAGGCCAGCAGCGGAGACGAAACCGCGACTGGAAGCCGACTTTCGAGAGGCGCCACGTTCTTCCTGAGAAATGAAGCTGGGCGCCTCCTGGCCGTAGGGGGGCTGGCCTCTAGAGGCGCCGACCTAGACTTCTGCATGCAACGGACGCATTCTGCCCTGGGGAAGGGATTATGGGTAACATCGTTCCTGTTGCGAGGACCATGAGGCGTAGGTCTTGGTGGCGTTTGCTTCTTCACTATCGTATCATCACAGTTCTGGCGATGCTTGGGGTGACCTTCGCAGCCTACATCGCGTTCGGCGCAATGGCGGGTCGAACAGTCGCGACTGATACGTGAGATCGAGCGGCACAGCGATGCGCAAGGATCATATGGAAGACAGCCTGCGGCTCCTGGAACTGGCCCGTGATGCCAACCGCTTGTTTGCTCGACAGGCTCCAAACGAGAAGAAACGGCTTTTGAATCTGGTGCTGTCGAACTGCGAATGGAATCGCGGCGAAGTTCGCGCAAACCTCAGGCAACCTACTTGTAGATTCAGCGGCCGGTGCGGCGTCAAACGAGGCCGCCGGGGCGAAATTGCCCGCAGGGCATCCAGTTTGGCTGGGCGATCTACGGTTTTTTGGTAATACAAATTGAAAATTGCGCCCTCATGTTTCACAACAGGTCGGTAGAGTCAGGACGGTTTCGAAGCCTGCGGGTTTGTCACGGTCCTAAAGGCGAGAATTCGAAAAGACGTTCAACAATGACCCAGCACGCAGAAAATGCTCGAATTCTTATGTACAGCCACGACACGTTCGGGCTCGGCCACTTGCAGCGCTGCCGGACGATCGCGCATTCGCTGGTCGAGGATTTTCGCGGACTTCAGGTGCTTATCATTTCGGGTGCGCCTATCGCTGGCGCCTTCGACTACCGCGCCCGTGTCGACTTCGTGAAGATCCCCAGCGTCATCAAGTTGCGCAACGGCGAATACACCTCGCTGGAAAAGGATATCGATCTGCACGAGACGCTAAGGATGCGCCAGTCAATCATCCGCCACACAGCCGAGACCTTCCGGCCGGATATCCTCATCGTCGACAAGGAACCCCTTGGCCTGCGCGGTGAGATTGAGGACACGCTGTCCTACCTCAAGACACGGGGCACCACGCTCGTGCTAGGCCTGCGCGAGGTGATGGACGCGCCGCATCTGCTCGAAGCAGAGTGGGCACGCAAGGACGTAATGCGCAAGATAGGCCTGTTCTACGATAAGGTCTGGGTCTACGGTCCACCGGATTTCTACGATCCGTTGACCGGCCTGGATGTGCCGCCGGCTGTCAGAGCAAAGATGAAGTTCGTGGGTTTCTTGCAACGGAGCCTGCAGAAGAATGAGTTGCCGGGCCACCGGCCCGAGGGCGACTATATCCTCGTTACCACCGGCGGCGGCGGTGACGGCGGTGAGTTGGTTCACAACGTCATCGATGCCTATCACCAGGATCCGCAATTGCAGCATAGGGCGCTGATCGTGCTTGGGCCTTACATGCCGGCGCGCAAGCGCAACAAGTTGCTCAAGAAGGGGTCCAAGATCCCCTTTGTCAAGATCATCGAATTCGACAACCGCATGGAAGACCTGATTGCCGGCGCCAAGGCGGTGGTGGCGATGGGCGGTTACAACACCTATTGCGAGATACTGTCTTTCGACAAGCCGGCGCTGATCGTGCCGCGCATCAAGCCCCGCGAGGAACAACTGATCCGCGCACGGCGCGCAGCCGAACTCGGCCTCATCGAGATGCTTTTGCCGGAAGAAGCCGAGGATTCTCAGCGGTTTGCCGATGCACTGAAGGTGCTGCCGGACCGGCCCCGCCCATCGCAGAGCAATCCGCATCTGACGATGGAGGGGCTGCCTCATATTTCCGAAATCGTCGCGGAACTGCTCGACCGGCGGGCCGGCCATCACCTTTCGGTCATTGAAGGCATGAACTGAGTTGCAACATCGCAAGATCATCGTGGTTCTGAAGGGCTATCCGCGGCTGTCGGAAACCTTTATCGCGCAGGAACTGCTCGGTCTGGAGCGTTCGGGGTTCGACCTGATACTCGTCGCGCTCAGGCGGCCGACCGACGCAAGACGCCACCCGGTGCATGACGAGATCAAAGCGCCCGTCCATTATCTGCCGGAATATCTGCATGAAGAGCCGCTGCGCGTGGTTCGCTCGCTGTTTGCTTGTCTGCCGCGGCCGGGCTTCTGGCGCGCGCTCCGGTCGCTAGCTGCCGATATCCTCCGCGACTTTACCCGCAATCGCGTGCGCCGGTTCGGACAAGCGCTCGTGCTGGCGGCGGAATGGCCGGAAGATGCGGGGTGGTTGCATGCACATTTCGCGCACACGCCGGCATCGGTGACGCGCTATGCCAGCCAGCTTCGTGGCCTGCCCTGGAGCTGCTCGGCCCATGCCAAGGACATCTGGACTTCGGCAGACTGGGATCTGGCCGGCAAGCTTTCCTCGGCGCGCTGGACGGTCACTTGCACGAAAACCGGGTTCGACCGTCTGAAAGAACTCGCTACCGGCAACGCGCGTGTGCATCTTAGTTATCATGGGCTCGACCTTGATCGCTTCGGCAGTTTCGGCGAGGTGCGAAAACAGCATGACGGCTCGGCGCCGGGCGAACCGGTTGTCGTTCTGAGTGTCGGGCGCGCCGTTGAAAAGAAAGGTTACGATACCTTGCTTGAGGCCCTTGCCCTCTTGCCTGGCGATTTGGCGTGGCGTTTCGAGCATATCGGCGGCGGCGAGGAACTGGAACGGCTCAAGGCGCTGGCGAAAAAGCTCGGACTGGATGGCCGCGTCTCCTGGAAAGGCGCGCTTGCGCAGGAGGCGGTGCTTGAACACTACCGAGGCGCCGACATTTTCGCCCTGGCCTGCAGGATCACTGCAAATGGCGACCGGGACGGCCTGCCGAATGTTCTGGTGGAGGCGGCGAGCCAACGGCTTGCCTGCGTGTCGACCGATATTGCCGGCGTGCCGGAGCTTTTGACGCCGGATGAAACCGGGCTGCTGGTTCCGACGGAAAACCCGATTGCTCTCGCACAGGCGCTGGAGCGCCTGATCCGTGATCCCGTGCTGCGCGCCCGCCTCGGCGAGGCCGCCGAGCGACGCGTGCGAAGCAATTTTGATCATGTGACAAGCATTGGACAGCTCAAGAAACTGTTCCAGCAGGAGTGGCAGGCGGCCGAATGAAGCGGCTGCGCGCTTTCTTCTATGTCCAGCACCTGCTCGGTATCGGCCATCTCGCGCGCGCCAGCCGCATTGCGGCGGCTCTGGGCGATGACGGGTTTGACGTAACCGTCGCGACCGGCGGAGCGCCGATCGCGGGGTTTCCGGGACCGGGGGTAAAAACTGTAACCCTGCCGCCTGTCACCTCGGGCGATGAAGGATTTTCCGGACTTGTCGACCTGCAGGGCAAACCCATCGACGATGATTTCAAGACATTGCGTTCAGGGATGCTGCTTCAGGCATTCCGGGATTGCAGGCCTGACATCGTCATTGTCGAGGCGTTTCCATTTGGACGCCGGCAGATGCGTTTCGAACTCTTGCCGCTGATCGAGGCCATCGATGCGACGTCGCCCAGACCGCTGCTGGCGACGTCCGTCCGCGATATCCTTCAGGAGCGCGTCAAGCCGGGCCGAAACGAGGAAACGGTCGATCTCATCAACAGGCATTTCGACCTTGTCATGGTCCATGGCGATCCGGCTTTCGCAACCATCGACAGGACATTTCCACTGGCCGGGGCGATCACGGCCGAGGTGACCTACACAGGGCTCGTTGCGGCGCCGCCGGCGCCCGCGGCTTCCGAGCGCTTCGACGTCCTTGTGTCGGTTGGCGGCGGGGCTGCCGGAAAGAACCTTGTCAGCTCCACCATTGCAGCAGCGCGCAATGCCAGAAACGGGTGGAAATGGTGCCTGATCAGCGGCCCAAACTTGCCGAAAGACGAGTTCGACGCAATCGCAGCCGATGCCACGCCGGGCCTGTCCATCTTCCGCTTCCGCGAGGACTTCGCCAGCCTGCTGGCCGGCGCCCGGCTGTCGGTGTCGCAGGCGGGTTACAACACGGTCTGCGATGTGCTGCGCGCGGGTTGCCGCTCGCTGCTCGTTCCATTCGCGGCGGGCGGCGAAACCGAACAGACGGTTCGCGCCGTAATGCTCGAAAAACTCGGTCTTGCGACGGTGCTGATGGAAAACGACCTGACGCCTGAAGGTCTGGCACAGGCGATCGAACAGGCGCTTGCGGGACCGGCGCCAGCCGCGCATCGGCTCGACCTGGAAGGCGCGCGCCGGTCGGCGCAAATCCTGCGCGAGCGGTATCGAACATGATCCCCGAAAGTCGAGCCCGGTTTCGGAAAAGCTCATGATCAAACAGGCGATGGATTCTGACGCGCGTCGCGTCTGGGTGAGATACGCGCAGCGCGCTTCAGACAGTTCCGATCAGCATGAAGCGTGTATAATTTTTTGTTGGCAGTTCGCCGGAGAAGCTGATCTCCCGCAGCACCGCCACTTCCTCGAAGGCTGCAAGTGAAGCCACGCAGTTGATGTGCGTCGGCTCGCTGAAATAATCGTTCGATTGCAGCAGCACATTCGTTCCCCGCGGAAGAAGGGCAAGCCAGGCGCCGAGATCGGCTATGTGTTCACAGCTCGTATTGACGACCAGGTCCGGCCGCCCGGCCGCATAGTCGAGTGCGTACATGTCCTGCGTCAGCGCCTGGAACCGATCGCCGGCTTCCCGATTGAGAGTCAGGGCGACCGGCGCGACTTCGGGATCGATGTCGATGCTCTCGACCGTAGCGATGTCGAAGCGGGCGTCGTTGAAAAGCATTGCCGGCAATATGCCGTACCACCCACCCAGAACCCATATGCGACCGAACCGGCCGCCGCGGCTTTCGAACAGCTTATCGAGCGCCCACATCTTGCAGGCGACCTGCTTGTGATTGAAGGCGTTGGCGATGTCGGCCTTCGGATGCTTGGCGATGACGCGTACCAGCCCTGCCACCAGAGGGTGGTTGACATAGGCAGCAATTCCCCGCGTGAGGTCCAGGGTTTGGTCGTGCCAGTTCAGGCTGGCATTGCGTGGCTGCGTGACATCCATCATATTGGTCTTTTATGTTGGGATTTAGGGCGACACAACGCAATCCTGCCTCCCCGCAACGTTGTTTCATTCGCGGACGTAATTATGCTGCAAGCCGCTTCGCCATTGCCCGGTGCCGCAGAGAGCTGGTTGCATCCGTCGGGATCACCGGCGTCCTGCGTGCACCACAGCTTCGGGCTTGTCTCCGGCAACGAAGACATTGCCGATACGCCATTTTCCGGCAGGTGCTTTTTTTTCATCCTGAATCCTTCTACCTGAAAGACCACAGTCGCATATGGAACCCAGCCTAGCCCGCTATATCTGGACGCACACCAGGAAGCAGCAGCTCTGGATATTGATGATCGTCGTGCTTTCGATGATCCCGTATTTCATGTCCTTCGACCTGCCGAAGCTGATCGTCAACGGCCCGATCCAAGGCAAGGGCTTCGAGCAACCGGGCGCGACCCAGCCATTCATGAGGCTACACTATGACTTGCCGTTCATTGGCGACGTCCTGTTCTTCTCCGGTTTTCAGCTCGGCCGCAAAGCGACGCTGCTCGCCCTGAGCCTTGTGTTCCTGTTGCTCGTCGTCATCAACGGCCTGTTCAAGCTCTACATCAACACCTACAAGGGCCGCCTCGGCGAACGCATGCTACGGCGCATCCGCTTCGAACTGGTCGATCGTGTGCTGCGGTTTCCGCCGATTTACTTTAAGCGTGTGAAATCCGCCGAAGTGGCGACCATGGTGAAGGACGAGGTGGAGCCGCTGGGCGGCTTCATCGGCGATGCCTTCCTACAGCCAGTGCTGCTCGGCGGCCAGGCGCTGACGGCCATGCTGTTCATCTTGGTTCAGAATGTCTGGCTCGGAATGATAGCGTTCGTGATCGTGGTGATCCAGATCGTGCTCATCCCGCGAATGCGGCGGCGGCTGATCGTGCTCGGGCGACAACGGCAATTAACGGCGCGCGCGCTTTCGGGCCGGGTTGGCGAAATCGTCGACGGCATTGGCGCGGTTCACGTCCACGATACGTCAAACTACGAGCGCGCCGACATAGCAGCCCGGCTCGGACTCATCTTCAAGATACGCTTCGATCTTTACCAATGGAAATTCATGGTAAAGTTCCTGAATAATTTTCTCGCGCAGATCACGCCCTTCCTGTTCTACATGATCGGCGGGTACCTGGCCATCGCCGGGCGGCTGAACGTCGGCCAGCTCGTGGCCGTGATCGGCGCCTACAAGGACCTGCCAGGACCAATGAAGGAACTGATTGACTGGGATCAGGATCGGCAGGATGTCCAGGTCAAATATCAGCAGGTCGTTGAACAGTTCACCGTCGAGGATCTCATCGCGCCGAGAATCGGGGCATTGATGGTCGATGATCCCGGTCCGATGACCAACCCCTTGTCGGCGGTCAGTTTGTCCATAGCAGACGATGGCGGCGCAATGCTCCTCGACCGCATCTCCCTGCAGGTCAAGCCGGGTGAGACGGTGGCGCTGGTCAGTACCGCTACAGGGGGCGCAGAGGCGCTTGCGGAAGCCTTCGCGCGGCTGAACTGGCCGGACAGCGGAAGGGTTGTTTCGGGCGCCGATGACCTGCTTGAACTTCCCGAAGCCGTGACAGGCCGGCGCATGTCCTATGCCTCGTCGGATGTTTTCCTATTCCACGCAAGCCTCCGCGACAACCTGCTCTACGGCTTGAAGCATGCGCCGCTGACATCGGTGCGTTATGAGGGCGCCGCGGCAGACCAGCAGCGCTGGAACATCGCCGAGGCGCATCGGTCGGGCAATCCGGATCTCGATGTCCACAGCGACTGGATCGACTATGCTTCTGCTGGCGCCACCGGCCCGCACGGCCTCTTTGAGGCCGTGCGCCGGGTGCTCGACGCGGTTGTTCTGTCACGCGACATTCTGGATCTTGGCTTGCGCTCGTTGGCCGACCTCAAGCGCCACACGGAGCTTGCCAAGCGGATTGTCGAACTGCGTGCGGCGCTGCGAACCCGGCTGGAACAAGAGGGGCTGAGCGGACTGGTGGTTCCTTTCGAACCGGGCGCCTACAACAAGGAAGCAACGATCGGTCAAAACCTGCTCTTCGGCGCTGCCTCCGGCCTTGCACTGGCCGACAAGGCTCTGGCGGCCAATCCCTATTTTGCTTCCGTGCTGAAGCAAGCCGGCCTCGACGGCATACTCTACGGCATGGGCATGGAGATCGCAGAACAGACGATCGAGCTGTTTGCCGACCTGCCGCCCGACCACCAGTTCTTCCAGCAACTCGCCTTCATGAGCGCCGAGGAGATACCCGCTTACGAGACCTTGCTGCAGCGGCTCAAGAACCGTCCCTACGAGGCGGTTTCGGAGGCCGACCGCGCCATGATCATCACCTTGAGCTTTGCCTATATCGAGCCCCTGCACCGCTTCGGCCTGCTCAGCGACGAGCTGATGAACAAGATCGTCGCCGCACGCAACCAGTTCTATGAAAACCTGCCGCCCGAGCTGCAAAATGCGGTCGAACGGTATGACCCTGCCAAATACATCGCCGCGGCCACCGTCATGGACAATGTCCTGTTTGGGCGTGTGGGCAACAACCATCCCGACGCGCCGGACCGTATACGCGCCATCGTCTATGACATTCTTGACGAACTCGGGCTTTATGCCGAACTTCTGGATGTCGGCCTGGACTTCGACGTCGGCGCCGGTGGCAGGCGGCTGACCGGTGGACAGCGACAGAAGCTCGATGTTGCCCGGGCCCTGCTCAAGCGTCCCGATTTTCTCATTCTCAACCGGCCGCTGTCGGCGCTTGACCAGCGCATGCAGGACAAGGTGCTGCGAAATGTGCTCGAGGAAGCCAGACGCGACGACCATTCGCCGGCAATTGTGTGGGCCGTGACCAATCCAGCAATGGCGATGATGTTCGATCGGGTTATCGTCTTCGACTCGGGTCAGTTGGTGGAAGACGGAACGCACGAGACACTTTTGGCAGAGAACGGTATCTTCAAGGAACTTCTGTCATAGTCTGGCAAACGCGAATTTTGGGAAGGTTTGCGACAATGCTGCTCAAGGATGAAGTTGGAATGCTGCAACGCGTTCCCCTGTTCTCCGGCATTGAGCCGGCAAAGCTCAAGCTGCTTGCGTTCACATCCGATCGTGTGAACTACAGCGCCGGTCAAATCCTCTTCCGGCAGGGCGACGAGGGCGACGCCGCCTATGTCATCCTTTCAGGCAAGGCGGATATTCTGGTGGATTCCGACAGCGGGCCGATAAAAGTCGCCGAACTGCTACCGAATTCGATTGTTGGCGAAATCGCCATATTGTGTAACAGCTCCCGCACGGCCACCGTCAGAGCGGCAACTCAACTGGAAGCCCTGAGAATCCGCAAGGATCATTTTCTGAGGCTTATGAAGGAGTTCCCGGAAATGACCATCGAGATGGTGCGGGTTCTTGCCGATCGCCTAAGCCATACGACCGCGGATCTGATCGACGCGCGGAGCGCCAAGTAACGAGTGATGTGCGCTTAAGCCTCGCCGTCGTGAGGGCACTGCCTATCATGGCGACGGGACTGCGAAGGGGTTGCAGCATGGACGACAACGTTTTCCTGGTCAGATTTTGGGGCGTGCGCGGCAGCATTTCGGTATCGGGGCCAGAATTCTCTCGCTATGGCGGCAACACAAGCTGCATTGAGATGCGATGTGGCAAGCATACGCTTCTGTTTGACGCGGGATCCGGCCTGCGGCCTGCCGGCGGGGCGCTTCGGGCGTCGGGCGTGACCGATTTCGACCTGCTTTTCACTCATTGCCATTACGATCACATCATCGGGCTGCCGTTTTTTGCGCCGATCTATGACCGGAGCGTCAAGGTTACGCTTTGGTCGGGACATCTTGCAGGACGCATGACGACCCGGCAGATGATCGATAAGTTCATACGGCCGCCGTGGTTTCCGGTGAAACTGGACGTCTGCAAGGCAAGCCTCGACTGTCGCGATTTCGTGTCCGGAGACGTGCTTCAGCCGCGCGAGGGGGTGGTGGTGCGAACCGGCAGTCTTGTCCATCCGGGCGGCTGCATAGGCTACCGGGTGGAATGGGCCGACCGCGTCGTGGCGGTGATCACAGATACCGAGCACGAGCCGGACAAGCTCGATCAGGCGGTGCTCGGCCTGATTAGAGATGCCGACCTCGTCATTTACGATTGTACCTACACTGAAGAGGAAATGGAACGCCGCCACGGTAACGGGCACTCGACATGGCAACAGGGCGTCAAGCTCTGTGAGGCGGCCGGTGCGCGGGGGCTCGCGCTGTTTCACCACGATCCGTCACGCACCGACGAGGAACTGGAGGAGATCGAAAAGCTGGCCAAAGACAGGTTTGCCGGCGCTTTTGCCGCGCGGGACGGCCAGACGCTCGAATTTCCAGTCGCATTGCACAAAGGGCGCTGAGTTATTTTGCTTCATATCCGTTTTGACGCGATTCCCAAGGGAAAGCCCTATGCGCTTTTCCCGGCAAAACCGCTCACACTTTTCTTGGAATTGCTGTGGCGGCGCTGCGCCCGATCAATGTCCGGATCGGAAGCCATGCGCAGGCTTCAGCCTGTGCGGTGACTGCGAACAGCCGTTCGAGGAAAAGCCAGGCCGATTCATCATGTACGAGATGGTGGGTGAGAACGCCGACCGGTTCGCTACCGTCGTCTGCATGCTGCAATTGCGCGATGATAGCCTGAACCAAGAGGCCATGATCTCGGCAACCGCGCGTGCCATGCCAATCCATGATGTCGACATTGCTGTTGATGACCGCCAGCGAAGCCGGCTTGGGCGGCCCATAGACCGATAATGCCGCAAATCCTATCGATCCAAGGTCGGGGACCAGGCCTGCGTCGATCCTGTTCCAGGGTGGCACCAGCATCGGAACGGCACGTGTGCCGTGCAGGCCGGTCACGTGCGACAGCCCGCGAGCCAGATCATCGAGCACCGCATCGCGTGGCCGATGCGCACCGAGCTCCTGTTTTTTCTGGTCCTCGGGCGCATGATTTCGATGCGCCCAGCCATGGATGGCGACCGCGGCATGCGGCGCCTCGTCAAGCCGCACGACAAGCTTCCCGTCCGTCTGCGCCGGAATGACGGCCAGAGTGACCGGAACCGCGAATTCGCCGGTGAGCTCGAGCAGCCGATCAAGCGCCGGCGTCGGATCCACGGCATCATCGTCGCGTAGCCAGAACTCCGCCTTGCGGCCCGCCCATTGCCAGCGCGCCAGTTCTTCCACCAAGGGCTGCCAGATCGGACCGGTTGTCATGAGACCGGAATCTTTTTGAGAAGTTCGGCCAGACGCGCCGCCGCGCCACCGAGAGAACGTTCTTCGAGGACGAAACGCCTGGCTTCTGCGGCCATGATGGTTCTTTCGTCGTTACGGGTCAGAAGCCTTTCAATGGCGAAAGCGAACGCCGCGACATCGCCCGGCGGGGTGAGAAACCCGGTCTGGCCATCCCGCACGACCTCCGGCACGCCGGCGATGTCCTGAGCCACCACCGGAAGGCCGGCGGCCTGTGCTTCAAGATAGGCAACGCCATAGGCCTCGCCATAACCCGGCCAGACGTAGATTCCCCCGCTGTAAAGAACATCCGGCACGGCGGCCGGCTCGATCGCGCCAAGCCATTCGATACGGTCGGCGGGCAAGCCGGCGAATTGCGCTTTGACCTCGTCACGGGCAGGCCCGTCCCCGACGACCGACATGGTCCAGGGCAGGTGGCCGATCGAGCCGAGGGCTTGCGCCAGCATGCGATAGCTTTCGACTTTGTCGCCCGGGCGCATCATGGCGACGGTAACGAGGCGCGTCGGACAACTCCGTGACGGCATGTCGCGGAATGCCGATGTGTCGATGAAGGGCGAAAGCATATCGAATACGGCCTGGGGAATCGCATCTGTCAGCCCCTGGCGATCCCTTTGGGTGAAGCAGATGTTCAGCGCCGCCTTTTCGATGGCTCGCGCCACCAAGCCTTGGCTATCGGCCCACAGACCGGCGTTGCGTCGCCTGGAATAGGAGGCTTCCGCCGTCACATAGGGGACAGCAAAGGCCTGCGCCAACTCGGGCCCGATCAGGTCGGGCGCCTTGTAATAGGGATGGTAGCAGAACCAGAGATCGGGCTTGCCGTCACGATGCCAAAGCGTTTTCAGCCGCGCGGCTTCGTCCCGGGCCTCGATCTTGAGCGTATCGAAACTTTTCGGCTCCGGCTGGCGTAGATAGAAGCGCAACTCCGATGCCAGTTCGACGCTATGCCCGCCATGCTGCAGCGCCTGGACCAGCATCCGCGCCATCTGGCGGTCGCCGGAGACGACGGGATGATTGGGTGACTTCAGCGGCGCGTAGAAGGCAATTCGCATCGCGCGACCCTATCATCGGAAAGCCTGCGCAAGTCAATTTCGAAGCGCGATCGACTTCACCTTCAAGCGTTGGAATGTGCTATCTAATGCTCATGGAAACAGCTGTCGCGTCCGACCCGTTTGTCGGTTCCTTGCCAGTCTTCGCAAAGTTCGAAAGCGTTGCCGATATCGACAATTATCGGCCTCTGCCCGATGGCTGGGCGCTGGCCACCGCCGACATTGTCGGCTCGACCAAAGCGATCGAGGCGGGGCGCTATAAAACCGTCAATATGGCCGGCGCCAGCGTCATTTCGGCGCTGCTCAATGCGCTGGGCCGGCAAGATCTTCCCTATGTCTTCGGCGGCGACGGCGCACTCG
Organism: Mesorhizobium loti R88b; assembly: GCF_013170845.1. Taxonomy (NCBI): domain Bacteria; kingdom Pseudomonadati; phylum Pseudomonadota; class Alphaproteobacteria; order Hyphomicrobiales; family Phyllobacteriaceae; genus Mesorhizobium; species Mesorhizobium loti. The sequence goes on from NZ_CP033367.1 coordinate 1,818,484, forward strand.
TGGCGTTTCCCGGCTCGGCACTTGAGATCGCCCGCAACGCGCTGGCTTCTGTCCAGAGATGGGTGGCGGACGAACTGGACCTGACCTTGCGTGCGGCAATCGTGCCGATAAAGGACATAAGAGCGCAAGGCTTCGATGTTCGCGTGGCGAGGTTCCAGGCCTCCGAAGCGGCCTTCTATGCTATGTTCGCCGGCGGTGGCGGCAGTTGGGCGGAAGCCGAGATGAAAGCGGGGCGCTACCGCATCGATCCTGCGCCAGCCGGCGCGCGGCCGGATCTGACCGGTCTCTCCTGCCGCTGGAACCCGATCGAAGCGCGGCATGGTGAAATCGTCTCGATCATAGCCCTGCCGGGGGCGGCGCGCGATCTGCGCGGTTTTCAGTTTCTGGCTTCCGATATTATCGCCCTTGCAAGCAGGCAGGAACGCGATGGCCACCCGGTGCCGGTGGACGGGCCGGCCTACAGTCTTCTGCCCGCCGGCCTCGATGTCGAGGCGCGGGCCACTGCGCCGCCAGGATGGCGGTGGCGGACCAAACTGTGGGTGATGTTCCTGATGACGCTTACGGCCGTCACCGACAGATTTGGCTGGACGATCGGCCGTTTCGATCCGAAGGTCTACAAACGCGAGGTGGCCAGCAATTCGGATTTCCGGAAGTTCGACGACGGCTTGAAGATGACCATCGACGTCGACGCGGATGTGTTGCAACGGATCGAGAGCCGGCTGAAACAGGCGGAAGAAGCGGGCATCTGCAGCTATGGCCTGCACCGCCAGAAATCGGCCTTGATGACATGCCTCGTCATCTCGCCGCTGCAGCCCGATCACGTTCATTTCATCGATGGCGCCGACGGCGGCTATGCGATGGCGGCCGCAAGCCTGAAGGCGAAGGCGACGGTCTGATGACGGCTTGCGGAAATCGACTTTCGGCAATATGCCTCGGCCATGGTTCTCGGGACCCGGTTAGCCTCGCCACGGGCGCGGGTAGTCTGTCCGAATTGACGGGAAAGCAGATTTTTGAACGCCTAACGATCGACATATGACCGTCTTTTCAACCGGATTTCGACGCGCGCCGCGCAAGTCGGCGTGATCGGACTGGGCTATGTCGGGTTGCCGCTGTCGGTTGCGATCGCACGCGCCGGCTTTCCGGTTTCCGGCTTCGACATCGAAGCCGGAAAGGTCGAGAGCCTGAACAACGGCCAATCCTACATCGAGGCGGTGACATCGACGGCCCTTGCCGGCCATGTGGCGAGCGGACGGTTCCGCGCCACCGCGGACTTTGCCGAACTGGCCGTCTGCGATGTCATCATCATCTGCGTCCCGACCCCGCTGACCAAACACCGTGAGCCGGATCTCTCTTTTGTCACGAACACGGCAGGCGCCATCGCAAAACATCTGCGTCTCGGCCAGCTGATCGTGCTGGAATCGACCACCTATCCCGGTACCACCGACGACGTGGTCAAGCCCATACTGGAAGAAACCGGCTTGCAGTCGAAGATAGACTTCTTCCTCGGCTTCTCGCCCGAACGCGAGGATCCCGGCAACCGCAGCTTTGTAGTCGCGACGATCCCCAAGGTTGTGGCAGGCGACGGCATTAAAGCGGCGACGCTCGTGCAGGCTTTCTACCAGAACGTGGTCGAGACCGTTGTTCCGGTTTCCAGCACGGCAACCGCCGAAGCGGTCAAGCTGACGGAAAACATCTTCCGCTCGGTCAACATAGCCCTGGTCAACGAGTTGAAGGTCGTGCTCGGTGCCATGGGCATCGACATCTGGGAAGTGATCGAGGCTGCTAAGACCAAGCCCTTCGGCTACATGCCTTTCTATCCTGGCCCCGGACTGGGCGGGCACTGCGTTCCGATCGATCCTTTCTACCTGACGTGGAAGGCGCGCGAATACGAACTGCCGACCCGCTTCATCGAACTGGCGGCAGAGATCAACACGGCGATGCCGCGGCACGTGGTCGATGAACTGGCGAAGGCGCTGGACCGGCGCTGCGGCAAAGCCCTCAGCCGCTCGCGCATTCTCATCATCGGGCTCGCCTATAAGAAGAATGTGCCCGACATCCGAGAAAGTCCCTCATTGCGGCTCATCGAGCTCATCGAGGAATGGGGCGGCAAGGCGGAATTCCATGACCCGCATGTTACCGAGATCCCAACCACACGCGAGCATATGGCGATCAAGGGGCGCCGCTCGGTCGAATTGACCGAGGCGGCCTTGAAAGAGTTCGATGCGGTCGTCGTTGCAACCGACCACGACGCGATCGACTATCGGGCGATCGCTGATCACGCCCTTCTGATCGTCGACACATGCAATGTTTTTGGCCGCCTCGGGCTGGCCCGAGAGACGGTGGTGAAGGCCTGACGGCATCTGAGCCGGCGAAATTTTTGCCCGATGTCAGGATCGTGATTGCACTCCGCCGGCAGCCTCGCCACATATGTCCCAGCAGATAGATGCAGTTACGCCTGCTTCCTGGCTGCAAGAACAGTCATCCGCGAAATTCTTCGCCGCTTTTGTGGCTGAGGCGGTCCTTGTTAACTTCCGGAGTCTTATCTTTGGGTCGTTGGCGGGCTGTGTTATGGCGGATCAAAGGATAATGGCTCCGTCTTCGACGGGTTGCGAGATAGTATGAGCACAGCGCAAGCAGAAATTTCCACCATTCTCATGGATAAGGTTGCCGATTGGCTGACCCAATCGGCGCTGGCGGGCAACGATCTGGAAACATTGGTAAAAGGCTTTTGCGAACGGCTGGCTGCTGCCGGCCTGCCGCTGAAGCGGGTGCATTTGAGCTTTTCAATGCTTCATCCGCTTTATGACGCACTTGGCTTCACCTGGATTCGCGGCCAGGGCATGGAAGTGGAAGGCTTCCGCAGTGAGAACGGCGTTCATTCGGACAGATTCGTGACCAGCCCGTATTACCATCTGCTCAGCCATAAGCTCGACCATATGCGGCGCCGGCTCGACCCGTCGATGCCGTCGGAATTTCCTGTTTTCGATGACCTCAGGCTTATGGGCGTCACCGATTACATGGCTTTCGTCCATCCCTTCAACGGCGATACCAGTCAAGGTATGATGGGCTCCTGGTCCACCGACAGTGATTCAGGTTTCAGCGACGGCATGATTTCGGCCCTATTGCGGATCCAGAACCATCTCGCTATCGCAACCAAAATGGCGGTGCTCACCAAGCTCGCCGACAACATGATGACCACTTATCTCGGCGGCGACGCCGGTAGGCGCGTGCTGGACGGTCAGATCAAGCGCGGCGAGGGCGACACAATCCGGGCCGCATTGGTCATGGGCGATATGCGCGGGTCGACAAGGCTTGCCGAAACCTCCGGCCGCGAGGTCTATATCGATACGCTCAACCAGTTTTTCGATGCCATTGCTGCACCTTTCAATCGCAAAGGCGGGCAGATCATGAGTTTCCTGGGGGATGGCTTCATTGCCGTCTACCCCTGCGAAAGACACCGCGCACAGTCCGAGATCGCCTGCCAGGCTGCTCTGGCGGCAGCGCACGAGGCCAGCGCGCGCATGATGGATCTCAATCTGCGCAGAAAGAAGCAGGGGTTGGGCGATATGAAATTCGGTATCGGCCTGCATGTCGGCAATGTGATGTTCGGCAATGTCGGGCTTACCGACCGGCTCACATTCTCTGTCTTCGGCTCGGCTGTAAACGAGGTCCAGCGCCTCCAAACCCTGACCAAGAAATATCCGCACAGCGTTCTCGCCAGCCAAGACTTCGCCGGCTATTGCGGCGCCAACAGCTGGCTGACGCTCGGCAAGGAGGAACTGGCGGGTATCAAGCAGAAGCTGACGGTGCTTTCACCCGATCTATCGGGTGCTCTCGCACTCGATGAAGACGGTGCGCCACAGCCGATTTACGACCGGAGATCCGACGCCGAGCAGGTGATGCTGCTTCATCGCGATGCCGCGCGGCTGTCGGCGGGCGACCGGAGGAAGCTCCAGTAACCGCTACGATCCGATCCAAACACGTCGGTGGCCGACTCCGTCGGAAACTCGTTTCGAATCCAAGTTGCTCTAGGCTGGCAATGCGCTAGTCTCTCCCTGGGCCTGCCGCTTGGCACGCCGCCAGAGTGGGGCTGGTTTGAGAATGAATTCGGGCGTTGATCTGCTGCGGATCGAGGATGTTGGCATCTCCTTTGCCATCATCGGGGGACCCTTGCATGCCGTCAGGCGTGCAAATCTCCGCGTCCTGCCCGGCAAGGTTACCGCGCTTGTGGGCGAGTCAGGTTCCGGAAAATCGGTTCTGAGCCAGGCAGTGATGGGCATTTTGCCGAACACAGCCCATGTTCGCGGCCGTATCCTGTTTTCCGATCCTGAAAAGCCCGGCACGACGCAGGATATCCTACAGATGCCGCGTGACGGACCCGAAATCCGGGCGTTGAGAGGGAGCCGCATCGGCAAGATCTTTCAGGAGCCGATGACATCGCTGTCGCCGCTGCACACGATCGGCAACCAGGTCAGCGAATCCCTGAAGATTCATACGCCCATGGCTCGGGCGGAGCGCAAGGCGCGGACAGAGGAAATGCTCAGCCTTGTCGGATTTCCCAATCCCAAGCGCGCCTATGACATGTATCCCTTCGAGCTTTCGGGAGGACTGCGTCAGCGCGCCATGATCGCCATGGCCCTTATCTGCCGGCCAGCTTTGTTGATCGCCGACGAGCCGACGACAGCGTTGGACGTCACAATCCAGGCGCAAATCCTGCAATTGCTGCGCGGGCTTCAGACGAAGCTGAACATGGCGATGCTGCTGATCACGCACGACCTTGGCGTGGTCGCCAATGTCGCCGACGAGGTGGTGGTCATCTACCATGGCGAGATCGTGGAAGCGGGACCTGTCGAGGCGATATTCCGCCGGCCAGGTCACCCTTACCTGAAGGGTCTGATGGCAGCCGTTCCGCATTTCGACCTGAAGCCTGGTGAAAGGCTAAAGGCGCTCCGCGAGGTGCCGGTCAATGTCGGGAACCTGCTCGGCAAGCAGACGGCGCCGGCATCGAAGGGGCCGGACGACATCCTGCTGTCGGTCAGGGATCTGACAAAGACCTTCACCATCCGCAAGTCCGGATGGTTCGGCGGCGGTCATCAAACCCCTGTTCGCGCCGTGGACGGCGTGAGCTTCGATATCAGGCGGGGCGAGTGCCTGGGTCTGGTCGGCGAAAGCGGCTCCGGCAAAACCACCGTCAGCAAGATCCTCATGCGGGCTGTCACCCCTAGCAGCGGCTCTGTGATCTTCAACGGCCGCGATGGACCGATCGACGTCTTGGAAGCCGAGGGAGACGCCCTGCGCATGCTGCGCGCGAAAATCCAGATGGTCTTCCAAGATCCTGTTTCGTCGCTTTCACCTCGCATGACGGTGGAGAACATCTTGAGTGAGCCGCTGGAAATCCATCAACGTGGCAATGCCGCGGCCCGACTCGCCACGGTCAAGAGCCTGATGCAGGCAATCGGGCTCGATCCGCGCTTCATCAAGCGTTATCCGCACAGTTTCTCCGGCGGGCAGCGTCAGCGTATCGGCATCGCGCGCGCATTGGCGCTGGGGCCTGAACTCCTGATCTGCGACGAGCCGGTTTCGGCACTCGATGTCTCTGTCCAGGCGCAGATCCTGAACCTTCTAAAGGACCTGCAGAAGGAACTGGGCCTGACCTACTTGTTCATATCCCACAACCTGGCGGTGGTGGACTACATGGCGGACCGCATCGCGGTGATGTGCGGCGGGCGTATCGTCGAGCTTGCGCCGCGCGAAATTCTGCTTAGGAAACCGATCCACCCCTACACGCGCTCGCTGGTCGCCGCCGTGCCTTTCCCCGATCTCGACAGGCCGATGGATTTCAAGACGCTGAAGCACAGCGGCGCTTCCGACACCAGCGCATGGGGACCGCAATTCCGCGACGAGGGCGACGAGGATATGCTGTCGCCGCTCGACCTTGGCGGCGGCCACCTCGTGCTGGCCCGACGTTCGGCCGATGTCAGCGAGTTACGCCATTGATCAACCGGCGCACCGTCCTTGGCCTCATGGCTTCGACATTTCTGCCGAGCCCGGTGCGCGCCGGCGATCTGGAGCCGGAATTTCTTCAGCCGCTGCTGGCGGCCAGGGCGCTGCCTGCACTCGCCGAGCGCTTGCCCAAGCGTCCGCGCGCGTTGAATCTCGCTGCGATGGGCCGGCAGCCCGGCGAGTATGGCGGCACGCTGCGCACGATCATCGGCAGCCAGAAAGATATCCGGATGATGACGATCTATGGGTATGCTCGCCTGGTCGGCTACGACGAAAAGCTCAACATGCAACCCGACATTCTCGACAGTTTCGACGTAGCGAATGATCGCGTCTTCACTTTCAAGATACGGGAAGGACATAAATGGTCTGACGGTAGCCTGCTGACGCCGGAAGATTTTCGCTATTGCTGGGAAGATGTCTGGCTGAACGATGAACTTTCGGAAGGCGGGCTCGCCCCGGCCCTGCTGGCGGACGGCAAACCACCACGCTTCGAGATCGTCGATCCGTTGACGGTCCGCTATAGTTGGGATGCGCCCAATCCCGACTTCTTGCCCAAGCTCGCCGCTGCTTCGCCGCTATCGCTTGTTCTGCCGGCCGCCTATCTCAAGCAGTTCCACAAGAAATACCAGGATCCATTCCGGCTCGCCGGCCTGATGAAGGAGTACCGGACCCCGAAATGGACGCTCCTGCATATCCGCATGTCGCGGCAGTATCGACCGGAGAACCCGGAGCTGCCGACGCTCGATCCCTGGCAGAACCGGACCAAGCCGCCGGCTGAGCAGTTCATCTTCGAGCGCAACCCGTTCTTTCATCGAATAGACGAGAATGGCCGGCAACTGCCCTATGTTGACCGGATTGTCATGAATGTCAGCTCCTCGGCGATCATTTCCGCCAAGACCGGTGCGGGCGAGAGCGACCTGCAATGCATGGGAATTGACTTCGCCGACTACTCCTTCCTGAAGGACGCGGAGAAGCGTTACCCGGTGAAGATGCATCTCTGGAAACGTACACAGGGCTCGCGGCTGGCGCTGCTGCCCAATCTGAATTGTGCCGACCAGGTGTGGCGTGGCCTCTTCCGTGACGTGCGCGTGCGCCGCGCACTTTCGCTCGCTGTGGACAGGCGCGAGATCAACATGGCTGTGTTCTACGGATTGGCGCAGGAAAGTGCCGATACGGTCCTGCCGGAGAGCCCGCTCTACCGACCGGAATTCGCGAAAGCCTGGGTCACCCATGATCCCGACCAGGCCAATGCGCTGCTCGACGAGGTCGGGCTTCAGGCGCGTGACGATGACGGCTTGCGGATACTTCCCGACGGACGCCCGGCGCAGGTCATCGTGGAAACGGCCGGCGAAAGCACCCTGGAAACCGACGCGCTCGAACTCATCACCGATCACTGGCGCAAGATCGGCATTGCCCTGTTCATCCGGACTTCGCAGCGAGACATCTTCCGCAGCCGCGCGCTTGGCGGCGAGATCATGATGTCGATGTGGTCGGGCATCGACAACGGCGTGCCGACCGCCGACATGAACCCGTACCAATTGGCCCCCACCATCGACGACCAGCTGCAATGGCCGCTCTGGGGTGCTCACTACTTGTCTCATGGCATGGTCGGTGAGGCGCCCGATCTTCCTCCTGTGGTCGAGCTGATGGCTTTGCTCAAGCGCTGGAACGCATCGACCGAAGCCGCGGAGCGCGCCGAAATCTGGAATTCAATGCTGTCGATCTACACCGATCAGGTGTTTTCGATCGGCACGGTGAATGCAACGCATCAGCCGGTTCTGGCGTCCTCGCGGCTGCGCAACCTGCCTGACAAGGCGCTCTACGGCTACGACCCGACGGCCTATTTCGGTGTCTATATGCCGGATACATTCTGGCTTGGAGAGACCTGAGCGTGCTTCGATATATTGTCTGGCGCATCGCCGTGATGGTTCCAACGTTGCTGGTCATATCGGCGCTGGTGTTCACGATCATCGAACTTCCGCCGGGCGACTATTTCGACAGCTATGTTGCCGAGCTTCGGGCCCAGGGCGAAGCGGTGGATTCCGATCGCATCCAGATGATGCGCAAGGAATATGGTTTCGACCAGCCGCCGGTCATTCGCTACTTCTATTGGGTCGGCGGAATGCTGCACGGCGATTTCGGCTATTCCTTCGAATATGAGCTGCCGGTTCGCGACGTCGTCGGCGACCGAATGTGGCTGACCGTGCTGGTTTCCTTCGTCACGATCATCGTCACCTGGCTCATCGCGTTTCCGATCGGCATGTACTCCGCCACGCATCAATACAGTTGGGGCGACTACGGCCTGACGTTCTTGGGCCTTCTCGGCCTTGCCATTCCGAACTTCATGCTGGCGTTGATCCTGATGTATTTTGCCAACATCTGGTTCGGCACGTCCATCGGCCATCTCATGGACCAGCAATATCTCGGCGAGCCGATGAGCTGGGCCAAGGCGCAGTCGATCCTCGCCCATCTCTGGATCCCGGTCTTGATCATCGGCACCGGGGGCACGGCAAGCATGATCCGGCGGCTGCGCGCCAATCTGCTCGATGAGCTACACAAGCAATATGTCGTGACCGCGCGCGCCAAAGGCCTTCATCCCTTCAAGGCGCTGGTAAAATATCCGCTGCGCATGGCGCTGAATTTCTTCATCTCCGACATCGGCTCTATCCTGCCGGCCATCATCTCCGGCGCCGAAATAACCGCGATCGTGCTGTCTTTGGAAACGACCGGGCCGATGCTGATCAGGGCGCTGCAGAGCCAGGACATGTATCTGGCAGGGTCGTTTCTGATGTTCCTCGCCTTCCTGACGGTCATCGGTGTCCTGATTTCCGACCTGGCGCTGGCGCTGCTTGATCCACGAATTCGTTTGCAGGGCGGCAGCACCAAATGAGCACGCAATCGCCGCTGCCCGCTCCGGGTGCTCCACTGCAACACTACGTTTCCACCGCGCCCTTTGACCTGCAGTCGGTCGAGGCGATGACGCCCGAGCAATCGAAGGTCTATCAGGCGTCGCAGTTGCGGCTGATGTGGTGGAAATTCCGAAAGCACCGGATTGCCGTCGTATCCGGCATATTCCTGGCAGCGCTTTATTTCGGGATACTGATCTGCGAGTTCCTGGCGCCCTACAACCTGCACACGCGCAACATGGACTACATCTATTCGCCGCCGCAGCGGGTGCACCTGTTCCACAACGGCCAGCTTGTCGGGCCGTTCGTCTATGGCCGCCAGATGACGCTGGATATGGACACGCTCAAGCGGAACTACGTCGAGAAACAGGATGATGTTCAGCGAATCCGTTTCTTCTGCAAGGGCGACAGTTACCGGTTCTGGGGCCTGATCGAAGGTGACAGGCATTTTGTCTGCCCTGCCGAAAACGGCCAGCTCTTTCTCGCCGGCACTGACAGGCTGGGGCGCGATGTGCTCTCGCGCATCATCTATGGCGCACGCATCTCACTGACAATCGGCCTCGTCGGCATCAGTTTCAGCTTTGTGCTCGGCATTGTCATCGGCGGACTGGCCGGCTATCACGGCGGTATCTTCGACCTGATCGTTCAACGGATAATCGAAGTTCTGCAATCGATCCCCAGCATTCCGCTATGGCTGGCTCTGGCGGCGATCATGCCGATAACCTGGAGCCCGATCCTGATCTATTTCGGCATCACCGTCATCCTCGGGCTGATCCACTGGACCGGACTGGCGCGGGCCGTGCGTTCAAAGCTTCTAGCCTTGCGCGAGGAGGATTACGTTCTGGCCGCGCAATTGATGGGCGCCAGCAGCAGCCGCATCATCGGGCGTCACCTCATTCCCGGCTTCATGTCGCATCTGATCGCGACGGCGACGATCTCCATACCCGGCATGATCCTGGGCGAGACGGCGCTGAGCTTCCTCGGGCTCGGGCTGAGGGCGCCGACAACCAGCTGGGGCATCCTGCTCACCGAGGCACGCAGCGTCAGCGTGATCGCCTTCTATCCATGGCTGCTCTTGCCGATGCTCCCCGTCATTCTCGTCATCATGGCGTTCAACTTCTTCGGCGACGGGTTGCGGGACGCTGCGGACCCCTACAAGTGAGATCGCTACTTCCGCCACGCCGGGGCCGCAGACCCCCCCGAATGGTCCTTGCCGGCGGCCTGCCTGGTTGTTGCAGCGTTCATCGTTCGCTTCTATAGGTGGCGAGACGCGATCGGAGTTTGGCGGGTCACCTTGAACCGGTTCTTATCGCGGGCATTGCCTATTTTTTTGAGCAGGTTCAGGACACACAGACGCATATGAGTCGCCTCGATAATTTCATCAGCAGGATGAGCGCGCAGCGCGACATTCTCAATCAAATCTGCCCCGAAGTGTCGAAGATGGAGGGGCCTGTGCTTGAGCTCGGCCTCGGCAATGGCCGGACGTTCCACCATCTGCGCGAGCGCCTGCCCGGGCGCCGGATTGTGGTGTTCGACCGCGAAGTCGGCGCACATGCCAGCTCCATACCCGACGCTGAAAACCTCGTGCTCGGCGAAATACGCGAGACGGCGGTCAGGTTCATCGGCATCGACGCCGCTCTTGTCCATGCCGACATCGGCACCGGCTATGACGATCGCGACGCAATAACCTCTACCTGGCTTCCCGATCTGATCGCGCGCCTGCTTCGCGTCGGCGGCTTCGCGGTCAGCGGCACGCCGCTCGATCACCCGCTGTTGCAACGCCTTCCGCCGCCGACTTCGGAGCCCGCCGATCGTTATTTTCTCAGCAGGCGCGTGTGAGGGTGGAGACGATCCCACGTCCCCAGGGGCCAAGTTTTCGGGGCCAAGTCTTCAAGGGATCATATATACTGCTATCTCCCGCTCAATGCCGCGCAGCGAAACCTCGTGGGGTTCGGGCGTCAGCGCGTTCCTGCGCAAAAGATCGGCGGTGAGATTGTCTTCAACCACCGCACGGGTGGCGAAGATCGCTTGGGCGTTGGCTAGGTTCTGGACCCGCGAAGCGATGTTGACCGTCTGGCCGAAATAGTCCTGCCGCTCGTTCATGGACACGGCGATGCAAGGGCCGGCATGGACTCCGATCTTGAGAAGCAGATCCTCGCGCCCGCTCTTGTCGTTGAGCGCACGCATGGCATCGCGCATCCTGAGGGCCGCTGCAATCGCACGGTCAGGCGTCGCGAAGGTCGCCATCACCGCATCACCGATCGTCTTCACCACCGCGCCCGCCTCCGCCGCGACGATCTCGTGCAGAACCTGGAAATGCGAGCGCACAAGATCGAACGCTGAAAGGTCGCCCACCCGCTCGTAAAGCGCGGTCGACCCGCGCAGGTCGGTGAACAGGAAAGTCAGGCTGGTGATCTTCAGGCGCTGGTTGATGTCGAGCGTATCCGTGCGATAGAGATCGCGGAACGTCTGGTTGGTGAGCAAGCGCTTGGCTGTGAGGAAGGGCCGGCGTTTGCCGAGGAGATCATGCAATTCCTGGCCGGCGATAAAGACCGTCGGCAGCACACGGGTGTCGGTCCTGTTTTCCAGCGAAATGCGCAACGGGCCGGGTTGCATCTCCAGCGTCTGGTTCTGGACATGGTCGCGGTCGAAGACCAAAGAGAGGCTTCGGCGCTCCTTTGTTGGTTCGCCCTTCACGTCGATGAACTGCGCTGAATGGGTGACCGGCTCGAAGATAATGATGAATTCGGACGGAAGCTGTATGGGCAGAACCGCCTTTTCACCGGGTGCAAGCTCGATATCCTCCAGCGAGAACGCTTCGATCGTTTTCGCGAAATCCTCGTCCGGCAGATCGACGCCGGACGCCCAGTAGATCTGGCGGAAATATTCCACCATCGGCAATTCGTGTGGATTGTGGGCGGCAATCCTGCGCACGCGGGGATTGACGGTGAATGTCACCTCAACCATCTCGTCGAGGGTCGGCGAATAGCCCTCGGCGCACAGCGCGCAGGTGTATTCGTCCTTCTGCATGGTTTTCAGCGTGGCGTTGGTGTCGAGCACGCCGCCACAGCCGGGGCACAGAACATTCCAGGAAATGTCGAAGACGCCCACCCGCGCCGCATGGAGAAAGGCGCCTATGGCGCGCTCCTCGTCGAGGCCATGCTTGCTGGCGAAGGCCGGCGCATTGATGCGGCAAAGTTCGCGGTCCTTGCCCTCCGAGATGGTTCGCTGGATCGCGTCGATTGCCTGTGGATCGACATCGGTCGATTGCCGCAGAAGCGAGAACAGATCCTGAGCTTCGTTCATCGTGCAGGCTCCGGAAAATGCGCCTCCCGAGGCGTGTTGACCGGACCGCTCCTTGGTCCGAGTGATTCATTTTACGTCGAAACGGATCGTACGGCCATTCGAATAGACAAGTCTGGTGACAGCTCGATTTCCATCGGACCGCAAGCGGCACTATGATGGTCAACGGGTATTCACCTTTTGGGGCCCTTTCCATGCAGACGTCCGACAATCCGCCATTTCCAGCAGCCCTGCGCATTTTCTCCGCTGGGGTCATCATCGTCCTGATCGTGGGCGCCGGCCTGTTTTTCGCGCCGGCGCTGGTCAAGCCGCGCTGGCCCTGGCCCGTCACGCCATTCAGTGCCCGCTTCCTCGGCGGCTTCTACACCGCCGAAATGGCGGTGATGGCGGCGCTCTTGTTCTGGAACCGCTGGTCGCCCGGCAGGCTAGTGCTTGTCATGGCCTTTATCTTCACCGTTATCGTGTCGGCGGTTTCGTTGATCAATCTGGGCTATTTCAACTTCGAGCGCAAAGCGGCCTGGCTCTGGTTCCTGGTTTATCTTGCCTCGGCCGCGGTATCCGGGCTCTTCCTGTGGTGGGCCAGGGGCCGTCCTTCAGCAAAAGGCGTGACCCTAAACCCGGCATGGCGCGGCTACATGTTGGCGGAAACGGTGATCCTTGGCCTCTACGGCGTCGGCATGTTGCTGTTTCCCCAAGTGGTTAGCAGCAGCTGGCCATGGCCGGTCGATCCCTTCCACGGCCAGGTCTACAGCGCCATCTTCCTCGCCGGCGCCGGTGGCACATACCTCGTCTGGAGAAGTGCGCCCCGCGAGGAACTGCTGGTGCTCGGCCTGGCGCAATTTCTGGTCGGCTTGCTTGCCATCCTTGGCTTGGTCATCACCGACGCCGCGGTGCACCGGATCGACTGGACGGCGACTAAAACATTGTGCTGGCTCGCCCTTTTCGGCTGGATCGCCGTCAGCGGCATCTTCAAACTCTACGCCGCTTCCCGCCATTTCAGCTCGCAACCGGTATAATAAGGTGCAGAGACGGCTGGATTTTCAGGTGACGTCCGGTGCATCGTGCCGAGCCGATTGCCTTCGCCGGAAACGCCATGAGCAGCACGACCTCCGCTGAGAAAATCCAGCCGCAGCTCCGCGCCGTTAGGCCGAGCGATGCGGAGGCGCTTTGCGCCATCTTCAACATGCCGGGCTTCCGCTGGGGTACGCTCAGGATGCCTTTCGAGATGGTGGAGCAGGTGGAGCGGCGCATCGCCAAGTCCGGCCAGGAAACCACCTGGATCGTTGCCGAGTTGGACGGCAAGGTCGTCGGCCATGGCAACCTTGTTGTGCAGGGTTCGCCGCGCCGTTCGCATATCGGCGAGATCAATATCGGCCTTGACGATGGCTTTGTCGGCAAGGGCATCGGCTCTGCCATACTTGGCGCGCTGCTTGATGTAGCCGACAACTGGCGCGCCCTGAAGCGGGTCGAATTGACCGTCTATGCCGACAACGAACCGGCCATCCGTCTCTACGCAAGCCATGGCTTCGAGGTCGAAGGCCGGCATGTGAAGGCCGGTTTTACCGACGGCCAGTACCACGACCTCCTGAGCATGGCCCGGCTGCGGTTCTGAGATCCGCTGTCTCCCTTGGCGTTTGCACCGCAAGCGGCTAGACGGGACCAATGACCGCCGTCTTTGACCCAACCCCTGCGCCTCCGGCAGAAATTCTGGCTGTGCTGTCGCGGCTCTGCCCGGAAGTCGTGCGTGACATCGAGCAGAACTGGAATGCACCGGTTTCCGATTACGCGTGCCATCTGTGGCGGCCGGTGGCAAGGCCTGCATCGGGCCTGGCGATCGCTGCCCGCTCGATCCTGCGCGAAGTCCTGCAGCCGCGCCTCGGTATGATCATGCTGCCTGAGGAGATCGGCAAGGCGCTCGACGAGTTCGAGCACAGACCGGTGATTCAGTCCGGCCTGCACTGCCTGCTTCTTATGGACCGGATCACCTTCGATGCCCTCCTGCTTGCCTGGCTCGGTGCGGTCGAAAACGGGCTGTCGGCCTTCTTCTGCTTCATGGGAACGACGATGACCATGGAGACCATCGGCCGGGAGGGGCCGGGGTGGCTCGATATCGGCGACGACAAGGTCAACCTGTTTGGCATGGGGCGCCACAAACTGTGCCGCAAAAGCGCATGCGCGGCCGGCCCCGTGACCCTCAATAAGCGCGCGCTCGAAGCGGTGGGCGATGAAACGGATGCCAGTCGCTGGCTGGGCACTCTGCTTGCCAGCCAGGACAAGGTGTTTGGAACTGCCGCCGATGCGCTGACAGCCCTCAACGAGGATCTGGTCGCCGATTGGGATCGTTCCGGCATGGCCCGGCCGGTTTTCATCGACGATCGGCTCGCCGCTTCTGCCATGGCGCGGCATCTGGAAGATGACGGCAGCCTTCTTTCCAGGCTGCTCTTTGAGCCTGCAAGGCGCCAACGTCTCGAACGTGCCTTGGAAGAGGCCGCATCGGGCCCTTTCGGCAGATTCCTGCCCAATGCCACGGACTATTTCTGGGGCATCCGCGAGGAGCGCGTGCGCAAGCTCGTCCTCGCGAACGGACACCTGATCGAGCCTGACAGGCCGCATGGCCTTTCCATCCCGTTCGAGCGGCAGCATCTCAAGCAGGCGCTGCTGGACGGCCTGCTGCTGCCGAACCTGTTCCTGACGTTCCTCGTCCTAGCCATATTGCCGCGGGTGCGGGTTGTGGGCGGCCTGAGACAGATTGGCTATGTAGCGCTTTTCCACTCCATCCTGCTAGCTGCACTAGATGAGACCGCGCCGGAAGAGCGCGATCTGGCTGCGGAGCTGCAGGTTCGGGAAAATGCCTGGGGCATGCGGGTCATCGATGAAGAGATCTCGGTCCGCGAGCAGCTTGCCGGCCTGCCGGAAGGGGCGCTCTTCCCCGACCTGCTACGGCAATACCGTTTGCGGACTTTTGCAGAGACGACCGACGACCTGAAATTGGTTCGCGAAAACGCCCGATGGCGCAAGATCGGCCAGGCGGGGATCAACGCGACCTGAACCTCGCGCGAGGCCTCATTTCAGGTTGATTTTCTGGTGCGCAGCCGCATGGCTTCATTTGTCATTGCACCACACCGGCCTTGCGGAGCCCTTCGACCATGAGTTCGAAATCGGCCGGGTTCTTGTAAGGCAGAACTTTGCGACGATATTCCAGCGAATAATCGGGGTTGACGCGAAGCACCTCCTGCCATGCCGCGCGGGCCTCGGCGAAACGGCTGAGATGGCCATAGCTGGCGGCCAACAGCGTGCGCGAGACATCGGTGGTAGCATTGCGAGCCAGCCGTTGCAGCAAGAGGTCAACGGCCTCGTCGTACCTTCCCAGTTGAAACAACGCCAAAGCCTGGAAGTGCAGAAGCACATCCGGAAAATATGGGTTCAAGGTCTTTCCCCGGGCGAAACTCTCAAGGGCCTCCTCAGGTCTGCCTGAATAGTACAGCGTTTCGCCGCGGCAGACATGCGCTTCTGCGAAGTTCGGATTGAGGACCAGTGCGCGCTCGACCTCTTCGATGGCCTCATCGTGCCGTCGTGTATACAGCTTGGCTATCGCCAACGCCCAGTGCGCCCAGGGATCATTGTCATCGAGCGTTACCGCTCGCGTCGCGGCCTCTTCGGCTTGCGCCATCGATTCCGGCGGCGACGCACCCCACCTGTTCAGGTAATCGATGCCGTGCGTGAGGGCGAGGAAAGCGTAGGCAGAGGCAAAATTCGGGTCCAGTTCGGTTGCGTGTTGCAAGAGCTCGCGAGCCGCAAGGTTCGTCTCCTTCGTCAGCCGGTGCCACAGCTCCCGGCCGCGCAGGAAACAGTCATACGCCTCGGTGTTGCGAGGGTGCTCGGGCGCCAGCCGCAGACGGGCATCCTCAGTCAGGTTGAGTGCCAGCGCACTGACGATCTGCTGCGTCACGTCGTCCTGCACCGCGAATATGTCGGTGAGGTCGCGATCGAACCGCTCTGCCCAGAGATGGCCGCCCGTGGTTGCATCGATGAGCTGCGCGGTGATGCGCACCCTGTTGCCCGACTTGCGTACGCTGCCCTCGAGCACATGCCGCACGCCGAGCTTCGTGCCTACGTCCTGCACATGGACGTTCTGGCCCTTGAAGGTGAACGACGAATTGCGGGCGATGACGAAGAGCTGTGACAGTTTGGACAGCGCCGTGATGATGTCTTCGGAGATGCCGTCGGCGAAGTAGTCCTGTTCGGCGTCACCGCTCATGTTGGCAAACGGCAGCACGGCGATGGACAGTTTCGGCGCTGCCGTGGCCGGCCGGCTCGTCGCGGTTTGTGGAGTCGCGGCCGCCTTGGTCCCGGCGCTGCCGACTTGCAGCGAATAGACCCGGATCGGCTCGGCGATGTTCTTGAGCTGTGTGCTGCCGAGATCGCTGACCGAGAGGTCGAGCCTCGCCTTGACCTGACGATAAGCATCCTCGGACAGGCAGATGGCGCCGGGCGCTGCGACGCCCTCCAAGCGCGAGGCGATGTTGACGCCGTCGCCCATCAGGTCGCCGTCGCTTTCCTCGACCACATCCCCAAGATGGATGCCGATCCTGAACTCGATGCGGCGGTCCTGCGGTACGCCGGCATTGCGCTCAACCATACCGTGCTGAATCTCAACGGCGCAGCGCACGGCATCCACCACACTGCGGAACTCAACCAGCGCCCCATCCCCGGTGCGCTTGATCACCCGTCCGTGGTGCACTGCGATGATCGGATCGATCAGGTCGCTGCGCAGTGCCCGCAACCTCGCCAAAGTACGATCTTCGTCCGCGCTCGCGAGCCGGCTGTATCCGACCACATCCGCAGCCAGGATCGCGGCCAGCTTACGGTTCTCGCTCATGGGTCCGTCTCCTCATCTCCAAGATAGCAGGAAGACGGAGGGTAAGAGGGAACTTTCGCAAACGACGGCGATGCAGCCGCCCGAATCGGCAGCGCTTTGCCACAGGACCCACACTGATTGCTCGATGCCCATTTGCGCTGCCGCTTGCCGGTCGACGGCTATCGGTTCATCCTGTGAATGCCCTGGCCGTGAAGTGCGTAGAAAGATCACGCCGTCACGGCCCCTAGAGCCGGATGATTTCGGGTCGAATCGATCTGAGGTCTGAATCCGTCTCTAAGTCAAAGAGATAGAGCATGATGTCGTCCGAAAACCGGTTCACACTTTTCGGCATCATGCTCTGGTGAGGTCTGTCCGATGGACTGCTCGGGCTGCGGTTTCGAGGTTGAAGGCGGTTACGCTTTCTGTCCGAAGTGTGGCAGGCGCCAGCCCGTGCCGTGCGCCAGTTGCGGCTACCTCTGCGCACCGGATTTCGAGTTCTGCCCGAAATGTGGGGCAAGCGTCGGTGCGCCCGCAAAGGCGGTCGAACGGCCTGCTCCGACACTAAGCCGGACCATTGTGCCGCCTTCTCGAACGCCGTCGCTGCTTGCGAACATCGAAAGCGAAGAAGGGGCGCACACCGTCTCTGATGCCGATCGACGGACGGTAACGGTCCTGTTCGCCGACCTCTGCGGCTTCACGACACTCAGCGAGCAACTCGACCCCGAGGTCATGCAAGCGCTGCAGAACGAATTATTCAAGGAATTGACGGCGGCCGTGCGAAACTTTGGTGGTTTCGTCGACAAATTCATCGGCGATGCACTGCTCGCTTTGTTCGGCGCGCCGGTCGCGCATGAGGACGATCCGGAACGTGCGCTTCGCGCTGCTCTCGACATGATCGCCCGGACGGCGCGGCTCGGCGAAAGCGCACCCCACTCCGGCACGCCTCTGTTACTCCACATCGGCATAAACACTGGTCCGGTCGTCACCGGCGGATTGGGCATCGGCACCGCCAAATCCTACTCGGTGACGGGTGATACGGTGAACACGGCGCAACGCCTGCAATCGCTGGCCGCACCGGGCGAGGTGCTGGTGGGCGAGCTCACGCACAGGCTGACCCGGCATGCCTTCTCTTACGAATCGCTGGGCGATGTCGTCCTTCGCGGCAAGGCCGGCAGTGTGCTCGTCCATCGATTGGATGCACCGCTTGCGGCGCCGCGTGCAGCGCGTGGGCTCGAAGCGCTCGGCCTCAGCGCGCCGATAATGGGTCGGGATGCGGAGCTCAACAGAATGCTGGCGAGCCTTGACCAGGCGTGCGGCGGCTCGGCCCAACTTGTCCGCCTCGTCGGCGAAGCCGGTATCGGAAAATCGCGGCTGGTGAAGGAGCTCGTTGCCCGCATCGGCGACGAGGATCGTTTTCGCAATGTCGCGGTGCGGCAGGCCACGTGCTCACCGCTGGGCGAACAATCATTCGGCGCCCTGGGCGCAGTGGTGCGCAGCGCCGCCGGGATGATGCAACACGACAATGGCGACGAAATGCGGGGCAAGCTCGCAGGCTTGCTCACCGATCTCGGCCTGCAGGGCGAGGAGGCGAAGCGGCTGATGCCTTTGCTCTACCATGTGCTTGGCCTTGGGGACCCCGAGGCCGCCTTGCAGCATGTCGAGCCCGAGCAGTTGCGGCGGCAAATTCTCTACGCAGTCCGCACGATCATCGAACGGCGGCTTGCGTTGTCGCCGCTGTTGATTGTCGTCGAAGATCTGCATTGGGCCGACGCCGTGTCGCTCGAGGCACTGCGTTTCGTGATGGACAAGCTGGAACGCACACGGCTGATGTTGCTGGTCACGCATCGTCCGGCGCCGGACAACGGCCAGCTCGACTCAAGTCGCGTCAGTCACACGGCGCTCAGGCTTTCGCCGCTCAACAGGGATGACGGACGCAACCTGCTGGCGGCGCTTTTCGACGAGAGTTGGGTAAACTCCGCGGGAGTGCTTCTCGACCAGATCCTCGAGCGCGCGGGCGGCAATCCGCTTTTTATGGAGGAGATCGTTCGCGGCCTCATCGATCGCGGTTTGTTGACGCGCGAGGGTCAGCGATGGCGGACCGTGGCAGGCGACGTCGCAACCGGCATTCCCGCCACTATCCAGGCAATGTTGCTTGCTCGTGTCGACCGGCTGCCGCCAGAGGTGCGCCGGTTGGCCCAGGAAGCCGCGGTCATCGGCCCGCGCTTCGATGCCACACTTCTGAAAACGGTGACGGCCGACCCCGGCCGGCTGGAAGCCGGCTGCGAACTGCTTTGCGATGCGGAGATCATCGAGGAAGTTGCCGGATCAGGCTCTGTCTCGTCGCAAAGCTACCGCTTCACGCAAACATTGCTGCAGGATGTGATTTACCAGAACCTGCTCCTGCAACGCCGGACCGACATCCACGGGCGGGTCGGCGCCGCCTTGGAGCAAATGCTTGGCGACAAGCCGGAACGGCTCGAGGATTTGACCGTGCTCGGTCATCATTTCGCACAGAGCGCCGAGCGGGAGCGGGGCGCGCATTACCTGCAGGCCGCAGGCGATCGCGCTCGCATGATATACGCCAATGACGACGCCCTTCGTTTCTACGAGCGAGCACTGACCGCGTTGGACGCGACCAGGCAAACACCGCTCAAACTGGCAATTGCAGAGCGCATTGCCGATTTGAGCGGCCCGGCAGGCCGCCGCGAGATCGCGCACCAGCACTACGAGACGGTGTTGCAGGCCCATCGCGAGTCAGCCGATCGGGTCGCTGCGGCGCGAGTTTTGCGCAAGATCGGTCGGCTGCTCTGGGATGTCGGCAAGCGCGACAACGCAGAATCCCGCTATGCCGAAGCGGCAGTGCTCCTCGATGGAGCGGACGCCCCAGTCGAGCAGGCGCATCTGTGGCAGGAGCGTGGCCGACAGGCATTCCGCAGCGGAGATCACGCGCTCGCAACAAAATGGGCAGACGCGGCGCTGGACTGCGTAAGGACGCTGACGACGGAGCATGTCTCCGAGGTCGGGCGCGATGCCACTCTTGTGACAGCCGAGGCACTCAACACCAAGGCTGTCGCACTGGCTCGTCTCGGGCGAAACCATGAAGCGGTGCGTGAGGTCGAGCGCAGTATTGAATTGGCCGAAGCCGCCGGTCTGGCGGGTGCGGCCTGCCGCGGCTACACCAATCTCGGCGTGCTTTACACGACCATCGATCCGGCCCGGGCGATGGAGGTCTGCCGGCGCGGTCTTGAAGTGGCGCGCCATATTGGCGATCTGGGCTTCCAGGCGCGCCTCCTCGTCAATCTGGCGGTCGCCTGTTGTACTTTCACGGATCGTTGTCCAACGGAGGGCGTTCCTGCTGCCGAGCAGGCCATCGAGATCGACCGGGCGCTCGACCAGCGCGAGCACCTGCCGGTGCCGTTGATCGTGCTTGGGCAGATCCACCAGTGCAATGGCCGCCCGGAACTGGCGGTTGGCTTGTTCCACGAAGCACTGGACGTAGCCCGCGAAACGGGCGAGCCCCAATTGCTGTTTCCGTGCTATGATGGTCTCGCAACGCTTAATCTCGACCTCGACAATCTGGCCGAGGCCGAGCGCTACTTTTCCTTGGCGCAGGATATATGCGCCCAGCACGGGCTCGACCCGGAAGCGCTTGTGGTGCTGCCTTTTCTCGACTAGCCGGGCGGGAGGTTGGACATGTCTGCGCCTAGTGACTTGGTACCGCTTCAACCGGGCGACCGTGCGCCGAACGTGATACTCGACGCCATTACCCAAGAAGGCAAGATCGCGCTTGACGACTTTCGCGGACAAAAACCGGTGCTGGTCGGCCTGTTTCGAGGCCTTCATTGTGCATTTTGCCGGCGCCATATCGCCGCCCAGGCGCGGCTTGATCCGGAGCTGCGCGAAAAGGGCGTGGGGAGCCTGACGGTGGTCAACACGCCGATCGAACGGGCGCGTCTCTATTTCCGCTACCACCCGATGCCGAATCTGCTTGCGGCCTCCGACCCTGAACGTGCTTCTCATCGGGCTTTTGGACTGCCCAATCTCGAATTCACCGAAAACGAGACGAACTGGCCGTACAAGGTCGCGATGGCAGCGGCGAAGGATATGCGGGTCGACATGCCAGGCGAGCTGCCCGGTCCAATGGATCCCATGGCGGCCGGCGAAATTCTCGACAAGAAGGACCATTACGAACTGACCGAAGCCGACAAGCAGATGATGGCAACGGGATACGGGCAATTGGTCGGTCAGTTCCTGCTGGACCGGCAGGGGATCGTGCGCTGGAGCTTCACGGAGGTTCCAGAGGGTGGGCGGTACATGTTTGGGGCGCCAAACCCACGGGAGCTGATGTCGGCCGTGTCGCAAGTCGCCCAATAGACAAAGTTCACCGCTCCTTGAGCACGGCCTCGACAATGGCAACAAAGTGATCGAGCGAGCGATCCCCGCGAATCTCGATGCGTGGAAGGTCGATGGGATCGCAATCGAGGTCCGCCGGCCCGTGTCTGGCGCCGAAGCCGACCCGATAGCCGCACTCCCTGGCCAGCCGGCCAAGCCGTCGGTCGGTGACAGAGAAGGGTGCCGTGAACGCCGTGGTTGGCCGACCGGTCCACCGTTCGATGAACATACGGGAGCGCAGGAGCTCGGCGGCCAGGTCAGAGCTCGACAGACCATCGATCGCGCCATGTGTCGCCATATGGCTTCCGAAGAAGGCACCTTCGCCGGCGAGGCGTCGCACCATCCCAGCGTCCATAAGCGGCGTCGGCGGACCGCTGTGCGCGTCCCACCGTGCACTTTCACCCACCAAGTCCGTCACCAGGAACACTTCCGCGGTCAGGTCGTTCGCGCGCAAGGTCGGCCAGGCCTGGTCGGCAAAGTTCTGGAAGCCGTCATCGAAGGTAATGAGCACTGGGCGGCCAACGAAAGGTTGGCGGTTGGCGATGCACCCTTCCAACTGCTCTGAATTAATCGCGTGAAAGCCATTGGCGCGCAGCCATGCCATCTGGCTGGCGAATGCGGCAGGCGTGAGTCGAAAACGGGCGAGCGCGGCCGGACCATCATCGGAGACGCTGTGATACATGAGGACAGGGACACGCTGCCGCCGCTCGTTACGCGCGACGTCGCGGCGCAAGGCCCGCGCCCCGCCCCAAATGATATTTCGCGCGACCCCGATTTCGATACGCGCGCGGATTGGCACATGATCGATCATCGGTTCCGTCGCCACATCGTCCGGCGACAGGCGGCGGAAACGGTCTATGCGGTAGAGCTCGGTCTGGATCGATTGCTCGAGCACGAGGCCTTCGGTCGCTGCCAGCGTCTCCGAGATAGCTTGGGCACCGAATGTGTTCCAGTCGAAGCCCGTCCTTTCAACATTGTCACGTAGGACGAATGCGTGCGCGCTGATGAAACTGCCGCCAGGCGCCAACGCCTCGGCGAATTTTTTGGTGATGCGTCGCAACTCGGCGAGATCATCCAGATAGTAGAGCACTTCCGAACAAAAGATCAGATCCATCTCACCCGGCAGCGTGTCCACAGCGAAATCCAGCACGCCGAACTCAATGTTAGGCCGATCACTGCATCGCGCACGGGCCCGCTCGATGGCTATGGCGGAGATGTCGGTTGCGGTCAAATGGCTCACACGCGACGCCAGCTGCCGCGTGAAGTGGCCCTCCGCGCAAGCCAGCTCAAGCGCCCGTCCGATGGGACCGGCAGGCAGGATTTCGAGCTGCCGCTCATATTTTTCCTGCTCATATAGCGAGCCGTAGTTCCACGGATCCTCGGTCGCGAAATAGCTATTCCAGAACGCCGTGCGATCATTCCTGTCCGTGGTCCGTGCTCGGCGCGGCGCGGCAGGAGGCTGTGCTGGTTCGGCGCTCGACCGGACCAGTTCCCGCGCTTCAGCGGCCAATTGGGCGAGCTTGCCGAAGTGACTGTCCGGATCGGACCGGCGTTCGGCTGTGGACGACAATGCCTCGGCTGCAAGCGTGTTTGACGTGTCGACACCGGCGCCCTCCTGCGGCACGGTTGATCGTCCAGCAAGCCTTGCCGTACTGTCTGTAAGCCGCTCAGCGGGCACGATATTCCGGATCAACTCAATCCAATGATCCCTTGTCACTGTCCCGAGCACGCCAAACTGCAAGACAGCCTCGATCTGGCCGTCCTCCATCAGATAGGCATAAATTCGATCGATGCCTTCCGGTAGTTCAATCGCGGTCGGATTGCGTGCGTCGACGCGAATTCCAAGTATCCGCGCCAGCCTGCGCGGCGCGGCAAGATCGTCGGCATCGAGAAGCATTTGCTCAAGCTGATACTGGACGCGGCGACCCGCTGCGGGATTGTCCCAGACCTTGCCGAGTTCGATGATCAACTCGGTGAGGGAACTGCCGAACCTGCCCCACCTGGAAGCCAATTGCGCCGGCACCGACAGGCTTCCAGCCATAAGGCCGTCGAAGATCACCTTGGCGATCTCATGTGTCCACTTACGTCCTGCGGGGAGCGCGCGCAGGGACTGCGGATCGATCGAGCGCGAGCCGCGGCCGCAATCCGACGCGGCGTTCCGCAACGCGGTCCACGCAAGGGCTTCGGAAGCAGTACCGCCGTTCGCATTATCGTTGGCCATCGAGCTTTCGTTTTTTCCCGCAAGAGTCGGCGAATGTCAAAAACGGATGACGGCATCGGATGGCAGCACTGCTCTGTCAAGGTCGGGGAGGATTAGAGGCAGGCAAAAAGGCTTGGTGACAGGCTGAATGGCAAGCGCTCATGCCCCTCGTGTATGGCCTGGGATCCTGGTGCCGGCGTTCTGTGCCCAGAATCACCTATGCCCGGTTCATGGAAACGCCCGGAGTTCCGAGCCGAGGTCGAAATACCTCCCCTGAGGGCTAGTAGACACCGCCAAGTAACTGGCGCAACGGTCTAGCCCGCACCGATGACGCCTTGTACCACAACATTGGCTTGTTGAAGTTAGTAGCAACGACGGACATAGATGTCGTTGCTTGCCGATTTGACCGGAAGGTTACAGCACGATGCCACGCATGATTCGACGATTGGGAGCCAGGAATCTGGCACGCCGGGCACGACGTCTCGGATATCTGACGGCGATGGTTGTCCTGATTGCCGGGCCGCTCGTCTCTGGTATCGCCCTCTTGCTGGCTGGTCCGGCACAGGCGCAGTCACCAGCGACCGTCCCGCCTGAAAGGGTCAAACAGCTGTTCGAGCTTCTCGACGATCCGTCAGTGAAGGCCTGGGTGGCCGAACAACGAAATCAGGACTCCGGGTCAACGGCAGCGCCTGCCGCGGCGGGAGTTTCGCCGGCCGACGCATCGTCCGACGCCGTGGCCGCACCCGGCCAGATGAATACGATGGCATCCTCGACGCTCGATCGGATCAAGCATCATATCGAACGGATCGTGCGAACCTTGCCCTCGCTGCCTGGCCAGTTCGCGCGCGTTCGGGAAGCGACCATGGAGGATATGTCCAGCAGGGGGCCAGCCGGCGTACTTTTGCTGATTGCGATTTTCATCGCCGCCGGCCTGGCGCTGACCTGGGCCACGTACAAACTCACCCGTCCATTTCGTCTTTGGATTATCGCGCAACCGAAGGATACGCCCATCGGGCGGGCCAAGAAGATTGGTGGTCGGCTGCTTTATTCCAGCCTGCTGATCGTCTCGTTCGCGGTGGGCAGCGCCGGCGCGTTCATGTTGTTCGACTGGCCAATGCTCATCCGTGAGATTGTGCTGACATTCCTGATGGCTGCCGTCGTTACGTGGGGTGTGCGCACGTACGTCATAGCCCTGCTCGTCCCTTCCTTCATGCATGTTGAGAACGCCGTCGAGGTTCGTGCCTTGCCGATCACCAACGAGACGGCCGACCATTGGTCCTATTGGCTGTCGCGGACCGTCGGCGTCTTCGCCTTCTTCGCCGCCGCTTTTATCCTCCTGCCCGGTCTCGGCATCGACCGCGATGGGATGATGGTCCTGTCGGTGGGCGCCGATTTCGTGCTGCTGGTGCTCTTGCTGCTTGCCGTCTGGCGCCGGCCAAGAATGCGCCGGGACGATGGGCACGGTCACACGGCAGCGACATGGTTGTTGACGTCCTATTTCGTCGCTCTGTTCCTGGAGCGTATCGCCGGCCTGTACACATGGTTCTGGTTTACCTTGGCCGCATTCGTCCTGCCTTTGGCAATCGTGCTGACGCAGCGCGGGGTCAATTTCGTCCTGCGGCCGGGTTCGGAAGATGTTGGCCGGCCTACGATCCCGGCGGTGACGATCGCGGTCATCGATCGCGGAATCCGGATGATGTTGATCCTGGCGGCGGCTTACTTCCTCGCGCGTGTCTTGGGCCTGGACATGCAATCCATGCGCGACAGTGATACGACGACGACGTTCATATTGCGCGGCTTGATCAACATCGTGGTCATTGTCCTCGCAGCCGATTTCGGCTGGTCGATCATCAAGGCTTTGATCGAACGAAAGCTGGGCATCGAAATGCCGCACCCTGTGATCAACGAGGAGGACGTTCCGATCCTCGATCCGCAGCAGGCACGGCTGCACACGCTCTTGCCGATCCTCCAGAACATGCTGCTCGCATTGATCATCGTGATGGCGGTGCTGATGATGCTCGCCTCTTTGGGTATCCAGATCGGCCCGCTGATCGCCGGCGCTGGCGTCGTCGGCGTCGCTGTGGGCTTTGGCGCACAAACCGTCGTCAAGGACGTCATTTCGGGCGTGTTTTTTCTGCTCGATGATGCGTTTCGTGTCGGCGAATATATTTCCTCGGGCAATTACAAGGGTACGGTGGAAAGCTTCTCGCTGCGCTCGGTAAAGCTGCGCCACCATCGTGGTCCGCTGTTCACGATACCGTTCGGTGAACTCGGGGCAGTCCAGAACCAGAGCCGTGACTGGGTTATCGACAAATTCAACATCACCGTCGGCTATGACACCGATATCGACTTCGCTCGCAAGCTGATCAAGCGGATCGGTCTCGAACTGGCGGAAGATCCCGAGTTCAAACACTGGGTACTCGACCCGATCAAGATGCAGGGCGTACAGGAATTCGGCGAGTACGGCATCGTGTTGAGGGTCAAGGCCATGACCAGACCCGGAGGCGCCTTCGGTATGAAACGCAAATTCTATGTACGCATCCGCCAAGCCTTCAAGGAGCAGGGCATCGAACTGCCATTTCCGACCGTCCACGTCCAGGGGCTGCAGAACCCACATGAGGCAGAGAATGCGCCGTTGGAGATCGCACCCGAGTTGCAAATGGCCGTCGCGCAGTCGCACACCAATCGGCGCAGAAAAAAAGCCAGCACAACGGAGTAGGAAAGCTGTAACACCTGCCGGTCATAAGGCGGCTTTTCGTGCATTTGCCGGGGATTGCGCGCCTGCCGGTGGCGTTCGAAATCAGGCGCGCATGTGAAGAACACCGGCCGCCGATCGCGTCCTGTGGCCTCGCATGTCGAGCAGATAAACACCCTGACAAGATCTTGGTGCATGGAACATGGTCAGGCCCGAGCCGGTCTATCAGCGCCTGGATTTTGAGCCAGGTTGACCGGCAGCACGCCGGGTGCCCGCTGTTCACATACAGGGTTTCGCGGGTGGCCAAAGTTTCGGCGAGGGCTTGGGTATGGCGATCTCCGGGGAAGGGCTCGCCGCAACGGCCATCGGGTCAGGAATATAATAGCCGGCGTCCGCGACGCTTCCGTTTGCGCTTCGGGTTTTTCCCTTCAGATGCAGGGAACCAAAAACCCAGTTTCAACACTTGGTCGACGCTTGTGGGAGTCGGAGCGGGAGCAAGCGGGCCGAAACCATGGCCAGAATTCGAGAGAACCGTTGATCCTCCCCGGTAGTCACCTTTGCCCTGAGGCTGCGGCACTCCATTCCCCCAAGCCAACAAGAGTGCCATACTAACGCCGGCTTGACGAAGGCACCAGACGCGCCAGACTCTTTTCCATCGCGGAGGGCAGCATCAAGGTCGGCGACAAGGTCGCGAACCGGTCGTCGCGAACACGTTGCGCTTCATCAACCAGCCGCGTAGCAGATCTAGATCGCCTTCGGTGAGGTCGTGGCCCGTAGGGAGGCTGTGGTGAGTGACAATTGCCCCCATATCACGCAGTTGCGAAGCCATATCGAGACCGTCTCCTACCTGCCTCCGTGCATCGTTAAGGGCATCAATGACGAGCACCGGCGTGGCCGGCAATCTTGTCTCAGTTGGCATCGCGAACGGTGAAAGCGGGCGCAACAGTGCGGCTCCTTGCACCAAGTTCGGGAACAGCATCACCAACGCAGCAGCCATGATCGCGCCGTTGGAGAACCCGACCAAGATCGGTTTGCTCTGAAAATAATGCGCTGCGATGGTATCGGCAATAAAGGCAGCGAGAGCCGGAGCTTCTGCCCGGATACTGTCTTCATCGATACTTCGGTCGGGAAATCGCCCGAAGAACGCGTAGCCGTCCTCCCACTTTACCGCTCCGCGAACCGAGAATGCAGCGGCGCCCGGAGCTGCAGCAGCAGCGACAGGTAACATGTCCGTTTCGTTGCCGCCGGAGCCGTGGAGAAAGATTAGAGGCGGCGAAGACGGGGCACTGGGTTCAACGAAACGGAATTGCATGGGTGAGTGAGCTTTGACTTCCCCCGGGAGAAGTTTGGCAGAGAGCTGATGAATATGCCACCTTCCCGCGAGCCTTCGGTTCTTCAAACGTGTAGGGCCGCGCCGCTCCTCCCGAACCGTGAGAACGCTCTCTGGAGGATACCAAGCGTCCGGTTCAATCCACTAGAACCTAATAGGAGAGATTCGAACGCCCTTAGGACGGTTGCCGGCTGTCTATAGGAACTTTGCCGTACTAATTGCCGTACTAATTGACAGAAAAGTACGGCGCTAACCTCCCAACTATCTGATTTTGCTGGTGATCCCGACAGGAATCGAACCTGTGACCTACAGATTAGGAATCTGCCGCTCTATCCTACTGAGCTACGGGACCACGCGGCCCGACACATAGCCGCTTCGGATCGTTTCGCCAAGAGGCCGGCCGAATGCAAATCGGCCAGCCCATTGCGTTGGATGTATCAGGCGGCCAGCGCCGTTTCGGCCAGCTTCACCCAGTAGCTCATGCCGTGCGGGATGGCCTCGTCATTAAAGTCATAGTTCGGGTTGTGGAGGCCGGCCGTGTCGCCATTGCCGATGAAGATGAAGGCACCGGGGCGGGCTTCCAGCATGTAGGAGAAGTCCTCGCCGCCCATCACCGGCTGGATGCCGCGGTGGACATGGGCGTCGCCGGCGACAGTTGCGGCGACGTCGCTGGCAAACACCGTCTCTTCGGCGTGGTTGAAGGTGACGGGGTAATTTGCCTGGAAGTCGACCTCGATCCTGGCGCCGAAAGCGGTCGCCATCCCGTCGCAGATGGCGCGGAGGCGCTCCTCGGACTTCTTGGCGATCTCCTTGCGCAAGGTGCGCACGGTGCCGGCGATCTCGGCCGATTCGGGAATGATATTATAGGCGTCGCCGGCGTGGAACTTGGTCACCGAGACCACCACGGCCTCGACCGGATCTGTGCTGCGCGAGGCAATCGTCTGCAGCGCGCCGACCAACTGGCTGGTGATGACGATCGGGTCGATCGTGCCATGCGGCATCGCCGCGTGGCCGCCTCGGCCTTTCACGGTGATGGTGAACTCGGCCGTCGCCGCCATGATCGGGCCTGGGCGGATGGCGAACTGGCCGACAGGCAGGCCCGGCATGTTGTGCATGCCGAACACTTTCGCGATGTCGAAGCGCTCCATCATGCCGTCCTTGACCATCTCGTTGCCGCCGCCGCCGCCTTCCTCCGCCGGCTGGAAGATGACCGCCACGGAGCCGGCGAAATTGCGCGTCTCGGCGAGATATTTCGCGGCACCAAGCAGCATCGCGGTGTGGCCGTCATGGCCGCAGGCGTGCATCTTGCCGGGCACCGTCGAGGCATAGGGCTTGCCGGTGATCTCGTTGAGCGGCAGTGCATCCATGTCGGCGCGCAGGCCGATGGTGGCGCCTTCGCCCTGGCGGCCGTGGATGATGCCGACGACGCCGGTCTTGCCGAGGCCGGTGACCACATCGTCGCAACCGAACTCTTTCAGCTTTTCGGTGACGAAAGCCGCCGTCTTGAAGACATCGAAGTTCAGCTCGGGCGTCTGGTGCAGGTGCCGGCGCCAGCCGGCAACTTCGTCCTGCATTTCAGCGGCGCGGTTCAGGATTGGCATGATGGTTCCATTTCGTGGTTGGAGCAGCCGGCTTCAGCCTGGTGTTTTGTATTTGTGGCCGGTCTTTTGCGATTGGGGCCGGGCTTTTGCGATTGTGCCCGGTCTCTTGCGATTGTGCCCGGTCTCTTGCGATTGTGATTGTCAGGCACTTTGCCATGTTGGCGTCACATAGGGTAAATAGCACCGCAACGATGTGGTCCGTTTTTGAGGGTCGGACTCATTATGCTGCCGGTCACGTAACGAAATCTTACGGAGCCAGGGGCGACTACGGCAAGAGGCGATTTCGGATTTGATCATGCGGCACAGGCATTTCCTCAAACTATTCCCGGCTGGCGCAATCATGCTGTCGGTCCTGGCCGGGTCGGCGCTGGCCAATCCGGTGGTTGTCTTCGACCTGAAGAACGGCCAGATCCTGCAGCATCAGGATGCGTTCAAACGCTGGTATCCGGCGTCGCTCAGCAAGCTGATGACCGCTTATGTGACCTTCCGGGCGATCGCGGCCGGTGAAGTTCAGCTCGATTCGCCGATCAAGGTGACGAAACACTCAGCCGGCGAGCCGCCAAGCAAGATGGGCTTCAAGCCGGGATCGGTGATGCGGCTCGACAATGCGCTGAAGATGATGCTGGTCAAATCGGCCAATGACATCGCCATGGCGGTCGGCGAGAATGTCGGCGGCTCGCAGGCCGCCTTCGCCGAACGGATGAACGCCGAGGCGACCCGGCTTGGCATGAACGGCACGCATTTCGTCAATCCGAACGGGCTCTATTCGCCGGACCAATACACGACGGCACGCGACCTTTCGGTCCTGGTGATGGCGATCCGCCGCGAGTTCCCCCAATATGCGCCGTGGTTCTCGATCGAGGGGCTCGCGGTCGGCAAGAAGGCGATCCCGAACTACAATCTGCTGATCGGCCGATATCCCGGCGCCGATGGCATGAAGACGGGTTTTGTCTGCTCTTCCGGCTTCAACATGATCGGCTCGGCGACGCGCAATGGCCGCACGCTGGTCGCCGTGGTGCTTGGCGAGAAGTCGGCGGTCAGCCGTGCGGAGACGGCGGCGAAACTGCTCGACGAGGGATTTGACGCGCCGGCCACCGGTTCGGCCACCATCACCACGCTGGCACCTTATGGCGACACGACTTCGCCCAACGACATGCATGACGAGATCTGCAAGAAGAAGGTGGCGGAGGAACAGTCCGAGGCACCGCCGGTAGCCGCCAAGGATGTGCCGAAATCGCCCTATCAGGAGAAGCTCGACCATGTGCCGACGCTGGTTGCCGTTGGCCTTGGCGGTGCCACTGGTCCGGCGCCGAAGGCCCTGCTCGCCCTGGGCGACCAGAATTATGCCGATGTGCCTATCCCGAGCTGGCGGCCCGACAAGCCGGCACCGGAAGGCACCGGGCCGAAAGTCGTGGGCACCGCCGCTCAGGGCGACCAGCCGGCCAAGGGTGCCAACTAGCCAATGAGCGGCTTTCCCATTCCCGTCTCGGTGCTGACCGGCTTCCTCGGCGCCGGCAAGACGACGCTGCTCAACCGGCTCCTGAAGGATCCGGCTCTCGCCGATACGGCGGTCATCATCAACGAGTTCGGCGAGGTGGCGATCGACCATCTGCTGGTCGAGCAGTCTTCCGACGGCATCATCCAGCTTTCCGACGGCTGCCTGTGCTGCACGGTGCGCGGCGAACTGGTCGACACGCTGGCCGATCTCGTCGACCGGCTGCAGACCGGCCGTATCGCCCGCCTTGCCCGCGTCATCGTCGAGACCACGGGCCTCGCCGATCCGGCGCCGGTGCTGCAGTCGATCATGGGGCATCCAGCACTTGTCCAGGCCTTTCGGCTCGACGGCGTCATCACCCTGGTCGACGCGGTCAATGGCAATGCCACGCTCGACGGCCATGTCGAGGCGGTCAAGCAGGTCGCGGTCGCCGACCGCATCGTGCTCAGCAAGGCCGATCTGGTGACCGATGCCGGCGACCTCGACACGCTGCGGGCGCGCTTGCGGCAGGTCAATCCGGGTGCCGAGCTGCTTGATGCCGGCAACTCGAAAACAGGCGTGGCGGCGCTGTTTGACTGCGGCCTCTACAATCCCGCCACCAAATCCGCCGACGTGCGGCGCTGGCTTGGCGAAGAAGCGGCGCATGATCACGACCATCACCATCACGATGGTCACGACCACGACCATCATGACCACGGCCACCGGCACGACCAGCGTGTGCGTTCCTATTCGCTCGTCCATGACGGTCCGGTGCCGTTTTCAGCCATAGAAATGTTTCTCGACCTGCTGCGCTCGACGCATGGTGAGAAGCTGCTGCGCATGAAAGGCGTCATCGAGCTCAGGGAAGACCCGTCGCGCCCGTTGGTGATCCATGGCGTGCAGAAGATACTGCACCCGCCGGTGCAATTGCCGGCCTGGCCGGATGGTCAGCGCGGCACGCGGCTGGTGCTGATCACGCTCGATATGCCGGAGGACTATGTGCGACGGCTGTTCGCAGCCTTCACCAACCGGCCGTCGATCGACACGCCCGATCGCGCGGCGCTGGAAAACAACCCGCTGGCGATCGCCGGGCGGTAGCTCCTACGATCGCTGCTCGCCTCGCTCGACCAGAAAGCGATGTCCGCCGGAGACGGGCGACGATTCCACCAGATGATGACCGCTGTCGGCACAGAATGCCGGGATATCGATGACAGCGAGCGGATCGGTGGTTTCGAGCCACAGCCGGCTGCCCGGCTGCATCCCGGCCAGGCGCTTTTTCGCCTTGAGCACCGGAAGCGGGCAGTTCAGGCCCTTGAGATCATAGATTGCGGTAGCCTCGGCCACGACAGGCTCAGCCGCCGAACATGCCGAGCAACTTGTTCTTGAGCTTGGTCACCCGGCTCTCATCGGCGCTTGCAGCCTGCGTCTCGGCCGCCGGGGCAGCTTCGGACGGCGCCGCGATGGTGGCGGTGGCGACCGGCGCTTCCTTGGCGGCCTTGGCTGCTTCCTTTTCAGCCTTGGCCGCTTCCTTTTCGGCGAGCGCCTGGGCCTTGGCGGCTTCCTTGGCCTGCTTGGCAGCCTCTATGGCGGCCAGCCTCTGTTCCTCGGCCTTCTTCTTGGCGGCGTTCTCGGCATCAAGTGCCGCCATCTTGCGGCCGGCCGGCGAATCGATGCGGCCCATGCGCGCCGTCTCGGTTACCGTACCATTGGAATTGAGCGATGGCGGATCGATCGGCACACGCTCGCCGCGCGCCCGGCGCTTCGACCAGTCGGAGACGATGCTGGCTTCCTTGATGCCGGCAATGGTCGGCTTGGGCGGCGGTACGCTGGCCTTGAGCGCGCTGTTGAAGGCCGCGTCATAGGTGCTCTGGTAGGAATTGTAGGCGCTCTTCAGCGAATCCGGCTGGGTGGTTGCCGGGCAGGGTCCGGTCGGATCGAAGGTCTGGCCATCGGCGGCAACCTGGTTGAAGACGTAGCGCTTTTCGCAGACATCGACTTTCGGCGGTACCTTGGTGACCTCGAAATTGTCGTAGCCGACCTTCAGCATCTTCCAGAATTCGTAGTTCGGGTCGTTGCGATAACGCGCCATGTTGGCGGCGGTCATGCGGAACGGGAAGGCCTCGACCTGGAACTCGGTCTGCCCGCCCTGGAAGGCGTCGCGGCCGAAGGCATAGATCTGCTCGATCTGCGCGTCGGTCATCGAATAGCAGCCCGACGACGAGCAGGCGCCGTGCACCATCAGGTTTTGGCCGGTGCGGCCATTGGCCTTGTCGTAGGCGTTGGGAAAGCCGATGTTGAAGGACAGATGGTAGTTCGAGCGCGGGTTCATCTGCGCTGGGCGCACCGTGTAGAAGCCTTCCGGTGCCTGGCGGTCGCCTTCAGTGTATTTGGGGCCGAGCTTGCCCGACCATTTGCAGATGTCGTAGCTCGCCACCATGTCGTAGCGGCCGTTGGTCTTGGCCTTCCAGATCTCGAGCTTGCCCTCTTCCTTGAAGATGCGCGCCATCACCGAGGAGGTGCGGATCATGCCCTTGGCCTTCATGTCGGCCAGAATCTTGTCCGGCAGCGGTTTGTTGGCTTCCGGGGCAAAGTCCTTCATCGACGAATCATTGCAGCCGGCAACGACTATCGAGCTGATGATGACACCGGTACGGGCAAGCTTGGCAAACATGGGTACGGCTATGTCTTTTCCCTCGGGCCAATGGCTTCGCAACAGCCGAGCCCGTATGCTGAACACCGACGGACCGTAAGCCCGTTAACCTTGAAAATTCCTTACCGCAAGCTTCGACCAACCGCTCACGGCAATTTCCCAACCCCTTACGACAACTTCATTGACCCGAATGCGGCGGCATTTTTGTGGCGAAATTGCTCATCGCCGCCACATTTCCGCGGGCAGGGGCTTTCGATGGGCTTGTTGCGCCATCAGGGCTACTTAGAGGCTACGGCCCATCGCCAGGTATTTTTCGCGGCGCTGTTCGCGGAAGTCGGTGTTGGCACCGGCAAATTCCTTCATCGTCTTGGCGATGAGGTCGCCGGTCGCGGCAATCACAGTTTCGGGCGCACGCTGGGCGCCGCCCATCGGCTCGGGGATGATGGCGTCGATGACCTTCATCTGCAGGAGGTCCTGCGCGGTGATCTTCATATTGGTCGCCGCATCCTTCAAGCGGGTGGTGTCCCGCCACAGGATCGAGGCCGCCCCTTCAGGCGAAATCACCGAATAGATGGCATGTTCGAGCATATAGACGCGGTTGGCGGTGGCGATCGCGATGGCGCCGCCCGAACCGCCTTCGCCGATGACCACCGAGATCGACGGCACTTTCAGCCCAAGGCAGGCTGAGGTCGAGCGCGCGATGGCTTCGGCCTGGCCACGTTCCTCCGCACTGACGCCGGGATAGGCGCCAGCGGTGTCGACCAAGGTCAGAAGCGGGATCTTGAAACGGTCGGCAAGCTCCATCAAACGCACCGCCTTGCGGTAGCCTTCGGGGCGCACGGAACCGAAATTGTGTTTCAGGCGGCTCGTCGTGTCCGAGCCCTTTTCCTGGCCGATGATCGCAATAGGCTCGCCGCGAAAGCGGGCAAAACCGCCGACGATCGCCTGGTCCTCGCCGAAATTGCGGTCGCCGGCGAGCGGCGTGAAATCGCTGAACAGGCCCTTGATGTAGTCGACGCAGTGCGGCCTGTCGGAATGGCGCGCCACCTGCACCTTCTGCCACGGCGTCAGCGCCTTGTAGAGTTCGCGCAGCGCGTCGTGGGAACGCTTCTCGAGCCTGGCGATCTCATCGGCGACATCGACCGCCTCGCCATTCTCGGCAAGCTTCTTGAGCTCGAGGATCTTGAGCTCAAGATCCTGCACCGGCTTTTCGAAATCGAGGTAATTGTACATGCTTGGGCGGACCGATACGTCGGAAGGCAAGGACTGCGGAACCATTGAAACCAAGGCTCCGGGCGGTGAAATGTCGTCCTCACATAGCGATATGAGGCCTAGTCGGCAAGCGGATGATGATCGTTGACCAGCCGCACCAGCCGCTCTTCCAGCACATGGGTATAAATCTGTGTCGTCGATATGTCGGCATGGCCAAGCAGCTGCTGCACGGCCCTGAGATCGGCACCGTTCTGCAAGAGATGGCTGGCGAAAGCATGGCGCAGCACGTGCGGCGATATTTTCGCCGAGGCGATGCCGGCCCGCGCCGCCAGCCCCTTCAGGTCGCGGGCAAAGACCTGGCGCGAGAGATAGCCGCTGTCCGACGCTGCCGGAAACAGGAACGGGCTGTCGGCGAAAGAGGGCACTTTGGCGCGAGCGGCTAGCCAGGTCTTCATCGCCACCCGCGCCTTGGCCGAGAGCGGCACCATGCGTTCCTTGTCCCCCTTGCCGCGCACCATGAAGAAACGGTCGTCGCGCTGCGCCACCGTGACCGGCAGGCCGACCAGCTCGGAAACGCGCAAACCGGTGGCGTAGAGCACCTCGACCAGTGCGTGCAGGCGAAGTGCTGCCAGACTGTCAGCGTAGCCGAGCCCGGCGTCACCGGCTTCCTGTGCGGCGCGGTCGATCAGCCGCCCGGTCTCCGCCTCGCTCATCGTCTTGGGCAGCGGGCGGCCCTTTTTCGGGCTGTCCAGCGTGCCGGTCGGGTCGTCGGTGCGCAAGCCCTCGGCATAGAGGAACTTGAAGAACTGGCGGATCGCCGACAGTTTGCGCGCCTGCGAGGTCGCCGCGAAACCGCGCGCGGCAATGTCGTCGAGATAGGCGCGGATATCGGCGGCGACCGCTCCGGCAAGCCCGCCATTGATCCCGCTCGAAGCATCTTCAAGGTCGCGGCGATAGGAGGACAGCGTGTTTTCGGCGGCACCGCGCTCGGCGCTCATCATTTCCAGGAAGGCCTCGATGCGGGCGGCGCTGTTCATGTCCTGTTGGTCGATCAGTTCTTCTTGGGATTCAGCTTTTCCGGCGGGATGCGCACGCTCATCTCGGCCTTTTTCGGCTCGACGAACATCACCAGCGCGAACATCGTACCATAGGCAATGCCGGCCAGAATCGCGAGGGTCACGACAAAGCGAAACAGTGTCGGCATCAATTTTCGCTCGCCTTCTTGTTCTGCGTTTCCAAACCCTGTGCCCTTATGGGACGCCAATCCGACCAATTCAAGGAAGAAGCGGAGGCCTGTTAGCAACTTCTGATGCAGGCATCTCCGGGCCGATATAGGCTTGCCTGTGCTCGGCACGCTTGACGCAAACGGGCTTTTCATGTCGATACGCCGGCAAAGAGGGTCCAAGAAACAGCTGATGAACGCGCACCAGGCAAATCCTCCAGGCGAGACCCACGCCGCACTGCTTGGCCGGCTGGGCAGCCGGTCCATCGTCTTTGTCGGCCTGATGGGCGCCGGCAAGACGGCGATCGGCCGCAAGGTGGCGACCATGCTTTCGTTGCCTTTCATCGACAGCGACCAGGAGATCGAGAGCGTCTCGCGCATGACCGTTCCGGAACTGTTCGAGCGCTATGGCGAAACCGAGTTCAGGGCGCTGGAACAGCGCGTCATCCTGCGCGTGCTGGAGAACGGTCCACAGGTTTTGTCGACCGGCGGCGGCGCCTTCATGAACGCGCAGACGCGCGAGGCGATCGCCGCGCACGGCGTGTCGGTGTGGCTGAAGGCCGAACTCGACCTTTTGATGGACCGGGTTTCGAAAAAGCAGAACCGGCCACTTTTGAAAAGTGCCGATCCCCGGGCCGTGCTGGAGCGGCTGATGGGGGAGCGCTATCCAGTCTATGCAACCGCTGATGTCACCGTGCCAACCCGCGACGACCGCAAGGAAGTCATCGCCGCCGAGGTGCTGGACGCACTGTGCCGGCATTTCGGCATCGATGAAATTGCAGCGACGGGCGAGGTCGAATCGTGAGCGCGGATCAGCCCGTCACCGTCGAAGTCGGGCTTGGCGACCGGGCCTACGACATATTGATCGGCTCCGGCCTTTTGTCGCGTGCCGGTGAGGAGATTTCGCGCCGCCTGCCGGGCACGCGTGCCGCTGTGGTTACCGACGAGAATGTTGCCGCCGCACATCTCGATACGCTGAAGGCCGGGCTTGAGAAGGGCGGCGTCCAGCCCACCGTCATCACCATGCCACCGGGCGAGAAAACCAAGAGCTTTGCCCATCTCGAGACGGTGGTCGATGGCGTGCTGGCAGCCAGGCTGGAGCGCGGCGACGTCGTCATCGCGTTTGGCGGCGGCGTTATCGGCGATCTCACCGGTTTTGCCGCCGGCATTGTGCGGCGTGGCATGAATTTCGTGCAGATCCCAACCTCGCTCCTGGCGCAGGTCGATTCCTCCGTCGGTGGCAAGACCGGCATCAACAGCCCGCGCGGCAAGAACCTTGTCGGCGTCTTCCTGCAGCCCA
This sequence comes from Mesorhizobium loti R88b, assembly GCF_013170845.1. NCBI lineage: Bacteria > Pseudomonadati > Pseudomonadota > Alphaproteobacteria > Hyphomicrobiales > Phyllobacteriaceae > Mesorhizobium > Mesorhizobium loti. The sequence goes on from NZ_CP033367.1 coordinate 1,855,630, forward strand.
AGCTGGTGCTGGCCGACACCGAAGTGCTCGATACATTGCCGATCCGCGAATTCCGCGCCGGCTATGCCGAGCTCGCCAAATACGGGCTGATCGACCGGCCGGAGTTTTTTGGCTGGCTGGAAGCGAACTGGAGACAAGTTTTCGCCGGCGGGCCGGAGCGGGCGCAGGCGATTGCTGAAGCCTGCCGGGCCAAAGCCGATGTCGTCGCCCGCGACGAGTTCGAGACCGGCGACCGCGCCCTGCTCAATCTCGGCCACACGTTCGGCCACGCGCTCGAAGCTGCCACGCAGTATGACGGAACCCGCCTCGTCCATGGCGAAGGGGTCGCCATCGGCATGGCGCTGGCCTATCGTTTTTCGTCACGGCTCAACCTGGCCAGCCCCGACGACGCGGCACGCGTCGAGGCGCATCTGCGCGCCGTCGGCCTGCCGTGGCGGATGTCCGATATTCCAGGCGATCTGCCTGATGCCGAGGCGCTGCTTTCCTTCATCAGCCAGGACAAGAAGGTGTCGCGCGGGGCGCTGACCTTCATCTTGACACGCGGCATCGGCCAGGCCTTCATCGCCAAGGATGTACCGGCCTCGGAAGTGCTGGCGTTCCTCGGCGAAAATCATCCAGCCAATGGGAAAGCCGGCTGAGATGGACACCGGCTGGACCGTCGTCGCCGTCCTTGCCATCCTCATCCTGCTGGTCGTTGCCGTGCGCACGCGCCTGCTTGCCATGTTTGGCTACGAGCTGTCGCGCATCGAGCCGCAGCGCTCGAGCGAGGCCGAATTGCGCGGTGCGGTCGACGATTTCCGCCGTGACGGCCAGGTTGTGCGCGAGGACCGCGATCGCGTCGGCGGCCTGTTCGATCTGGCCGAGCTCGAAGTCTCCGACATCATGGTCCACCGCACCAACATGCGCTCGGTCAATGCCGACAATGCGCCGGAAGCGGTGGTGCGCGAGATCCTGCAGAGCCCGCACACCCGCATGCCGCTGTGGAAGGGCTCGCTCGACAACATTGTCGGCGTGCTGCACGCCAAGGATCTGCTGCGTGCGCTGAACGAAGTCGGCAACGACTTTTCCAGGATCGACGTGATGAAGATCGCCTCGAAGCCGTGGTTCGTGCCCGACACCACGACCCTGCAGGAGCAGCTCAACGCCTTCCTGCGCCGCAAGGCGCATTTCGCCATCGTCGTCGACGAATATGGCGAGGTCGAGGGGCTGGTGACGCTGGAGGACATCATCGAGGAGATCGTCGGCGAAATCGCCGACGAGCACGATGTCGACATCCAGGGCGTCAAACAGGAGGCCGACGGCTCCGTTGTTGTCGACGGCACGGTGCCGATCCGCGACCTGAACCGGGCGCTCGACTGGAACCTGCCGGACGAGGAAGCGACCACTATTGCCGGCCTCGTTATCCATGAGGCGCAGTCGATCCCTGAGGAAAAGCAGGCCTTCACGTTCCACGGCAAGCGCTTCATTGTCATGAAGCGCGACAAGAACCGCATTGCCAGAGTAAGGATCAGGCCCGTCGCGTAGCGGCCCGGCGGCTATGTTACCAATCCTTCATTGGAACTTCGCGGCATCACGGTGCATTTTGCGCTGGGGCGGCCAGGAGAAAATGATGATCGATCGGCGAACCCTGCTTTTGGCGTCAATGGCCGCTCTTTTGCCGGCCACGGCTTTTGCGCGCCAGTCGTCGCCATCTCCCAAGACCTTCGACTACGGCCCGGCCAAGCTCGATATCTATGCGCCCGACGGCGCAACCAGCCTGCCGGTCGTCTTCTTCGTCCATGGCGGCGCCTGGGAGTTCGGCAAAAGCAGCCAGGTGGGCGCTAAGCCTGCCTTCCTGCTCGCCAATGGCTTCTGCTTCGTCTCGATCGATTACCGCATGCTGCCCGATGCCGATGTCGCCACCCAGGCCGGCGATGTCGAAAGGGCCTATGCCTATGTTAGGGCCAACATCGCCCAGCATGGCGGCGATCCCAACCGCATTGTCGGCATGGGCCATTCGGCCGGCTGCCATCTCATCGCCTTGACCGGCATGCGCGGCGGGCTGCCCGGTGTCGCCGGCCTGCTGCTTGACGACACCAGGGCCTATGATCTCGCGGCACTTCAGAAAAATGGCGGCATGGTGCGAGCCTATGCCAGGGTGTTTTCCGATCCGTCGAAATGGGCGGCACTGTCGCCGGCGAGCTATGTCGACGGCCGCAAGCATCCCCCGACCTTCATCGCCTATTCCGGCGCTTCAGGCCGTGGCGAGGATTCCAAGACCTTTGCCGAGCGCCTGCGCGCCACCGGCACTGAGGTGACGCTGTTCGATGGCAGTGCCTATACGCACATGTCGATCAACCACGATTTCGGCGAAGACGGTGATGCGCTGACCGCAGCGGCACTGACGTTTCTGAAGTCTACGGTCGGCTGATCCCTGCCGACTCTACTCGCACGTTCTTGTAACTGGATCATCCCAAAAGCCATGGCGGGATATTGCCGGGCGGACATCCCTGGGTGCAATTGCTCCCTAAATGGGAGAAAAATTGCATGAATGGCGCCGATGTCTTGTGCGACGTGCTTTTGGCCAATGATGTGACGGTCTGCTTCGCCAATCCCGGCACGTCCGAAATGCATTTCGTTGCCGCGCTGGACCGCAAGCCTGAGATGCGTTGCGTGCTTGGCCTGTTCGAGGGCGTGGTGACAGGGGCGGCCGACGGCTATGCGCGCATGACTGACCGTCCGGCCGCGACGCTGCTGCACACCGGCCCAGGCCTGGCCAATGGGCTGGCCAACATGCACAACGCCCGCCGCGCCAGGACGCCGATGATCAACATCGTCGGCGACCATGCCTCTTACCATCTGCCGCTCGACGCGCCGCTGACCAGCGACATCGAAGGCCTTGCGGCGCCGATGTCCAACTGGGTGCGCCGCATCGCGGGGCCAGCCGATGTCCAGCCGGCCACGGAGGCGGCGTTTCGCGCCTCGTTGACACCACCCTGTGTCACGACGCTGATCCTGCCGGCGGATGCCGCCTGGGGCGATGCTGACCCGGCGTCGCCGGGCAAGATCGTCCTTACACCGCCGCCGGCGGTCGATAGGAACGCCGTGCGGGAGATCGCCGCCGCGATCCGTGCCGCTCCGGGCCGTGTCGGCATGGTCGTTCGCGGGCGGGCAGCGCGGGCCGACGCGCTGGAAATCGCCGGCCAGATTTCGACAGGCAGCGATGTCCGCCTGTTCAGCGAGGTTCTGATCGCGCGGATGCAACGCGGGCGCGGTCGTGTCGCGCCGACCCGCATCCCCTATCCGGTGGATGCGGCAATAGCGGTCCTGCGGGACATCGACGTGCTGGTGCTGGTCGGCGGCAAGGAGCCGGTCGCGTTCTTTGCCTATCCGGGAAAACCGGGGCGTCTGGTCCGCGATGATTGCCAGGTGCTGACGCTCGCCGCCCATGGTCAGGATTTGCATGCGGCGCTGGAAGCGCTGCGCGACGAGCTTGGCATCAAGCCGTCGCAGCAGACGGTGTTCGCGACCGCGTTTCCCGACGAGGCAACGCCAAGTGGCAAGCTGACGGACGACGCCATCGCACTGTCCGTGGCGCGCAAGCTGCCGGACAATGCGATCGTCTGCGACGAAGCCGTCACCTCGGCCAGGCGTTTTTTCGCGCTGTCGGCCTTTGCCGCGCCGCACGATTACATGATGGGCACGGGCGGATCGATCGGCGGCGGCATTCCGATGGCCACCGGAGCGGCGATCGCTTGTCCCGACCGAAAGGTGATCAATCTGGAGGCCGACGGCAGCGGCATGTACACGGTGCAGGGGCTGTGGACGCAGGCGCGGGAAAATCTCGACGTGCTGACGATCGTCTTCTCCAACCGGACCTACGCGATCCTGCATGGCGAGATGAAGAATGTCGGCGTCAACGCGATCGGCGAGAACGCCAGGCGCATGCTCGACCTCGACCATCCGGCGCTCGACTGGGTGTCGCTGGCCAAGGGCATGGGCGTGGAAGCGGCGCGCGCCGACACCTGCGAGCGCTTCGACGCGCTGCTGGACAGCGCCTTGTCGCGGCGCGGGCCGTTCCTGATCGAAGCGGTGATCTGACCGCGCTGCGAAAGCTACCAGCGGGTCTTTTCGCCGGGTGCTGCCGGTTCGATCGCTAGTGCGTGAACGCCGGCTTTCAGTTCGTCGGCCAGCAATTCGTTGACGGCGCGGTGGCGGTCGATGCGGCTCATGCCGGCAAAGACCGGCGAGACGACACGGACGCGAAAATGCGTTTCGCCGGTGCCGTCATAGGCGCCGTGATGGTCCGAGCCGTGATGATGGTGGCCGGCGTGGAGATGGCTTTCGTTGATGATGACCAGTCGGTCGGGCGAAAATGCCTTGTTGAGCTTGTCTTCCATGGTCGCCTGTATGGACATTGCCGTCTCCGTTCACCACATATGGCTGGCGTACCAGCCCGAGGGGGCGCTGTTTCGCAACTAAATCCGCCATTCGCCTGCTTTAAGCCGCGATTCAGCGGTTAGGGCGATGATCGCGAAAATGTCAATTCTTGTTTCGCATCTGCGAACGCCCCATAAATGGGTGAGATGAAGCCGTATCCCAAATATTTCGAGAAGATTCGCGTCCGCCCTGACAAGGATGCGGAGCTGAAGTCGCACTCGCCGATTTGCCAGTGGGATGGCTGCAAGGAGGCCGGCACCCATCGCGCGCCGGTCGGGCGGATGAAGGAGGGCGAGTATTTTCGCTTCTGCTTCGACCATGTGCGCGAGTACAACAAGGGCTTCAACTATTTCTCCGGCGTGCCGGACACCGAGGTCGCGCGCTTCCAGAAGGAAGCCATGACCGGTCACCGGCCGACCTGGAAGATGGGCGTCAACGGCGCCTCGCAGCGCACCTCTCCCGGGATGGCGTCGCCCGATATGGCGCAGATGCGCTCCGGCCGTGCCGGCTATTACAACCGCATGCGCGACCCGTTCGACCTGTTCAAGGGGCCGAAGGATCCGCGCGAGGCGCGCGAGCGCAAGGCCAAGCCGCTTGAGGCCAAGGCGCTGGAAACGCTTGGCCTTGATACAAAGGCGACTGGCAAGGATATCAAGGCGCGCTATAAGGAACTGGTGAAACGTCACCATCCGGATGCGAATGGTGGCGACAGAGGTTCGGAAGACCGGTTCCGCGATGTGCTGCAGGCCTATCGCGTGCTCAAACAGGCGGGCCTGTGCTGAGCGACCCTATGGTTTGTGTCGTTTTCCAACTTTCATAAGGTTGGAAAAGGCTTTAAGACCGCCCCCGAACAAAATCGATTGCCGGCGAAACGGGATGTTTCGCCCGTGGAGACGTTGAGAGATATGAACAAGGTCGATCGCGACATCGCCAACCTGCCCGACACGACGGTGTCGGTGAAGGAAAAATTCGGCTTCGAGTCCAAGATGGTGGTGCCGGCCTATTCGGTGACATCAGAGCATGTGCCGGACATCGATCCGGACTATCTGTTCGACAAGGCGACGACCTTGGCCATCCTCGCCGGCTTTGCCTACAACCGCCGCGTCATGGTTTCGGGCTATCACGGCACCGGAAAGTCGACCCATATCGAACAGGTCGCCGCCCGCCTTAACTGGCCTTGCGTGCGCGTCAACCTCGATAGCCATGTCAGCCGTATCGATCTCGTCGGCAAGGACGCGATCGTCGTCAAGGACGGCTTGCAGATCACCGAATTCCGCGACGGCATCCTGCCCTGGGCCTACCAGCACAATGTCGCGCTCTGCTTCGACGAGTATGATGCCGGCCGCCCCGACGTGATGTTCGTCATCCAGCGCGTGCTGGAATCGTCGGGCCGCCTCACGCTGCTCGACCAGAGCCGGGTCATTCGTCCGCATCCGGCGTTCCGGTTGTTTTCGACCGCCAACACGGTTGGTCTCGGCGACACCACAGGCCTCTATCACGGCACGCAGCAGATCAACCAGGCGCAGATGGACCGTTGGTCGATCGTCACCACGCTGAACTATCTGCCGCACGACAATGAAGTCGCCATCGTGCTGGCCAAGGCCAAGCACTACCGCGACGGCAAGGGCAAGGACATCGTCAACAAGATGGTGCGCGTCGCCGACATGACGCGTTCGGCCTTCATCAATGGCGACTTGTCGACTGTGATGAGCCCGCGTACCGTCATCACCTGGGCCGAGAATGCCGAGATTTTTGGCAATATCGGCATGGCGTTCCGGCTGACCTTCCTCAACAAGTGCGACGAACTGGAGCGTTCGGTGGTTGCCGAGTTCTACCAGCGCGCCTTTGGTGAGGATCTGCCGGAAAGCGCCGCCAACGTGGTGCTGGGGTGACATCACTCCATGGGAACAACCTGTCGGACGTTCCTGTGGAGTTTTTCAATCCTCTGCTTTGGGCTCGGTCAGGCAGCCATGGCGCAGAATGAACCATTCAAGCCCGGGCAAACCTGGACGTATCATGGGGCAACTCCAATATCCTCGCGGGTGATCATAGGCGCAGTCGATAATCTGGAGGGCGAAAATCAGCCGATCGTGTCGATTTCAGTCACTGACGCGCCGATACCGACGGAAGGAAAGGCGCTGCAAACCGTTCCCCACCTGCCTATAGCGGCTAACGTGCTCCGGGAGAGTGTGGTTGAACTCGAGGGGACTGGACCGATTCCTGATGGCTTCGGCCATGGATACGGTCTCTGGAGACAGGCATATGACAGTGGCAAGGGAGGCTATTTTACAATCTCGGTGCAAGAGATTGTTGGCATCCTGCGCACTCAACTCGGCCAGCAGCCGGCGGCGAAATAGAGATAGATGATGGCGGGTCCGGGCGACAACACGCGCAACAAGTCGAAGACGGGGTCTGAAGTCGACAGCTTCAAGCGCGCCGTCACCGTCTGCATGCGTGCCATTGCCGGCGACAAGGAACTCGAAGTCGGCTTCGCCAAGGATCGGCCAGCACTTGCGGGCAACCGTGCGCGACTGCCCGAGCTGCCGAAGAAGGCGTCGAAGACCGATATCGCCATCACCCGCGGTCTCGGCGATTCCATGGCGCTGAAGCGCGCTTGCCACGATGTGCGCATCCACACGAAGCTGGCGCCGGAAGGCAAGGCGGCCCGCGCCATCTATGATGCGGTCGAGCAGGCCCGCGTCGAGGCGATCGGCAGCCGCGCCATGCAGGGTGTCGCCGACAATATCGGCTCGATGCTGGAGGACAAATACGCCAAGGCCAATCTCGTCGACGTCAAGGATAAGGCTGATGCGCCGATCGAGGAAGCGCTGGCGCTGATGGTGCGCGAGAAGCTCACCGGCCGGCCGGTGCCGAAGAGCGGCGAGCGGCTGGTCGAGCTCTGGCGTCCCTGGGTCGAGGAAAAGGCCAAGGCCGACCTCGACGGCCTGTCAGCCAAGCTCGGTGACCAGCAAGCCTTCGCCCGCGTCGTGCGCGAGATGCTGGCCTCTATGGAAATGGCCGAGGAACTCGGCGACGACCAGGAGACGGAAGACTCCGAGGACAATGACGACAACCAGCCGCAAGGCGAGGAGCAGAGCGAGGAGGGCGGCGAAGAGGATTCCGGCTCCGAGCAGTCGCAGTCCGAGGATGCCGAGGCTTCGGCCGATGACGAGCAATCGTCCGAGACGGAGGCGTCGGACGCCACCGCCGACGATCTGTCGGACGACGACGATGCCGATGCCGAGACACCCGGCGAGGCGCGCCGCAACGACAATCCCTTCACCAATCTGCCGAAGGAAATCGACTACAAGGTCTACACCACTGCTTTCGACGAGACTGTCGGCGCCGAGGAACTGTGTGAGGAAGAAGAACTCGACCGGCTGCGCGCCTTCCTCGACAAGCAGCTTGCCAATCTGTCCGGCGTCGTCGGACGGCTCGCCAACCGGCTGCAGCGCCGGCTGATGGCGCAGCAGAACCGGTCCTGGGATTTCGATCTGGAAGAGGGCTATCTCGATCCGGCGCGGCTGGTGCGCGTCGTCATCGACCCGATGCAGCCGCTGTCCTTCAAGCAGGAACGCGACACCAAATTCCGCGACACGGTGGTGACGCTGGTGCTCGACAATTCGGGCTCCATGCGCGGCCGGCCGATAACGGTTGCCGCCACCTGCGCCGACATCCTGGCGCGCACGCTGGAGCGTTGCGGCGTCTCGGTGGAGATTCTCGGCTTCACCACGCGGGCGTGGAAGGGTGGCCAAGCGCGCGAAAAATGGCTGAAGGACGGCAAGCCGCCGAACCCCGGCCGGCTCAACGATCTGCGCCACATCATATACAAGTCGGCCGATCATCCATGGCGCCGCGCACGGCGCAATCTCGGCCTGATGATGCGCGAAGGCCTGCTCAAGGAAAACATCGACGGCGAGGCGCTGCTGTGGGCGCATAACCGGCTGATCGCCCGGCCCGAACAACGCAAGATCCTGATGATGATCTCGGATGGTGCGCCGGTCGACGATTCGACGCTTTCCGTGAACCCAGGCAACTATCTCGAGCGCCATCTGCGCGCCGTCATCGAACTGATCGAGACGCGCTCGCCGGTGGAGTTGCTGGCGATCGGCATCGGCCATGACGTCACGCGCTATTACCGGCGTGCTGTCACCATCGTCGATGCCGAGGAACTGGCCGGCGCCATGACCGAGCAACTGGCTTCGCTGTTTGCCGAGGAGAGCGCGAAGGATACGCGTCGCGGCGGCATGCGGCGCGCCGGATGATCTTTTCGCCGGGCGGGTTTCGGCAGACCTTGTTCGTCGCCATCGCCTTGCTTGGCGGCATGGCTTCGGCGTCAGCTGGCTCGGCCCCAGTCGAAGCCATCGAAGTCTCGGCCCGCCCGATCACCCAATTCCATATTGGCCGTTCCGACAAGCAGTTCGGCCCGCTCGAATTCGTCGGCGGGCTGGAAATGACCTCGCCATCGCGTGATTTCGGCGCGCTGTCGGCCTTTCGGTTCCTGAAAGCGGGCAGCGATTTCATCGGCGTGGCCGATACAGGCTACTGGTTCTTCGGCACGGTGGTGCGCGACGCCGACAGGCGGCCGGTGGGCATGCAGAATTTCCGCATGCAGCAGATGGTCGACCAGAGCGGCCAGCCGATCGACGAGAAATGGGAAGTCGATGCCGAAGGGCTCGCGGTCAAGGATGGCATCGCCACCGTCGGTTTCGAGCGCAACCATCGCGTCGCCCAGTTCCGGATCGACCCTGAAAACATGACGGCGCCGTTCAAGCAGCTGGATTTCCTGGTGCCGGCGCGGGAGCTGCGCCAGAACCGTGGCTTCGAGACCGTCACCCACGCCAATGCCAATGGCCAGCATCAGGGCGGTCTGGTCGTGGTCTCGGAGAAGAGCCTCGACAAATCAGGCAACATCTATGCCGCCATCATCGAAGGGCCGCACAAGGGTGTCTTCACCGTCAAGCGCAACGGCGATTTCGACATCACCGATGGCGCTTTCCTGCCGGATGGCGACCTTTTGCTGCTGGAGCGCAGTTTCACCATGGCGGGCGGGCTGAAGATGCGGCTGCGGCGCATCCATGGCGAGAGTGTCGAGAAGGGTGCCGTTGCCGACGGGCCGGTGCTGCTGGAAGCCGACATGGGCTACCAGATCGACAATATGGAAGGTCTCGACATCTGGACCCGCGACGACGGCGCACTGATGGTGTCGCTGATCTCCGACGACAACCACTCGATCCTGCAGCGCAACCTCTACCTGGAATTTATCCTGCATCAGGATTGAGCCGCAGCTCCAATTGCGAATTCAACGGCGGGTTCGATCTGATCGGGCGCCTTCCCGCACTCCGTCGCCGCTTCGCGGCGCTGCACCACCCTCATCACTCGATCCACGTTGATCAAAACACTTTAGTGCAGACTTGACTATTCATACGATCGGCGCAATACTCAAGCCCATGCTTAACTATTCCGAGATCGACAGCATCCTTCGCGCTCTGGTCGAGCCGACCCGCCGCCAGATCCTGGAACGGTTGAGCCGCGGACCGGCCACCGTCAGCCAGCTGGCGGAGCCTTTCGGCATGACGTTTGCCGCCGTGCTGCAGCATCTGCAGGCGCTGGAGGCCTGCGGACTGATCCGCAGCGAAAAGATCGGGCGGGTGCGCACCTGTCGGATCGAACCGGGCGGGCTCGCTCCGCTCGCCGACTGGATTGCCGAACGCCGCATACCGGCGGAACGCCAACTCGACCGGCTTGGCGAGATTCTGGCCGAGACGGACCCATCATCCCCGAAAGTTCAAGATTAGGAAAAGGACGACCAGACATGAACCAGATCGCCCCCGGGAAAGACGATCCCTCCGTCATCCACTCGACCTTCACCATCGAACGGACCTATCCGCAATCGCCGGCCAAAGTCTTCCATGCCTTTGCCGACAAGGCGACGGTGCGGCGCTGGCGGGTCGAAGGTGATGGTTTCACCATCGCCGAATTCAGCTTCGATTTTCGCGTCGGCGGTGGCGAGGTTTCGCGCTTCAGCTATGGCGGCGGCCCGGAGATCAGGCTCGACGCCCAGTTCCAGGACATCCTTGCCGACCAGCGCATTGTGTTTTCCTACAGGATGGCAATCGGGCCGCAGCCGATGTCGGCATCACTGACCACGATTGAACTGACGCCTTCAGGCGAAGGCACGCGGCTGACCTATACCGAGCAGGGCGCCTTCTTCGATGGTGTCGATTCCGCCAAGGGGCGGGAAGAGGGGACACGCGGGCTGCTGGAAGCGCTTGCCGCGGAGCTCCAGAAGTCAAAGTAAATTCGAACCGCCAGCCACGGCCTTGGTCAGGACCGTGAGCCGTTGGTGGCGATCCAGATGACGTGACGCGCGCCGCGCTTGCCGTTGGCGCGCGTGTTGACCTCCTCGACCGCAAAGCCCGCCTGCTTCAGCCGCCTGACAAAGCCGCTGTCCGGCCCCTGCGACCACACCGCCAGCACGCCGCCCGGTTTGAGGGCGCTGCGCGCGGCAACGAGGCCCGCCAGGCTGTAGAGGGCGTCATTGCCCTTGTGGACGATGCCTTCGGGGCCATTGTCGACATCGAGCAGGATCGCGTCCCAGGCTGCGGGCTCAGACCGTATCAGCTGCCCGACATCTGTCTCCTGGATGGTAACGCGGGGATCGTCGAGACAACCGCCGAACACCTCGGCCATCGGGCCGCGCGCCCAGGCGACCACTGCTGGTACCAACTCAGCGATAACAATGCTGGCGTCCCTGCCGAGTTCAGCCAAAGCCGCGCGCAGCGTGAACCCCATGCCAAGGCCGCCGATCAGGATCTGCGGCTGCCGATGGTCCGCAATCTTCTGGCAGGACAGTTTCGCCAGCGCTTGTTCGGAGCCGCTGAGGCGGCTGTTCATCAGCTCGTTGGTGCCAAGCATGATCGAGAATTCAGCGCCACGCCGCTTGAGGCGAAGCTCTTGTCCGCCATCAGGGGTCTTTGCCGAATCGAGCTGGACCCAGGGTATCAAGGGTCTAAACCGCGACCGCCGGCTGGCTCCAGCGGGCAGCGACCAGCCGGTAGGGGATGAGCGCGACCACGGCGATGATCAGCTTTACCGAGAGATCGCCAAGCGCCCACGAGACCCAGCGCATCGCGTCCACATGGAAGACGCCCATCAGTGGCGCCGTTTCAAGCGCAAAACTGTCGTTCGGGCCCGCAAAAGCGAAAGCGGCCGAGAAGGCGACGGTGAAGAACACGACGGTGTCGAACACCGATCCGACCAGCGTGCCGATGATCGGCGCCCGCCACCAGCTCTGCCGGCGCAAACGGTTGAACACGGTGACGTCGAGCAACTGCGCGGTCAGGAAGGCGGCACCGGAAGCGGCCGCGATGCGCACCAGCCGGTCGGCCGCGGTCTCGAATTCGATCAGGCCGTGGCGAAACAGGAAGGGCGGGACAAGGATCGAGCAGACCACCGCCGTCATGAAGCCGACAAAGACGATCCGGCGCGCCACGGCAGGCCCGTAGCGGCGGTTGGCGAGGTCGGTGACCAGGAAGGAGAAGGGATAGGTGAAAGCGCCCCAGGTGAGCAGGTCGGCCAGCGACAGGCCGCCGATCTGGCCCTGCATCGGGAACTGCACGAGGATGTTCGATGCCACGACGACAAGCGCCATGGCAGCCACGAAGGGCAAATATCGCGAGAAGGAAGACATTTTTTTATCCTGGGTAATGGAACCAGCGGAGCATCATGCCCATCGAGGCGATGCTCGCTTCGTCTTCGAGCATGGATGTCGAACCTTGCGGCTTCCATCCGATACCAGAGGGCCAACAAGAGGTTGGCCAGGGGCCAACAAGAGATTGGCCGGGGCGGTCGTCCCCCGCCTTGTCAGGTATTAGGCAGCGACCTGCTCGGCAAGCTTCTTGGCGATCTGCTTCTTCAGCAGACGCGCGCGCTGCGACAGTTCCTTGATGTCGGCCTTGGCCAGGAAAGCGTCGAGGCCGCCGCGATGTTCGACCGAACGCAGCGCGTTGGCCGAGATGCGCAGGCGCACATTCTGGTTCAGCGCTTCCGAAATCAGCGTCACATTGACGAGGTTCGGCAGGAAGCGGCGCTTGGTCTTGTTGTTGGCGTGGCTCACATTGTTGCCGGTCATAACTGCCTTGGCAGTGAGTTCGCAGGTGCGGGACATGGTTCTAACCTTCAGTTCTTTCGAGACCTGCCAAACCTTTGTGCCCACGCCGGGTGGCGCGCGGTTCTGGTGAGGCGGCCTTATGGAAAAGTTGGCGTTCCATAGTTGCATTTCGCCGGGGCGTCAAGCTCCAGCTTGCCCACGGAAGCGCCCGGGATTTCATATTAAGGCCGGATTTCATCCTATAAGCGGTCTTATAGGGACACGCCAGACCGGAGTCGCCCGCCTCCGGCTGAAATCAAGGATCCGATCCCGCCATGCCTCGTTTGTCTCACGCGCTCGCTATCGCGCTTGCCATCGCCTTGCCGTCCGCCGCATCGGCGGCCTCGCCCCAGTCCTTCAAGGGCGAGTACACGGTGTCGTTCCTCGGTCTCTCGATCGCGAGGTCGACCTTCTCGAGCCATTACGAGAACGGCGCCTATGCGATCGACGGTACCGTCAAATCAGCGGGACTGGCCAAGCTGTTCGACGACACGCGAGGCACGATCTCATCCAAGGGCACAATTTCCGGGAAGAAGCTGGTGCCGCAGGCGTTCCGCGCCGATTACACCTCCGGCAAGAAGGTGTCCGCAATCGACGTCCGCTTCACAAATGGCGCGGTGACGTCAACGCAGGTCATCCCCGCCCCGGGCAAGCGCGACCCCAAGGCCTGGGTGCCGCTCGGCGCCGGCGACCTGGCGTCGGTGCTCGATCCAATGGCCGCGACCGTTATCCATGCCGACAGTCTCGATCAGGTGTGCGGCCGCACGGTGAAATTCTATGATGGCGAGATGCGCGCCGATCTGAAGCTGACCTATGATTCGAAAGGCACAATATCGGTGCCGGGCTACAAGGGCGACACCATCACCTGCCGGATGGGCTTCGAGCCGGTGGCGGGCTATCGCAAGGGGCGCAAGGCGCTCAACTATCTCAAGAACAAGAGCCGCATGATGGTGACGTTTGCACCGCTCGGCCAAACCGGCGTATATGCGCCGATCCACGCCACGGTCGGAACGCAGATCGGCACCTTGACCATCAGCGCCGGGCGTTTCGAAGCGGTACAATAGGCACGCCCCTAGGGACAGAAGAGGGCGCGCCACGGGAGAAAAAATGGCGCGCGCAACACTGATCGGCTTCTCGGCGGTCGCCATGTGGGCGCTTTTGGCGCTGCTGACGGATGCATCCGGCAAGGTGCCGCCGTTCCTCTTGTCGGCGATCACCTTCTCGATCGGTACCGGTGTCGGGCTTGTCGCGCGCCTGTTCATGCCGGCTGCCGACAAGAGCCAGAAGATTCCACCCCAGGTCTGGGTGATCGGCATCGCCGGCCTGTTCGGCTACCACTTCTTCTATTTCACCGCTTTGCGCAACGCGCCGGCGGTCGAGGCGAGCCTGATCGCTTATCTCTGGCCGTTGCTGATCGTGCTCGGCTCCGCATTGATGCCGGGCGAAAAACTGGCGTGGAACCATGTCGTTGGTGCGTTGCTTGGCCTTGCCGGCACCGTGCTGATCGTCACCAAGGGCGGCGGGCTGGCCTTCGATGCGCGCTATACGTTCGGCTATGCCATGGCCGCCGTCTGCGCCGTGCTGTGGTCGTCCTATTCGCTTCTATCGCGGCGCTTTCCATCGGTGCCGACCAGCATCGTCACCTGGTTCTGCGCGGCGACGGCGGTGCTGTCGCTTGCCTGCCATCTGGCGCTGGAACAGACCGTGCTGCCAGACGGCGCCGGCCAGTGGCTGGCGGTGCTCGGCCTTGGCCTGATGCCGGTGGGTGCGGCCTTCTATGCCTGGGACATCGGCGTCAAGCGCGGCAACATCCAGGTGCTGGGCGCGGCAAGCTATGCGGCGCCGCTTTTGTCGACGCTGGTGCTGATCGCGGCCGGCGTCGCCGAGCCATCGCTGCGCATCCTCGCCGCCTGCGTGCTCATCACCGGCGGTGCTGCCCTGGCGGCAAAATCGCTGTTCCTGCGCAAGCCGGCCGCGGCCGAAAGCGGAGCCGGGGCATCCGAAAGCGGAGCCGGGGCATGACGATGCCGTTTGCCGGCGGCATCGAAGCCAATGCCAATGCTACGCTGATCTTCTCGCTGGCGGCGGCGGTGATCTACGCCTTCACGCTGGGTATGCCGCCGCGCCTCGCCCGCTCGGCGGCAAAGACGCTCTCGGTCGCCATGCTTGCCGTGCTGGCGGCACTGCAAGGCGGCCCGCTGCTGCTGGTCGTGGCCCTTGTACTCAGCGCGGTTGGCGATGCCTTCCTGACGCGCGACGGCGAGAAGGCCTTTATGGGTGGGCTGGCGAGCTTTCTCGTCGCCCACATCGTCTATGTCGTCCTGTTCCTGCGCAGCGGCGGCGGGTTGGGTCTGCTCGGCGCCGAATCCTGGCGCGGCGCGATCGCACTCGCCATGGCGGTGTTCGCTGTCGTCATGCTGGCAGCACTCTGGCGCCGTGTCGGCCCTGGCCTGCGGGTCCCGATCGCTATCTACGTCGTCGCGATCCTGGCGATGGGCCTGTCGGCGCTGACGACGAGCAGCGCCTGGGTGATCGGCGGCGCCGTGCTGTTCATGGCCTCGGACGGGCTGCTCGCCACCGAGAAATTCCTGGTCGCCGCCATCTCGCCGCATCGTGCCTGGATGCGTTTGGCCGTCTGGGTACTGTATTACGCCGCCCAGATGGCGATCACCTTGGGGTTCCTGCTGGGGTAGGGTTCCAGCCCGGTGCGGCCAGTTCGAAGGCGGCGAAATCAAACCCCGGCGCGACGGTGCAGCCAACCAGGGTCCACTCGCCCAGGCTGCGCGCCGATTGCCACCAGCCCGCCGGCACGACGATCTGCGGCCGTTCGCCCGCGGCGAACTCGATGCCGAGCACCTGCTCGATCACGGCTGCGCCTTCTTCCCACATCGACAGCGCCAGCGGCGCGCCGGCATGGAAATGCCAGACCTCGGAGGCGTCCCTGACCCGATGCCAGGCCGAAACCTGGTGCTGTTCCAGCAGAAAGTAGATCGCCGTCGAATGGCCGCGCGCGCCACCGGCGCCATCGCGAAAAGTCTCGGCATACCAGCCACCTTCCGGATGCGGTTTCAGGCCGAGTGTCGCGATGACTTCCGCGGAGCTGGTCATGGTCTGCGAAATCCCCGGTTCAGAAATTGTCCTTGCGTTTGCGGATTTCGGCGAAGACTTCGGCATCCCCGGCCTTTTCCATACCGAGATGCTTGCGGATCGCCGGATCGTGCCAACGCAGGAAAGGATTGGTCGACAGCTCCTCGCCGATCGTCGTCGGCAGCGTCGGCTTGTTGTCGAGCCGCAGTGCCTCGATCCTGGCGGCGCGCTCCTTCAATGCCGAATTGCTCGGGTCGACAGTCAGCGCGAAACGGGCGTTGGCAAGGGTGTATTCATGGCCGCAATAGATTGTCGTCGCGGCCGGAAGGGCCGCGAGTTTCTTCAGCGATTCATACATCACCGGTGGCTTGCATTCGAACAGCCGTCCGCAGCCCAGCGCAAACAGCGTGTCGGCGGTGAAGGCGACCTTCGATGCCGGCAGATGGTAGGAGACATGGCCAGCGGTGTGGCCGGGGGTGGCGATCACCTCGATGCGCTCATCGCCGAGATGAAGGACGGAGCCGTCTTCAACGGCTTCGTCGATGCCGGGGATCTTCGCCTTTTCCGCTTCAGGGCCGATGATGCGCAGCTTGAAACGCTCCTTCAGCGCCAGATTGGCCTCGACGTGGTCCATGTGGTGGTGCGTGGTCAGGATCATCGTCGGCGTCCAGCCGGTGCGCTTGACCGCGGCCAGGATCGGCGCTTCCTCGGGCGCGTCGATGATCGCGGTCTGGCCGCTCTTGGGGTCATGCACCAGCACACCGAAATTATCGCTGCGGCACATGAACTGTTCGATTTCGACCGCCATCGCATCTCTCCCTTTGTCGCCGCAGACATAAGGCCCCGGCACGCCGATGTCATCCCGGAGATGACAAAGTCACTCCCGGAGATGACAAAGTCACTCCCGGAGATGACAAATGTCACTCCGGCAAGTCGGGTTGATTGCGGCGTTTTGTTGAAACCCGCCAGTATCACGGCTACATCCCTGCCATGCATTCCGACATCGTCGACCTTCGCTCCTTCTATTCGACAACGCTCGGCCGGTTCGCCGAACGCTCGATCACCATGGCGCTGTCGTCGATATGGGCGGCCGTGCCCAACGAACGGCTGGTGGGCCTCGGCTATACCTTGCCCTGGCTGGAACGGTTCGGCACCGATGCCGAGCGGGTGTTTGCCTTCATGCCGGCGACGCAGGGCGCCGTGGTCTGGCCGACAACAGGGCCAACGGCGACGGCGCTGGTTTTCGACGAAGAGCTGCCGCTGGTCGATTCCTGCATCGACCGCATGCTGCTCGTCCATTCGCTCGAACATGTCGAAAACCCGCGCGAGACGCTGAACGAGATCTGGCGGGTGCTGTCGCCCGCGGGGCGCGTCGTCATCGTCGTGCCCAACCGGCGCGGTGTCTGGGCGCGCTTCGAGCACACGCCGTTCGGCAATGGCCGGCCTTTTTCGCGGGGCCAGCTCACCGAGTTGCTGCGTGAGGCGAATTTCACGCCGGCGTCCTGGTCGGATGCGCTGTTCTTCCCGCCATCGCGGCGACGCTTCATGATGCGCTTCCACAATGTGCTGGAGCGCGCCGGCCGGCGGCTGTGGCCGATCTTTTCCGGCGTCATCGTCGTCGAGGCGCAGAAACGGCTCTATCAGGGCGTGCCGGTTGCCCAGCGTGCGTCGCGCCGTGTCTTCGTGCCGGTGCTGTCGCCGCACGGTGCGACGCGGCTCGGCCGCCTCACCGAGGCCGGCAGCGCGGCGACCCGCCAAGTGACACCTTCGTGATCATGGTGAAAACTGGTGTTGCTCCGCGTTTTCCAACCTATCTGTCGCAAGCGCATTCCAAGTCCGGTTGAACGACGGATGCCTTCAAGTCTCTCCATCCGGTTTCAGCACCGCTGTTGAACGCAAGGACCCAGGCTATGGCTGATCAACCGGACAGGAATGCCACAGCTCAGCCGGCTGCAGTGGCGGTCGAAGCCAGCAGCTTGCGTGATCAGGTGGCGACGATCAAACGGGCGCTGGTGGGGTCGCCGGTTCGCAAATGGCTGCTGTGGACATCGGCCGGCATCATGGCCGTCATTGTCGCGACATCGATCGGCCAGGTGCTGCTCAACAGTTGGAACCAGCCCTTCTATGATGCGCTAGCGCGCCGCGACATGGCGGCTTTCCTGCACCAGCTCCTCGTCTTTGCAATGATCGCCGGCGGGCTTCTGGTGCTGAATATCGGCCAGACCTGGCTCAACCAGATGTTCCGGCTGAAGCTGCGCGCGGCGCTGACGCTCGATCTGATCGACCAGTGGATGCGACCGGCGCGCGCCTTCCGGCTGGCCAATGCCGGCGCCATCGGCGTCAATCCGGATCAGCGCATGGCTCAGGATGCCGCGCATCTCTCGGACCTGTCGACCGACCTCGGCGTCGGCCTGCTACAGTCGTTCATCCTGCTCGTCTCCTTCGTCGGCGTGCTGTGGGAATTGTCGTCGGGCTTCGTGTTCCACATCGGCGGCTGGTCGCTGGCGATACCAGGCTACATGGTCTGGGCTGCGTTCATCTATGCGGGCATCGCCTCCTGGTTGAGCTGGCTGGTCGGGCGGCCGCTGATCAGGCTCAACAGCGATCGCTACACGCGCGAAGCCGAGCTGCGCTCCTCCATGGTGCGGGTCAACGAGAATGTCGATGCTATCGCGCTCTACCATGGCGAAGACGACGCCAAACGGCGGCTCGAAACCGATCTCGGCACGGTGCTGGCCGCGATGCGGCGCATCTTCACCGCCCAGATCAATCTGTCCTGGGTGACCGATACCTATGGCTGGATCACGGTCGTGGCTCCCATCCTGGTCGCGTCGCCGGTCTATTTCTCGGGCGATATCAGCTTCGGCGGGCTGATGATGGCGGTCGGTGCGTTCAACCAGGTGCACTCGTCCTTGCGCTGGTTCGTCAACAACATCGGCAGCATCGCCGATTGGCGCGCCACGCTGATGCGCGTTGCCGACTTCCGCATCGCGCTCGATGAAACCGATGTGCTGCACGACAAGGAAAAGCGCATCGCCTTCGAGGAAAACGCCAATGGCAGTCTGACGTTCGAAAACCTTGAAATCGCCTCACCGGAAGGCTGTACCAAGGTTGCGGATCCGCATGTCGAGATCCATCCGGGCGAGCGGGTGATGATCACCGGCGAGCCGGGCGCTGGCAAGACGCTGTTCTTCCGCGCCATTGCCGGCCTGTGGCCCTGGGGCAGCGGAAAGATTGGCCTGCCGGCGGGCGAAACCCTCATCTTCGTGCCGCGCGTCCCCTATTTGCCGGCCGGCACGTTGCGTGACGTGCTCAATCACGCGAACGGGCATGCGCCTGCGAGTGATGCCGACATTTCGGCGGTGCTTGCCGAGGTTGGCCTGGAACGGCTGTCGTCGTCGCTCGACCGCGTCGGGCGCTGGGATCATGAGTTGGGCGATGACGAACAGCGCTTGCTGGGCGTGGCCAGGCTCGCCTTGCGGCAACCGAAATGGGTGATCATCGATGAAGCCATGGATGCGTTCGACGGGCCTGCACTGCGGCGCGTGCTGGCACTGCTGGAAAAGCATCTGAAGGGAGCCGCGATCATCAACATCGGGCGCGGCCAGCACAACAATCAGTTCTTTCCGCGCGGCCTGACGATCGTCAAGGATTCCGCTGCCCCGGCGCTAAAACCCGCCCGCGTCAGGGCTGGCGCCATCGATCCGCCGCCCGCTGCCGCGCGCCGCAAGAAGTAGGCTGTTTTCGCTGGTTGCTGGCGCAAAACCTTATTTTGCCGTGATCGCAATGGAAGATTTCGCGAAGAAACAACGCTGGCGCCGGCCATGTTTGATGCTCTTCTGCTTGCCTGTCTCGCCTGCGCGCACCCGATCGCGTCGCCACCAGCGCCGTTGGCGGTCGACGTTGAGTTGGTGCTGGCGGTCGATATCTCGTTGTCGATGGACGAGAAGGAATTTGCCTTGCAACGCGCCGGCTATGTCGAGGCGCTGCGGCATCCCGACTTCATCCAGGCTGTGCGGTCCGGCAATACGGGCCGCATCGCGCTCGCCTATTTCGAATGGGCAGGCACGGTGCGCGATGACGCGATCATCAGCTGGCAGATCATCGACAGTGCCGAGAGCGCCAACAGCTTCGCCGACAAGGTCGCGGCGCGTCCGTTCCGGAGCTTTCGCGGCACCTCGATCTCCACCGCGCTTGGCTTCGGCGCCGGGCTGTTCGACAGGGCTGACTTCACCGGCGAACGCAGCGTCATCGACATTTCCGGCGATGGTCCCAACAATATCGGGCCGCCGGTCACCGCCATGCGTGATGCGGCAACCGCCCAGGGCATCGTCATCAACGGCCTGCCGATCCTGATCAGCCCATCGCCGACCTTCAAGCATCTCGACCAGTATTACGCGCAGTGTGTGACGGGCGGACCGGGCTCTTTCGTGCTGCCTATCTACGCGGCTGCCGAATTTTCGACGGCCATCCGTCGCAAGCTGATCCTCGAAGTGAGCGGCATTCAGGACAAGGCTGGGGTCATTCCCGTCGACGCGGATGCGCCGATCGACTGCCTGCAGGGGGAGCGTGACAAGCGGTTCTTCTCGGATCCATATTTGCCCGAACTGGATCGATGAGCCGTCGTCGGTCACGCCGGCGCGGCTGCATCCTTGAGCAATCTGAAAGGGGGCCTCTTTAAAGCTGCTAAGAGCGTTGGTTGCGAACTTCATTGTAGAGGTCACGACGCGAGCGTCGGCCACAGACATAGCCATTGACCAGTTCCGGCAAGGAATAGCCGAGCGCCGCCGATGAGCGGTTGGTCATGTATCCCGCAAATGCCTGAGGTATCCGGCCCTTGAGAAGATCGGCGATGATCTGCCGCGCGATCATGAAAGGCGGGATGTGCGGATAGCGGCGGGCGATATCCGGATGTTTGGCCATCAGGTTCGCATAGGCTTCGACATAGCCGCCCCGGCGGCTCGAAATCGAGTTCTGCGAATTGTGCTTCGTCCAATCGATGTCCCCGGACAATTGTGCGCCGAAGCGTGCGGCGAGGCGCAGCAGCAACTCCCGGTCCTGCATCCGGCTGATGTCGCTGTCATAACCGCCTATGGCCAGCAAGGCCTCGCGACGAGCCGTTATCGCCGAACCGGCGACGAACGCTGTCTGCACAACCACCGCTCGCTCCAGCATGGGCGGGCTCAGAAAGGCGGTGCGGTTGATGCAATTGGTGGTTCGATTTCCTTTCAGGGAAACATATGAGGAGAGCAGCACCTGAAGTGTGGGATTGTCATCGAACCAGGCCAAGGTCCGTTCGAGTCGATGTGGCAGGTAGACGTCGTCGGAATCCAGGAATGTCACGACAGGCGCGCTCGCCCGCTCGATGCCGGCATTCCTGGCGGCGTTGGCGCCGCGCCATTTCGCGCCGATATAGACCAGCCGGGTGTCTTCAATGCGGGCCAGCGCCGCTCCGGTGCCATCGGTCGAGCCATCATCGACGACAATGTGCTCGATCCGCCGCAAACTCTGGGAAAGCACGCTGTCCACGGCGCGCAACACCGTCTCACGCCTGTTGTGGGTCGGCGTGACGACCGTGATGAGGGGAGAGGTGTCTGCGTTGTTGGACACGTTGTGTCAGCTACATCCCTGGCGAAGCAGCGAGCCCTGCCGAGCCTCTTCTACT
This sequence comes from Mesorhizobium loti R88b, assembly GCF_013170845.1. Taxonomy (NCBI): domain Bacteria; kingdom Pseudomonadati; phylum Pseudomonadota; class Alphaproteobacteria; order Hyphomicrobiales; family Phyllobacteriaceae; genus Mesorhizobium; species Mesorhizobium loti. Next base: position 1,876,953 of record NZ_CP033367.1, read on the forward strand.
TTTACAATGACCGGATGGATCCAACCGTCCTTTTCACGTCTCGGCTCAGATTCGAAACGCTACAGAAGACATGTCCTGATGTCACCTTTCGGACAGGATTCCAGTCTCGCGAAGACGATGAATTTGTCACCCAGTGACTCGATGGCAACACCGAACCCCTTGCGATCGAGCGTTCCCGGTGCGACGTGCTTTCGTGTCGTTTCGATTACCTCCGGGGTAATCGCATCCTCTCCTGTCTCCTTGCACATTGTGTCCATCAAGCCGGAGATCGGCTTCAACCGATAAGGGAGTTACGTCATGACCGCCTACGCCGTTGCCCATATGCGCCAAGTCACGATGGGCCCGCAGATCGTCGAGTATCTGCACAGGATCGATGCCACGCTGGAGCCGTTTGGCGGCCGCTTTCTGGTCCATGGCGGCGATGTCGAGGTGATCGAGAATGACTGGCCGGGCCATCTGATCATCATCGAGTTTCCCGATCGGCAGCAGATGCGCGGCTGGTATGATTCGCCGGCCTACCAGGCGATCCTTTCGCTGCGCACCGACAATTCGGACTCCGCCGTCATCATGGTTGACGGCGTCGAGCATCCGCACAAGGCCACGGATGTTCTGCAATAGGTCGGCGGATGCGTTCTATCGCTTCAGCAAGAACACCGCCTGCTGGCCGAAGAAATTCCAGAACCACCAAGGCATCGACAGGCCGATCTTCTGGCCGGCGGCGTCGAGCGCGGTTGCCTTTTCCACCGTGGCCCCCAGCTCCTCGCACAGATTGACGAAATCGCGAATGGTGCAGAAGTGGATGTTGGGCGTGTCGTACCAGGAGTAGGGCAGATCCGCGGTCACCGGCATCCGGCCTTTGACGAACAGCGACAGGCGCACCCGCCAATGGCCGAAATTGGGGAAGGACACGATCGCCCGGTTGCCGATCCGGAGCAGTTCGTCGAGCACCAGCTTCGGGTTGCGGGTGGCCTGCAAGGTCTGCGACAGGACGACGAAGTCGAAACCCTTGTCGGGATAGAATTCGAGATCCTTGTCGGCATCGCCCTGGATGACCGAGAGGCCGCGCGCCACGCATTCGTTGACGCCACGCTGCGAGAGCTCCAGCCCGCGGCCGTCGACCTGCTTGGTGTCCTGCAGCAATTCAAGCAACGAGCCGTCGCCGGAACCGACGTCGAGCACGCGGGACTGCGGCGGGATGAGATTGGCGACGACCTCGAGGTCGACGCGCTGGTTTCCATTGACGCTCATGATGTCAGCCCTCTGGCGCGAGCCGCCGAGCCGATGAAGCCGTTGATGGCGGCGAACAGTTCCGGCTCGTCGAGCAGGAAGGCGTCATGGCCACGATCGGTCTCGATCTCGACGAAGGATACCGATGCGCCGGCGGCATTGAGTGCGTGCACGATCGAGCGGCTCTCTTCGGTCGGAAACAGCCAGTCCGAAGTGAAGGACACAAGGCAGAAACGGGTCCTGGTGCCGGCAAAGGCGTCCGCCAGCCTGCCGCCATGGTCGGCGGCGAGGTCGAAATAATCCATCGACCGCGTCATGTAGAGGTAGGAATTGGCGTCGAAGCGATCGACGAAGGTCATTCCCTGGTGGCGCAGATAGCTTTCGATCTGGAAGTCGGCGTCGAAGCCGAAGGTCAGGTGGTCGCGATCCTGCAGGTTGCGGCCGAATTTGCGGTGCAAGGCGGCTTCCGAGAGATAGGTGATGTGGGCCGCCATGCGCGCTACCGCCAGGCCTTTTTCCGGGCGCTTGCCGTGCTCGAAATATTTGCCGCCGTGCCAGTCCGGATCGGCCATGACGGCTTGCCGGCCGACTTCGTGGAAGGCGATGTTCTGCGAGGAATGGCGCGCGCCGGTGGCGATCGGCAGCGCCGAGAACACGCGCTCGGGATAGCTCGACGCCCATTCCAGCACCTGCATGCCGCCCATCGAGCCGCCGAGGACGCAGAACAGCTGTTCGATGCCGAAATGGTCGATCAGCATCTGCTGGGCACGCACCATGTCGCGGATGGTGATGATGGGCAGGTCGAGCCCATAGGGCTTGCCGGTGGCGGGGTTGGTCGAGGCCGGGCCGGTGGAGCCCAGGCAGCCGCCGATGACGTTCGAGCAAATGACAAAGAAACGGTTGGTGTCGATGATCTTGCCGGGACCGATCAGCACTTCCCACCAGCCCGGCTTGCCGGTCACCGGGTTGGTGTTGGCGACATGCTGGTCGCCGGTCAGCGCGTGGCAGACGAGGATGGCATTGGAGCGGGCATCGTTCAGCGTGCCATAGGTCTGGTAGGCGATCTGGAATGGCGACAGCAGCGTGCCGGCGTCAAGCTTGAGCGGCTTGTCGGGCCCGAAACGCAACACCGGGCTCGACGGTTGGTCGGCCTCGTTGTTGGTCTTTCCAGCGCGCAGAGCGGCCATTCACATCTCTTCCATCGGTCGTCCGGCCGGGCGCGGACAACAAAAAACCGGCATTGCCGTCGCAAAGCCGGTTACAGGATGCAAACGGCCCTTTAGCAAGTTGTTTAACGTGGCTGCAAGCCGACCGGCCAAATCACCACGGAACTGTCGCTGACCTTCTAGAACTCGCCCGCCTTGCCGTCAATGCCGACTGCTGGCCGGCTATAGGCACAACTGCCGCCTCTCGACATTGCGGGCCATGGCTTGTATTTCCGCTGCGGCCTCCGGCTGGAGGCATTTTCGACGGATTTTGCAAAAAATGAACCAGACATCGGATCAGGCACGTCCAACCCCGCGCGCGGGCATCATGGACATCGACGCCTATGTGCCCGGCAAGAGCACGGCGCCTGCCGGTGTCGCCAAGGTCTACAAGCTGTCGTCGAACGAGAATCCGCTCGGGCCCTCACCGAAGGCGATCGAAGCCGCGCGGGAGATTGCCGGAAAGCTCGATATCTATCCCGACGGCACTGCCAGACGGTTGCGCGAGGCGATCGCCGAGGTGCACGGCCTCAATGCCCAGAACATCATCTGCTCCAACGGCTCCGACGAGATCCTCGGCCTTTTGGCACAGACCTATCTTGCACCCGGTGACGAGGCCATATTCACCGAACACGCCTTCATGGTCTACAAGATCTACATCCAGTCGGCCGGGGCCACACCGGTTGTGGTCAAGGAGACCGAGGAACGCGCCGACATCGATGCGTTGCTGGCCGCCGTCACGCCGCGCACGAAGATCGTGTTCCTCGCCAATCCCAACAATCCGACCGGCACCTATGTGCCGTTCCAGGAGGTGCGCCGCCTGCATGCCGGCTTGCCCCGCAATGTGCTGCTGGTGCTCGACGCCGCTTACGCCGAATATGTCCGCCGCAACGATTATGAAGCCGGTATCGAGTTGGTCGGCGGCGCCGAGAACGTGGTGATGACCCGCACCTTCTCCAAGATCGGCCTGGGCGGCGCACGCATTGGCTGGATGTATGGTCCGATGCACATCGTCGACGCCATCAATCGCGTGCGCGGTCCCTTCAACGTCAACACGACGGCGATCGAGGCCGGTGTCGCGGCGATCCGCGACCGCGCCCATGTCGAGCGCAGCGTGGCGCATAACGAGACCTGGCTCACCTGGCTGAGCGCGGAGATGACCGGGCTCGGGCTGCGGGTGACACCCAGCGTCGGCAATTTCCTCCTCATCCATTTTCCCGACGACAAGAAGCACTCCGCGGCCGCGGCGGACGACTATCTGACCGCGCGCGGCTATATCTTGCGGCGCGTTTCAGGCTACGGCTTTCCCAACGCGCTGCGCATGACCGTCGGCACCGAAGAAGCCAATCGCGGCGTTGTCGCCGCGCTCACGACATTCCTGAAGAGCTAGAATGCTCGAAAAGCTGGAACACCCCGAAAGCTGAACGCCATGACATCACCGATGTTTGAAAAGATCGCGCTGGTCGGCATCGGCCTGATCGGCTCGTCGCTGGCACGCGTCATCCGCCGCGAGGGCCTTGCCGGCCATGTCGCCATCTCGACCCGCAGTGCTGCGACGCTGGCGCGGGCGGAGGAACTTGGGCTCGGCGATTCCTACACGACCGATGCGAAGGAAGCGGTTCGCGATGCCGACCTGGTCATCGTCTCGGTGCCGGTCGGTTCGTCCGGCGCGGTGGCGCAGGAGATCGCGCCGGCGCTGAAGAAGGGTGCTATCCTCACCGATGTCGGTTCGACCAAGGCCTCGGTCATCGCGCAGATGCAGCCGCATGTGCCTGATGGCGTCCATTTCATTCCTGGCCATCCGCTGGCGGGCACCGAAAAATCCGGTCCAGATGCAGGGTTTGCCGACCTGTTCGACAATCGCTGGTGCATCTTTACGCCGCTGCCGGACACCGATCCGGACGCGCTGGAGAGGCTGTCGGAATTCTGGCGCCGCTGCGGCGCCAACATCGACACGATGGACCCGCAGCACCACGACATGACGCTGGCCATCGTCTCGCACCTGCCGCACATCATCGCCTACAATATCGTCGGCACCGCCGACGATCTGCAGTCGGTGACCAAGTCCGAAGTGATCAAATATTCGGCTTCCGGCTTCCGCGATTTCACCCGCCTTGCCGCCTCCGATCCGACCATGTGGCGCGACGTCTGCCTGCACAACAAGGACGCCATCCTCGAAATGCTGGCGCGGTTTTCGGAGGATCTGGCGTTCCTGCAAAGGGCGATCCGCTGGGGTGACGGCGACAAGCTGTTCGACCTGTTCACCCGCACCCGGGCCGTGCGCCGCTCGATCATCGAGGCCGGCCAGGACATCGACGTGCCCGATTTTGGCCGCCAGGCGGTCGAGCATCCCGCCAAGAACTAAGTCTGTTCAAGCAGGCCAGGTTGCGGCGACCATGGCCAGCGTCTCGGCCCGCTCCGGCGCACCCAGCCGGCCGCCGAAGCGCTGGCATTTGAGCGCGGCGGCGGCACTGGCGAAGCGCAAGGCCTGCTCGACCGGCATGGCTTCCGCCAGTCCGACGGCAAAGGCGCCGTGAAAGACGTCACCCGCAGCCAGCGTATCGACCGCCTTGATTTTTGGCGCCGCGACATGACGGGATGATCTGGCAGCGCGATCGAACCACCAGGTGCCTGCCGCGCCGCCGGTGACCGCCACGAATGCGTCGGTGCGGCAGGCGAGGTCGGTGCAAGCGGACTGCAGATCGAGCGCCTGGCCGCATATGATGCGGACCGCCGGCTCGGAGGCAACGATGTGAGAAGCCAGCGGCAACAGTTGCTCCAGCACCGCCAGCGGCGCGGTGTCGGCATCGAGAATCGCCGGTCGGCCGATGGCGTGCGCCGCTTTCAGGGCAAGCGCCGCGGCACCCGGCCAGCGCACGTCGGCCAACACGGCATCGAACGCCCTGATGTCGGAAAACGGCAATGCCTCGGGATCGGCCTGGGCGCGCCTGTCGTAGAAAGGCACGATGATGCGCTCGCCATGGGCATCGACCACGATCGAGGCCAGCGCCGAGCGGGCGCCAGGGACGCGGCGCACATAGCTGCAATCGACGCCTTCGGCCTCGATCCCGGCAACCAGCTGACCGCCGACCGAATCATCGCCGGCGCTCGCCCAAAGCGACACCTCGGCGCCCAGGCGCCGTGCGGCACAGGCAGCACTCGTGGCCATGCCCGAGGCAATCTGGACACCGTCGGAGGCGATGAACTTTCCCTGATGCGTGGGCAGCGTCTCGACGCGCAGGATGGTGTCCAGCGTCAATGCACCGACACTCAGGAGCCTCACAGGTCTTGCCATGGCAGCGCTATTGCACCGGCTTGATCTTGCCCAGCGGGATGAAGCCGAGCGAAGCCTTGCCCTTGTTCACTTTCAACGGCATTGACGGTTCGCTGCCGAGCATGGCCAGCGCGGCGAACCCCTGTTGGATCGCGTTCTTCTGCTCCGGTATGGCGCCGGCAAGAATAGTTGCCACGGCCTTCGGATCCTTGATCTTGATCATCAGATCGGCGTCGATCAGGCCTTCGGTGTCGACCGACAGCGGCCCGGAAACGGTGACACGCGCAGTCCCCGACGACAAATCGAGGTTGCGGATTTGGATGCTCTGGCCGCGCAGGCTTTTCACCTGCGTGCCGATCAGCGCAAGGCCGTTCTTCAGGGACACGTCACCGCTGGCGTCAAGCGCCGGCAGCACGCGCCCGCCGATCGCGTCGGGGTCGATCTCGAGATCGCCAAAGCTGCCGAGATAGTCGAGGTCCCCGCCATTCGGCTGCAATTGGCCCGCCGCCTTGCCGGCGCTGAACAGCTCGACCGGATCGGTGTCGTCAGCCGGATCGGTCTGGCCCGACAGCCCGTCGACCTGCAGCGATATACGCTGCGGCAGCGGGTACCACAATTTGACATTGGCCTGCAGATTGTCCCAGTCGATCCACAGCGGCGTCATGCCGGGGACGGAGGTTCTGAGTGGACCGCGCAGATTGGCAACCGGCGACAAGGGTTGGACGATCTGGGCTACCGCATTGAAACTGCCGGCCGAGGCGGCAATGTTCCTGGTATCGTCCTCGTAAGCAAGGTTGTCGCAGGAGACTGTGAAGCTCAAGGGATAGCCGCTGACCTGGAGGTTGGCGCAGCCGGCCTCGACGCCGCTCTTGTTGAGCGTGGCAACCGCCTTGTCGGCCTCGCTCCTGACCCGGTCAGCCAGATAGAACCAGCCGCCGCTGTAGATGGCAAACAGCACAACGATGAACGCCACAAGCCAGAACAGGCCACGGCGGGACTTTGGTTGGCGTTCGTCACTTGACGTCATGCTTTGGCTCTCATTAACGCACGGGTATTGGTGGACGGAGCTTCGATTCCGACAACAATAGGTAGACAGACACGGACGGAAAAAACACCGATTCGGATGCGGTGTCGGCAATCTTTTGCAATCAGGCGCGGCGATATGGGCGATTTTTGGGTGTTTGGCTACGGTTCGCTGATCTGGCGGCCGGGTTTCGCACATGTCGAAACACAACGCGCGCGCCTTTATGGCTACCGGCGCTCGCTTTGCGTCTATTCCTTCGTGCATCGCGGTACACGCCAGCGGCCGGGGCTGGTGCTCGGCCTCGACCGTGGCGGTTCCTGCATTGGGCTCGCTTTCCGTGTGCCCGGGGAATTGCGCGACGAGGTCATTGCCTATCTGCGCGAGCGCGAGCTGGTCACCTCAGTCTATCTCGAGCGCATGCTCAAAATTCGCCTCGACAGCGGCGGTACGGTCGAGGCGGTGGCCTACATCGCCGACCGCAAGCATGAGCAATATGCCGGCGCGCTGGACGCTGCCCATGCGGCGGCTGTGGTGCGGGGCTCGGTCGGCCAATCCGGCAACAATGAGGATTATGTGCTCAGCACGCTCGAACACCTCGAGGCGCTCGGCATTCGCGATCACTGGCTTGAGGAGGTGGCCAGGCAGGTCGCCCCCGACGTCACATCGTGAAGATCTGCTTTCCCAAATCGGCGCGGTCCAGGCTGTTGGCGACGGCAAGCTCGAACGACGGCAGCCGATGAAGCCCGCCGACCGGAACATGGAAATCCGGCTGGCCGAAGACGTCGATAATCCTGCGCAGGATCGGGCCGTCGGCTTCGGCGGGTGGTGAAAAGAAGTAGCGATAGATGTTGGCCTTGATCTGGAGGCCGCTCAGCAGCACATCGAAATTGTGCAGTTCATAGCGTTCCGCGCTCATACCGCCATTGATCACCATCTGGCCACCGAGCGCGAGGCAGCGGATCAGTTCGCCGCTGACAGGGCCACCGACATTGTCGATGACGCCGTTCAACCCGGCGCCTCCCGTCAGGTCCAGAACCGTTTCCCGAATCCCGGCCTCAAGCTTCGAGAGGTCAAGGACGGCGGCCGCGCCGTGCGTTTTCAGGTCCAGTCCGTCATGCACGCGCCGCACCACGGACAAGACATTGATGCCGCGCCGCCGGGCAAATTGCATGACCATTGTTGATACCGATGAATAGCCGGCGGTGACGGCGAGCCACTGAGCCGGCTGGACCCGGGTATCGTCCAGCAGATCCCATGCGGTAATCGGATTGACCATCTGCGCGGCACGTTCGAGCGGATAGTCCGCCGGCAACGGGATCAGCCATTGGACCGGAACAACGGCATATTCGGCCCAGCTGTTGTAGTAGCTGAAGGCGACCAGCGTGCCGGGCTGCAGGCCGACACCGGCACCGACCTGCTCGACAATGCCGGCGCCATGATTTCCGGCGACCTGCCTGGGAAAGACCGGCTTCTTCGGCTCCGGGTAGAGATTTTCGATGAACAGGAAATCGCCCGGGTTGATCGAGGCCGAAACCATCCTGACCAGCACCTCATTGTCGCCGATCCGGGGAACCGGAATATCGTCGAGGTAGAGCACGTCACGCGGCGAGCCGATCGTGTCGAACACAATTGCTTTCATGTCAGCCTCCAATGGCGAGCCCCGGCGCGACAGCCGCGCCGACTGTGCCGGGACGCTAGGATTGCTTCGGGGAAATCAGAATTGGCAGATTTGACAATCTATGTGCTAAAACTGCCAAATTCGTCGAGCCGCATGGAATTCGAGGATTCTGATGAGCCCCGTCCACGTCGTGATCTGGCTGCCGTCGACCTTCTATTCAGCGGTCGCCGCGACCCTCGTCGAGATGTTCGACCTGGTGAACACCATCCGCCGCGAACGGGTGCTCTCCTTCGAATTCGTGGCGCGGCAGGCGGATGCCGCCACCACGCCAGGGATTTCGTTTCAGACGCAGCGCGAGCCGTCGCGGCGAATGGACGTGCTGATCCTGCTCGCCATGCCCGGCATGCAGATACCGGACCTGGTCGCCTCGCTGGAGGACGAGAGCCGCCATGCAGCACCGATCATAGCCAGGGCGCAGCGTGAGAATGCCATCATCGCCGGCCATTGCGGTGCGGGCTATTTCCTTGCCGATGCCGGCCTGCTCGATGGCAAGCGGGCGACGATTTCTTGGTGGCTGAAGACCGATGCACGTCGCCGTTTCCCCAAAGTGCGCTGGGACGCTTCCCGCGTCCTTGTCCAGGAAGGCCGCATCTACACTTGCGGTGGCGGCTTTTCCGGCCTCGAACTCGGCCGGGCACTGCTCAGGGACCTTGGCTTTGCCGAGGAAGAACGCCTTGTGCGCAAGCTCCTGGTGCTGCCGCCATCGCGGCAGGTGCAGACGCCTTATGAATTTCCGTTGCCGGGCCAGCCATTGCCGGAACCGTTCCGCGACCGGATCGAAGCGTTGTCGAAGAAGCATCTGCGGCGGTTGGACCTTGCGTTTCTCTGCAGGGGGCTGGGACTGACGCCAAGGACACTTGCGCGCCGGTTCTCCGAGGAATTGCACACCACGCCTGGACGCTGGATTCAGGATCAACGCGTAGAAGCGGCCAAGACGTTGCTGGAGAGCACAAAGCTTGGTGTTCTCGAAGTCTGCTATCAGGTCGGCTACCAGGATGCGGCATCTTTCAGCCGCCTGTTTGCCCGCGCGGTAGGTCTGCCGCCAGGTGAATACCGGCGTCAGAATCAGGAGCTTGCAACTATCTGATGTGCGAAGAACCCAACCCGGCATCCGTGCCACTGGCTGGCGCCGGATAGCGCCTTTGTGAAGCGCTGGCTCTGCGAAAAAAGGCTGCCAGCCCTTTGACCTCGATAGGGCAAGACCTAGGTTAGACCTCGAACATCAGCCGGCGGGCATTTCGCCCGCCTCAAATCATCCCGGAGATCCGCCTTGCAGAAACGCCGTCTCGGTCGCACCGACCTTTCCATCGCGCCGCTGGTTCTGGGCGGCAATGTCTTCGGCTGGACCGCCGACGAGAAAACCTCTTTCGATCTGCTTGATCGATTCGTCGGCGCCGGACTGAACGCCGTCGATACGGCGGACGCCTATTCACGCTGGGTTCCCGGCCACAAGGGCGGCGAATCCGAAACCATCATCGGCAGCTGGATGAAGGACCGTGGCAACCGTGACAAGGTCGTGGTGGTCACCAAGGTCGGCTCGGATATGGGGCAGGGGCACAAGGATCTCTCCGCCGCCTATATCGAAAAGGCCGTAGACGCCTCGCTGAAGCGACTGCAGACCGAGGTCATCGACCTCTATCTGTCGCACTGGCCGGATCCAACCACGCCCTATGAGGAAACGCTCGGCGCCTATGAGAAGCTGCTCGCCAAAGGCAAGGTCCGCCATGTCGGCTGTTCGAACCTCGACGCCGGCCAGTTGCGCGCCGCACTCGATGTCGCGAGCCTGCGCAGCCTGCCGCGCTACGAAGTGCTGCAGCCGGAATACAATCTCTACGACCGCTCCTCCTTCGATGGGCCGTTGCGCGATCTGTGTGTGGCCGAGGATATCGGCGTCATCACCTATTTCAGCCTGGCGAAGGGTTTCCTGAGCGGCAAATACCGCAGCGAAGCCGATCTTGGCCAAAGCGAGCGCGGCGGCGGGGTGAAGGACTATCTCAATGCGCGCGGCACACGCATCCTGGCCGCACTCGACGCAGTGTCGGCAAGGCATTCCGCCAAGCAGGCGGAAGTGGCGCTTGCCTGGGTTATCGCGCGGCCAGGTGTCACTGCACCGATCGCCAGCGCCACCAAGCCGGATCAGATGGACAGCCTGATCAAGGCAGTGTCGCTGAAACTGACTGCCGACGACATGGCCGAACTCGACAAGGCGAGCGGCTAACACCTTCGGCAGCCGGACGCACGAACGTCCAAGACGATCCTTCAGTCTTGCCCTACCGTTCTCTCGAACAAGGGCAGGACTGAAGGCATGAGATGAGTGAGCCGCTCCTTTCGCAACCAGACTTCTGGCGGCAATTGCTCGCTCTGGTACTTGCCGCCACCGTCGTCATGGGCAGCCCCGGGCCGGCAACAATAAGCGTTACCGCCGTTGGGGCCGCCTTCGGCCTGCGTCACTCGTTGCGCTATACCTGCGGGATCATCCTTGGCACGATCGCAGTGCTGCTGGTTGTGGCAACCGGGGTCGTGGCAGTGCTCACGTCGATGCCGAAACTGGCGCCGTTGCTGCTGCTGGCGTCGGCGGCGTACATTCTCTATCTCGCCTTCAAGATTGCCACAGCCCCACCGCTGGCGGCACGCGACGCTGAAGCCTCGCGCCCGACATGGCTGGCCGGGTTTCTCCTGGCTGTCGCCAATCCGAAAGCCTATGTGGCGATCGCGGCCGTGTTTGCCGGCGCCTCTTCGAAACAGGGCGGTGCCGAACTTGGCCTATGGTTGAAGCTGGCGGTCCTGGCGGTAATGATCGTGATAATCCACGCCGTGTGGCTTCTCGCCGGAGCGGCATTCGCACGCTTTCTGCGCAGACCCATGGCGTCCCGCATCATCAACCTGGTGTTCGCCGCGACGCTGGTGCTGACCACCGCGCTGGCGGTGTTCGGCTGATTGCTTCGGCGACCAGCTTGTTCAGCCTTTCGCGCCGAGCTCCTGCAATCGCTTCACCGCCGTCGGCGGCATGGCTGGCGGGTTCGTTGCGCGGGACGCCTCGATGAGAAGCTGGTCGCAGGCAGCTTCCGTCTCACCGATCAGCCGCGCCATGAATTCGTCCTTGCCGAGGCCGGGCGGGATCGGCGGCAGGAACCGCGCCTTGACCGTGCCGGGATAGCGCAGGAATTTGCGGCGCGGCCAGTAGAGGCCGGCGACATGGGCGACAGGCACCACCGGCACGCCAAGCTGCGCATAGATTTCGACGATGCCGTATTTGTAGGCCGGCTCGTCGCCCGGCGCGCGGCGGGTGCCCTCGGGATAGATGATCAACTGGCGCGGGTTGCGCGCCATCTCCGCCTTGGTCGCGGCGACCACTGCCTTCAGCGCTTTCGAACGGCTGCCGCGATGAACCGGAATCATGCGCATCTTCATGATGTACCAGCCGAAGAACGGGATCCAGGTGAGTTCCCGCTTCAGGATGTAGAGCGGGTCCTGGAGGAAGGGGAAGAAAGCGATGGCGTCCCAGAATGACTGGTGCTTGGGCGCCAGGATGAAGGAGCCTTCGGGCAGGTTTTCCTGCCCGGTGATTTCGCTCCTGGTGCCGGCGATCTTGTCATAGAGCCACATGCAGGTGCGTGACCAGAATTTCGGCACGAACCAGGCGAGGTGACGGGGCGACAGGAAATAGAAGGGGGTCCAGAGGATCATCTGGACGATCAGATTGACGTAGAAGACGAAGTTGAACGCCAGCGATCTGACATAGAGCATGGGGGAGGTCCGGTGAGGAAGTGTGCGTTGGTTACACCAAGCGCGGGCAAAATGGAAATGGCTCGAAGCGTGTTCCAACCGGTGCTGAAGCACGGCTCGCTGCGGGGGCCGGCCTGCGGTCACTTTATCCCAAGCGCTCCAGCCGCTCCTTCAGACGCGGAGCCGCGAAATCGAGGAAGGCGCGCAGCTTGACCGGCAGCAGGCCGTGGCCCGCATGCACCAGGCTGACGGGCCACGGTTCCGGCTCGAACTCCCGCAACAGGATGCGCAACGCGCCGGACCGCACCGCGGCATCGACCTGGTAGGACAGAACCTTTGTCAGCCCGACGCCGGCAATCGCGGCATCGATCGCCGCCTCGGCGGCATTGACCTGAAGCCGTGAGCGGACCTGAACCGTGACTTCCATCTTGCCTCTGGTGAAGCTCCATGGGGCGGCGGAGGAAAGTCCCTCGAAGGTGATGCAATTGTGCGTGTTCAGATCTTCGGGGATCGCGGGCGTGCCGTGTTCGGCCAGATAGGCCGGGCTGGCGCAGACGACGCGGCGGATCGAGCCGACGGCAATGGCGACCAGGCTCGAATCGGGCAACTGGCCGATACGCAGCGCGAGGTCGAAATGGTCCTCGACCAGTTGGGTTATGCGGTCCCCAAGGGTCAGGCGGATGTCCACGTCGGGATAGGCCGCGAGAAAACCGGTAATGACCGGCAGCACGTGCAGGCGACCGAACACGACCGGCGCGGTGATGGCCAGTTCCCCGGTCGGAGCGCTGTATTCGCCGGCCGCCGCGCGCTCGGCCTCGCCGACATCGTCAAGAATGCGGCGGCAGGCGGCAAGATAGGCCTCGCCGGCATCGGTCGGTGTCAGCCGGCGCGTCGAACGGTTCAGGAGCCTTGTGTTGAGATGGCGTTCCAGATCGGAAACCTTGCGGCTGACGGTCGCCAGCGGAATGCCGAAACGGCGGGCCGCGGCGGAAAGGCTGCCGGCCTCCACCGCGGCGACAAAGAGCGACATGGCTTCGAGACGATCCATAGCTTCTTCCAGAAAACGGAAGGATAGATTGCAAATATGCCATCTGCATTTCAAGAATGGAAGGCGTTATATCAGCGCCGTGGGCCTGTCTGCAGCATGGTCCAGCAAAGGAGTTCGCATGTCTGATAGCCGCCCGCCACTTCCGCCTTTCACCGCCGAGACCGCAGCGCAAAAGGCGCGTATGGCGGAAGATGCCTGGAATTCGCGTGATCCGGCACGGGTCGCACTTGCCTACACGACGGACAGCCGCTGGCGCAACCGCGCCGAATTCCTGCAAGGCCGCGATGCCATCCAGGCTTTCCTGACACGCAAATGGAGCCGCGAGCTCGACTACCGGCTGATCAAGGAAGTCTGGGCCTTCCACGGCAACCGCATCGCCGTGCGCTTTGCCTATGAATGGCGCGACGACTCGGGCTCCTTGTTCCGCAGCTACGGCAATGAGAACTGGGAGTTCGACGAGCATGGGCTGATGCGCTTGCGCATCGCCAGCATCAACGACCTGCCGATCGCGGAAGCCGACCGCAAATATCACTGGCCGCTCGGGCGCCGCCCGGATGACCACCCGACATTGTCGGAACTCGGGCTTTAAACCCCGTCTGGCCTAGGAGGTTTCGATGAACGCGCATGCTTTCACCAGCGACGTCGCTTTCACGCCAAGCGTCAAGGCGATCCAGGCACGCAAAGGATCGCGCCAGTCTTACGCCCGCGTCGAGGAGCGTGGCGGTTGGCAATCGGTGATCACGCCGGACCTTGCCGCTTTCATCGAGAGGCAGACCAGCGTCTTCCTGTCGACGGCCAATGGCGAGGGCCAGCCCTACATCCAGCATCGCGGGGGCCCTGCGGGCTTCCTCAAGGTGCTCGACGAAAAGACCATCGGCTTCGCGGATTTTGCCGGCAACAGGCAGTTCATCACGCAAGGCAACCTGGCCGATAATGCGCAAGCCTTCCTGTTCCTGATCGACTACATGCTGCGTCAGCGCGTCAAGATCTGGGGCACGGCGCGTGTGGTCGAAAACGATGCGGAGCTGATGGCAAGTCTGATGCCGCAGAATTACAAGGCGCGGCCCGAACAGGTCATCCTGTTCACCGTTTCGACCTGGGATGCCAATTGCCCGCAGCACATTCCGCAGCGGTTCGAGGCCGCCGATGTGGCGACGGCACTTGGCGAACGGGACAGGCGCATTCAGGACCTCGAGCAAGAGATCGCACGCCTCAAGGGCGCGACCAGAGCTGGCGGCAGCGAATAGCGAAATGCCGTGAAAGGTTAACCGCCAGCCGCAGTTTCGGCGAGCGCAAGACCGTCCGGCGTTGGTTTGATCGGTAGGATGCCGCGCGCGAGCGCCAAGAGATACTTGTTGTATTCGGTGAACAGCACGCGCAACGCCTGCGGTTTGGTCAGCCAGCTGCCATCGTCGAGGTTCGAGTTGACCACCGGATAGGGCTCCAGCTTGGCGCCATGCAGCAACCGGCCCATTTCCAGCAGGCTGCGCGGCATGTGGTAGTTGTTGGTGACCAGGATCACCGTGCCATAGGCATGGTTCTCCACCCATTTGGCGCTTTCTTCGGCATTGCCGATCGTGTCGAGCGCGGCTCGGTCGATGTCGACGCAGCAGGAAAACAGCTTCTTGTCGCCGCCGGTCGCCGCCTGAAGCTGGCGACGGCTGGCCGACGGATGCACGCCACTGATCAACAGCCGCTCGCCCTTGCCGGAGGCCAGCAGATCCATCGCCGCATCGAGGCGCGACTGGCCGCCGGTGAGCACGATGATGGCATCGGCCTTGGCCGGATTGGCGGGGGTCGTCAGATGGGCGACCTTGTTGGCGAACCAGCCGAAGCCGCCGGCAAACAAGGTTGCGAGGACGAGGAGCGAGAGCGCGGATATCCGCAGCGCGGTCTTTAAACGGCTAACCCCGCCGTGGTCGCGCAAAGGAGCAACCACCACTGGCATCTGTCCAGCCGTCCCGGTCGAATCCCGCGCGTCCATAACCATATGGTTAATCCTGAAATGCGGCCTTGGGTAGGTGAAAGACGCACTTTGCGTTACGCCAATTCTCCGTCCGTGATCGCCCTGCTTTCTGTCCCCACCGCCACCCGTAAAAGTGCTCTCCCTCTTCATGCGTCGGGCTGGCGAACGTCGATGTCGCTCAGATAGGCGACGACGGTGGCATGCGAGGTTGCCGCCGTCAGGGCGCCGATCACCAGCACCATGAGGACGACACCAAGATAGCCCATCGAGCCGATGGCGAAATTGCCGAACAAGGCAGTCGCCTGGTCGGCTTGCGGCGTCGCCATATTGCGCGACGACCACCAGGAAAAGACGATGAAGACCAGCACCGCCGCTGCGCCGCCGGCAGCCGCGCCCTTCATGCCGGTGACCAGGAAATGCCGGCGGAACTCGCGCGCGATGAAGGCCGCCTCGGCGCCGACGAAATGCAGCACCTCGATGATGTGGCCATTGCCAGCCATGGCGCCGCGGGTCGCGAACACCACGGTCAGCACCGTTGCCGACAGCATCAGCGCTAAAACGGCAATGCCGATGGTCACCGTGGTGCGGGCCATGGCCACCAGACGATCGACCCAGGTGCGATGGTCGTCGAGCGATGCGCTCGGCAGTTTCGGCGTGATCGCGGCGCGCATGGCGGCAAAGTCGGGCGGGCTGTTCTCGTCGATGGTGACGATGATCAGGCGCGGTACCGGCAACTCATCGATGTTGAGACCCGAGCCCAGCCATGGCTCCAGCAATCTTGCCGTCGCCTCGCGGTCGATGACCCTTGTCGACTTGACGCCCGGAAATTCGCCGGCGATCTGCGAGGCCTGTGCAAGGGCGGCCTCCATGTCGAGGCCGTCGGCCGGCTTGACCTGGATCGTCGCCTCACGCGAGATCTGGTTCTCCCAGACCGAGGCTGTGTCGCGCACCAGCGTCACCGCGCCAAAAGTCAGGCAGGACAGGAAGGTCATGATGGCGATGACCAGAACCAGGGCGCGGCCGGCAATGTTTTGCGCCGGCACGATAGGCGCCATCCGGCGCTGCGCGCGGGGCTTTGCCTCGGCCGCCTCGGCGTCCTGCTCTTCGAGATGCTCGGCGGAGAGGTCAGTCATAGATGTCCAGCCTTCCGCCGGCCAGGATCAAGCGGCGCGCATCGACCTGCTCCATCAGGCCGAGATCGTGGGTGGCGATCACCACGGCGGTGCCAAGACGGTTCAGTTCGAGGAACAGCCGCAAAAGGCGCCGCGCCAGCGGCGGATCGACATTGCCGGTCGGCTCGTCGGCGAGCAGGATTTCCGGCTGCTCGATGAGGGCGCGGGCGATCGCGGCGCGCTGCTTCTCGCCGCCCGACAGAACTGGCGGCAGCACATGCATGCGCTCGCCAAGCCCCACCCATTTCAACAGCTCGGTGACATCGGTGCGGTAGCTTGCCTCCTCGCGCCCGCGCACGCGCAGCGGCAGCGCGACGTTCTCATAGGTGGTCATGTGGTCGAGCAGGCGAAAATCCTGGAACACCACACCGATGCGGCGGCGCAGGTGCGGCAGCTCGGCGCGCGAGATTCGCGAGCGGTCCTTGCCGAAGATGGTGATCAGGCCGCGCGTCGGCTTCAGCGACATGAACAGAAGGCGCAGCAACGTCGTCTTGCCGGCGCCCGAAGGTCCGCTCAGGAACTGGAAGGAGCGCTCCGGTATATGCAGGGAAATGTCGCGGAGGATTTCCGGACCCATGCCATAGCGGAGGCCGACATTTTCGAAGCGAATCAATTTCGACGACCTGAATTTCCTGGCCGCGGCGAGGCGGCCTGCTCTGTGAAAAGACCATCGGCCGGCATGGTTAACCGGCAGTTAATTCCTGTGCTGTTTCGGCTTGTCACGACGGCTCCGGTGGGGAAGCGTTAACCATTTATGTTTACGCAAAAGAAACGAAAAGCGAACACGCGCAATACTGGGGCCATGATGGCTGACGAACGAACCGCGCGCCCGGTTTCCGGCGAAATCATGACCGATCCGGCGCCTATTGCGGCGGCGGACCGTTTGATGATGCGCGGTCCAGCGAGCGACATCGTCGATGCCGACTATATCGTGATGCCTCGGCCAGTTCCTGCAGTCGAAAGCCCTTCGCCACCGCCGCGGGCGATTGTCACTCCGTCCATCGAGGGTATGGACATGCTGCGCAAGCCGGAAGCGCCGGCGGAACGGCCACCAGCCTCGCGCGGCGGGCCGATCTTCTGGATCGCCGGCATCGGTGCCGCCCTTGCCGCCTTCTGGGTCTCGGGCGGGCATGCGCTGGTGCGTCAGTCACCGTTCCTGACCGGCGCGCAAGCGTCGGCGCTGACCATTTCAGGCGTCACCTCACGCGTCGATGTCTCCGGAGCCAATCCGGTGTTGTTCGTCGATGGCGAGGCCGCCAATGATGGGACGGCTCCGGCGACCTTGCCGCCGCTCGAAATCCGGGTGACTGGCAATGACGGACGTTTGACACGCTATACGTTGGGGACATCCGGCCACTCGCTGGCATCCGGTGAAAGATTCGGCTTTGCCAGCCGGCTCGACGTGCCTAAGAACGGCGTGAGGACCGTTTTGGTCACTTTTGCTGAGTAGGCAATCACCGGGGAAGACCACCAATGCCAATCGTACGCGACAAGGACATCGAGGTCCTGTTTTCGGCGTCGGCGATCGCGCGCCGCAATCTCGAACTCGCCAAGGAGATCGCCGAGCACGATTATCACGATCTGCTGGTGATTTCGGTGCTGAAGGGCTCGTTCATCTTCGCCGCCGACCTGATCCGCGCCATGCATGATGTCGGCCTGTCGCCGGAAGTCGAGTTCATCTTCATTTCAAGCTACGGCGCCGGCACCACCAGCGGCGAGGTGAGGGTGCTGCGCGACATCGACAATGAGGTCGCCGGCCGCGACGTACTGTTGATCGACGACATTCTGGAATCGGGCAAGACGCTGACCTTCACCCGCGACCTGATGCTGTCGCGGGGCGCGAAAAGCTGTTCCATCGCGGTGCTGCTCGACAAGCGCATGCGCCGCCAGACCGCGCTCGTCGCCGACTATGTCGGCTTCGACTGCCCCGATTATTTCGTCGTCGGCTATGGCATGGACGTCGCGCACGCTTTTCGCGAATTGCCGTTCGTGGGTGTTGTGAAAGGCGATGCGTGAGACGAGCGCCTGGCACCGGCGAATTCTGAAAAAGCCCTTAACGGTGCCGGAAAAATTAGCCTGGTCGAACGCTGGGGGCTTTCAGAAAAAGTCAACTTTTCGCGGCCAAATTGCCGGCCATGGCAAAGCTTCTAATCGTCGAGGACGATGAGTCCGTCCGCACCCTCGCAGCCCGCGCCCTTGAACGCGCCGGTCACGCAATCGATATTGCCGCCGACGGCGCTCAAGGCCTGGCGATGATACGCGCCGCGGATGGCGGCTACGATCTTGTCGTCTCCGACATCCGCATGCCGGAGATGGACGGCATCGAGATGGCGATCGCCGCGGCCGCCCTTTTTCCGGCGATGAAGATCATGCTGATGACCGGCTACGCCGACCAGCGCGAGCGCGCCGAGGAGTTGGACGGCATCATCCTCGATGTCGTCCAGAAGCCGTTCACCTTGGCCGAAATCCGCGCCCGGGTGGACAAGGCGATCGCCTGCTTCGCTTAGGCTGAACATCTGGCTGGTGGGCTAGGCCTGCGTGGCGGTAACCACGCCGTCGCAAAAAAGCCGTGCCACGTGACAATCTATCTTCGCATCCCCTAATATGATCCGGGGCAAGTCGGGGTGGGTGGCATGGCGCGTCAGCGTCGCAAGGTTGAATTGACGGCGGACGAACAGCCTGCAAGCGCGGAGGCGCCGGCATCACCGCCGGAGCAGCGGCGACGCCTGCGCGAAAGGTTTTCACTTTCCGGCTTCGACACGTGGTCGACGACGGTTCGCAGCATTTTCCTAAACGCGCTTTTCCTGGTCGCCGTCATCGTCGTGTTTCCGGTGCTGGTCAGCCAGTTCCGTCGCGACGAGGTGGTCATCGAACCCATCGCCGTTCCCGAGACGCTGAGCAAGGAAGGGCTGACCGCCGATGTCGCGGCAAGCCGGGTGTGGGACGGGCTGCAGGACGTCACCGCGAAGGCCAAGACCAGCAAGGCAAGCATCAGCGCCATCCCGCAATCGCGCCGCGTCGAGTTTTCCTTTCCCGATTCGGGCTTCTCGATCGAATCGCTGATTTTCCACGTGCGCCGGCTGTTCAACGCGTATGAGACGCGCATTTCCGGAGAGTTCGTCTGTGCCGACGAGGCATGCGGCCGCTCCGGCCTGCGTCTGCGGCTGCGGGTCGTGCGCGACACGGTCGAGATCATCGACCTGCCGCCGATCGGCGACCGGTCCGAGCGGGAATATTTCGCCGACGCCGCTTCCAGCATCATGGCGACGCTCGATCCGTTCATCGCCATTGCGGCCGATGCCGAAAAGGAGCCGCTGCGGGCAACCACGCTGGCGCGGCGGCTGATCCGCTCGCACCACAAGGATGCCAAATGGGCCTACAATCTCGTCGGCCTCATCCGCTACAATGCCAACGACCTGCCGGCGGCCATCGAGGATTTCAAGGCAGCGATCGCGCTCGATGCCGGTTTTCTGCCGGCGCGCCTCAATCTGGGAAATGTGCTGCGTGTCTCCGGCGACCTTGACGGAGGCCAGGCTGAGTTCAACGAGGTGCATGGCCGCGATGCAGGCAATGCGCTTGCCGTCGAAGGTTTCTCCGACGTAGCGATGGCCCGCAAGCAGCCCGACGATGCGATAAAATTCCTGACAGAGGCGGCCGACCTCGACCCGGAAAATCCGCGCTATTATGCCAAGGCCGGCAAGATCGAGCTCGATCGCGGGCGCAAGGAGCAAGGCGTTGCCCTGTTGCGCCGGTCGCTCGAACTCGACCCCGGCTACATCGTGGCCTTCGCCTATCTGGCGTCGATGTATATCGGCGACGGCAATTATGAAGAGGCGGAAAAGGTTTTCCGCGACGCCGCCGACTATTCGCCGCAAAATGCCGAGGCGCAGGCGCAGGACGCCAATCTCCTGGCCTTGCTGCACAAATGGGATGCCGCGGCGCAGCGCTACGATCGCGCCAAGACCATAGAGCCCGGCAATGCTGGCTACTGGCTGGAATATGCCCGCTGCCTGCAGGCGCTCAGCCAGCAGAAGGAGGCGCTGGAGGCGCTGGATACGGCGGTGAAGCTGGCGCCTGACAAGGCCGATATCTACAGCGCGCTCGGCGACAGCTACCGCGACACCGGTCGCAAGCCCGAAGCAATCGCCGCCTACAAGAAGTTTCTGGAACTGGACAAGACCAACTCGCCAACCCGGCCAATCGTCCAGCGCTTCATCGAAATTCTGTCCGGCTGAGGTGCGGCCTCATACGGTGTCGCTGGTTGTGGCAAGCACAGGTGCCGCGCTCTTGCGCCGTTCTGTGTTGAGCGCAAGCAGGCCGGCGCCGATGATCAGGGCGGCGCCGATCACTGTCGTCGACCGCGGCACCTCGGCGAAGAACAGAAAACCCCAGAGCGGCGACCACAGAATGCCGGTGTATTCGAAGGTAGCGACGCGATTGGCCGGCGCCAGCCTGTAACCCTGCGATAGAAGGATCATGCCGGCGGAGGCGACGAAACCGCAGGCGGCCATCTTGAGGAAATCCGGCAGCGTCGGCCATATCCACGGCCGCACCAGGAATTCGACGCTGGGGTGGACGGCGTGGGTTATGCCGGCGAGATGGAATGTGCCGGCGACCAGGGCAGCGCCGATGAGATAAGCGCCATTCTGATAGAAGGCCATGACGGTGGACGATTCGGTATCGCCGATCTTGCGCGCCATCAACTGCGAGAAGCCGTAGAGCGCCGCCGAGCCCAGTGACAGCAATGCCGCCCAGTCGAACAGCCCGGCGCCGGGACGCACCATGACGATGACGCCAACCAGTCCGATCAGCACGGTCGCCAGCGTCCGCCGGGACACGCGTTCGCCAAGATAGGGGCCGGCCAGCGCCATGATGAACAGGGGCGCCATGAAATAGAGCGCCACGGCGTCGGCCAGCGGCAGGGCGGCGATGGCCAGATAATACACCGTGTAGGAGGTGAACTGGATGAAGGCGCGGATCGTCAGCAGGCCGAACCGCTTCGACAGGATTGCCGACAGCCCGACATCGGCGTGGACGAGGACGATCAGGATCGGCAGGGCGACGATCGAGCGGATCGCCATCACCTCGGTCACCGGGTAACCGCTCGACACGGCTTTGACGAGCGGGTCCTGCAGGGAGAAAACCAGCACGCCCAGGCACAGGCTCAGGATGCCGCGCACCATCCTATTCTGCATCTGCGTTCCGGCTCCTATGGTCCGAAGCTGTCGCCTGCGGGGTAAAAAGAACCCGCCACCGTTTCGGGCAGCGGGCACGAGTGAGGACTCTTTATTGGTCCGCCGCTGATTTCGCAGCCGCATATCCAATGGGTGAAGCAACCATCCTCCGGCGTTTGACATGTTGCAAACGAATTGGAATGATACCAGCAATCAAATTTGCTTATGATGGAAATCATGCGTCCAACCCTCGACAGCGATCTCTTGCGCACCTTTGTCGCCATTGCCGAGGCCGGCAATTTCACCAGGGCGGCCGAGCAGGCCGGCCGCACCCAGTCGGCGGTGTCGATGCAGATGAAGAAGCTCGAGGAGCTGGTCGGCGACAGCCTGTTCGAGCGCGGCTCGCGCGGCGTCTCCCTGACGCGGCGTGGCGGCGAACTCATCGTCAACGCCCGCCGCATCGTCTCGCTGCTCGACGAAACGGCGGCGTCGATGGCGGCAGCGCCGCTTGGCGGGCCGGTGCGCATCGGCATTCCGGAAGAATATGGCCACGCGATCCTGTCGCGCGCGCTCGGCGCATTCTCGAAGCGTCACACCAAGGTCGAGGTCACCGTGCGTTATGCGCATTCGGAGGCGCAGATCGCGGCGCTCGCCGCCGGCGAACTCGATTTGTGCGTGGTGTTCGAATGGCAGGACCCTTCCAGCGGCGAAGTGCTGATGCACGACCCAACTGTCTGGGTGACATCGAGCCTGCATCACATGCATGAGGAGCGCCCGGTGCCGATCGCGCTCTACAACCGGGTCAGCTGGTGCAAGGACTTCGCCATCAAGTCGCTGGAGCAGCGCGGCCTTGCCTATCGTGTCGCCTATACCAGCGACACAACCGGCGGCCTGAAGCTCGCCGTCACATCAGGACTGGCGATCGCGCCGATCTCGCGCAGCAACATTCCGGATGGCTGCCGCGAACTGACGTCCGCCGACGGGTTCGGCGACATCGATTCATCCAATGTGGTGATGCATCGCAACCCGAATGCGTCGGGCGAGGCGATCGACGGCATGCAAGAGGCGATCCGCGAGGCGTTCGTCAACAGGCAGGGTTAGAGCAGTTCACTGTTTCACGGAAACGGCGACCCGCTCTGACTCTTTGTTTTGACGCAATTCCCAAGGGAAAGCGCTACGCGCTTTTCCTGGAATTGCTCTAGTCTCTCATATCCTCATAGAAGGTCAGGCGATTGCCGAACGGATCGTCGACCGTGACCTCCTTCGTCTTCCAAGGTGTCTCCTCCAACCCCGGCCCGGCAAAGCGGTACTTCCTGGCGGTCAACTCGCGGTGTAGCCCCGCGATGTCGGTCGCCTCGATCCGGATGTGAGTGCCCGGCGTGCCGTCGCCATGATGTTCGCTCAGATGCAAGATGCAGCCGTCGCGGGAGACGCCAGTGTAAAGCGGCGCATTGTCTTCGAAGCGGTGTTCGAACTGCACTTCGAAACCGAGAAAGCCGACATAGAATTCATGCGCCTTGGCAATATCGAAGATGCGCAGGATGGGCGTGACGATACCGAGCGTCGGCATGGTGTCGCAATCGTTCGAGAGGGGTTTCGGGCGGGGGGTGGCGATCCCTATTTCAGTTCAAGCAGCCGTTCCAGATAGCTGCGCTCGATGTCGGGGCTGAGCGCGTTGCCGAGCCGCTTGCGGATCGCTTCCAGGATCTGGCGGGCGCGCTGGACGTCGATCTCGTCGGGCACTTTCACGGAATCGCCGAAATCCGGGCCCTGGCTCGCGCGCGGCCGGCCGAGCGGGTCACGGTCGGCGTCCTGCTGGCGGCCACCTTCTTGGCTGCCGCCCTGGTCGCCCTGCATGGCCTGCATCTGCTTCATCATGTCCTTGGCGCCTTTGCGTAGCGCCTCAAGAGCCCGGCCCTGGTGGCCAACGGCCTCGTCGCCCTGGCCCTCGCCAAGCGCCTGTTCGGCGTTGCCCATGGACTTGCCGGCCTCGCCAAATCCCTCATTGGGCTCCATGCCCATGCCTTCGAGGCTCTTCTTCAGCTGATTGAGATCGCTCTTCAGCTGGCCCTGGCCCTCCTGCAGCTGCTTCAGCGCATCGGCGAATTCCTGCGGCGTCATCGGCTTCGGCCTGGCGGGTGGATCACCGTTCTGGCCAACCCCCGGCAAGTTCTGGTCCTCGCCGCCACCGGGCTGATCGTTGGGGTTCTTGCCGCGTTGCATCTGGTCCATGCGGAAGGTGTCGTTCATCATCTCCTGCTGGCGCTTCAGGATATCGCCAAGCTTGTCCATCTGCTGGCGCATCTGGCTGTCCTGCTCGCCGCCCTGCTGCTGACGGCCGGCCTGGAGATTGTTCATCATGTCCTGCAATTGCGACAGCAATTGCTGGGCCTTGTCGCGGTCGCCTGATTTCGCCAGGTTCTCGATCTGGTCCATCATGCGGTCGATGTCGCTCTGGCGCAGTTCCTGGCCGTTCTGCTGCATTTGCGGCGCGTTCGGGTTTTGCTTGGCGCGTTCGGCGAATTCCTGCAGGAACTGGTTCATCGCCTCGCGCAGTTCCTTCATCGCCTTTTCGATTTCCTGGTCGCTGGCGCCGTTCTTGATCGCATCCTGCAGCGCCTGCTGCGCCTGGCGCAGCCGCTTCTCGGCGGCCGATAGGTTGCCTTCCTCGATGCCGAGCGCGATTTCCCAGAGATAGGAAACCACATTGCGCAACTGGTCGTCGCTGTCGGCAAGCTTCAGCCGGCTGCGCGCGCTCATGATGCCGAGATAGTTGGACATGTTGTCGAACGTGTCTTCCGGCCGCAGCGTGATCGCATCGATCAGGTCGAACACGCGTGGCTTGGCATTGACGTCGAGCGCCAGCAAGCGGCGCTGTTCGATCACCGCCCGAGCCAGCGGGTTGGCGAACGGCCGCTCGGGCATCATAAGTGTCTTGGTCTCGCTCGAGGCGGTGTGTCCGGCGTCGTCGGTGGCGACCAGCGTCAGCTTGATGCTGTTGCCGGCCCAGACATGCTCGGTCAGGTCCTTGGTGGTCTTGGCCGCATTCGACTTGCCGCCGCGGCGCGGCAGCGTCAGCGGCATCTCAGGCGGGCCATAGAGTGGGTGTGCGTCCGGCGCCTGCGGGTCGGCCAGAGCAAAGACCGCCTTGGCGGTGGCGGCGCCATAGTCGTCTTCGATCTGGTAGTTGAGTTCGAAGGCGCCGTTGGCGGCGCGCTTGGGCTCACCGACGAAGCGGATCTGCGGCGGCTTGTCCGCGATCACGGCGAAGGCCCAGCGGCCAAGCTGGTCTTCGCCCGACTTCAGCGTCAGCGTGCCGTCGCCGGTCAGCTTGCCGGTGAACTGGCGAACCTTCGAGGGAGAGGCGGGGGACGGTGTTGCCGGGCTGGCGGCAGGCTTGGCGGTCGCGGCCTGCGGGCTTGCCGGGTCGATGGCGCGCGCATTGCCATCCTTGTCGGCATAGGCAAGCGTTTCTTCGCCCGAGCCTCCGGTGACGCGCAACGAGACATCGCTACCCTCGGGCACATGAAAAGTCGGCGTTGCCTGGTTGGCATCTGCGGTCAGGAAGATCGGCGGCTTGCCGGTATAGGCCGGCGGTGTCACCCAGGCGTCGATGCGTGGCGGCACGGCATCGTGTGCGCCATGGGCGCTGAAGCCGTCAGCTATCCTGCCGCCGGTCGGCCCGAAGGAGAAGGCAAAGGCGGTGACAAGCAGGAGTGCCGCCACGGCGCGCAGCCCCCACGGGTCGCGTTCCGGCACGCGCGTGCGCGGCAGGTCGGCACTGATCCTGTCGAGCTTTCCGGCCATGCGCTTCTGGTGTTCGCGCCACAGCGCCTGCGAAAAGCTGCTTTCCCGGCCGCTTGGCCGGTCGGTTTGCACAAGCACCGGGCTGTGCAGCAGTTTGTTGGCGGCCTCGATGCGGCGATCGACCTCGGCGGCACCAGGCATGCGGAAGAAACGCAGTGGATAGATCGCTGCCAGCCCTGCCAGGCCGAACGCCGCGACAAGGCCGATGCGCGCCGCATCCGGCAGCCGCGAGAAAATGCCGAGCCAGGAAATGCTCAGGAACAGGCTGCCGACGATGATCAGCGGCAGCAGCAGCGGCCAGCCGCGCTCGACCATCATCGAGACCCGTGTCGCCAGCCGGCTCAGGGCTAGGCGTCCAGCCAGGCCGCGATCGTTGCTGAAGGTGGGTCGTTCCGTCATCGGCCCTTCCTGGAATCGGACAGGATAGCCCGATCCTCACGACTCGAAGAATACCAGCAAACACGGCAAAGGCGAGGCAGTTTGAAAAAACGTGAAGCCGGGCCGAATGGTTTCAGGTCAGAACGTAGCGGGGTTCGCGTTGGCGCCACAGACCAGCACAGCGACGCGTTCGCCCGGTGCCGGCGTGTAGCGGCCGGACAGGATTGCGGCGAAGGCGGCGGCACCGCCCGGCTCGGAGATGATGCGCACCCGGTTCCACAGCGCCTTCTGGGCGGCGACGATGTCGTCGTCGCTGACCAGGATGGAGCGTTCGACGAAGGCTTCGGCGATCGGGAACATCATTTCGCCGACGCGCTTTGGCGCCAGCGAATCGGCGGCGATGCCTTCCGCCGGCGCGTCGACGGGATGTCCGGCCTCGAAGGCGCGATGAAGCGTCGGCGCGCCCTCGGGCTCGATGGCGATGATGCGGATGCGGCCGGCGTACCAGGCGGCGATGCCGCCGATCAGCCCGCCACCGCCGACGGCGACCAGCAGCGTGTCGATCTCAGGCAGGTCGTTCTCGATTTCGAGCCCGAGCGTGCCCTGGCCAACCAGCGTTTCCTCCTGGTTGAAGGCGTGGATCTGCAAGGCGCCGGTTTCCTCGGCGAAACGTTCGCTGGCGGCCAGCGCCTCGGCATAGCGGGCGCCGCCGACCACCAGGTCGGCGCCATAGGAGCGGATGCGGTCCAGCTTGGCCTGCGGGCTCACTTCGGGAACGAAGATGGTCGCCTTGTGGCCAAGCCGCTTGGCGGCATAGGCAACGGCGGCACCATGATTGCCGCCCGATGCGGCGACGACACCGGCCGCGGGAACCGGCCTTTCCAGAAGATTGGTGAAGGCGCCGCGCGCCTTGAACGAGCCGGAATGCTGCAGGCATTCGAGCTTCAGGTCGACCACCTGCGGCGGCCGGTCGAAGTCGGCCATGTCGACGCGCAACACCGGTGTGTGTCTGACATAGGGGCGGATGCGCGGTTCCATCGCGGCAATGCGCTCGCGTGTGATGGTGTTGCCCTGCGACATAATCTGTTCCTCGTATGAAATCCCGACCTATGCAAGCCAGTCGGGCATCGAATCCAGGCCGAGCAGATCGTCATAGGTCAGGCGCGGGCGCACGACGTGGAAACGGTCGCCGTCGACCAGCACCTCGGGCACCAGCAGGCGGGTGTTGTAGGTGCCGGCTTGCACCGCGCCATAGGCGCCGGCCGTGGAAACGGCAATGAGATCGCCGGCCTTCAGCCTGGGCAGATCGCGGTCGAGGCCGAGATAGTCACCGGTTTCGCAGACCTGGCCGACCACGTCGACCATCATGCGCGGCGTGTCGGCCGGTGGCTGCACGACCGGTCTGATCTCGTGGAAGGCGTCGTAGAGCGTCGGCCGGATCAAATCGTTCATGGCGGCGTCGACGACAAGGAAATTCTTCGCGTCGCCTTCCTTCACGAAGATCACTTCCGAGACCAGGATACCGGCATTGCCGACAATCAGCCGGCCCGGCTCGAACATCACCTTTAGTCCGAGCTTGGTGACATGCTTCCTGACGATCTGGGCATAGGCATCGGGCAGGGGTGGTGGATTGTTGTCGACACGGTAGGGAATGCCCAGCCCTCCGCCAAGATCGACATGCTCGATGGCATGGCCGTCGGCGCGCAGCGTGCCGACCAGATCGACCAGCAGGGCGAAGGCGTCGTCGAAAGGCTGCAGTTCGGTAATCTGGCTGCCGATATGGGTGTCGATGCCGGTGATCTTGATGCCCGGCAACGCAGCCGCATGGGCGTAAACCTGCCGCGCCCGCTGCCACGGAATGCCGAACTTGTTCTCGGCCTTGCCGGTGGAAATCTTCTTGTGGGTCTTGGCGTCGACATCGGGATTGATACGCAGCGAGATCGGCGCCACCTTGCCGAGCGCCACGGCGCGGGCTGAAAGCAGCTCAAGCTCCGGCTCGGATTCGACGTTGAAGCAAAGGATGCCGGCTTCGAGCGCAAAGTCCATTTCACGCGCCGTCTTGCCGACGCCCGAAAACAGGATCTTGCTTGCCGGAATGCCGGCGGCCAAAGCGCGCCGCAATTCGCCTTCCGAGACCACGTCGGCGCCGGCACCGAGCTTCGCCAGAGTGCGCAGCACGGCCTGGTTGGAGTTGGCCTTCATGGCGTAGCAGACCTGCGTGTCGAGCCCGGCAAAGGCCTGGGCAAACACGCGGTAGTGCCGGGTCAGCGTGGCCGTCGAATAACAGTAGAAGGGGGTGCCGACCTGCGCGGCGATATCGGGGATTGCCACGTCTTCGGCATGGAGCACGCCGTCGCGGTAGTCGAAATGGTTCACGAGAGTGGTTCCGGAAAGTTGGAGCACGAAGAGATCGGGCTGGAATGCCCCGGTCCCGTCGGCTCTAGATCAGCGGGTCTAGGAAGAACTTCTTGTCCTTGACCGGTTTTTCCGGCTCCGGCGGCAGCGGCTGCTTGGCCTTCTCGGCATCCTTGCGGGCCTGTTCGGCGGCTTCATAGGGGGTGTCGAGACCGGCCTTGCGACCGCAAGCCGAAACGACAGCCAGCGCCGCCAGCAGCGTCAGCGTCACCAAAATCCTGCTTCCGGTCATCGATCCATCCGTCCGAAATGTTTGCCAGCCGCCGCTTTTAGCCGAGTTCTCGATGTATTGCACCCCTGGCTTAGGCTTTCGCCAGTCGCTTTTTCCAGGTCCGGATCTGCTTCCTCACCTCCGACGGCGCGGTGCCGCCGAAGCTGGTGCGGCTCTTGACCGAGTTCTGCACCGCCAGCACCGAAAATATGTCCGCCGTGATGCCCGGATTGATCGATTGCAGGTCCTCGAGCGAAAGCTTCTCCAGGCTCACCTTCTTATCCTCGGCCAGCGCGACGGCGCGGCCGGTGACGTGATGCGCCTCGCGGAACGGCAGGCCCAGCGTGCGCACCAGCCAGTCGGCGAGGTCGGTCGCGGTCGCGTGGCCGGAGCCGGCGGCCTTCTTCATCGCCGCTGCGTTGACTGTCATGTCCGAGACCATGCCGGTCATCGCGGCCAGCATCAGGTCGAGGGTCTCGGCGGCATCGAAGACGGATTCCTTGTCTTCCTGCATGTCCTTGCCATAGGTCAAAGGCATGCCCTTCATCACGGTCAGCAGGCCGACCAGGTGACCGGTGACGCGTCCGGTCTTGCCACGCACCAGTTCGGCGGCGTCGGGGTTCTTCTTCTGCGGCATGATCGAGGAGCCGGTCGAAAAACTGTCCGACAGCCTGATGAAGCCGAACTGCGGCGTCGACCAGATGATGATTTCTTCCGCCAGCCGCGACAGATGCGTGGCGCAGATCGCGGCCATGGCAAGGAACTCCAGCGCGAAATCGCGATCCGAAACGCTGTCCAGCGAATTGCGCATCGGCTCGCGGAAGCCGAGCGCCTTGGCGGTCTGGTGGCGGTCGATGGGGAAGCTGGTGCCGGCAAGGGCGGCAGCACCCAGCGGGCTCTCGTCCATGCGTTCGATCGCATCGCGGGTCCGCGACAGGTCGCGCGAAAACATCTCGACATAGGCCATGCAATGATGGCCGAAGGTCACCGGCTGCGCCGCCTGCATATGGGTAAAGCCCGGCATCACGGTCGCCGCATGTTCCTCGGCTCGCTCCAGCAGCGCAGTGATCAGGCCCTTCAGCGCCTCTGCGACGCGAAAGCATTCGTCCTTGACCCAAAGCCTCAGATCGACCGCCACCTGGTCGTTGCGCGAGCGCGCGGTGTGCAGGCGGCCGGCGGCCGGGCCGATCAGGTCGGCGAGGCGAGCCTCGACATTCATGTGGATGTCTTCCAGCCTGGTCGAAAACTCGAACGTACCGGCCTCGATCTCTTTCAGGATCGTGTTCAGCCCGTGAGCGATTTTTTCTTGATCGGCCGCCGAAATAATGCCCGTTTGCGCAAGCATCTCGCTATGGGCGATCGAGCCGCGGATGTCCTGCGCGTAGAGTTTGCGGTCGAACGAGATCGACGCGTTGATCGCTTCCATGATCGCGGCCGGACCCGAGGCAAATCGTCCGCCCCACATCTGGTTGCTGGTCTTCTTGTCGCTCATCGCTATAAAACCCGTGCTTCGGAGCAGTTTTGAGAAAATGGCAGACGGAAACAGATTTTTCCCGGCACCGCGCCTGATCCTCGCCGCCCTGGTGGCGGGAGTGCTGGCCGGCGCGGTCGCGGTATATGTCAGCGAGAGCCGGTCTGGCAACAACGGCGCACCCCAAGCGGCGGTCGGCGACAGCAAGGACGACGTCGCCTGCGCCGCCAAGAGCGACCGGGCCAAGAAGGTCGCGGCTGCCGCCACCGGCGAGGTCGCCGCTTTGTTGCCCGCTGATCCGCCGCAATCCCTGAAGAGCCTTGCCTTCAATGGTCCGGACGGCAAGCCGATGACGATCGCCGATCATGCCGGCAAGACGGTGCTGCTCAATCTGTGGGCGACATGGTGCGCGCCGTGTCGCGCCGAAATGCCGGCGCTCGATGCGCTGCAGAAGGAAAAGGGCAGCGACGCCTTCCAGGTCGTGGCCGTCAATGTCGATGCCGGCGACGATCAAAAGCCGAAGAAATTTCTCAAGGACACAGGTGTCGAGGCGCTCGGTTACTACCGGGATTCGACGGTGGCGCTGTTCAACGACCTCAAGGCGCGTGGCCTGGCGCTCGGCCTTCCCGTCACCATGCTGATCGACGGCGAGGGTTGCCTGATCGCCCATATGAACGGTCCGGCCGAATGGTCGGGGCCTGATGCCAAGCGGCTGGTCGAGACCGCACTCGGGTCGTAAGATCAAGCAATTCCAGGAAAAGTAGGCAACGGTTTTCCGAGGGAAAAGCGCGTAGCGCTTTCCCTAGACTAGGCCGAGCGCAGCTTTGACTTGAGCGATACAACACCGCCATCCTTGCGATGGGCGCGCGCCGGAGTGCGCTTGCCGTGGCCGGTCAGGTCGTCGAACGCCTCGATCGGTGCCGGCTTGCCGAGATAGTAGCCCTGGCC
Organism: Mesorhizobium loti R88b; assembly: GCF_013170845.1. Lineage (NCBI taxonomy): Bacteria > Pseudomonadati > Pseudomonadota > Alphaproteobacteria > Hyphomicrobiales > Phyllobacteriaceae > Mesorhizobium > Mesorhizobium loti. Next base: position 1,907,677 of record NZ_CP033367.1, read on the forward strand.
GATTTCGCAGGCTTCCGCGTCCAGGAACTTCAACTCGCCCAGCGTCTCGACGCCTTCGGCAAGAACCGGCAGGCCAAGGCCGCGCCCCAGCCCCAACACGGCGCGCACGATGGCCGCGACCTGGCCGTTGGTGTCCACCGCCTTGATGAAGGAGGAGTCGATCTTGATCTTGTCGAAAGGGAAGGCGCGCAGGTTGGAAAGCGAGGAATAGCCGGTTCCGAAATCGTCCATGGCCACGCGCACGCCAAGTGCCTTGACCTGCCGCAAGGTTGCCAGCGCACGCGGCATGTCCTTCACCAGTGCGGTTTCGGTGATTTCGAGTTCCAGCCTGGCGGGGGCGAGGCCGGTTCTCAGCAAGGTCTCGTGCACCTTGCGGCCGAAATTGGGATTGTGAAGTTGTACCGCGGAGACGTTGACGGCGACCGCCAGCGGATTTTCCCAGCGGGCGGCTTCCTCGCAGGCCGCGTCGAGCACCCAGTCGCCGATCTGCCCGATAGCGCCGCTGTCCTCGGCCACCGGGATGAATATGCCTGGGGGAACGTCGCCGCGCCCTGGATGGCGCCAGCGGATCAGGGCTTCGAAGCCAACCATCTTGCCGCTGCTGATCTCCTTCTGCGGCTGGTAGACGAGGTAGAATTCGCCGCGCACCACGGCCTGGCGCAATTCGTGCTCCATGACCCGCTTGTCGCGGGCCTCGGCGCCCATCGACGCCTCGAAATAGCGATAGGTATCCCGGCCTTCGGTCTTGGCGCGATAGAGTGCCGTGTCGGCATGACTGATCAGGCTGGTCTGGTCCTCGGCATCGAGCGGATAGATCGCGATGCCGATGCTGGCCGAGACGAGGCCGCCGCCGACCGCGCCCCGGTTTTCCCCGCGCATGGCGGCGAGCAGTGACCCGGCGATTCGGCCAGCCGCCTGCGGGTCGGGCAGGTCGGGCGCGATGACGGCGAATTCGTCGCCGCCGAGGCGCGCAAGCATCTGGCCGTGGCGCAGAACGCCGGCCGCGCAGGTCGCCACTTTCTGCAGCATCGCATCGCCGGCGCCATGACCGTAAAGGTCGTTCACCTCCTTGAAGCGGTCGAGGTCGAACAGCAGAAGCGCAAGATGCCGGCCTTTGACGCCCTTGCCGGTATTGGCGATCCTGGTCATGGATGCGATTTCCGCGTCAAGACGGCTGGAGAAGGAACGGCGATTGGCAAGCCCTGTCAGCGGGTCGAAATGGGCGAGGCGAAGGATCTCCTGCTCCGCCTTCTTGCGTTCGCGAACGTCGCGGACAGCGATGACGTTGTGGGGCTTACCGCAATAGTCGATGCTTCGGGCGATCAGCTCTACGGGAATTCGCGTTCCGTCGCGGTTCCTCAATTCCGCCTCCCGCGGCTGGCCTTCCAAGCCGGCCGCGTCGGCTGCAGTGCGTTCGTCGAAGAGCTCGCCCAGATCCGTGCCGGCAAGCATTGCCGCCGGCGTGCCGGTCAGCTTGCCCATGCTGTCATTGGCACTGACGATGCGGTTGCCGTCGCAGACGATCAGGCCTTCCACGGCGGCATTGGCCAGGCCGTGCATGCGGTCGACCTCGAGCTTTTGGCGACGGAAGCGCAAATCGATCCACAGCGCCGATGCCGACAACACCAGGATCACCAGAGTGGCGGCCGCGGCCGCGAAAGCCTGCGAGGTCGGCTCGATCGTGTATTCGGATATGACGATCGAGGAATCGGGAAAGATCGAGACCGCACCCATGCCGATGAAATGCAAGGTGCAGATCGCCAGCGTCAGCAGCACCGCGCCGGCGGATGTCGCGGCCAGGGAGGGGCGGCGCAGCACGACACGCAGCGCCAGCGCCGCGAGCGTCACGCCAGCCAGCAGGGAGACGGCGACAAGCAGCAGGTTCCACTCGATCCGGCCCTGGACCTCGAACGCCGCCATGCCGATGTAGTGCATGGCGGCGATGCCGCCACCCAGAACGGCGCCACCGACGAGATGATAATCGAGCTCGTCCCGCAAGGTGGCGATCCACATACCGGCCGCCGTCAGCGTGACCGAGGCAGCGAGCGAGAGCACGGAAAGCGCCGGCTCGTAGGCACTGGGAATGCCCGGCGTGAACGCAAGCATGGCGATGAAATGCGTTGCCCAGATGCCGAAGCCGGTCGACGTGGCCGCGATCATCAGCCAGGCAAGCCTGTTCCGGTCCGCTGAGCGGCTGATGTGGCGAAGCAGGCTGACAGCAGAGAAACAGGAAATTCCGCAGATCAGTGCGGCGAGCGCGACCAGTCTCAGATCGTGCTGGTTCACGATGCAATTGTAGACCGTCAACATCTTATTTCCCCAAGCCCACCGGAGATAAGAAACGAAATATGACTGATTAATGCTTGGCTGTTGAAGGATCGATAAGTCCGCCTGCAACCGTAGCGTGCTTTCTCGGCGCAGGCGTCAGCTGCCGCACCGACATTTCATGACCCCTTTAGTCGGATAATCATGGCTGCCGGTCATGGTCTTTACGCCCTCAACAGACGCCCTAGCTAGAAAGGCGCCGGTGTGACGTTTTGATGCCGGCCAAGCCGCCGAAGGCGAGGAATGAGCAGCTGTGCAAAGGCCGGAGGCCACAACAGAACTGTCACATACCTTCTCTAAGAGAGCGGGCAAGGACTTGCGCAAGACCCTTGTCTCTAGCCACTCAAGAGGGAAAACCCATGACCATGATCAAGCGGGGCTTTGCTGCCCTTGCCGCTGGCGCGCTCAGCACCGCGCTCGCAATGCCTGCCTTTGCAGAGCCGGTAAAATTCGATTTCTGGTTCGGCCTTTCAGGCGATCTCGCCCGTGTCGTCGACACGATGTGCAAGAACTTCAACGCTTCGCAGTCCGATTATGAGGTGGTCTGCACCAGTCAGGGCAATTACGACGCCACGCTGCAGAACACCATCGCTGCCTTCCGTGCCGGCAAGCAGCCGACCGTCGTTCAGGTCTATGACGTCGGCACCGCCACCATGATGCTGTCGGGCGCCTACAAGCCCGCCGACAAGCTGATGGAAGAAAACGGCTACAAGATCGACTACGCCGACTATTTCCCCGGTATCGCGCGCTATTACGCGACGTCGAAGGGCGAAATGCTGTCCTTCCCGTTCAATTCCTCGACCGCGCTGATGTACTGGAACAAGGACGCCTTCGCCAAGATCGGCAAGACCGAAGCGCCAAAGACTTGGGAAGATGTCGGCGCCGACCTTCAGGCCATGAAGGACGCCGGCTATGAATGCCCGATGGCGATCAACATCTCGGCCAACGAAAGCTGGCAGCTGATGGAGCAGTTCTCGGCCATCCACAATCAGCCGGTCGCCACCAAGAACAACGGCTATGACGGCCTCGACGCGCGCCTGGAAGTCAACAAGACCAAGTTCGTCCAGTACGTCACCGACTTGAAGAAGTGGTATGATTCCGGTCTTATCAAGATCAAGTCCAAGGACCTCGGCCAGGACATGGTTCAGGCCTTCGCCTCGGGCACCTGCCAGGTCATCCTGACGTCGGTCGGCGACCACGGCACCGTCGGCCGGACCCAGAAGGAAGGCATGAACTGGGATGTTGCCGAACTGCCGGTCTATGCCGGCACCGAGCGCAAGAATTCGCTCGTCGGCGGCGCTTCGCTGTGGGTTCTCTCGGGTAAGTCGGATGCCGAGTACAAGGGCGCGGCCGCGTTCCTCAACTTCATCCACGATCCCAAAACGGCGCTGTTCTGGTCGACCAACACCGGCTACATCCCGGTGACCAAGTCGGGCTTCGACTACATGAAGGGCCAGGGCTTCTACGACAAGGCGCCCTACAAGGGCCGTGAAACCGCGATCGCCAGCCTGACCGCGTCCGAGCCGACCGAAGTCACCCGCGGTGTGCGCCTGGGCAACTTCACCCAGATCCGCGCCGAGTTCGGCACGCAGATGCAGGCGATCTTCGCCAACAAGGTCAGCGTCCAGGAAGGCCTCGACACGCTGGTCAAGAACGGCGACGCCATCCTCGACCGCTTCCAGCAGACCTATCCGGGTAAGACCCTGCCCTGATCCCGGGTAGCGGAAGGGCCGTCCGTCCAGATTCGACGGGCGGCCATTTCGTATATTAATCTCATCTTTGCTCTAAGTGGCCGTTGTGCGGCATCGGCGGACCGATGGAAAAACGCGTTACCTTCAGCAGTTGGACGATCGGCATCCTTTTCGCGGTGCCGCAACTGCTTCTTATCTTCACCTTCTTCTACTGGCCGGCCGGCCAGGCCGTATACTGGTCGCTGACGTTGCAGCAGCCCTGGGGCGGTGGCAACATCTGGGTCGGGCTCGACAATTTCCGCTCGATCCTGGCCAACGCCGACTACTGGAACTCGATTACCGCCAGCCTCGTCTTTGCCGGCATCAGCACCGGGCTTGCGATGTTCATCGCGCTCGTGCTCGCCGCCTTGACCGATCGGCAACTCGCTGGCTCGCGCCTCTATCGCGTGGTGCTGATCTGGCCCTATGGCATCGCTGCGCCCGCGCTGGCGCTGGCGTTCCGCTTCATCCTGGCGCCGGAGGCGGGGTTCCTTTCCGTCGTCAACCGGATGTGGCCGGGGATCTGGGATCCGGGTCTCGATGGCGCGGATGCCATGGCGTCGATCATCGTCGCCTTCTCGTGGAAATATGTCGGCTACAACTTCATCTTCTTCCTCGCCGCGTTCCAGGCCATACCCCGCTCGCTGATCGAGGCCGCCGCAATGGACGGTTCGGGCGTCATCAGGCGTTTCTGGGACATCCAGTTCCCGCTGATCACGCCGACGATCTTCTTCCTTCTGGTCATCAACATCACCGAAAGCTTCCAGGATTCCTTCGGCATCGTCGACATCATGACATCAGGCGGGCCGGCGAACGCAACCAATCTGATGGTCTACAAGATCTATTCCGACGGCTTCAAAGGTCTGGATTATTCGGGTGCCGCCGCGCAGAGCATCATCCTGATGCTGCTTATCATCCTGCTCACCATCTTCCAGTTCCGCTTCATCGAGCGGCGCGTGCACTACGGGTGAGGATGACATGGTAGAGCGCACCCCATTCCTCAATTTCTTCACGCATCTGATCCTGTTCATCGGCTTTGTCTTCTGTATCGCGCCGTTCCTGATTGTCGCCATCGCCGCGTCCCACAACCTCAAGGATGTCAACGATGTGCCGATGTCGCTGCTGCCGGGCAGCGACTTCTGGGTCAACATCAAGACGGCTTGGGTGACAGCCGATCTCGGCCCCAAACTGCTCAACAGCTTCATCGTCGCCGGCGGCGTGGCGGCGGGCAAAGTGATCATTTCGGCGCTCACCGCCTTCTCGATCGTCTATTTCCGCTTTCCCGGCCGGATGTTCATGTTCTGGCTGATCTTCATCACGCTGATGCTGCCGCTGGAAGTGCGCATCGTGCCGACCTACGCGGTCGTCGCCAACGTGCTGTCGCCCTATCAGGCCATCCTCGATTTGACAGGCTTGAGCTGGCTGATCGAGAAGGTGTCGGGGGTGCAGGTCTCGCTCAACCTCGGGCTGCTCAATTCCTACCCCGGACTGATCCTGCCGTTGGTCGCCACGGCGACCGGCACATTCCTCTACCGGCAGTTCTTCCTCACCCTGCCGGATGAACTGACCGAGGCGGCGCGCATGGACGGGGCCGGGCCACTGCGTTTCTTCATCGATGTCCTTCTTCCGCTGTCGCGCAACAATATGGCCGCTCTCGGCACCATCATGTTCCTCTGGGCCTGGAACCAGTATCTGTGGCCGCTGCTCATCACCACCGACCAGTCGCATGCGATGGCAGTGACCGAGTTAAAGCAGCTCATTCCCAATGTCGGCGGCACTCCGGAATGGCATATTGCCATGGCAGGCACGCTTATCATCATGCTGCCGCCGCTGCTTGTCGTGGTGCTCATGCAACGCTGGATCGTGCGTGGCCTGATCGCCACCGAGAAATAACAGGAGACAAACAATGGCCTCCATCACCATTCGCGGTGTCAAGAAGAATTACGCCAAGACGCAGGTCGTGCACGGTGTCGACCTCGACTTCGCCTCGGGCGAATTCGTCGTCATTCTCGGGCCTTCCGGCTGCGGCAAGTCCACGCTGCTGCGCATGATCGCCGGCCTGGAGGAGATCTCCGACGGCACGATCGCGATTGACGGCACCGTGGTCAACAAACTGGAGCCGCGCGAGCGTGGCTGCGCCATGGTGTTCCAGAACTACGCGCTCTATCCGCATATGAGCGTAGCGCAGAACATCGGCTATTCGCTGAAAGTGGCCGGCGTTCCCGCGGCTGAGCGCACGCAGCGCATCCAGGCGGTCGCCCGCACTCTGGAGCTCCAGCATCTGCTCGACCGCAAGCCGATGGCGCTTTCCGGCGGCCAGAGGCAGCGTGTCGCCATGGGCCGCGCCATGATCCGCGAACCCAAAGTGTTCCTGTTCGACGAGCCGCTGTCCAACCTCGACGCCAAGCTGCGCGTCCAGATGCGCTCCGAAATCCGCAAGCTGCATCGCCGGCTCAACGTCACTTCGGTCTTCGTCACCCACGACCAGGTCGAGGCGATGACACTGGCCGACCGGCTGGTGGTGATGAATGGCGGGCGTGTCGAACAGGTCGGTACACCGGCGGAAGTCTACAGCCGTCCGGCCAGCCGCTTCGTTGCCACCTTCGTCGGCGCGCCGGCGATGAACATTCTGGAAGGCACGGTCGAGCTCGACGGGCTGTCGCTGCTTGGCGGTAGCCGCCGCCTGACGATGGCACGCGCCGGCCTGCCGGTCGGCACCAAGGTGGCGATGGGCATCCGGCCGGAAGCCGTCCGTCTGGTGGCTCCGGACACGGCCGGCGCGCTCAATGCCACCGTCGACCTGGTCGAGGAACTTGGCGCGGGGCGGGTCATCTATGTCGATCTGGACGGTGCGCCGTTTTCGGTGATGACTTCGGAGGCTGTGCACCTGGAGCCTGGCACTACTGTTGGTCTCAAGATTTCGCCCGAGGACATGCATTTCTTCTCGTCGGAGACGGGAAGCCGCCTCGATGTGTTCAAGGCGTCCGTCCCCGAGCCGGCGCTCTGATCTTCAAGCCTGAGCCGTAAGCCTTCGGACGCTCAGGCGAAGACATGCGCCTTTCCCGACACGGTCAGCCGCACGATCTCGCCGACCGCCGGCGCGTCCATGCCGGATTTGCGCAGGATCAGCGGCGTGTTGCCGATGGCGGCGGCGTCCGGCGGGTCGGAATTGTTCAGGAGCCGCACCGCGATCGTGCACGTCGAGCCGGCGAATTCCGATTCCGTCACCTCGCCGAACGGCATGTCCGATGTACCAGACATGCCTTCGCGCGACGTTCTTTTCAATGCGATCTGCTCCGGCCGCAGCATGATGCGGGCGACATCGCGCCGCTCCTTTGTGTCGACAGCGATGCGGCCGAGAGATGAGTTGGCGAAGCCATCTGATATCTTTGCCGGCAGGATGATGGCGTCGCCGAGGAATTCGGCGATCATCCTGTCCTTCGGCTTGAGGTAAAGGTCGCGCGGCGTGCCGACCTGCGAGAATTTTCCGTCGCGCATCACCGCCACCTGGGCAGCGAAGGACAGCGCTTCGGCCTGGTCATGCGTCACCAGGATGGTGGTGATACCGGCCGCCTCCAGAAGTTCGGCCACCGCCTTGCGCATCGAGGCGCGCAGGCCAGTGTCGAGTGCCGAGAACGGCTCGTCGAGCAGCATCAGCCTCGGCTTCATCGCCATGGCACGGGCGAGCGCCACGCGCTGCTGCTGGCCGCCGGAAAGTTCGTGCGGACGGCGCTTGAGGATCGCCTTGTCCAGGCCGACGATATAGGCGAGCTCTACGATGCGCTCGGCGCGCTTGTCCTCGTTCCGGCCCATGCCGAAACCGATGTTGTCGCCAATGGTCAAATGCGGGAACAGGGCGCCGTCCTGCGCCACAACGCCGATGCCGCGGCGATGCGCCGGCACCGCCACACCGCCATTGGCCAGCGCCTCACCGTCGAGCGCGATGCGGCCCTGGTCGGGTGCCTCGAAGCCGGCGATCAGTCGCAGCAAGGTGGTTTTGCCACAGCCGGATGGTCCGACGATCGCCGTGCGGCTGCCGCTGGCGACGCTCAGGTCGACACCGGCCAGCGCGGCGACCGGGCCGTAATGCTTTTTCAGGCCGCTGATTTCGAGAAAGCTCATCGTCCGGCCATCCGTTTCGACTGGACATAGAGCAGCCAGGTGAGGGGGAGCGACATCGCTACCATGATGAAGGCGTAAGGCGCCGCAGAGGCATAATCAATCTCGCCACTATAGGACCAGAACGCCATCGCCAGGGTCCGGGTGCCGTTTGGCGCCAGCATCTGGGTCGCGGTCAGCTCGTTCATGATGCCAAGCGCCACCAGCGCCATGCCGGCCGCGGCTCCGGGCGCCGACAGGCGGATGGTCGTCGACCACAGCGCGTTGAGCGGTGCCCGGCCGAGGCTGGACGCGGCTCGCTCGAGCTCGACCGGCGCCTGCGCGATCGAGGCGCGCAGGCTGACCAGCGCGCGTGGCAGGAACATGAGTGCATAGGCGACCAGGATGGTGAACAGGGTCTGATAGAGCGGCAGGGCGATGCGCACGGTGATGGTGACGAGCGCCAGTGCGATGACGACACCCGGCAGCGAGCCGACGATGTAGTTGCAGCCCTCCAGCAAGCGCTGCAACGGTCCCGGGGCGCGGATCGAGATCCAGGCCATCGGCATGGCGGCGACAGTGGCGAGCAGGGCGCCGGCGAGCGCCAGGAACAGCGTCTGGCCAAGCGCCAGGCCGATCTCATCGAGGCGCCACACATCTGTGCCGCCGGCGGCAAGCCAGCGGCCGATGGTGACGAAGGGCACGCCCAGCGCCAGCAGCGTGGTGACAAGAAGCAAGAGGAGGCTCGGGATGGTGGCGCGTCCGAGATTGGCGCGCTGCTGATAGCGGGCGGCACCAGAGCCGACACGGGCATAGCGCTCCTCGCCGCGCACCAGCACTTCGAGGCCCAGAAGCACGAAGCAGCAGGTCACCAGCACGCCGGCCAGCATGTTGGCGGCCGGTCCGTTGAAGGTCGACTGGAACTGGTCGACGATCGCCGTGGTGAAGGTGTCGAAGCGGATGAAGACATAGAGGCCGTATTCGGCCAGCAGATGCAGTCCGACCAGCAGCGAGCCACCGCAGATGGCGAGCCTGAGCTGCGGCAACACGACACGCCAGAATACGCGCCACGGCCCAAGGCCAAGGGCTGCGGCCGCATCCTCCAGGGCAGGATCGAGGCGCCGCAGCGCCGCCGATATGGGCAGATAGAGGAAGGGAAAATAGGCGATGACGGATACCAGCACGCCGGCCCACAGGCCATGCAGCCCGGGCACCATGGTGATCCAGGCATAGGAATGCACGAAGGCGGGAATGGCGAGCGGCGCCACGCACAGCCAGGCCCACAGCCGGGCGCCAGGCAGGTCGCTACGTTCGGTCAGCCAGGCCAGCGCGACGGACAGCACGATGGCGATCGGCACGGCCAGCAGCACCAGCAGCGTGGTGTTGACCAACAGTTCGCCGACGCGCGGCCGGAAGACAAGCGCCGAGACGGTGTCCCAGCCGGTCTGCACCGCGATCCAGATGATGAAGGCGAGCGGCAAAAGGGCGAGCAGCGAAACGGAAATGGCGGCGGTGATCAGCCAAGGCGCCACGCGCCTTCGAGCCCTTCTGCCAGTGCCCGAAGGCAGGCCCGAGCGCGTGAGATCGACCGCGGACTGCATCACGTCAGACGCCGTGCCGCTGCCGTCCAGCGGCAACTTTTGAAGGACCACGGTTGCGGTCAGGAATGCAGCGTGTCGTCATCGACGAAAATGCCATCTCAAAACAAAACGCTCCCGCGGAAGGCAAAGTCCCGCGGGAGCACGGTCTGACGTCCTTATCAGGACGAACGGCAACTAAAGCAAGCCGGCTGCCGTCATCAGGTCGGTGACCTTCTTGGAGTTCAACGTCGTGGCGTCGACCTTCGGCGCCTGCAGCTCAACCAGCGGCACCAGCTTCGGATTGGACTCGGCCTCCTTGCCGACCGCGTATTCGAACGACGTACCGTTCTTCAGCACATCCTGGCCGCCCTTGCCGGTCACAAACTTCAGGAAGGCCTGGGCTTCCTTCGGATGCTTGCTCGAGGCGAGCACGCCGCCACCGGAGACCGAGACGAAAGCGCCCGGATCCTGGTTCTTGAAATAGTGCAGCGCAACGTTCTTGCTGTTCTCGCCGGTCTTGGCCTGATCGCCGAAGTAGTAATAATGATAGATCACGCCGCCTTCGATCTCGCCGGCGTTGACCGCCTTCATCACCGTGCTGTTGCCCTTGTAGGCGGTGAAGTTTGTCTTCATGGCCTTCAGCCAGTCAGCCGTCGCCGCCTCGCCCTTGAGCTGCAGCAGCGCGCTGACGATGGCCTGGAAATCGGCACCCGAGGGCGATGCCGCCCAACGGCCCTTCCAGCTTGGGTCGGCAAGATCGAGCAGCGACTTGGGCAACTGGTCGGTCTTGAGTTTGGTCGTGTTGTAGGCAAAGACGGTGCTGCGCGCGGCCACACCCACCCATTTGCCGCTGGTTGCCTGATAGTCCTGCGGCACCTGAGCCAGCGTGTCGGCGTCGACCGGCGCGAACAGGCCGGCATTCTCGACCAGCACCATGGCGGGTGAGTTTTCGGTCAGGAACACGTCGGCGGGCGAGGCGGTGCCTTCGGCGACGATCTGGTTGGAGAAGTCGCTGTCACCGCCATTGCGCAAGGTGACCTTGATGCCGGTCTCCTTGGTGAAACCTTCGGCCCATTCCTTGGCCAGGCTTTCGTGCTGGGCGTTGTAGACGATGATGCCGGCATCCTCGGCCATCGCCGGGCCGGCGATCAGGCCAATTGCCAGCGCCGTCGCGCCGACGAGCGTGGAAAGCGTGTATTTCATGGTGTCGTCCTCGATCTGGGGTTTTGGCACGAGGCCACCTATCGATACCTGACCACGATAGTCAACATTGATGATCTCGCTCAGGCACAAACGTTGGCCTCAGGCGATTAATCCACCGGGTGCAAAATAACGGCGATTGGCCCGATGAGCGTTGGCGCGCCAAGGGAATCCGGGCTCCCCTTGCTGGAAGAAGCCCGCGGACCGACCGTCATCGGCTCACATCGACCTGTCAGCAAACTTTCGTGACTTGCCCGTAATTTGGCTTGGACATTATTTCGCCGGCCACGTAACAAATCAGTGCCGAGGCACGAAATCGGGGGAGTGAACTCTTGTGAGCGGCAAGGACGAGGCCGAGCTTTCCCGGCTGTTGCGGGCCGCGATCGCGGGAGATGAAAGGGCTTACGCCGACTTTCTGCACCGGATTGCCGCGTTGGTTCGCGGTTTTGTGCGGCGCAAGATCGTGCAGGGCGGAGTCGATCCCGAGGATGTCGTGCAGGAAACCTTGCTGGCCATTCATGTGAAACGGCATACCTGGCGCCAGGACGCGCCGGTGCTGCCGTGGATCTATGCGATCGCCCGCTTCAAGCTGATCGACGCGTTCCGGCGGCGCGGCCGGCGCATCGAGATCGATGTCGACGATATCGCCGAGACGTTCGCCGAGCCGGAGCCCGAAACCGTCAGCGAGCGTGACATCAACAGGGCTCTCGACGGCCTGTCGCCGGCACAGCGTTCCGTGGTTTCGGCTGTGTCGGTGGAAGGCCGATCCATCGGCGAGACGGCCGCCAAGTTCGGCATCACCGAGACGGCGGTGCGTGTGTCGCTGCATCGCGGACTTGCCGCCATAGCCAAGCGTTTTGGGCGGGAATGACATGAGGACCGAGGATCTCATCAGGGCGCTCGACGCCGATGCAAGCAGCAAGGCGATGCCGCTGCGCTCGGCCTGGTGGCTGGCGGCTGGCGCGGCCATTGTCATTGCGGCGGTCGTTTTCCTGCTGACGATCGGTCTGCGCCCCGATTTCATGGTGGCCGCGCACACGATGCGCTTTCTGTCCAAATTCGTTTTCACCATCGTGCTGGCCATCAGCGCCTTCGCCCTGATCCGTGCCTTGTCGACACCGGGTGCGGCGACAGGCCGGGCGATGGCGGGGATGATCGCGGCGCCGCTGCTGGTCGCCGTTGCGGTGGTGCTGGAGCTCTTCATGGTGCCGGAGGCGTTGTGGGGCACGCGCATGGTCGGCTCCAACATGATGATCTGCATGGGCTTCATCCCGCTGATAGGCATCGGCCCGCTGGCCATTTTCCTGTGGATGCTGCGCTATGGCGCGCCGACGCGGCCGGTGCTTGCCGGCGCGGTGGCGGGGCTGCTTGCCGGCGGGCTGGCGGCGACCTTCTATGCCGCGCACTGTTTCGACGACTCACCGCTTTTCGTCGCCACCTGGTACACGATCGCGATCGCGGCCCTTGCTGTGCTTGGCGCGCTGGGCGGGCGGTTTTTCGTGCGCTGGTAGCTGGGTACCTGCGACCATACCTCGTGCATACCGATCCTTAATCATGCCGGCAATTGTTTGCCGGTTCTCCATATCGCCGGTACCCCAGGCGCAACCTTTCCTTAAAATCGATCCTTCAAGGTTTTGACGGGAAAAAGCGATTGCCCACGGGGGTGGCACAGATCGTGACATTGCGAGGAATGATCGGGCCGAGGCCCCACAAACAGGCAGCGCCGGCGTTGCTTGTGGCCGGTCTTGCCGTGGTGGCAGCCTCCCTCATGCTGCCGAGGCTTGAGCTTGGTGCGGACACACTCAGGCTTTGTCTTCAGGTGTCGGTCGCCGTTGCCGCCGGTGCGCTTTTCCTCGCCGGCCTGTTTGTCGTCCGCATCTCCGACGACCGGCGGCAGATCGCGCAGAGCGAGCAGCGGTTCCGTCGGGCCATGCAGGATTCGGCGATCGGCATCGCTATTGTCGGGCTGGACGGGCGCATTCTCGAAACCAATCCAGCTTTCGCCGCCATGCTTGGCTACAGCCGCGAGGAGATCGAGGCGCTGACCTTTCTTCAGATCACCCATCCCGACGACCTGCAGATCGGACGCGAAACGATGGACGGTCTGAAGGCCGGGACCGTCAATGCTTTTCACTTCGAGAAACGCTATCTGCGCAAGGACGGCACGCCCGTCTGGGCACATCTTGCCGGCTCCGTCATTCGTGACGAGACAAGCGGGCGCCCGCTCTATCTCGTCTCGCAGATCGAGGACATCGACGCGCGCAAGCAGGCCGAGGCGCGCATTGCCGAGGCCGAAACGCGGTGGAATTTCGCGCTGGCCGGCGCCGGCCAAGGCGTCTGGGACCTCGACATCCGCAGAGGCGGCACCACCTATTCCTCCACCTGGGTCAAGATGCTTGGCTATGCGGATGGTGAACTCGATGGCGACCCCGATCGCTGGCTGACGATGATCCATCCCGACGACCGCGAGGCCGTCGCCGAGGCGGACCGCGCCCATCTCGACGGCAAGACCGAGTTTTTTGAAGCCGAGTTCAGGATGCGCCACAAGGATGGTCAGTGGGTCTGGATCCTCGATCGCGGCAAAGCCATCGAGCGCGACCGGGACGGGCGTCTGGTCAGGGCCATCGGCAGCCTGACTGACATCACCCGGCGCAAGCAGGCCGAAGAGCGCCTGACGGTGTCGGCGGCGATGCTGGCCGACGAGAAAGAGCGGCTCAGGGTGACGCTGCAGTCGATCGGCGATGCCGTCATCTGCACCGATGCGGCGAACCGCGTCACCTTCATGAACCCGGTTGCCGAGAAGCTGACCGGCGTTTCCGGCGCGGCGGCTCTCGGCAAGACGCTCGGCCATGTCTATTGGGCGGTCGACGAGGAGACGGGTCACAGGATCGGGGTGACACGGCCCGCGATTGGCGCGGAAGCGCCCTCCGATCAGAACAGCCGCGCCGTGTTGATCCGGCGTGATGACACACGCTGCAGCATCCGCCAGGTCGTGTCGCCGATCATGAATGAACGCAGCGAATTCTGCGGTCTGGTCATCGTCTTCCAGGACTTCACCGATGCACGTGCGCTGCAGCGCCAGCTGGCCCACGCCGCGGCGCATGATGCGCTGACCGGCCTTGCCAATCGCTCAAGCTTCATCCGTACCATGGAGGGACTGGTCGATCAGGCGCGCAAGGACGGCACGACGGCTGGGGGCGGCCATCAGTTCATGTTCATCGACCTCGACCATTTCAAACTGGTCAACGACACAGGCGGTCACGCCGCGGGAGACGCCTTGCTGAAGCGGGTTGCCGAGGCGGTGCGCGGCGTGCTTGGTCCTGAAGACATCGTCGCGCGCCTGGGCGGCGACGAATTCGCGGTCATCCTGAAATCCGGTTCGACCGCCGGCGCCAGGATCGCGGCACGCTCCATCATCGATGCGATAGCCGGCCTGAACTTCACCTGGGATGGCCGCCAGCACGCGATCGGCGCCAGCATCGGCCTGGCGGCGATCTGCGCCAATTGCGGGGAAGTCGACGAGATCATCGCCAAGGCCGACGCCGCCTGCTACGTGGCCAAGGCCGCCGGCCGCGGCTGCGTTTCCGTGGCGCCAGACGGCAAGATCGCCGACGACAGGTCGGTGCCGCCCACGCCGCTGGCTGCGGCGTCGTAAGCGGACGCGTACCTCTTTTTGACGCAATTCCCAAGGGAAAGCGCGATGCGTTTCCCCGGGAAAGCCGCTTCAAACTTTTCCTGGAATTGCTTTATCGCGTCGGGACGGGATGCTCGCCGCGATAATCGTAGAAGCCGCGCCCGGTCTTGCGACCGAGCCAGCCGGCCTCGACATATTTGACCAGCAGCGGGCAGGGGCGATACTTCGAATCCGACAGGCCGTCATGCAGCACCTGCATGATCGACAGGCAGGTGTCGAGGCCGATGAAGTCGGCCAGCTGCAGCGGTCCCATCGGATGATTGGCGCCGAGCCGCATGGCAGTGTCGATGGCGTCGACCGAGCCGACGCCCTCATAGAGCGTGTAGATCGCCTCGTTGATCATCGGCAGCAGGATGCGGTTGACGATGAAGGCCGGGAAATCCTCCGAGACCGTGATCGTCTTGTCGAGCTGCTTCACATAGGTCTTTGCCGCCTCGAAGGTCTGGTCCTCGGTGGCGATGCCACGCACCAGTTCGACCAGCTTCATCAGTGGCACCGGGTTCATGAAATGTATGCCGATGAAACGCTCCGGCCGGTCGGTCTGCGCGGCGAGCCGCGTGATCGAGATCGATGAGGTGTTGGTCGCCAGGATCGCTTCGGGATTGAGCTGCGGACAGAGCTGCGCATAGATCTTGCGCTTGACCGTCTCGTCCTCGGTCGCCGCCTCGATCACCAGGTCGGCGCCGGCAAGATCGGCCATCGTCGGTGCCGAGGCAATGCGCGCCATCGCCTGGTTGCGCAGCTTCTCGTCGAGCTTGCCTGAGCCCACCTGGCGGGCCATGTTGCCGCTGATGGTGGCGATGCCCTTCTCGATGCGGTCAGGCGATATATCGTAGATGAGCACCTTGAAGCCTGAAAGCGCGGAGACGTGGGCGATACCCCCACCCATCTGGCCCGCGCCGATGATGCCGATCGTCTCGATCTTGCTCATTACACCGATCCCGTCCGGAGCCCTTCCGCCTGAATTGCGGAAGCGCCCCACCTTTTTGTTTTATTGCAATTCCGGACGCAAAACCGCTGGAATTGCTTTGGCCTCTGCGGCCTGTTTTTGTGCAGTGCAAACTAAAAGGGCGGGGCGACTTCGTCTACCCCACCCCAGGCATTTAATACGCTTTGTCCGAAAGCGTCAAAGCGCCTTCTGCAACTCCGGCAAGATGACGAAAAGATCGCCGACGAGGCCGTAGTCGGCAACCTGGAAGATCGGTGCCTCCTCATCCTTGTTGATGGCGACGATAACCTTGGAATCCTTCATGCCGGCGAGATGCTGGATAGCGCCGGAGATGCCGACCGCGATGTAGAGATCGGGGGCGACGACCTTGCCGGTCTGGCCGACCTGCCAGTCGTTCGGAGCATAGCCGGCATCCACCGCCGCGCGCGAAGCACCAACCGCCGCACCAAGCTTGTCGGCAACCGGCAGGATGACCTCCTGGAATTTTTCCGCCGAGCCGAGCGCGCGGCCGCCGGAGATGATGATCTTGGCCGAGGTCAGTTCCGGACGGTCGTTCTCCGACAGCTTGTTCTCGACGAAGGTGGACAGGCCGGGATTGGCCGCCGCGTTGACTGTCTCGACCGCAGCGGAGCCGCCCTCTGGTGCCGCCTGGAAGGAGGCGGTGCGCACGGTGATGACCTTCTTGGCGTCGGTCGACTGCACCGTCTGGATGGCGTTGCCGGCGTAGATCGGCCGCTTGAAGGTATCCGGCGAGACCACTTCGATGATTTCGGAGACCTGCGCGACATCGAGCAGGGCGGCGACGCGTGGCGCGATGTTCTTTCCCGACGAGGTCGCCGGCGCGATGATGGTGTCATAGCCGCCCGCGAGCGACACAACGAGTGCTGCCGTCGGTTCGGCGAGGCGCTCAGTGAGTTCGTCGGCTTCTGCGAGCAGCACCTTGGTCACGCCCTTCAGCTTGGCGGCGGCTTCAGCAGCGCCCTTGGCGCCCTTGCCGGCCACCAGCACATGCACGTCGGAGCCGATCTGCAGGGCTGCCGACAGCGCCTTGGCGGTCTGGTCGGAGAGCGTTGCGTTGTCGTGTTCGGCGATGAGGAGAATTGCCATTTTATCTGTTCCTTTCCCGATCGCTTACAAGACGCCGGCTTCGTTCTTGAGCTTGTCGATGAGCTCGGCAACGCTCTTCACCTTGACGCCCGCCTTGCGGCCGCTCGGCTCCTCGGTCTTGATGACCTTGAGGCGCGGCTTGACGTCGGCGCCGTAGTCGGCCGGGCTCTTTTCGTCGAGCTGCTTCTTCTTGGCCTTCATGATGTTGGGCAGCGAGGCGTAGCGCGGCTGGTTGAGGCGAAGGTCGGCGGTGACGATCGCCGGCATCTTCAGCTCCACCGTCTGCAGGCCGCCGTCGACTTCGCGCGTTACCTTGGCCTTGTCGCCGTCGAGCACGATCTTGGAGGCGAAGGTACCCTGTGCCCAGCCCAGCAGTGCGGCCAGCATCTGGCCGGTCTGGTTGGAATCGTCGTCGATTGCTTGCTTGCCGAGGATGACGAGGCCGGGCTGCTCGGCGTCGACGACGCCCTTCAGCACCTTGGCTACGCCGAGTGGTTCGGTCTGCTCGTCGGTCTTGACCAGGATGGCGCGGTCGGCGCCCATGGCGAGCGCGGTGCGCAAGGTTTCCTGCGCCTGCTGCGGTCCGATCGACACGACGATGATTTCTTCGGCCTTGCCGGCTTCCTTCAGCCGGATCGCCTCTTCGACCGCGATCTCGTCGAACGGGTTCATCGCCATCTTGACGTTGGCGAGTTCAACCGCCGAACCATCAGCCTTCACACGAACCTTGACGTTCGCATCCACAACCCGCTTCACGGGCACTAGGATCTTCATTTGCCTGTCACCTCTTCACGCTAGTTGGGCGCGCTATAGCAGCCTGCGCCTTTTCTGAGTTGTCGAAAGCCGACATTCCCGACTGAATTCCGGCCAGACGGAATTCTGGCCGGATGGAAATTCTGGTCTTTGCCCGTCTTGGACTGCGGCGCAGACGTTTCCGTAGTTGTGGTAACCCTGCACGTCAATACGCTGAAAGCGGCTCAAATCGGTTCAGTTTGAGCCAGAAGGATTTCCTCGGCCCCAGCGCGCCGTGGTGGCTGGCGGTTCTGACGCCGCTGGTTCGGCAGCAACCGGCGGCTGGTCGGGCGCAGGAGACACGGTATCCTCATCGGCGCCGGCAAAAAGCGGCACGCCGCGGCTGCGCAGGACAAGCACCAGCACGGCGCCTGCCATGATGCCGCCGATGTGGCAAGCCCAGGAAATCTGGTCCTCGCCGCCGCGGGCAAACATGAAAACCTGGAACAGCACCCACAGGATGAGCGGGATGAAGGCCGGTATGCGCAAAGGGATACGGGCAAAGGCCAGCACCCAGACCTTCACCCTGGGGTAGAGGATCAGGTAGGCGACGACCACGCCGGCGATGGCACCGGAGGCACCGATCAGCGGCACCTGAGAGTTCCAGGCGACGAGCCCCTGGAAAGCGGCGCCGGCGATGGCGCACAGCAGGTAGAAGATCAGGTAGCGGATGTGGCCGAGCGCGTCCTCGACATTGTCGCCGAACACCCACAGGAACAGCATGTTGCCACCGAGGTGGAAAATGTCGGCATGCAGAAAGGAGTAGGTGAGGTAGCTCAGGCTTTCCGGAATGATAATAAAGCGCGGGTCGAGCTCGGCCGTGTTGTGAACGACCGATGGAATGAAGCCGAGGCCAAGCACCGCTGCATTGGTGAAGTTCTCGCCGCCGAGCGCGGTGGCGCAATAGACCAGCGCGTTGGCCACGATCAGCCCGATCGTCACATATTGCAGGCGGATATGGCGCAGCCTGTTGGTGTCGTAAAGCGGGATGAACATCGGTTGCTGGCCCCCTCCCGCTCTTCGGTCCGTTCAGCGGTTCTTGCCGGGAACCCATAGCACGTCGGCATTTCCATTGTCATTGACCGCTCGGGCGGCGACAAACAGGAAATCCGAAACGCGATTGATGTATTTCAGCCCGTCGCGGTTGACGTGCTCATGCGGTTCTTGCGCCAAGGCCACCATCAGCCGTTCGGCCCGCCGCGCCACGGTGCGGGCAAGATGCAAGGCAGCGGCCGCCGGCGAACCGCCATTGAGCACAAAGGATTTGAGCGGCTGGAGGTCCTTGTTGAGGAGGTTGATGTCCTTCTCGACACGGTCTGTCTGAGCCGCGGTGATCCGCAACGGCTCGTATTCGAGCGGCTTGCCGTCGTCCGGCACGGCAAGGTCGGCGCCGAGGTCGAAGAGATCGTTCTGGATGCGCGAAAGCATGGCGTCGATCGCCGGGTGGTTCTCTGCGGTATGGACACGGGCAATGCCGATGCAGGCATTGGCTTCGTCCACCGTACCGTAGGCGTCCACACGCCGGTCGGATTTTAGCCGCCGTTCACCAGTGCCGAGGCCCGTGGTGCCGTCGTCGCCGGTGCGGGTATAGATCTTGTTGAGCTTGACCATGTCGTCTCCCCCGCTGCCGGTATCCTCACTTGCGGGTGAAATACACGGCCAGCAGGATCAGCACCAGCGCCACGGCCTGCAGCATGACGCGTGCCTGCATCAGCTTGTTCGAGGTGACGCCGGAACCGCCACGCATCATGTTGATGAGGCCTCGGATCAGCACGATCACCACGGCGGCCATGACCAGAATGGCGAGGATGTTGAAGACGGTTGCCATTATTGCGTTTCCAGTTGTTTGGCGTTCAGGCGCGTTTGGCCATCAGGCGGTAGAGTATCGATGCCGGCAGGATGCGTTTGAGCGCTGCGCCGATTTTAGCCGGCACTGTTACCACATAGTGCGGGCGCGGGCGCCGCGACAGAAGTGCATGGCGCAGAACCTTGTGGACCACCTCCGGCCCGGGTTTCAGCGCCGACTGGCTGCCGCCGGCGCGCAGCCGTTCCAGTTGCGCGGCATAGTCGGCGCTATGCACGGACTTCTCGATGTCGATGTTTTTCAGGAACCAGGGCAGGCCGTTGCTGGCGATCTTCGATTTCACCGGCCCCGGCTCGATCAGCGAAACATGGATGCCGCTGCCTTCCAGTTCCTGGCGCTGGCAGAGCATCAGCGCTTCGAGCGCATGCTTCGATGCCGAATAGGCGCCGCGGAAGCGCACCGGCACCAGGCCAAGGATCGACGAGCAATGGACGATGCGGCCATGGCCCTGGCGGCGCATCACCGGCACGAGGCGGCTGGTCAAATCATGCCAGCCGAAGAAATTGACCTCGAATTGCGCTTTGAGCGCTGCCACCGACAGGTCCTCGACAGCGCCTGCCTGCGCGTAGGCGCCATTGTTGAAGAGCGCGTCGAGCGTGCCACCGGTGCGGTCGAGCACCGCCGCTACCAGGGCGGCGATTGAGTCCGGTTCGCTGTAGTCGAGATAGAAAGCCTCGATGCCGTCCGCTTCGAGGGCGGCGATGTCTTCCGGCTTCCGCGCCGTCGCGAACACCCGCCAGCCCTCGGCCTTCAACGCCCGGGCGCAGTAGGCGCCGATGCCGGAGGACGCACCGGTGACGATGATGGTGCGCAACTCGGGAGCTGAAGAAATCGTGGTTTGACTTAGGGTTGCCATTTGCCGCATTCACTTCCCATATTCGCGGCGTCGAGACAATCGAAGGGAGCGCGCGTCCTTGCTGCGGAACATTGTCGCCCTGCGCCGCGTGCTCTACGACGCGCTCGGACATTTCAACACCGATGACGGCTGGGCGATGGCCAGCCATCTGGCGATCACCTCGCTGATGGCGCTGTTTCCGTTCCTGATCTTTGCAACGACCTTGGGCAGCTTCCTCGGCGCCCAGGCCTTTGCCGACACGGCCGTGCATCTGGTCTTTGATACCTGGCCGGATCAGATCGCCAAGCCGATCGCGCATGAGGTGCTGAACGTGCTGACCGTCAGGCGCACCGACCTGTTGACCTATGGCGTGCTGCTTGCCGCCTACTTTGCCTCGAACGGCATCGAGGCGCTGCGCACGTCACTCAACCGCGCCTATCGGGTCACGGAAACGCGCGGCATCATTTATCGCCGCGTGCAGAGCATTTTCTTCGTGCTGATCGCGACGGCCGGTTTCCTCGCGATCAGCGTGCTCCTGGTGTTCGCGCCCTTGCTGGCGCGGCTGGCGGAAGCCCATTTCGAGTGGATCAAACCCTACACCGGCACGATCACGCTGTGGCGTTATGTCATTGCCTCGACTGTCATCATCGGTGGCTTGTTTGCCGTCCACTACTGGCTGCCGGCCGGCAAGCGCCGCTTCGTCTCACTGGTGCCGGGCATCATCTTCACACTGGCCGCATGGCTCATCGGCTCGACGATGTTTGCCACCTATCTCGACCATTTCTCGTCTTATGTGACGACGTATGCCGGTCTCGCCTCGATCATGATCGCGGTGGTTTTCCTCTACATCGTCTCAGCGATCTTCATCCTAGGCGGCGAGCTCAATGCCGCGATCAGCCGTTACCTTGAGGCGCGTGCCCGGGTCGGCTGAGATTTTGCAGGTCGCGCCGTTGCCAGGCCAACGCCGAAGGTGGTGATCGCCATGCCGACAATCTGCAGCGCGTTGAGCTGCTCGTCGAACAGGGCCCAGGCGATGATCGCCGTCACCGCCGGCACCAGGTAGAACAGCGAGGCGACTTTCGACATTTCGCCGTCGCGGATCATCACCATCAACAGGAAGATGGCGCCAAGCGACAGCACCAGCACCAGCCAGGCCATGGCGAAGATCAGTTCGCCGTTGATGGTGACTGTATGTGTTTCGAAGGCAAGTGCTGCCAGGATCATCACGGAGGCGCCGCCGACATATTGCCACATGGTCGCGGCGACGAGGTCGCCGCCGGAGGCAAATCGCTTCTGCCAGATGGTGCCGGCGCTCATGCCGAGCACCGAGACCAGCGAGGCTGTCAGGGTCGCCACCGTCACGCCGCCGCCGAGCGCGCCGAGCTTCGGCCACAGCACGATGACGATGCCGATCAGGCCGATGCCCAGGCCAAGCCAGTGGCGCGGCAGGATCGCTTCGCCCAGGAATTTGCCGGCAAGCACGGCCGTGATCAGCGGCTGCAGGCCGACGATGAGAGCCGAAAATCCGGCGGGCATGCCCCGGTGGATGGCCCAGAAGACGGCGCCGAGATAGACGCCGTGCATCAGCACGCCGGCGCCCGTCGCATGCAGCGCCTCTTCCCGCGTAGCGCGTTTCGAGCCGAGCACCAGCATCAGCACAGCCAGCAGGATGGCGGCGATGACGAACCGTGCGGCGAGGAAGGTGAACGGCTCCGCCCACGGCATGGCGTAGCGCGCGCCGATGAAGCCGGTCGCCCACAGGACGACGAAGGTGGCGGGGATGAACCGCTTGATGCTGTGCATTTTCCGGAAACCACCGCGCTGGAAAGAATTGAACGTGGCGCTGCTCTAATCCCGTTCAGCCCGGCGCGCAAAACCAAACGATTGATCCATGCATCACGGGAATTCAACCGGCGGTACGTCCGCCAGGCTGCTTACCAGGCTCACTGAGGTCAAAGCCCGATCATTCGCCTGACATCGTCCGGCGACGCACCGGTGCCGCGCAGCGTGGCAAGGCCGCTGTCGCCAAGGCTCTTCGACAGTTTTCGCCCGTCCGGCCCGAGGATGAGCCGATGATGGAAATAGGCCGGTTGCGGGAGCCCCAGAAGCTCCTGGAGCAGGCGCTGCACGCCGGTGGCGGAAAACAGGTCCTGGCCACGCACGACATGGCTGACGCCTTGCAGCGCATCGTCCATGACGACTGCGAGGTGATAGCTGGTCGGGATATCGCGGCGCGCCACGATCACGTCGCCCCAGTCCTGCGGTCGGGCTTCGACCAAACGGGTCGCGGAAAGCGTCTCATCGGTGAATTCGGTCCATGCGAGATCCCCGCCGACACGCGCAACAGCGGCATCGACATCCAGACGCCAGGCGAAGGGTGCATTCTCGGCGATGCGCCGCTTGCGCTCGTTCATGGTCAATGCCTTGTCGGCGGGGGGATAGAGTGGCACGCCGTCGGGATCGCGCGGCCAGACACGCCCGCGCTTCTCGCTTTCGGTGATGAAGGCCCTGATGTCGCCCCGGCTCATGAAGGCGGGATAGACCAGTTCCATGCCTATCAGCCGGTCAAGCACCGCCTCGTACTCGGCAAAATGCTCGGACTGGCGGCGCACCGGCTCTTCCCAGCCAAGGCCCAGCCATTTGAGATCGGCAAGCACGCCGGCCTCTAATTGCGGCGTGCAGCGCGTCGTGTCGATATCCTCGATGCGCAGCAGCAGACGGCCGCCCGACGCCCTTGCCAGCTTCTGGTTGAGCAGCGCCGAATAGGCGTGGCCAAGGTGCAGTTCTCCATTGGGGCTGGGCGCGAAGCGGAATGTCAGGAGCGTCATGTCTCAAGCGGCAATCGGGTTGTGCTGTGGTTTCGGCGGTTGCTACCTTGCGGCACATCGGCGGACAAGGAAACCATGCAACGCATCGCGACACTGGACGACATCGCCCGGGGGCTGGATGCGCTTTGCATCATCGACCCGCGCCTGGAGAAGGTGCGCGGCATGGCGGGCGAAGTGCCGCTGCGGCTCTCAGAGCCGGGCTTCAGGAGCCTGGCCTCGATCATCGTCTCGCAGCAAGTGTCCCGGGCGAGCGCCGACGCCATCTTTGGCCGGCTGACCAGGCTTGTCGATCCGCTGACGCCGCAGGCGGTTCTGGCGGCCGGCGAGGACATGTTTCGCGAGGCCGGCCTGTCGCGGCCCAAGCAGCGCGGCCTGATCGCGGTTGCCCAGGCGGTGGCCGACGGCCTCGACCTCAATCACCTCTGTTCGCTTGAGGCTGAGGAGGCGATCACGGCGATGACTGCGGTGTCCGGTATCGGCCCATGGACGGCGGAAGTTTATCTCCTGTTTGCCGCCGGGCACCCCGACATCTTCCCGGCGCGTGACGTTGCCTTGCAGAGCGCGGTCGGTCATGCGCTCGGCATCGACCCGCGTCCGCCGGAGAAAACACTGATCCAGCTCGCCGAATCATGGAGCCCGTGGCGAGGTGTCGCATCGCGGCTTTTCTGGTCCTATTATCGCGAAACCAGAGGACGGGATGCTGCACCACCGGCCTGACTCTGCAAAAAACCATGAAAATCATGCGTTTTTGGCACTTTGGCCGAACGACAATCCGCTTCACATCCCTGTCATGTCGGGCTTACAGTATCCGCGCCGTTCGGGTCTAGAACCAAGGAGGTGAACACGTGACGGTTGCCGTATCTCCGGATGGGCTTCCAGCACTGGTGCTGAATGCGGATTACCGTCCGCTCAGCTATTACCCCTTGTCGCTCTGGTCCTGGCAGGATGCCATCAAGGCGGTGTTCCTCGACCGGGTGAACATCGTCGCCGAATACGAGCATGCGGTGTCCTCGCCGACCTTCTCGATGAAGCTGCCGAGCGTGGTCAGCCTGAAGGCCTATGTGAAGCCGTCCAGGCATCCGGCCTTCACCCGCTTCAACGTCTTCCTGCGCGACCGCTTCCAGTGCCAGTATTGCGGCACGCCGGAGGATCTGACCTTCGACCACGTCATTCCCCGCCATCGCGGCGGTGCCACGACCTGGGAGAATGTCGTCGCCGCCTGTTCGCCCTGCAACCTCAGGAAGGGCGGTATGATGCCGGCGCATGCCAAGATGTTTCCGCTGCAGAAGCCTTACCAGCCGACGGTGCATGATCTGCACAACAATGGCCGGCTGTTCCCGCCGAACCATCTGCATGAAAGCTGGATGGATTATCTCTACTGGGATGTCGAACTCGAACCTTGAGATCGTTCGAGAATTCGGGAGGCTGGCCGCCGAAGCGATTTTCTGCGCTTCCGGTGCTCACGTGCTTTAATACGCTCCGCTCCGGTTCTCGAAAATCACTTCATCCGACTCAGCCTGCCGAATTCTTTGAACGATCTCGCGTCGGCTCTGCAGCTTAATCGCGCGACAGCGCGCCGCGGAAGGCGACGGCGGCGAGGATCAGGCTGGCGATGGCGTTCCAGCCGGCCAAAGACAGGCCAAGGATGCGCAGTGCGGCCTTGTCGCAGGAGGGCGGCACGAATTTGTCGAGTGCGTCGAGCACGCCCTTGCCGCCGGTGTCGACCGGCCCGGCGCCTGCCGTGCAATCGGTCGGGCCTGCCCACCACTGCCATTCGACGCCGGAGTGGTAGACGCCGAGATAGAGGCCGTAGAGCATCAGCAGGCCGCCGATGCCCAGCAGGCCGCGCGTCAGCCAGGCCGGCGCGCGCAGCATCGATGCAATCGCCGCCAGCACCATCAACGGCACGCCGACGTAATAGGGGGTGCGCTGCTCCAGGCAGAGATGGCAAGGGATGTAGCCGCCGATGTGCTCGAAGCCGAGGGCCGAGCCGACGGTAGCGGCCATGGCGACTGCGAGAAACAAGGCCATGCGCGTGCGCTGGCGTCCGGTGTCGGCATTCATGGTCGCTGTCATGGTTCTTTCGTCCGTTGTGTTCGCCGCCCGTTCGCCCTTATCCATGTCGTTGTCCCAAAACCGCAGGACACTATTGGGCGACATGGACTAGAGCGCGTATTTGATCAGGATATAGAGCAAAATCAGGGCAGCCGCGCCGGCGCCGACAATCAATCCCAGGCGCTTCTCGATGAACTCCTTGATCGACTCACCATAGCGACGCAGCAGCCAGGCAAGCAGCAGGAAACGAGCGCCTCGCGCCAGGATGGCCGAGACGATGAAAACAACAAGATTTATGTGAAGCGCCCCGGCCAGAATGGTGACCACCTTGATCGGCGGCAGGTGCGCAACGCCGGACGTGACGAGCAGCACCAGCATTAGCCCCGTGCCCGACGACTGCCACTGCTCGAAGGCGGCAAGGCCGCCGAAGTGCTCCAGAATCGGCCGTGCTATCGTGTCGTAGGCATAGTAGCCGATCAGCCACCCGGCAATGCCGCCCAGCACGGACGCAACTGTGGCGGTCAGCGCGTAGCGATAGGCGCGTTCGGGCCGTGCCAACGCCATGGGCAGGAACAGTACGTCCGCCGGAATGAAGAACACCGAGCTCTCGACGAAGGCGATGAAGGCCAGCCACCATTCAGCAGATTTGCGCGCCGCCAGCGACAGGGTCCAATCGTACAGTCCGCGAAGCATCGGCTCTCCTAATGCATGTCGCCCAAAAAAGCGCAGATGCCTGGGGCAAGGGCATGGATGAAGACAAGACCCAAAGCGCGCGCGGCCATCCGTTCCGACGCGCCACGCTCCATGCGCCGCCTGTCTAGAAAGATTTTCCGCGCTGCACAATGGCAGCGCCGCCACGAAATCAAAAGGCGCAGTTGGTCGCATGAGGGCGATCCCTGGAATTGGCCAGTTGACGAACAGGCCTCCAACCGTATAGTCCGCGCCCATCCAGGCCGCCCGGCCTGAGCCCCTATGGCGGAATTGGTAGACGCGCTCGACTCAAAATCGAGTTCCGCAAGGAGTGCTGGTTCGATCCCGGCTAGGGGCACCATTTTCTCTACAACCCGCTACACGACAGTGGCGGGCGCTTGCTTCCAGAGCGATGCGAACGTCCAACCATAGACCATGGCCGTCAATCCTGTGCCCGGGCCACCTGCTTGCGTAGTTTGGCGTGCGGCTATACTCCTAGAGGCCAACATCAAACGGCACGATTGCCGAGTTTCCGGCCACTTTGCGTGATGGAAATACTCTACGGGCTTGGGTTTTTGATGCTGTTCAGCTTAAGCGCGGTCAGCGGGGTCGTGTTGCGCGCCCGGCTGCATGAAGCCCATTTCTCGAAGGACAATATGGATGCGGTAAGCCTGGGTACAGGTCTCCTCGTAACCTTCGCCGCCCTGGTTCTCAGCCTGCAGTTGTCTTCGGCGAGATCGACTTTCGATGTCGCCAACCGCGACCGCTCGCTCTACGCCGCCAAATTGGCACGCCTGGACGAATGCCTTCGAAATCTTGGCCCCGAGATGGGAGCAACGAGAGAACGCCTTCGCCAATATACCGCTGCCGTTATAGCGAGCACGTGGCCGCACGAGGTTGCGCCCGTCGTCGACGGCATGCCGGATGTTCAGCACATGGCCGTAAGTGGCGAAGATGCGACCCTAAAGGCCATCATGAACGAGGTCGGAGTATCGATCGACTCCGTGGCGCCGGCGGATACCGCGCATGTAAACATGGCTGCCAGGTGCCGATTGAATTTCACAATGGTCGAGGAGAGCCGTTGGCTGGTCATTGAAGATTCGGATCGTGGCGCCAGCAATTCGTACACTGGCATAGTCAGCTTCTGGCTGGCGCTCGTGTTCTTCAGCTTTGGGCTTCGGGTTCCACGGCGCACGTTGAGTGTCATGGCCCTGGCAATCTCGGTCGTGGCCGTCGCCAGCGTGATGTTTGTCATTGTCGATTTGAATTTTCCCTACGGAGGCATATTCGGCATTAAAAGTTCCGCTATGCGCGATGCCTTGGCGGATATGAGCCGATAGGCTGTGCAGGGCATGCGCAAGACCAAGCGTTCGCAAGGGTGCGTTCTCTCGGCCCAGCCTGTTCGGAGCCGAGAGAACGTGGCTGAAGCCCGCACTGTGGCTTCAGCCGGCTTTTGCCAATCCGCTCAGAGCGAGTGCTTGTACCCGATCGCGATGTTCCACTTGTCGCCCGCGAGATCGTTGTAGGGGGCTGACGTGGTGTCGGTCTTCTTCCAGGAATAGCCAACGCTGGCATAGACCGCGTTGGTGGAGTCGATGCTGTAGGTCAAGCCGGTGGCCAGCTTCGGCGTTTCCCAGGTGGCGTTGAAGGCATTCCGGTAGCGGAAGTTGAAGACGTTCCAGGTCCATTGCTTGGAAACCTTCCAATCGCCGGCGATGTACAAGGCGTAGTAGGGAACGTTCGCATTGGCATCCGCATCTTTGATGATGCCTGTATCGTGCCAGGTGTAGCCGAGCCCCAGGCTGGGGGTCAGGGTGAAGGCATCGGTGATCTTGATTTTGTAGCCGAGGCTCGCTTCGGCGTAGTACTGCGACTTTCCACCGGTCTTGAAGGTCGGCTGGATAAAGATCCCGCCGACGAAATTGTTGTCGAAACTGTGCGAAACACTGAGCTTGTAGTAACTGTCGGCAAGCGACCGGGCGGTGTTGCTGCCATTGTCGATGGCGTAGAATTCAGGGCTACCCTCGATGGCAATCGTCCAGGTCGGCGCTGCCGGTGGCGGGGCTTCGACCAGGTCGGCTGCAAAGGCCGATGTGGCCATGGACAAGCAGACGCCCAATGGGGCGATGATGGTGCGCAAAAGCATGGTCTTTCCTCGAGATGTGGCGGCGCGTCGGACAGCGGCGCGTTGGGATGTGGCGAGGATTTAGCTAGGCGCGCCCTATTACAGTTATGTGACGACGTGCCATTTGTATGGATCGCTTTGTCCAAACGGCTCCCGGCACGATATTGGCGGTGCAGTTTGGCCACACTCGGGAGGCGACGGCAGGAAAACTCTTCGATGAAAACGGTTTCTGTCTTGGACGAAGCAGGCGGACTGGCCGGCTGTGTCACGCGTTTCCGCGGTCGAGACGCCTATCGCATGTTGCCGGTGTGGCCTTGCGAGTATCTGCCCGGCTGCGGCCAGACCGTCAGGCCGTGGGGCTCGACGCCGACCCGGATTTTCGTCACGGCGCCCGAGGTCGTGTCGATCATGTAGACCTCGCTATCGAAGCGACCGGACAGCCACAATTGCTTGCCGTCGGCGCTGACATTGCCCATGTCGGGGCTGCCGCCACCCGGTATCGGCCATTGAGCGACGACCGAGCGGGTGGCGAAATCGATGACCGTCACGCTGCCCGGCCCCTTTGCACGGCCTTGCTCCATCTTGTGCGAGCCGCGGTTCGACACATAAAGTTTTTTCCCGTCACGGCTGACAACAAACCCGTGCGTGCCGATGCCGGTGGCGATGAAGCCGATCTCGGTAAAGCTGTCTCCGTCGATCAGGAACACGCCGTCGTTCATCATGTCGGCGACGTAGAAGACCCTGCCGTCGGGGGAGAGCCTAACGTCCTGCGGCATGCCCATTTTCGACAGAGCGAGGTGGCCGAGCACCTTCTGGTTTTTCAGGTCGACCTTTAGCAGGCCGCCATCGCCATATTCGCAGGTGAAGATGGCGTAGGAACTGTCGACGGAAAAATCGGCGTGGTTGATTCCGGGGCAGGTCGGCGTCGCGAGCGTCGATTTCAGCGCCATGGTCTGCGGATCGCGCAGGTCGAGCCGCTGGTAGGCTTCATCGACTATGATGGCCGAACTTCCGTCCGGCATGAAATACATGTTGTAGGGGTCATCGACCGGAATTTCGTGACCCGGCTTGGCGGTCTTGGGGTCGATTGGTGTCACGCTACCCTTGCTGGTGCCGCTGGCGTTGTTGGCGACCCAGAGTGTCTTCAGATCCCAGGACGGAACGATGTGCTGCGGCTTGCGCCCGACAGGGAACCTGTCGACTTCCTTGAGCGTCAGGGGGTCGATGACCGATACGCTGTTGGACGAGCGGTTTGGAACATAGACACGAGGCAGTGCGCCTGCCGTCGCGGGGCTCAAATGATCAGAGCTTGTCTGGTCGTAGATATTGATCGGGGAGTGCGAAGGCGCCGGCTCGCTGCAATCCTCCGGGCATGAGCCGGCCGAAGCCGATGCCGAAGACAGGGCAAGCAACAAGACGAGCAGCGCGCGAAAGCTCGTGACCTGCGGATATGGTTTGATCATTTGGGCTGCTGTTTTTCGAATTTACGGATCGCTTCGGTCGTTCCGTTGACGATCAGGTCGACGCCGAGCTGGCCAAACGCGGCTGACGATCGTGTCGGATCGCCGCCATAGACGCCGTCGCCGGCATCGAGCTTCGGGGTGGCCGCGAGGCGATCCTCGCGCACCATGGACGGATCGATGGCGAGCATGAGCGATGTGTCGGCCAATCCCGCGTGGGTTCCGATCTCCGGCCGCGTCGCGCCGGCCGACAGGAGCTTGTCGACATAGGCGCCTTGGGTGATCTGATAGTACTCGAGCGCCGCAAAGACCCTGACCGGGGTTTTGCGCCATTCGGCGTTCAGGCGGTCGGCGACATGGCGCTCGTCGGCCTGATAGCCACCATGGTCGCCGATCAGCACGATGGTCTTGAAGCCGTGCAGCTTGAAGCTGCGGGCAGCGGATTCGAGCAGCTGCTCGAAAGTCTTGTCACTGATGGTGATCGTGCCGGGAAACCGCATATGGGCGGTCGGCGGATCGATGGCTCCTTCCGGAACATAGGAGATCACGGGCGCGACCAACGCGTTGCCCAGTTGGCCGGCTATTTTTTCAGCCAGAAACTTGACCCGCACATTGTGCTTGCCCAAAGCCATAGCGGGGCCGCTCTGTTCAGTGCCACCTATCGGGACAATGATCGTCGTCATTCCGGCGGCGATCCGATCGCTCAGTTCGGTCCAGGTCTGGTCCTCGAGCAAAACCGACGCGTTGGCGGCGTTCGCCACTGACGCAAGGCCTGACAGAAACCAAACGCAGACGACGGTGCCCGCGAACCGTGCGATCGTTCTGGCCTGTGCGCCATACGTCGCATTGGACCGCGGACGCCCGTCCGTTGTTCCTGCGCCATTTGTGTAAGGGGCAGGGGGCTCGGCAAGGCGCCTGCAGTCGCGGAAGTTCGAGATCATGGGTCTAGCGCCGTCTCAGCAGGCTCTTCATCCGGTTGCGCAGCAGGCGTGCCATGTTGCGGGTCTCGCGGTAGAGATGCAGTTGCGAGGCGGCCTGGCGGGTGAGCCGGTCGGCATCCGGCGTCAGCCCGATCACCAGCGTTCCGATCGGCTTGCGTTCGGTCCACAGCCTGCTCATCACTGGATGATCTGGCACCGCGCAGGAATCGGTCATCATGATGTTGGGATCGTCGAGGTGCTGCCTGGTCACCTCGATCATCAGCAGCGTGCCCGGCGAATAGGCGGCCAGCGTCTCGTCATAGGCTGTCTTCCACGTATAGGCGACGCCGGCTTCGACGAAGACGATCAGGCAGGCGATGGTGCGGCCATCGAGCGTCAGCGAATGGATGCGGCACATGTCCTGTTCGGCAAGCCTGTGCACCGCCTCGCGGGCAAAGGCGGCGCGGAAGCGGTCGATCGCCATGGCGGTGCGATCGCGGCCCTTCCAGCCGGACGCTTCCAGCGTCAGGAAGCTTTCGATGGCGTGGCGGATGTCTTCGGGGCCGCGCGCCACCACATGCTCCAGCCTGCCGAGGTCGCCAAGGCGCCGTTTCAGGCGGCGGAACTCGCGATAATGGTGCGAGCGCAGCGAGGCCTTCAGATAGTCGTCGCCGTCGAGTTCGCTCTCCAGCGCGGGGCGCTGGGCCTGGCTGGTGGTGACCAGCGTCAGCCCTCGCGTCTCGGCCACCGTGGCAAGCAGGCTCGCCACTGGACCGTCGAGCCTGATGTCGGGCAAGACAAAGACTTTCGGCAGCTTGAGGTGCGGGCGCGACAGCATCGAGAAGAAATCCTCGACGACACCTATCGGATCGTCGCGGTCGATCAGCGGCGTGCCGAGCGGACCAAACGGGCTCGACCATGTACGCATCACCGGAACGCCGAACGGCACCACCGGGCGCTCGACCGAGATCGGCACCAGCAGCCGCAGCCGGTTGCGGTATTCGTCGCCGTCGCGGATCACCGCCAGCCGCACCTCGCGGTCTTCCAGCCGCGGCATGGCCGGGGCCAGGAAGCGCGGGTTGAAGAAGACGTTCGGCTCGATCGTGCGGGCGCAGAGGTAATCCAGTTCCTCGACCAGATCGAAGCCGGCCGATGCCGGATAGATGGCAAGCTTGCGCTCGGGCCGGTTGTTGGCGAGGATTTCGATATGGGCGGGATCGGCGTCGCGCCCGAGCCCGGCGAGGCCGGACACCATGGCGCCGGCGGTGCCGCCGCTGGTTTCCTCGAGCAACGGGATGGCGGCCATCAGGCGGCTCCTTTGGCAGGCACGAAGATCACCATGACAATGCCGAGCTTGCGCCACACCGTGAAGGACAGCGCGCTGGCCTCGAAGATCATGGCAAAGGCGGTGGCCATGGCCGCGCCCCACAGGCCGAAATGCGGGATCAGCACCACGTTGAGGCCGATGTTGAAGGCCAGTGTCATGGCATAGACGGCGGCGCAGATATTCTGGTTGCCGCTCATGGTGAGCAGGCTTTCGCAAGGGCCGACGGCGGCGCGCGCCACAACGCCGAAGACGAGCAGGAACAGCAGCGGATAACCGGACGTGAATTCGGGGCCGAACAGCACCAGCATGGGTTCGCCCAGCGCCAGCACCAGGAACGCCATCAGCAGGGATGGCCAGAAGGTCCACGACACCGTCTCGCGGGCGAAGGCGGCAAGCTTTTCCGGGTCGCCATGGGTGAATTGCGCATAGCGCTGGGCAACACCGGCCTTGACGGCGAAATAGACGAAATGCACCAGCGCCAGCGTCTTGACCGTGGCGAAATAGACGGCGACGTCGTTGGGCGCCATATAGGCGCCGACCATCAGCACATCGGCATTGGTGAGCAGGAAGAAGAAGCTTTCGACCAAGAAGATCGGCAGCGAGACGACGAACCATTGTGCGAAATGCACCTTCATCGGCCCGGCCGGGATCTGCCTTTCCATGCGGTGGGTGACGCCGATCAGCTGGGCGAGCGTGGTGACATAGGTGGCGGCGATCGAGGCGAAGATCGCCGTCCTGGCATCGGCGGCGTAGCCGGCGTAAAGCATCAGCGCCATGAACAGCAGGATCAGCACCGGCCGTATCAGATAGGTTGGCGACAGGGCAAACAGCGCCCAGCTGTTGGCCCTTGCCTGGCCTTGCAACAGATCCGACACCGCGATCATAGGCAGGCAGATGACGCCCAGGATGAACGGTATCACGTAGTAGTTTTCGAGCCAGGGTGCTGCCAGCCAGACGCCGAGCGCGCCGAGCCCGGCGATGATGGTGGAGGCGATCAGCACGAACAGGCGGCTGGCCACGACGATGCCGCGCAGTTCATCCATCATTCCGCGCTCGCGGTATTCGGGGATGAAACGGATGACCGAGGTGTGGAAGCCGAGGCAGGCGAGGTTGCCGACGATGACCATCGTCACCCAGACAAGCACGAAGATGCCGTATTCGAACGAACCCATCCAGCGCGCCATCAGCACCTGGCTGATGAAGGCGATAACAGCGCTGACGATGCGGATGGAGAAGGCGATGACCGACATGCGGCCGGCCTCGCCGCGTTCATCGGCGGTGAACAGCACGGCATCGATGCGGCCAAGCAGAGGCCCCACGCGCAGCGCCAAACGCTGCGGCAAGAACCGCCCGGCAGTCGTGGCCGCGGAAAAGCGCACCCCGAATATTCTCCGTTTTCCGCCTCTTTTTCAGGCTTTGGTGTAGCGGAGACACATTAAGAAACGGTTGGGTGAGCTTCCTTCGCCCCGTTCACGGGGAGAAGGTGCCGGCAGGCGGATGAGGGGCGGCGCTCGGTGGGGATTTGGGCTGATACCGGCAGGGCGAAGAAGAACTGCCTACGGATGAAGCGGCTTTGCGGGGGCCGGTATTTCATCCATCTCGGTGGAGATGTGGGCCAATCGCGGAACTCAGCGCCGCCCCTCATCCGCCCTTCGGGCACCTTCTCCCCGCGAACGGGGAGAAGGGAAGCAGTGGCTTACGCGAACGCCCCGTGGCAGTGCTTGTACTTCTTGCCCGAGCCGCAGGGGCAGGCTTCGTTGCGGCCGACCTTGCCCCAGGTGGCCTGGTTGTTGGGGTCGCGATCCTCGGGAGCAACGATAACGTTCTGCTCCGGGCGCACCAGGAGGGCGGTTTCGCCGCCTTCGAAATCATTCTCGCCGGTGGTGCCGTCGATATGCGTGCCGAACATGTCGGGGGCTTCCGGGGGCGGGGCTTCGGCGGCCTGGCGGACCAGTTCGACGCGCATCAGCTGCGCTGTGACGGCCTGTTCCAGATTGCCGAGCATCGCCTGGAACAGCTCGAACGCCTCGCCCTTGTATTCCTGCAGCGGATCGCGCTGGGCGTAGCCGCGGAAGCCGACGACAGAGCGCAGATGGTCGAGGTTGACGATGTGCTCGCGCCACAGCATGTCGAGCGTCTGCAGAACCACCGAGCGCTCGACATAGGTCATCACTTCGGGGCCGAAGCGTTCGGCGCGCTCCTTGGCGGCTGCATCGGCGGCAGCAGTGATGCGCTCGCGGATGTCGTCCTCGGCGATGCCTTCTTCCTTGGCCCAGTCATCGACCGGCAGGTCGAGATTGAGGAATTCGGCAACCCCGGCCTTGAGGCCGGCGACGTCCCACTGCTCGGCATAGGCGTTTTCGGGAATGGCCTTGGCGACGATATCGTCGATGACGCCTTCGCGCATCTCGGCGATGGTTTCCGAAAGACCTTCGCCGTCCATCAGCTCGATACGCCGCTGGAAAACCGCCTTGCGCTGGTCGTTGGAGACGTCGTCATATTTCAGGAGGTTCTTGCGGATGTCGAAGTTGCGCGCCTCGACCTTCTTCTGCGCCTTCTCGAGCGCCTTGTTGATCCAGGGATGGATGATCGCCTCGTCTTCCTTGAGGCCGAGCTTCTGCAGCATGCCGTCCATGCGCTCGGAGCCGAAGATGCGCATCAGATCGTCCTGCAGCGACAGGAAGAATTTCGAGCGGCCGGGGTCGCCCTGGCGACCGGAGCGACCGCGAAGCTGGTTGTCGATGCGGCGCGATTCATGGCGCTCGGTGGCGAGCACGTAGAGGCCGCCGGCGGCCAGCGCCTTTTCCTTCAGGCGCTCGATGTCGGCGTGGATTTCCTTTTCCCGCGCCTCGCGCTCGGGGCCGGCAGGCATGTCGCCCAGTTCGTCCTCGATGCGCATTTCGGCATTGCCGCCGAGCTTGATGTCGGTGCCGCGGCCGGCCATGTTGGTGGCGATGGTGATGGCGCCGGGCTTGCCGGCCTGGGCGACGATCGCCGCTTCACGCTCGTGATGGCGGGCGTTCAGCACCTCGAAATCCTTGAAACCTTCCTTGCGCAGGCGCTCGGCCAGTTGCTCGGACTTTTCGATCGAGGTCGTGCCGACCAGCGTCGGCTGGCCCTTGGCGCTGGCTTCGCGGATCTCCTTGACGATCGCCTTGTACTTCTCCTCGACCGACCGGTAGACCTCGTCGTCCTCGTCCTTGCGGATGACCGGCAAATTGGTCGGGATCTCGGTGACTTCGAGGCCGTAGATGTTGCCGAATTCCTCGGCCTCGGTCAGCGCCGTGCCGGTCATGCCGGAAAGTTTTTTGTAGAGGCGGAAGTAGTTCTGGAAGGTGACGGAGGCGAGCGTCTGGTTCTCCGGCTGGATCGCCACATGCTCCTTGGCTTCCAGCGCCTGGTGCAGGCCTTCCGAATAGCGGCGGCCGGGCATCATGCGGCCGGTGAACTCGTCGATAATGACGATCTCGTCGTTGCGGACGATGTAGTCCTTGTCCTTCTGGAACAGCCGGTGCGCCTTCAGCGCGTTGTTGACATGGTGGACGATGGCGACGTTCTCGACGTCATAGAGCGACTCGCCCTTCAGCAGGCCAGCGTCGCGCAGCAGGTTCTCCAGCTTCTCGGTGCCTTCCTCGGTGAAGATCGAGGTCTTCTGCTTTTCGTCGATCTCATAATCCTGCGGCTGCAGCTGGATGATGAAGGTGTCGATAGTGTTGTACATTTCCGAACGGTCCTCGAGCGGACCGGAAATGATCAGCGGCGTGCGCGCCTCGTCGACCAGGATGGAATCGACTTCGTCGACGATTGCGTAATTGTGACCGCGCTGCACCATCTGGGCGCGCTCGTACTTCATGTTGTCGCGCAGATAGTCGAAGCCGAGCTCGTTGTTGGTGGCGTAGGTGACGTCCGAGGCGTAGGCGGCGCTGCGTTCCTCGTCCGACAGGCCGTGGACGATGACGCCGACCGAGAGGCCGAGGAACTTGTAGACGCGGCCCATCCATTCGGAGTCGCGGGTGGCGAGATAGTCGTTGACGGTGACGACGTGGACGCCCTTGCCTGCGAGCGCGTTGAGGTAGACCGGCAGCGTCGCGACCAGGGTCTTGCCCTCGCCGGTGCGCATCTCGGCGATGCCGCCATTGTGCAGCACCATGCCGCCGATCAGCTGGACGTCGAAGGGGCGCATGCCGAGCACGCGGCGTGCCGCTTCACGGGCGGTGGCGAAGGCCGGGACCAGAAGATCCTCAAGGCTGGCGCCATTGGCGATGTCCTGGCGGAATTTTTCCGTGCGCCCAGCGAGTTCGGCGTCGGAGAGCGCCCGCATCTCGTTTTCCATGGCGTTGATCGCCTCGACACGAGGCCGGGTCGATTTGACCCGGCGGTCGTTAGAGGAACCGAAAACCTTACGGGCGAGACCGCCGAGACTGACCATTCAATGGTCCTTTCGATAGAATTCTCAATCTTTAAGATGAGCGCCGGCCGGCCCCATCAAATCCACGTGAATGCACCGCCCAAATACGGACAAACACAAAAAGCGCCCGGAAAACGGTTCTGGACGCAAAGTCGTTGGACAGATAAGAGGGGGCTCAACTGATGTCAACGCCGCGCTGGCCCTGCCGGTCGCGCCAAATTCCGCCACAATCTGGCTGATCTGGAAGCCACCCTCCTTATAATCCCTCACCGGAGTCATCCTTATGCCCTTGTTGTTTCGCCGTGCGTCGCTCGCCAGCCTTGGTTTGGCCTTCGGCCTGTCGGCTCTTTGCCTGTCGCCTGTCATGGCGCAGGAGACCGCTCCCGCTACTCCGGCCGATGCCGCGGCCCCCGCAGCACCCCCCGCGGCCCCCGTCGACCCGAATGCCGTGGTCGCCACCGTCAACGGCCAGCCCTTGACGGAAGCCGATCTGGTGCTTGCCGAGGGCGAGCTGTCGCAGCAATTCGCGCAGCTGCCGCCTGAACAGCGCCGCGCCGCTGCCCTTTCGGCGGCTATCGAGATCCGCGTCATGGCCGCCAAGGCCGTTACCGACGGTCTCGACAAGGATCCCGACTTCCAGCGCCGCATGGCCTTCCTGCAGCAGCGCGCGCTGCATGGCGAGATGGTCGAGAAGGGTGTTGTCGACAAGGTCACCGACGCCGAAATCCGCGCCCGCTACGACCAGGAAATCGCCAACACGC
Organism: Mesorhizobium loti R88b; assembly: GCF_013170845.1. NCBI lineage: Bacteria > Pseudomonadati > Pseudomonadota > Alphaproteobacteria > Hyphomicrobiales > Phyllobacteriaceae > Mesorhizobium > Mesorhizobium loti. The sequence goes on from NZ_CP033367.1 coordinate 1,944,425, forward strand.
CGCCGGTCAACGAAGTGCATGCCCGTCACATCCTCGTGAAGACGAAGGAAGAGGCCGAGGCGATCATCAAGCAGCTCGACGGCGGCGCCGACTTCCAGAAGCTCGCCAACGAGCACACCAGCGATCCCTCGGGCAAGTCCAATGGCGGCGACCTCGGCTGGTTCGGGCCTGGCCAGATGGTGCCGGAGTTCGACAAGGCCGCGTTCGCGCTCGATGTCGGCAAGTACACCGAGCAGCCGGTGCAGTCGCAGTTCGGCTGGCATGTCATCAAAGTCGAGGACAAGCGCGCCAAGCAGCCGCCGGCCTTCGACGACGTCAAGGACCAGGCCAAGCAGGCGGTCATCCGCGACAAGTATTTCGCCCTGGTCAAGTCGCTGCGCGCCGGCGCCAAGGTCGAAATCGCGGACGCCAAGCTGAAGCAGGCCGTCGACACGCTGGAAAGCGCCAAGTAAGCCTCAAAGCGGTTCATCGTTTCATGGAAACGCCGAACCGCTTTATTTCCAACGCAATTCCGGACGGAAAACCGCTTCACACTTTTCCTGGAATTGCTCGAAAACTTTTCAAAAGGGCGCGGCAGCCAAGGTTGCCGCGCCCCTTTTTTATTGGCCCGCGCTGGCCGCTATGCCTTGCAGGAGATAGCGGACCATTTTGCGGATCGTTGTCTCAGGCTCGTCGAGCCGGTTGGTCAGCAGATGCCGCCAGGCATAGGAGGTGACGAGGTCGGCGACCACGGCCGGATCGATATCATCGGCGATCTCGCCCCGTGCCTTGGCGCGATCGATGATCTGGCCGGTGTGGGTGCGGCGGCCTTCGGCATATCCGGCAAGAGCGGCGGCCGCGGTTTCATCCGACTGTGCCTCGGCGATCAGCGACCTGAACACGCTGCCTGACGATGTCTGGCGCCAGTGCGCGAACAGATTGACCAGGAAGCCGACGAGATCCTCTTCCAGTCTTCCGGTATCGGGAATGTCGACGCGCTTCTGGCGCTGGTAGACGTCAAGCAGCAGTGCCGCCTTGCTCGGCCACCAGCGGTAGATGGTCGGCTTGCCGGCGCGGGCACGGCGCGCCACCGCCTCGATCGAGAAACCGGCATAGCCGGCCTCGACCAGTACGGCTTCGGCGGCCTCCAGAATGGCTTCGGCGCTGTCGGGATTGCGCCGGGCGCCAATCGATTTGCGTGCCGGATCCGCGTCCTCGGCCATTCCTGATGTCCTCGTTTCAATTTGCCGGCAACGATAAGTGATCCGGCCATGAAACGAAACGCCCCGTTTTCAAGCGCAGAAGCTTAGCCGCAGGCGATGGCCGTCACATCGCCTGTGACGTCTCCGACACGATACGCCACCCATCAACAGTCTTGATCAATTCCAGCGTCACCCGCGCCTTGCCTGCCACACGCGCCGCCGCCTTGTCCTTTGGTGTGTAGTCGTAGCTCATGGCAAAGACGGCCTGGGCACTGCCCTCACCGTGCGGTGTAACCTCCAGGCTGCCTGGTTCCAGGCCAAGCGACCATGAGGCCCATTGCGCGAACCAGTCGCTTTTCACTTTCACGAGCGCTTCGGCATCGTAAGGCGTGCCGAAGATGGTGGCGGATGGGCCGTAAAGCCGTTTGACGGCCGTGCGCATATCCTTGATGTCCGGCGACAGGTAATCGTCGCGCAGGAACTTCTCGATCGCGCTTTTGTCGTCGCCGACCGAACGCTCGAGCGTCGCCACTTGTGTCGAGGGCTCAGGGGCCGCGGCTGGCGCGGGCGGTTTCACCGGCTCGCCGCTCGGCACAAACTCGAAGCGTTCGAGCAGCGAGCCCTGTTCCCAGGGGCGCTGGCTTTCGCGCGTCTGCGAAACCACGTCGCGGCGCACCGCGATCATCATGTCGTTGATGCTCTGGCCGGGTTCGGCGATGTGCCGCAAAAGCGCGGCGGCGAAGGGCGAGTTGCGCCCGCTCCCGTCCATGGCGACAGCGCCCGGTGCCGTCGAGAAGGCGATGAAGGAGCCGCGCGTCGAATCGAACTGTGCCAGGCCGGCGAGTGCCGTCGCCGACCGCGTCGTGGCGGTGCGGCTCAGGCTGCGGGCAAACGGGTTGTTGCGGCAGGCATCGAGAAACACCAGGCTGACCTTGGTCTGCTGTTCCATGATGTCGAGGATTTCGTCGATCGGCACCGCTTCGAGCTGCAGCTTCACCGGCATGTCCAGCCTGGCGTCGACCGGCACGATGTAATTGCGCCCGTCGACCTGCAGGCCATGGCCGGCATAGTAGAACAGCCCGACACCGGCGCCTTCGAGCGCATCCGAGAACTCGCCGATGCTGCGTTCAAGCTCGCGCTTGCCGAGGTCGTTGCCTTCGATGACCTCGAAACCGATGGAACGCAGTTTGTCGGCGATGTCGAGTGCGTCGTTGACCGGATTGGCCAGCGTGCCAGCCTCGGCATAGGTGCCGTTGCCGATGACGAGCGCCACGCGCCGCTGCGGCTCAGCGTCGGCGCTCAGCAGCAAAAGTCCCAGAAATGCCCATGCGAGGATCGCAAGCCTGCCCATGGGGCAATCATAGCGCCACAGGCCCCCGCGACGCCAACAGAATTGAAATGCAAGCTTAATTCGCGGTGGTTGCCGCCCCGGCAGGCGCGGCGAAAACGCCCTTGCGCCCGCGCGCCGTATCGGGCAAACCGGCCTTCCCTTGCGAATTTCCCGCCCGAGGTCCCCATGTCCACGACGATTTCGCCGCTCGCGCCGAAGAAATACCCCAAAATGCCTGTCATTGAAGGGGTGCGCATCGCCACCGCCGAAGCGGGGATAAAGTACAAGAACCGCACCGATCTGCTGGCTATGGTCTTCGACGCGGGCACAGCGGTCGCCGGCGTGTTCACGAAGTCGAAATGCCCTTCGGCGCCGGTCGATTTTTGCCGGCAGAACCTTGGCGCCGGCAAGGCTCGGGTGCTGATCGTCAATTCCGGCAACGCCAACGCCTTCACCGGCAAGAAAGGCCGCGAGTCCACCGCGCTGACCGGCGAGGCGGCGGCCAAGGCGGCCGGCTGCACGGCTGGCGAGGTGTTCCTCGCCTCGACCGGTGTCATCGGCGAGCCGCTCGACACAACCAAGTTCAGCCATCTGCTCGCCGGGCTGGTCAGCAACGGCAAACCGGACCTGTGGACCGAGGCGGCAAAAGCCATCATGACCACGGATACCTATCCGAAAGTGGCGACGCAGACGGTCAAGCTCGGCGACACCGATGTCACCATCAACGGCATTTCCAAGGGCGCCGGCATGATCGCGCCCGACATGGCGACGATGCTGTCCTTCATCGCCACCGACGCGCCGATCGCAGCGCCCGTGCTGCAGGATCTGTTGTCGCGCGGCACCGCCAAGACCTTCAACGCGGTGACCGTCGACAGCGACACCTCGACCAGCGACACACTGCTGATCTTTGCCACCGGCAAGGCCGCGAAGCGTGGCGCGCCTGAGATCACCGATCCCAAGGATGCCCGGCTCGGCCAGTTCCGCCGGGCGCTAAACAAGGTGCTGAAGTCGCTGGCGCTGCAAGTGGTGCGCGACGGCGAGGGCGCCCGCAAGCAGGTTGAAGTCACCGTCACCGGTGCGAAGTCGGCCCGCTCGGCCAAGCGCATCGCGCTGTCGATCGCCAATTCGCCGCTGGTCAAGACGGCGGTTGCCGGCGAGGACGCCAATTGGGGCCGTGTCGTCATGGCCGTCGGCAAGGCCGGCGAGCCCGCCGACCGCGACCGGCTGTCGATCTGGTTCGGCGACAACCGGCTGGCGCATGAGGGCGAGCGCGACCCGGCCTATTCGGAAGAAAAGACCTCGGCCTACATGAAGCGCGACGATATCCTCATCCGCGCCGATATCGGCATTGGCCGCGGCAAGGCGACGGTGTGGACCTGCGATCTCACCAAGGAATATGTCGCCATCAATGGCGACTACCGGAGCTGACGGTTTTGGCTTCCAGGCATCCGGCAAGCATGCTCGCGATCGTGCGCCGCTACGAGGCGGCCGGCTTTCGCGCCTGGCCGGCAGCGGCCGTCCACTATGACGGCACCTGGGTGGTGCGGCTGACCGCCGGCCATCCGGCCAAGCGGCTGAATTCGGTCAACCCGCTCGATCCCGGCGACATCCAGCACATGGCCGACCGCATCGGCCGCGCCAGCCGCCGTTTCGACGCCTATGGAAGACCGTTGACGTTCCGCATGTCGCCGCTGTCGGGACCCGACCTGGCCAGCCATCTCGACAAGGAGGGCTGGAGCCGGTTCGACGAATCGCTGGTCATGCGGCTGCCGCTGGCCGATGCCCAGCTTGATGCCGCCATGGACCAGATTCCGCTCAAGGACATCAGCCGCTTCATCGGCGCATTGCTCAAGGTCAGCTGCTCGGACGTTTCGCTGCGGCCCGGCCTGTCGGAGATCATTGGCGCCATCCAGCCGGAGGCAGGGCTGTTTGCGCTCGAGGATGGAGCCGAGGCGCTGGCGACGCTGATCTGCGTGCATGACGGCGATCTCGCCGGCCTGTTCGAGGTCGCCACCGACAAGGCGGCGCGCAACAAGGGCCACGGCCGTAACCTGATCCTGTCGGCGCTGAAATGGGCAAGGCTGCGCGGCGCACGCGAAGCCTGGCTGCAGGTCGAGGCCGGTAACGTGCCGGCATTGGCGCTCTATCGCTCGCTAGGCTTCGAGGAAGTCTACCGCTACCACTATCGCCGGCCGCCTGGTCATGAGTGAAGTTGGGCATGAATGACGTCGTGAATGCCGGCAAGCGCCTGCTGCTGGTCGCCGCCTGTGCGCTGGTCGACGCCGACGGCCGTGTGCTGCTGGCGCAGCGGCCAGAAGGCAAGCAGCTTGCCGGCCTGTGGGAATTTCCCGGCGGCAAGGTCGAACCCGGCGAGACGCCGGAGCAATGCATCATCCGCGAGCTGCAAGAGGAGATCGGCATCGAGACCGACATTCCGTGCCTGGCGCCACTCACCTTCGCCAGCCATTCCTATGACGACTTCCATCTGTTGATGCCGCTGTTCGTCTGCCGCCGCTTTCGTGGCATCGCCCAGCCCCGGGAAGGGCAGGCGTTGAAATGGGTGCGGCCAAAACAGATGCGCGACTATCCAATGCCGCCGGCCGACGCGCCGCTGATCCCGTTCCTCATCGATCTCCTGTGAGCATCGGGACTAAGGGGCCACGGTCCATATCAGCCAGCGTTAATGGAAGATTTATCTGATCATGAAAAATTGACCCATGGCCGCGTCATGATGGCCACGTCGCCTTTTCGCTGGGGAGCGATCGTATGAGCCTGGACAGGGATTGGGATTCGATCCGGCCCGACCGCGGTTTTCGCGCCGCCGATGCCGGCATGGGCATCCTGCGCATCACACTGCTGTTTGGCTCGGCCGCGGTGGCACTGGCCCTGATCGCGACACCTTTCCTCGACAGCGGGACGCGCTCGCAAGCGGCCCGCAATGACTTTCCCGGCCTCGACATGACGGCCACCGGCTCGATCGGTCATCGCAGCACCTATACGGTGCGCCGCAGTGTGCTGCAGTCGCAGCCCGATTCAGTCTGCATTATCGCGTCCGACGGCAAGACCAGCGGCGACTGCTGAAATGGTTAAGATGTTTTCGAAAGGGCGGCCTTTTCACCGCCTGTTAAGGCTTTGCCGTTAACCTTTCTTAACAGATCGGCGGTAAGGTTCCGGCACGGGGGATTGAGGTGATGAAAACATTGCTGCTGCGCTTTCTGAAGGACGAGACTGGTGCCACGGTCGTCGAGTACGCCCTGATCGTCGCAGTGGTGTCCCTGACAATCATTGGTGGCATCGGCCAGGTCTTCAACCAGATAAGCTGGATGTTCAGCAACAGTGGGAGCAGGCTCGCGAACGCTTTCGCACCTTCACCTTGAAGTTAGCCCTGTCGGTACAGGTCAATTTTCTTCAGGCCCCTCCAGTATAGCTTTCAGCGAGACCTTGGCTGAACCTGGCTTCAGCGGTTTTTGCTGCGACGCATCGGGCGCCCAGCCGGACATCCAGATCATCGAGAAACTTGCCCGGACCCGACCGTCGGGATCGGAAAAACGCTTGGCGTAGATTTCCGCGGCCCTCGCAAACAGCTGGCGTGAGCCCGGCCGCCGGCTGCGATCGGCGAGAGCGCTGGTTTCGCCCATGGCGCGCAGGTCGGCCATCAGGGCAAACAGGCTGGCGTAGCGCACAGTCACGGTCTCCACATCGGCGACCGGCAACGCAAGACCGGCACGCTGCAGAAGCGCTCCGGCATCGCGCACGTCGGTGAACGGGATGACGCGCGGGCTTGCGCCACCGTAAAGCTCGGTCTCGGCCGCAAGCAGGCTTTCGCGCAACTCGCCCAGTGTGCCGGCGCCGGCGAAGGCACCGAGGAAAAGCCCGTCCGGCCGCAGCGCGCGGCGGATCTGGATCAGCATGCCGGGAATGTCGTTCATCGCCTGCAGCGACAGTAGCGACACCGCCAGATCGAGGCTCTGCGGCTCGAAGGGCACGGTTTCCAGCGGTGCGGTCAAGCCGGCGGCCCCATTCAGAAAACCCGCGTCCGTCTCGACACGGACGATATCCCCCACCTTGCCGCTCGCGGCGAGCACGTCAGCCGCGGCCGGCGTCTGGCAAAACAGCACCGCCGCCTTGCCGAACCTGCGCTCGACGGCACCCAGCCGGTCGGCAAGATCCTCGGCGGCACGGTTCATCAGGAAATCGGCGCCGTCGACGCGATGAGTGAGCGCGCGCCGCTTGTGCGCCAGCCAGAGATCGGTATCCATTATCGGCTGCAACGGGCGGATCCTTGTTTGTCGACGCCCCGATGTAATTGGTATGGTGGCGCGAAGGACCAACCACGTGGCCGATCCGATGCTGGAGATCAAGTCAATTGGGATCAGGAAGCTCACCCGATCGGCTTTCGGCTGGCCGGCGCGCATCCTGTTTCCGCCGGTCTGCGCCGGTTGCCGCCGGCACGTTTCCCAGCCCGGTGTGCTGTGCGGCGCCTGCTGGCCGAAGCTGCGGCTTCTGGAACGGCCGTGGTGCCCGGTGATGGGCACGCCCTTCACCCACCATATGGGCGAGGGCTTTCTCTCGGCCGAGGCGATCGCCGATCCCCCGCCCTTCGAGCGGGCGCGGGCCGCCGTTGCCTATTCCGGCGTTGCTCGTCAGATGGTGCAAGGGCTGAAATACCAGGATCGTACCGATTTGGCACCTTGGATGGCGCGCTGGATGGTGCGCGCCGGCGCCGACCTCATCGCCGAGGCCGATGTGGTGGTGCCGGTGCCGCTGCACTGGCGGCGTTTCTTCAGGCGGCGGTTCAACCAGTCGGCGGAATTGGCACGTTCGGTTTGCGAACTCAGTGGGCTGTCTTTCGCGCCTTCCGCCATGCGGCGCGTGAAACTCACGCGCCAGCAGGTCGGGCTGGAGCGGCAGGAGCGCGAGGAGAATGTTCGTGCCGCCTTTCGAGTGCCCGCCGAGGCGGAAATCGAAATCGCCGGCCGCAGGGTGCTTCTGATCGACGATGTCTACACCACCGGCGCCACCGTGCGTGCGGCAACCAAGGCGCTGAAAAGGGGAGGTGCGGCCGGCGTCGACGTGCTGACCTTCGCGCGTGTGTTGCCGGGGGACTTCCGGGCGGACGAGTCCGCGACTATATAAGTCGGCAAGGAAAGCGGAAATTCGTCATGGTCGATGTCACCATCTACACGCGCATGATGTGCGGCTACTGCACGGCAGCCAAACGGTTGCTGGAGCGCAAGGGCGTCACTTATACCGAGCATGACGCTTCGTTTTCGCCGGAATTGCGCCAGGAGATGATTTCGCGGGCGCACGGGCGCACCACCTTTCCGCAGATTTTCATCGGCGACATGCATGTCGGCGGCTGCGACGACCTTCATGAGCTGGAGGCCGAAGGCCGGCTCGACAAGATGCTCGCCAACGGCGCAACGATTTGAGGGTTTGACGATGGGTGTTTTCAAGGCCGCTGCGATCCAGATGCGTTCAGGCGAGAGTCCCGAACGCAATGCGGTCGATCTCGAACGGCTGGTGCGTGAGGCGGCAGGCCAGGGTGCGACCTACATCCAGACGCCGGAAATGACCGGGGCATTGATCCGCGACAAGGAAGCGCGCGCCGCTTCCTTCACCTCCGAGGACAAGGACATCGTCGTCGCGACCGCGCGCCGGCTGGCGCGCGAACTCGGCGTCTTCCTGCATATCGGCTCGACCGCCATCCTGCGCGCCGACGGCAAGCTCGCCAACCGGGCGCTGCTGTTTGGTCCGGACGGTGCCACGCTGGCCACCTATGACAAGATCCACATGTTCGATGTCGATCTCGACAATGGCGAGAGCTGGCGCGAATCCGCCGCGTACGAGCCGGGCACCGAGGCTGTCGTGACCGAGGTCGCGGGCGCGAAATTGGGATTCGCGGTCTGCTACGACCTGCGGTTCCCGCAACTGTTCCGTGCCGAGGCGCTGGCAGGGGCCGACGTTTTGACCGTGCCCGCCGCCTTCACCCGCCAGACCGGCGAAGCGCACTGGCACGTGCTGCTGAGAGCCCGTGCCATCGAGAACGGCGCCTATGTTATCGCCGCCGCGCAAGGCGGCCTGCATGAGGACGGCCGCGAGACCTATGGCCATTCGCTGATCGTCGATCCTTGGGGCCGTATCGTCGCCGAAGCCGCGCATGACGAGCCGGCGGTGATCGTCGCCGAGATCGATCCGGCGCAGTCGCTTGCAGCGCGCAAGAAGATTCCGAATTTGAAGAATGCGCGTGATTTCACCATCAATGCCGGCGCAGTGGAGGCGCCGCGTCTCCGGGGTGCGGCCTCTTGATCCGCTTTGCCCTGATCTGCGAGCATGAGCATGAGTTCGAGGGCTGGTTCCGCAGCAATGACGATTTCGACACCCAGAAGAAGCGCGGCTTTGTCGATTGCCCCAGCTGCGGCTCGCACAAGGTGCAGAAGGCGCTGATGGCGCCGGCTGTCTCCACGGCGCGCAAGCAGGAAACCATAGCGCTGGCCATGGGCGAGGCGCAGAAGCAGGCGCTGGCGCAGCTCAAGGCGATGGCCGAGAAAGTGCGCGAGAACGCCGACTATGTCGGCGACAAGTTCGCCGAGGAAGCGCGCAAAATCCATTTCGGCGAAACCGATGCACGCGGCATCTATGGCGAGGCGACGCTGGACGAGGCCAAGAGCCTGGCCGAGGATGGCGTCGATTTCATGCCGATCCCGGTGTTTCCGGACGATCGCAACTGAGCGACTAGCTCAAGCTTCCGATCAATTTGCCAAGGAGCAGAGCCAGCGTCTCCTGTTCGGCGTTGCTCAGGCCGGCGAGGATTTCATGCTCGTTGGCGACGTGAGCGGTCAGAGCCTCGTCGATTAACGCCAGACCTTTTTCAGTCAGCTGCACGACAATGCCGCGCCGGTCGTTGGGGTGCGGGCCGCGTAGGATCAATCCGGCCTTCTCCAGCCGGTCGAGCCGGTTGGTCATGGCGCCTGACGTCACCATCGTCGCCTCGTAGAGAGCGGTCGGCGTCAACGCGTAAGGCTGGCCGGAACGGCGCAGCGTCGCCAGCACGTCGAATTCGCCGGCTTGCAGTCCGAAACGGGCGAACAGCGGGGCGAGGCGGTCATGCGCGATCAGCGACGAGGCTTCGTTCAATCGCCCGAGCACGCCCATCGGCGAGACGTCCAGGTCCGGCCGCTCCCGTTTCCACTGCTCGATCGCCTTTGCCGCGCGATCCATATGTCTCACCGTTAAATATATTGACGTTAAGAATCTTTGCGATATGTTATCTCAACATACAGGACCGGCCAAGCGCCGCAAGTGCCAAATTTGGCCGTTGAGTGACGGGGACAATCCGATGAAATATCTGTGGGATTCGGCGCTCGGCCTGCTCGTCGTCACCGGCGGCCTGCTCGGCCTGACGCTACCCTTCGGCAAGCTCGCCACGGCGGCCGGCGTGCCGGCCATGGTCTGGGCCTTCGTTATCTCGCTCGGCGCCGGCGGTGTACTTTTGTGCGTGCTCCTGGCACGCGGCCAGCACATCCAGCTCAACGCGCACAAATTGCGCTATTTCTTCGTTACCGCGGCAGTGTCCTATGCCGCGCCCAATCTTTTGATGTTCTCGGCCATTCCGCATCTTGGCGCCGGCTACACCGGCATCATGTTCACGCTGTCGCCAGTCATCACGCTGGTGTTTTCAATCGTGCTGCGTGTCCGGCGCCCCAACATGCTGGGCATCATTGGCATCGCCGTCGGCTTCGTCGGCGCCGTCATGGTGGCGGCGACGCGCGGCGAGGCCGGCCAGCCGGCCGACCTGTTCTGGGTGGTGATGGGCCTACTGATCCCGGTCAGCCTTGCCGCCGGCAACATCTACCGCACCATCGACTGGCCGGAAGGCACCTGCCCGATCGAGCTTGCCGTCGGTAGCCATCTGGCGTCTGCGGCGATGCTGCTCGCCGGTATTCTTGTCCTGCTGGGCGGCAAGGCCTTCGCCCCACTCGGCGCCCTGCCGCTGGTGGTCATTGCGCAGGTTGCGTCGGCCACGGCAATGTTCGCCTTCTTCTTCCGGCTGCAGGCGGTCGGCGGCCCGGTCTATCTCAGCCAGATCGGCTATGTGGCGGCGGCAGTCGGGCTGTTTGCCGGCACGATCTTCCTTGGCGAGCACTATCAGCTGCTGACCTGGATCGGCGCCGTCATCATCACCGTCGGTGTCGTCATCACCACCAAGGCGCAAAGCCAGAAGGCGTAATCAGGATCAGACCGATCCCTTTTCCGCCAGCACCATGTAGTTGACGTCCATGTCCTTCGAGCGCGCCCAGCGATCGGCGAGCGGATTGTAGGTGACGCCGGTGCGGTCGATGATGGTCAGGCCGGCGCCGCCAAGCGCCTTTTCCAGTTCTTCCGGGCGCACCAGCTTGCCGAACTGATGGGTGCCGCGCGGCAGCCAGCGCAGCACATATTCGGCCCCGATGATCGCCAGGCCCAGCGCCTTCAGCGTGCGGTTGATGGTGGCCACGAACATGATGCCGCCGGGGCGGACCATCTGCCCGCATTTGGCCACGAAAAGGTCGATGTCGGCGACATGTTCGACCACTTCCATGTTGAGGATGACGTCGAATGTCTCGCCGGCATCGGCGAGGTCCTCGGCCGTCGTGGCACGATAGTCGACACTCACATTGCCTTCGGCCGCGTGCAGTTTCGCGACTTCGATGTTTGTTTCAGAGGCGTCCGCTCCGACCACCTCGGCGCCAAGCCGCGCCATAGGCTCGCACAAAAGGCCACCGCCACAGCCGATGTCGAGGATGCGCAGGCCTTCGAAAGGCCGCGCGGCACGCGGGTCACGGCCAAAGCGCGCCGCGATCTGGTCGCGGATATAGGACAGCCGGACCGGATTGAATTTGTGCAGCGGGCGGAACTTGCCGTTCGGGTTCCACCATTCGGCGGCAAGGGCGGAAAAGCGTTCCACTTCTCCGGCATCGATCGTCGATCGTCGGGGCTCTGGCATCGGTTGGTCTCCTCGAACGCTAGGAAGTCGGGCGTGAGGCATCGAATGTCAAGGCAACAATTTTTCAACGCTGCCAGAGTGACGGGCTGACCAATAGTGGGGCCGGCGGCGTGGCCGGCCTTACTTCGCGTCCAGCACGTCGCGCAGCTTCGCGGCCAGCTGCTCGATGGTGAACGGCTTGGCCAGGAAGTGCACGTCATGGTCGAGCACGCCGTTGTGGACCACGGCATTCCTGGTGAAACCGGTGGTGAAGATCACCTTCAGCGCAGGCATGCGTGTGACCGCCTCTTCCGCCAGCCTGCGGCCGTTCATCACCGGCATGACGATGTCGGTGAACAGAAGGGCGACGCCGGGGTTTTCCGCCAGCTTCTGCAACGCTTCCTGGCCACTGCCGGCATGGATGACGGTGTAGCCGAGTTCGCGCAAGGCATCGGTGGTGGAAGCGCGCACGCGGACGTCGTCCTCGACGACAAGGATTGTTTCGGTGACAGGTGCTGGATTCTCGTTCCGCCCGGTCGGCACGGCGGCTTCCTCTGCACCAAAAAAGCGCGGCAGATAGATCTTGATCGTCGTGCCCTGGTCCGGCTCGGAGTAGATCTTGACGTGGCCGCCTGACTGTTTGACGAAGCCGAACACCTGGCTCAGCCCCAGACCCGTGCCCTTGTTGACAGGCTTTGTGGTGAAGAACGGCTCGAAGGCCTTGGCCATGATATCGGCGGACATGCCTTCACCGGTGTCACTGACGGCGATCATCACATATTGGCCGGCCGCAACCTCGGCGTGCGTTGCGGCGTAGCTGTCGTCAAGGTGGCTGTTGGCGGTCTCGATGGTCAGCTTGCCGTCCTCGCCCATGGCGTCGCGCGCATTGACCGCCAGGTTGAGGATGGCGTTCTCGATCTGGCTTGGGTCGGCATGGGTCTTCCACAAGCCGCCCGCCAGTACGGTTTCGATGCGGATGCCCTCACCAAGCGCGCGGCGCAAAAGGTCGGACATTCCCGTCACCAGACGATTGGTGTCGACAATCTGCGGTGCCAGGGGCTGCTGGCGGGAGAAGGCAAGCAGCCGGCCCGTCAGATTGGCCGCCCGCGTCGCGGCGTCCGTCGCCGCTTCGATGAACTTCTCGAGGTCGTGCTCGCCGCGCTTCAACTTGCGCTGGGCAAGGTTCATGGCGCTGAGGATGACCGCCAGCATGTTGTTGAAATCGTGAGCGATGCCGCCGGTCAGTTGCCCGACAGCCTCCATCTTCTGCATCTGGCGGATCTGGGATTCGGCGTTTTCGCGCGTCTGGATCTCATTGCCGAGCTCGATGTTCTTGCGCATCAGCTCTTCCTGGCCGGTGACAACCTCGCGGAAACGGCGGCGGGATTCGCGGATCGTGTAGGTGCCGAGCAGGAAGATCGCCAGCAGGGCGGCAAGCGAGCCGATGCGCAGCCAGGTCTCGACCTGGTCGGTGTGGTCATCACGCGCGGCAATCGCGGCGCCGCCAATGCGCCGGATCGTGTCCATGCTGGCCCGGATCTCGTCCATGGCCGCCTTGCCCTGGCCGCTGCGGACCAGTTGCAGCGCCTTTGCCGCGTCACCCTTGTCGTAGAGAGCTATCGTCTCGGCCAGTTCAGCTTGTTTCTGTGCCAGTGCGTCCTTGATGTGGCTGACCTGAGGGGCGAGCTGATCGTTGGACGCTGTCATGGCATCGATGCGGGCAAGTTGCCCCGGGATTGCCTCGACGGCCTTCTGGTACGGTTCGAGATAGGATTTCTCGCCGGTCAGCAGGTAGCCGCGCTGGCCGCTCTCGGCATCCTGCGCCATTGAAAGCAGCCCGGAAAGCTGTTCCTGGTACTCGATCGTCTCGCGCGCGGCGGCGCGATTGGCCCTCTGGCCTTCAACCAGAAAGGCCCGGGTGCCGACGATCAGCGCCAGCACGGCGAACCCGATGACAAGCGGGAGCGATTGCAATCGCATGGCGCGCCGAAGACGAGCAATCATCTGTTATGCCGAACCAAAAGGAATTCCCCGCGGGCAGCATTTGGTAAGCGGCGCAGGGTTGGAACGCAATATGCCGTCTTCTTGAAACCGGCAATCCGCTGCCAGCCTTGCGAAACCTTCATCATTTGGCTAAGGAGGCCGCGCATTCAGCGGCCGGCGCCAGCCGGGCGCTTTCTTTTATTTTCGGCTCCAGGCCGGCTTCAGTCAAAGGCATTTCGCTTCCATGGCGCGCATCGTGATGAAATTCGGCGGAACCTCCGTCGCCGACATCGCCCGCATCCGCAATGTGGCGCGCCACGTCAAACGCGAGGTCGACGCTGGCCACGAGGTGGCCGTGGTTGTCTCGGCGATGTCGGGCAAGACCAATGAGCTGGTTGCCTGGACACGCGAAGCCTCGCCGATGCACGATGCACGCGAATATGACGCGGTCGTCGCTTCCGGCGAACAGGTCACGGCCGGCCTGCTGGCCATCACCTTGCAGAACATGGGTGTGCATGCGCGCTCCTGGCAGGGCTGGCAGATCCCGATCAAGACCGACAATGCGCATGGCGCGGCGCGTATTCTCGATATCGATGGTGCCTTCCTGATCAAGCGCTTCGGCGAAGGCCAGGTGGCCGTCATCGCCGGCTTCCAGGGCATCGGGCCGGATAATCGCATCGCTACGCTTGGACGTGGTGGTTCCGACACCAGCGCGGTGGCTATAGCGGCCGCGGTCAAGGCCGACCGCTGCGACATCTACACCGATGTCGACGGGGTCTACACCACCGATCCGCGCATGGAGCCCAAGGCGCGCCGGCTGGCCAAGATCTCGTTCGAGGAAATGCTTGAAATGGCCTCGCTCGGCGCCAAGGTTCTGCAGGTGCGTTCGGTCGAGCTTGCCATGGTGCACAGGGTGCGTACCTTCGTGCGGTCGTCCTTCGACGATCCCGATGCGCCCGGAATGGGGGATTTGCTCAATCCTCCGGGAACGCTCATTTGCGACGAGGAAGAGATCGTGGAACAGCAGGTCGTCACCGGAATTGCCTATGCCAAGGACGAAGCGCAGATTTCGCTGCGCCGCGTCGGCGACCGGCCGGGCGTCGCCGCCGGCATCTTCGGCCCGCTGGCCGAGGCTAACATCAATGTCGACATGATCGTCCAGAACATTTCCGAGGACGGCAAGTTCACCGACATGACCTTCACGGTGCCGTCAGGCGACGTCGACAAGGCGCTTGTCGTGCTGGAGCGCCTGAAAACCGAGATCGGCTACGATGTCGTGCAGTCGGAAGCCGGCATGTCGAAGGTTTCGGTCATCGGCATTGGCATGAGGAGCCATGCCGGCGTTGCCGCCACCGCCTTCAAGGCGCTGGCCGACAAGGCGATCAACATCCGCGCCATCACCACCTCCGAGATCAAGATTTCGATACTGATCGATGGTCCGTACACAGAACTCGCGGTTCGCACTTTGCATTCCGTCTACGGTCTGGATAAGCAGTAGCGAGAACGATTTGAGTTGTTGCGCGTGCACCGGTCGCAGTGGAAACTGCGGCGGGCAAAATGCCTATTGGAGAAGAAGCCGCGATGCGTGACCAGGCCAGTGGCCCGCGCGTTTTGCTGAAACGGCTCCGCGAGCTCATGCAAGAGCCGCTGGAGCCGCAGGAGCGGCTTGACCGGATCGTGCGCGACATCGCCTCCAACATGGTCGCCGAAGTCTGCTCGCTTTACGTGCTGCGGGCCGATTCGGTGCTTGAGCTCTATGCCACCGAAGGTCTGAACCCGAATGCCGTCCACCTGGCGCAGCTGCGGCTGGGGCAAGGTCTGGTCGGCACGATCGCCGCCAGCGCGCGGCCGCTCAACCTGTCCAATGCGCAGGAGCACCCGGCCTTCGCCTACCTGCCGGAGACCGGGGAAGAGATTTACAATTCCTTCCTTGGCGTGCCGGTGCTGCGGGCAGGGCGCACGCTGGGCGTCCTGGTCGTCCAGAACAAGACCATGCGCCATTATCGCGACGACGAGGTCGAGGCGCTGGAAACCACCGCCATGGTCATCGCCGAGATGATCGCCACCGGCGATCTGGCGCGGCTGACCCGGCCCGGCCTTGAACTTGATCTGCGCCGGCCAGTCAGTTTCACCGGCCTGTCCTTCAACGACGGCGTCGGGCTTGGCCATGTCGTGCTGCACGAGCCGCGCATCGTCGTCACCAATCTGTTCAATGAAGACAGCGAGGAAGAGGTCCGGCGGCTCGAGACCTCGCTCGGTTCGCTCCGCCTCTCCATCGACGACATGCTGGAGCGCCGCGATGTCGCCTTCGAAGGCGAGCATCGCCAGGTGCTGGAAGCCTATCGCATGTTCGCCAATGACCGCGGCTGGGTGCGGCGCCTGGAAGAGGCGATCCGCAACGGCCTGACCGCCGAGGCTGCCGTGGAAAAGGTGCAGAGCGACATGCGCGCGCGCATGCTGCACATGACCGATCCCTATCTGCGCGAGCGGATGAGCGATTTCGACGACCTCGCCAACCGGCTGCTGCGCCAGTTGATGGGCCGCGGACCCGAGGATGTCGCGGCATCGCTGCCGAAGGATGCCATCATCGTTGCCCGCTCGATGGGGGCTGCCGAGCTTCTGGACTATCCCAGGGAGAAGATGCGCGGGTTGGTGCTCGAGGATGGTGCGGCCACCAGCCACGTCGTCATCGTCGCGCGCGCCATGGGCATCCCGGTGGCCGGCCAGATGAAGGGCGCCGTTTCCATGGCGGAAAACGGCGATGCCATCATCGTCGACGGCGAAGAGGGCGTGATCCATTTGCGGCCGCAGCCCGATCTCGAGGCTGCCTATGCCGAAAAGGTGCGTTTCCGGGCGCGCCGGCAAGAGGTTTATCGCGAACTGCGCAAGAAGCCGTCAACGACCAAGGACGGTGTCCAGGTCGATCTCTTGATGAATGCCGGGCTTGCCGTCGACCTGCCGCAGCTGGCCGAGGCGGGCGCCGCAGGCATCGGCCTGTTCCGCACCGAACTGCAGTTCATGGTCGCTTCGACCTTTCCGCGTGCCGAGGCGCAGGAAAAACTCTATCGCGACGTGCTCGAGGCGGCGCGCGGCAAGCCGGTCACCTTCCGCACCATCGATATTGGTGGCGACAAGGTGCTGCCCTACTTCAAGGGTGCCATCCAGGAAGAGAACCCGGCGCTGGGCTGGCGGGCGATCCGCCTGACGCTCGACCGGCCGGGATTGCTGCGCACCCAGATCCGCGCCTTGCTGAAGGCCAGCGGCGGGCGTGAGCTCAAGCTGATGCTGCCGATGGTGACCGAGCTTGGCGAAATCGCCCAAGCGCGCGAAATCATCGACCGTGAAGTGCGGCATCTCTCGCGCTTTGCCCATCATCTGCCGACCAGCCTCAAGCTGGGCGCCATGCTGGAAGTGCCGTCGCTGCTGTTCCAGCTCGACGAATTGATGAAGGCGGTCGATTTCGTTTCGGTCGGCTCGAACGATCTGTTCCAGTTCGTCATGGCGGTCGACCGCGGCAACACGCAATTGGCCAACCGGTTCGACACGCTGTCGGCGCCGTTCCTGCGTGTGCTCAAGCAGATCGCCGATGCCGGCGCCCGCAATCACACGCCCGTCACGCTGTGCGGCGAACTTGCCGGAAAACCCATATCGGCCATGGCGCTGATCGGCCTTGGCTTCCGCTCGATCTCGATGTCGCCGGCCTCGATCGGCCCGGTCAAGGCAATGCTGACGGAACTGCCGCTGGACGAGCTGAAAGCGTTCTTTGACGACAATCTGATGGCGCCGGCGCAGGGGCTGCCAATGCGGGCGCTGCTGCAGGCCTTTGCCGACGACCGCTCGATCCCGCTGTAGCATCTCATCATGGTCAATTTGCCCCGCGATCGTATGGATCAAGTCGTCAAGCGTTTCGAGATGCTTGAGGCGCAGATGTCTGCCGGGCCGGCGCCGGATGCCTATGTGAAGATGGCGTCGGAATATGCCGAGCTGCAGGACATGGTGGCCAAGGTCAGGGAACTGCGCGCGGCCGAGCATGAGCAGGCCGACCTCGAAGCGATGCTTGCCGACAAGGGCACCGATGCGGAGATGCGGGCGCTCGCCGAGGCAGATCTGCCCGGCGTGGAGGATCGCATCGAGGCGCTGCAGAAGGACATTCAGGTCCTTCTGTTGCCCAGGGATGCCGCCGACGACAAGAACGCCATCCTCGAAATCCGTGCCGGTACCGGCGGCGATGAGGCCGCCCTTTTCGCCGGTGATCTGTTTCGAATGTATGAGCGCTATGCAGCCGAACGCGGCTGGCGGTTCGAGACGGTGTCGGCCAGCGATGGCGATGCCGGTGGTTTCAAGGAAATCATCGCCACCATTTCCGGCAGGGGGGTCTTTGCCCATCTGAAATTCGAATCTGGCGTGCATCGCGTGCAGCGCGTGCCGGCGACCGAGGCCAGCGGGCGCATTCATACTTCCGCCGCGACCGTCGCCGTGTTGCCGGAAGCCGAAGAGGTCGATATCGACATCAAGGCCGAAGACATCCGCATTGACACGATGCGCGCCTCGGGCTCCGGCGGCCAGCACGTCAACACCACCGATTCGGCGGTGCGCATCACCCATCTGCCGACCGGCATCATGGTGGTGCAGGCGGAGAAGTCGCAGCACCAGAACCGGGCGAAGGCCATGCAGATCCTACGCGCCCGGCTCTACGACCTGGAGCGCAGCAAGGCGGACGAGGAGCGTTCCGAATCGCGCAAGTCGCAGGTTGGCTCCGGAGATCGCTCGGAGCGCATCCGCACCTACAATTTCCCGCAAGGCCGCCTCACCGACCATCGCATCAACCTGACGCTTTACAAGCTCGACCGGGTGATGATGGGCGAACTCGACGAAGTCATTGACGCGCTGATCGCCGATCACCAGTCGAAGCTGCTCGCCGATATCGGCCTTGATGGCTGATCCTTTGCCCGAGGCGCTGGGGCCGCTGCTGCGGGAAGCGCGGGCCAGGCTTGTGGCGGCCGCAGTCGGTGATCCCACGCTCGATGCCAGGCTGATCGTCGAACATTTTTCCGGAACGACGCGGACGCAGGCGGTCTCCGATCCCGCACGCAAAGTGGCAGCCGACGCACTTGCGCAGATCGATGCCGCCTTGAAACGGCGGGCGGGTGGCGAGCCGGTGCATCGTATCCTCGGTTACCGCGAGTTCTATGGCCTGCGCCTGTCACTGTCGCCCGAAACGCTGGAGCCGAGGCCTGATACTGAAACGCTGGTCGAGGCGGTGCTGCCCTTCGTCAAGGCAATCGCCGCGCGGGAGGGTGAATGCCGCGTTCTGGATCTCGGCACCGGAACGGGCGCAATCGCGCTGGCGCTGCTGAGCGCAGAGCCGGCCGCGACCGCCACCGGTGTCGACATTGCCGCTGGCGCTCTGGCGACGGCGAGCCGCAATGCCAGGCAACTGGGCCTCGCCGATCGGTTTACTGCGCTCGAGTCAAACTGGTTCGAAAAAGTTTCCGGCCGATACCATGTAATTGCCGCAAACCCTCCCTACATATTATCACAAGACATCGAAAATCTGCAGGACGAGGTCCGCGATTTCGATCCCCGCGCAGCCCTTGATGGTGGCGAGGATGGTCTGGACCCTTACAGAACAATAGCCGCCGAGGCGGAAGTGTTTTTGAAGCCCGAAGGCAGGATCGCAGTCGAGATCGGTTATACGCAACAGGACGACGTTACGGGTATATTCACGGCCGCGGGCTATGCACCGGTGGGTGCTTTCCGTGATCTCGGCGGAAATGACAGGGTTCTTGTCTTTCAACGGGGAAACCCTTGACGCAGTGCAAAAAAACCGCTTGGCAATACCGGGGAATGCGGCTAGGGTCGCCTCAACCGGATGAGACGAAGCAGGCAGTGCTCTTAGCGATTCGGTTTCCTTGGAAATAGCTGCCTTCTTGCGCAAACGACGCCCAAGCTTCGTGCGGGAATCGTCCGGCAAGTGATGTAACCGGAACAGGATGGCACGTGGCGCCAACGCAATCGATGCGGGCGAACGCCGGTGAAGAAACCAAACGGCTGGCTGCATGAGCGCCACCGTTCGTGACGAGTTTTCAAAAAATTTCAAAATGAAGAGAGTCTAATGAGGCCACAACAGCAGAACAGGCGCATGCGCGGTCGCAACAACAATGGCGGCGGCGGTGGCGGCAACAACAATAATAATAACAACAATCGCAAGGGACCGAATCCCCTGACGCGTAACTACGAGAGTAACGGCCCGGACGTGAAGATCCGTGGATCGGCTCAGCAGATCGCCGAAAAATACGCCACCCTGGCCCGAGATGCGCAAAGTTCCGGCGACCGTGTCATGGCGGAAAACTACCTCCAGCACGCCGAACACTACAATCGCATCATTGCCGCCGCTCAGGCGCAGATGCCGATCCAGAATGCGCAACAGAATCGCGACGATTTCGACGATGACGGCGATGAGGATCGTGACGACTTCGACAATTCCGGCAACAACAGCAACACTATTTCCGATGCCCAGATTCCGGTGGCCAACCACGGCACCGGCCCGCAGCCGGTTATCGAAGGCATGCCGGCCGAGGTCGCGCTGAACCGGGAAAACGGTCGCGACAATCGCGACAATGGCGGGCGCGACAATGGCGGGCGCAACAACGGCCGCGACAACAATGGCGGGCGCCACCGCGATCGTCGCCCCAATGGCGGCTACGGCCAGAACGGCCAGCGCGACTTTGCTTCATCCTCCGATCAAGGTGGCCAGCAGCAGCGCAACGAGGCCCCGGTCCAGGCAGACGCACAGGCAGAGCCCGCTTCACCGGTCGAGATCGTTGCGGTAGCCGAGCCGGCTCCGCTGTTCGAGAGCTTTTCGCCGGCGGCTCTTGCCGCGCAGGCCGAGCTCAACGAGGCGGCCGCCGAGAGCGGCGCTGCCCGTCGCCCGCGCCGCCCGCGGCGTCCGCGCACCAACGCCGATCAGGTCGACAGTGGTGGCGACAATGCCGATACCGGCGAGGTGGCCGCGGCTCCGGCCGATAGTGGCAGCACCGAGCCCGTGATCGTCGACATCGACAACTGATCGAACGGCAGCTCAAAGCATTGAACGGCGGGGAGAAATCTCCGCCGTTTTCGATTGGGCTGACGTGGAATATTATGCATTGACCGACATCAAGGCGTCTTGAGACAGCATGGCCTATGCACCATATCTCGGCTGAACAGGACTCGGCTCGAATGGGCGGGTCCGTCACCGCAATCTGATCCGGTGCCGCAAAGCGGGCCGGTGATGGAAGGAGACAGATATGAACCTTGAGAAATACTCAGAGCGTGTGCGTGGCTTTATCCAGTCGGCGCAGACCATGGCGCTCTCGCGCAATCACCAGCAATTCACTCCCGAACACATGTTGAAGGTGCTCGTCGACGATGACGAGGGCTTGGCCGCGTCGTTGATCGAACGCGCCGGCGGCACCACCCGCGACGTCAAGCTTGGCGTCGAGACGGCACTTGAGGCGATGCCGAAGGTGGAAGGCGGTAACGGCCAGCTCTATCTCGCGCAGCCTTTGGCCAAGGTGTTTTCGACGGCCGAAGAACTGGCCAAGAAGGCCGGTGACAGCTTTGTCACCGTCGAGCGGCTGTTGCAGGCGCTGACCATGGAGAAATCGGCCAAGACCGCCGACATCCTGGCCAAGGCCGGCGTCACCGCGCAGGCCCTGAATCAGGTCATCAACGATGTCCGCAAGGGTCGTACCGCGGATTCGGCGAGCGCCGAGCAGGGCTATGACGCGCTGAAGAAGTACGCGCGCGATCTCACGGCGGACGCCCGCGCGGGCAAGCTCGACCCGGTGATTGGTCGCGACGACGAGATCCGCCGCACCATCCAGGTGTTGTCGCGCCGCACCAAGAACAATCCGGTGCTGATCGGCGAGCCGGGCGTCGGCAAGACGGCGATCGCCGAAGGCCTGGCGCTGCGCATCGTCAATGGCGACGTGCCGGAATCGCTGAAGGACAAGCAGTTGATGGCGCTCGACATGGGCTCGCTGATTGCCGGCGCCAAATATCGTGGCGAGTTCGAGGAGCGGCTGAAGGCGGTGCTGTCCG
Source organism: Mesorhizobium loti R88b (assembly GCF_013170845.1). Taxonomy (NCBI): domain Bacteria; kingdom Pseudomonadati; phylum Pseudomonadota; class Alphaproteobacteria; order Hyphomicrobiales; family Phyllobacteriaceae; genus Mesorhizobium; species Mesorhizobium loti. The sequence continues at coordinate 1,965,969 of NZ_CP033367.1, forward strand.
AAGTCACTTCGGCCAACGGCAACATCATCCTGTTCATCGACGAGATGCACACGCTGGTCGGCGCCGGTAAGGCTGACGGCGCGATGGATGCGTCGAACCTGTTGAAGCCCGCGCTCGCGCGTGGCGAACTGCACTGCGTCGGTGCGACCACGCTCGATGAATACAGAAAACATGTCGAGAAGGATCCGGCACTTGCCCGCCGCTTCCAGCCCGTTTTCGTCGATGAGCCGACGGTGGAAGACACCGTCTCGATCCTGCGCGGCCTGAAGGAAAAATACGAGCAGCACCACAAGGTGCGTATTTCCGACTCGGCTCTGGTGGCGGCGGCGACGCTGTCCAATCGCTACATCGCCGACCGCTTCCTGCCGGACAAAGCAATCGACCTGATGGACGAAGCCGCGTCGCGGCTCAGGATGCAGGTCGATTCCAAGCCCGAGGCGCTGGATGAGATCGACCGCCGCATCATGCAGCTCAAGATCGAGCGCGAGGCGCTGAAGGTCGAGACGGACGATGCCTCGAAAGACCGGCTCGTCCGCCTGGAAAAAGAACTTGTCGGCCTTGAGGAAGAATCGACCGAGATCACCGCCAAGTGGCAGGCCGAGAAGCAGAAGCTCGGGCTCGCCGCCGATCTGAAGAAGCAGCTCGACGAGGCGCGCAACGACCTTGCCATTGCCCAGCGCAAGGGTGAATTCCAGCGCGCCGGCGAGCTTGCCTATGGCAAGATCCCCGAGCTGGAAAAGAAGCTGAAGGAGGCCGAAGCCCAGGACGGCAAGGTCGGCATGGTCGAGGAAGTGGTCACACCCGACCACGTCGCTCATATCGTCTCGCGCTGGACCGGCATTCCCGTCGACAAGATGCTGCAGGGCGAGCGCGACAAGCTGCTGCGCATGGAAGACGAGATCGGCAAGCGTGTCGTCGGCCAGGGCGAGGCGGTGCAGGCCGTTTCCAAGGCGGTACGGCGCGCGCGTGCGGGCCTGCAGGATCCGAACCGGCCGATCGGCTCGTTCATCTTCCTCGGGCCGACGGGTGTCGGCAAAACCGAACTGACCAAGGCGCTGGCAAGCTTCCTGTTCGACGACGATAGCGCCATGGTGCGCATCGACATGTCGGAGTTCATGGAAAAGCACTCGGTTTCCCGGCTGATCGGTGCGCCTCCCGGCTATGTCGGCTATGAGGAAGGCGGCGCGCTGACCGAAGCGGTGCGGCGCCGGCCCTATCAGGTCGTGCTGTTCGACGAGATCGAGAAGGCGCATCCGGATGTTTTCAACGTCTTGCTGCAGGTGCTCGATGACGGCCGCCTGACTGATGGCCAGGGCCGCACGGTCGATTTCCGCAACACGCTGATCATCATGACGTCCAACCTCGGCGCCGAATATCTGGTCAATCTCGGCGAGGATCAGGATGTCGACCAGGTTCGCGACGAGGTGATGAATGTCGTCAAGGCGTCGTTCCGGCCGGAGTTCCTGAACCGCGTTGACGAGGTGATCCTGTTCCACCGGCTGCGCCGGCAGGACATGGGCCGCATCGTGGAGATCCAGCTCAAGCGGCTGGAAAGCCTGCTTGTCGATCGCAAGATCACGCTGTCGCTGGACAAGGAGGCGATCGAGTGGCTGGCAGCCAAGGGTTACGACCCGGCCTATGGCGCACGGCCGCTTAAGCGGGTGATGCAGAAGGAGTTGCAGGACCCGCTGGCGGAGAAAATCCTGCTCGGCGATATTCTCGATGGCTCGACCGTCAAGGTCACCGCCGGTTCCGACCGGCTGAACTTCCGCTCGAAGCCGTCGATTGTCGCGGCTGAAGCGGCCGCCTGATCAATGCATGTCGCCCAAAAGTGAGTTCGGTTTTGGGACAACGACATGCATAAAACAAAGATCTGACGCGCGTCGCGCTTCAGGGTGCCGCGCGTCCAGACTGGGCGCGCGGCGTTTTCATTTCATTTTGAAGGCGGGAGCGGATGACGCTGGACGACTACAACAGCTTCTGCGCTTCGCTGCCCGCGACAAATCATATCGTCCAGTGGGGCGGCGCCCATGTCTGGAAGGTCGGCACCAAGGTGTTTGCGATCGGCGGCTGGGATCACGGCCAGCAGCTCTTCGTCACCTTCAAATGTTCCGACATCGCCTTTGATGTGCTGAAGGAGCAGCCGGGTTGCCGGCCGGCGCCCTATCTTGCCTCGCGCGGCATGACATGGATCCAGCGTCAGACAAGCCAAAGCATGGATGATGGGGCGCTGAAGGACTATCTGCGCGAGAGCCATCGCCTGGTCGCCCTGAAGCTGACCAAGCAGGCGCGCAAGGACTTGGGGCTCGCAAGCTAGCTAATATTCGTCGATACGCCGGAAAACCGCCATCTTCATGCCCGGTTCATGTTGGAACCATATGGTGGGTAACTGGTTTGTTGGCGAAGGGGTTCGCCTTACAGGGACACCACTGCCGGGCGGCGGCAATTACGGACCGGAGAGTTTGGCCACGATGTTCCGCACGATCTTCGCCCTTTCGGCGCTTGCCGCCGGGCTTGTGTCTTCTGCCGCGCTTGCCGCGCCGACACAGGACAACGCACCAAGAGTTGCCCGCGCTGCCAGTGATGGCGGCATTCTCGTCGCCCAGGACGGAAATCTGGACATCTATTACGACGCCCGCGGCAACCGCGTCATCGTCGATGCCGATACCGGCAAGGTCATCGCCATCCAGCCGCCGCAGACACGCCTTGACCGCCGCGCGCTGCGCCGCGATACACGGCTGCGCGAATTGGGCCGCGCTCCTGCCGATGATGACCGCTATTATCTCGACGATCCGGAAGACATGGCGCGTTTGCGCCGCAAGCGGATGGACGAGGACGGCCGGGTTATCGCCCCGCCGGCGGATGAATACGATCCCAACAGTGACAACTCCGTAGAGGCCTACCCACCAGCGCAACAGGACGATGGCGGCTACGACAACACTTATCCCGATGCACCGCGGCCGGCAAAGCCGGGCACGATCAAGCGCCAGCCGCTCAACGAGGCTTCGATAGACCCTGTTCAGCCGGCCCAGCCGGAGGTGCAGCCAGCCAATCCGGAAACGCCGGCGGCGCTGCCGCCGGAGACCGGCGGCAAGGCCGCCGTCGATCCGTCGCTGTCGCTCGGCGCGCGTCAGGATGTGGCGGCGCTGCAGGTCCTGCTCGACCGTGGCGGCGCTTCGCCGGGCGTGATTGACGGGCGCTTCGGCTCGAATGTCGACAAGGCCTTGGCCGCCTACAACCAGATCAACGGCAGCAATCTGAAATCGACCGACGCGGTCGGCATCCAGTCAGCTCTTTCGCAATCCGGTGGCGACGCCTTTGCCAACTACACAATCACGGCGGAGGATGCGGCAGGCCCTTATGTCGCCTCGATCCCGGAAGACTACAGCCAGAAGGCGCAGCTCAACTGCATGTGCTATACCTCGGTCACCGAGGCGCTGGCCGAGCGCTTCCACATGGACGAGAACTATCTAAAGTCGATCAACAAGGGCCTCGACTTCAACCGTCCCGGCACGATCATCAAGGTCGCCAATTTCGGCAAGCTGGTGTCTACGCCGGTCGCGCGCATCGTCGCCGACAAAACCAAGAAAGAAGTGTACGCCTACGATGCGGGCGGCAAGCTGGTCGCAGCCTATCCCGCCACAATCGGCTCGGCCGACACGCCATCGCCCACCGGCATCCACGCCGTGTCGCGCATCGCGCTCGACCCGAACTATACCTACAACCCCAATATCAACTTCAAGCAGGGCGAGAACGACAAGATTCTCACCGTTCCGCCAGGCCCCAACGGCCCTGTCGGGTCGGTCTGGATCGCCTTGGACAAGCCGACCTACGGCATCCACGGAACGCCCGAGCCGTCGAAGATCGGCAAGACCGAAAGCCATGGCTGCGTGCGCCTGACCAACTGGGACGCACGAGAGCTCGCCAAGCTGGTGTCGCCAGGCGTCACCGTGGAATTCATTGGCGGACCTTCATCCGATGACGTTGCGCAGCAATGAGCTGCGCAGCGCAGCGGCATAGATCAACTGCACAAGCAGAATGAAGCCGATGCTGAGCAATGGGCTGATCAGGCAGAGTGCGGCGCCGACTGCCCACAGGATCTGCGCCTTGACGATGCGCAGATAGACCGTGCGCCTCGTTTCGGCGTCGACATCTTCCGCTACAAAGCCGTTCTTATCCGCGTAGTGCCAGCTGGCGAGCAGCGTGACGCCGAGCATCAGCAGGTTGAGCCAGTAGACGAGCACCGCGGTCCTGAATTCGAGGAAATCGGCCAGAAGATCGGTCGAGAACGGCAGCAAGGCGATGAAGGCGAGAAAGCAGAGGTTCAGCGTCGCGAGCCGCCTGTCGGATTTGGCGATCAGCCCATGCTGCGCCTGCTGGCCGAACCAGAAGATGGTCAGCGTCAGGAAGCTCAACGCATAGGTCAGGAAGCGCGGCGCCAGTGCGGCAATAGCGGCAAGCAGATTGCGCTCGGAATGGATTATCTCATGCGCCGGCACCCGGATCTCGAGCACGATGAGCGTGAGCGCGATTGCGAAGACGCCGTCGGTGATGCCAACGATGCGGCCGCGCCCTTCCGCCGATGCTTCCAGTGGATGCTTCATCGCCTTCTCCCGCTTGCGGCTCCGCGAAAAACTTAGCATGGCTGCCGCCATTTGCATCCGGACAGATGCGATCCTGGCAATATGGCTGGTTTCAAGGACTGCTAGCGGCTGGCCGGTTGTTGCCAGCACGGCGTCGGTCTAAGCAGAGCGCCATGCATTCGCCAAATGAAGCCGCCGCAGTCCCGCTGACCAGTCCGGTCACGAACGGAACCTTCTGTCCGCAATCGCAGCGGCGATTCGTGCTGATTGCGGCGATCCTGGCCTCGGCGCTCGGCTTTATCGACGGCTCGATCCTGGCCATCGCCATGCCGGCGATCCGTGTCGATCTCGGTGCCAGTCTTGCCGAGGCACAGTGGATTTCCAATGCCTATGCGTTGACGCTCTCGGCGCTGATCCTTGCCGGCGGTGCCGCCGGCGACCGGTTCGGGCTGCGCCGCGCCTTTGTGGCCGGCATTGTGCTGTTCGTCGCCGCGTCGCTTGCCTGTGCGTTGGCGCCGAACGCTGTCGTGCTGATCGCGTTTCGCGCCCTCCAGGGCATCGGGGCTGCAATCATGGTGCCGGGCAGTCTCGCCATCATCGCCAAGGCCTATCCGAAGAAAGAACGCGGCCGCGCGATCGGCATCTGGGCCGCCGCCTCGGCACTGACCACCGCGCTCGGCCCGGTGCTCGGCGGTCTGGTGCTGTCGGCTTTCGGCGGCGGCATCTGGCGGGCGATCTTCGCCATCAATCTGCCGCTCGGCCTGATCTCGATCTATCTTCTGCTCACCAAGATCCCGGCCGATGCGCCGACGGAAAAACGCAGTCTGGATTTGGGTGGCGGTGCGCTGGCGACGCTGGCCTTCGGCGCGCTCGCCTATGGGCTGACCTCGATGAGTTCCAGCGGCGAGGGCCATATGGCGGGACCAAGCATTGCCGCCGGTGTCGTGCTGCTTATCGTCTTTGTCCTGTTCGAGCACCGGCAGCGCGAGCCAATGATCAATCTCAGCCTGTTTCGCATCGGTGCGTTTGCCGGGGCAAATGTCGCGACCTTCTTCCTCTATTTCGCGCTGTCAGCCAATCTCTTCTATCTGCCGATGCTGCTGATCGCCGGCTGGGGGCTGAGCACGGCCGAGGTTGGTTTCATTTTCCTGCCGTTGTCGGCGTCGATCGCGTTGCTGTCGGGACCGGTCGGCCAATTGTCGGACCGGATCGGGCCGCGCTTTCCGATCGCCTGCGGCAGCCTGATCGTCGCGTTCGCCTTCGCCGGACTTACCTTGCTCACCCATGCCGGCATGCACCATTTCTGGACGGGAATATTTCCGCTGATGGCGCTGATGGGGCTCGGCATGGCTCTGGTCGTCTCACCACTCTCAACCGCGATCATGACGGCTGTGGACGACAAGGATACGGGGGCTGCTTCGGGCATCAACAATGCCGTCTCGCGCATAGGCGGCTTGATCGCGGTGGCGGCAATGGGATCGCTAGCCGCCTGGGTCTACGCCAATGCGCTGGACGAAAGTGTGGTCTCAGGCGTGCCAGGCTTTGGCGAGCCGGCGCCGGCTGGACTTGCGCCGGCGCTCGATGCGGCAAGGCTCGCCGCCGGCGATGCGGCGTTTTCCGCCGTCTCGTCTGTTACGGCGCTGCTTTGCCTGCTTTCGGCCATTATCGCGTGGACGACCATTTCCGGTGAGCGGCTGCCATGGTCGCGGCGCACCGAAAATCCGCAAGACTGAGACGTCAGCAAGACTGAAAACGAAAGGTCAGCCGTCGATCTTGGCGCTCGCGACCTTCAGCGAATCGCTGTCTTCCTGCTTCAGCAGGTCATCGATTCGCTCGCGCTCGCGCCTGAAGGCGACGAGATCATCGCCCTTCAGCACCTTGCCGACCGGCAGGCGGACGCGCATCGAATCGACCTTGGTGCCGTTGACGATCAGCTCGTAGTGGAGGTG